>NZ_JXAG01000001.1 GCF_000814905.1 Enterobacter sp. Bisph1
GAGTGGTAAATGGATCTAGCAAAAACATTTAATACAGTAAAAAAAACGGGCCTGATGAGGCTGAAATACAGATTTATATATCCACGGTTCTGAAGCTTCATGATAAAGGTGAGTTACGGCATCAGTCAGCTGTAGATGGTCTAATGAAGTTATGTATGTATCTTAAAAATGGAGATCGCGAGATGGCCAATCGGATGCTTCATGGGCATAAAAAAGGCGGCAACTGGCCCTGCACCACGGGAAAGTAGTCAGGTAATGGAAGGGGGATGTTAGCTCTGACTGCCCTTAGAAACGTGAGGTTTATCGGGAAGCCCACTATTGGCGGGCTTTTGTGCATCTGGCATATAACGGATGTTTTGGGAATACGGTTATTAATCGTTATAGGCTAATAAAAAGACCGGTTTAACTTTTTTTTATAATCAAAAACAGATCTTTTGATTATATGGTACGAGGAGGAGAAAATAACGGCCAGAATTAATGATATAGTCATAAGTAACGACGGTTTGTACTTTTTACTTACGGTTTCATTACTGATTGAAATAAAGTTTTTTTCTCCGTAAGGGTTTGTTTTAGTTAATAATGCAATCTTGGCATATATTTCAGTGCCATTTATATAGTTGCTGTTCTGATTGTTAACTATGTTTTTATAGGTTTGATAATCTTGGATGTACCAGTCATCAATAGCTTGATGGATAGCATTTACTTCATCGGTAACAGCAGGTTTATCACGGTCGTCACCAGCCCATGACAGGTTTATTTTTTTTT
>NZ_JXAG01000010.1 GCF_000814905.1 Enterobacter sp. Bisph1
CGCCAAAACATCTTCGGCGTTGTAAGGTTAAGCCTCACGGTTCATTAGTACCGGTTAGCTCAACGCATCGCTGCGCTTACACACCCGGCCTATCAACGTCGTCGTCTTCAACGTTCCTTCAGGAGACTTATAGTCTCAGGGAGAACTCATCTCGGGGCAAGTTTCGTGCTTAGATGCTTTCAGCACTTATCTCTTCCGCATTTAGCTACCGGGCAGTGCCATTGGCATGACAACCCGAACACCAGTGATGCGTCCACTCCGGTCCTCTCGTACTAGGAGCAGCCCCCCTCAATTCTCCAGCGCCCACGGCAGATAGGGACCGAACTGTCTCACGACGTTCTAAACCCAGCTCGCGTACCACTTTAAATGGCGAACAGCCATACCCTTGGGACCTACTTCAGCCCCAGGATGTGATGAGCCGACATCGAGGTGCCAAACACCGCCGTCGATATGAACTCTTGGGCGGTATCAGCCTGTTATCCCCGGAGTACCTTTTATCCGTTGAGCGATGGCCCTTCCATTCAGAACCACCGGATCACTATGACCTGCTTTCGCACCTGCTCGCGCCGTCACGCTCGCAGTCAAGCCAGCTTATGCCATTGCACTAACCTCCTGATGTCCGACCAGGATTAGCTGACCTTCGTGCTCCTCCGTTACGCTTTAGGAGGAGACCGCCCCAGTCAAACTACCCACCAGACACTGTCCGCAACCCGGATCACGGGTCCACGTTAGAACATCAAACATTAAAGGGTGGTATTTCAAGGTTGGCTCCACGCAGACTGGCGTCCACGCTTCAAAGCCTCCCACCTATCCTACACATCAAGGCTCAATGTTCAGTGTCAAGCTATAGTAAAGGTTCACGGGGTCTTTCCGTCTTGCCGCGGGTACACTGCATCTTCACAGCGAGTTCAATTTCACTGAGTCTCGGGTGGAGACAGCCTGGCCATCATTACGCCATTCGTGCAGGTCGGAACTTACCCGACAAGGAATTTCGCTACCTTAGGACCGTTATAGTTACGGCCGCCGTTTACCGGGGCTTCGATCAAGAGCTTCTCCTTGCGGATGACCCCATCAATTAACCTTCCGGCACCGGGCAGGCGTCACACCGTATACGTCCACTTTCGTGTTTGCACAGTGCTGTGTTTTTAATAAACAGTTGCAGCCAGCTGGTATCTTCGACTGGTTTCAGCTCCGTGAGCAAGTCACTTCACCTACACACCAGCGTGCCTTCTCCCGAAGTTACGGCACCATTTTGCCTAGTTCCTTCACCCGAGTTCTCTCAAGCGCCTTGGTATTCTCTACCTGACCACCTGTGTCGGTTTGGGGTACGATTTGATGTTACCTGGAGCTTAGAGGCTTTTCCTGGAAGCAGGGCATTTGTTGCTTCAGCACCGTGGTGCCTCGTCGTCACGCCTCAGTGTTAAGAACAACCGGATTTGCCTGGTCATTCCACCTTCACGCTTAAACCGGGACAACCGTCGCCCGGCCAACATAGCCTTCTCCGTCCCCCCTTCGCAGTAACACCGAGTACAGGAATATTAACCTGTTTCCCATCGACTACGCCTTTCGGCCTCGCCTTAGGGGTCGACTCACCCTGCCCCGATTAACGTTGGACAGGAACCCTTGGTCTTCCGGCGAGCGGGCTTTTCACCCGCTTTATCGTTACTTATGTCAGCATTCGCACTTCTGATACCTCCAGCACCCCTCACAGGACACCTTCAACGGCTTACAGAACGCTCCCCTACCCAACAACACATAGTGTCGCTGCCGCAGCTTCGGTGCATGGTTTAGCCCCGTTACATCTTCCGCGCAGGCCGACTCGACCAGTGAGCTATTACGCTTTCTTTAAATGATGGCTGCTTCTAAGCCAACATCCTGGCTGTCTGGGCCTTCCCACATCGTTTCCCACTTAACCATGACTTTGGGACCTTAGCTGGCGGTCTGGGTTGTTTCCCTCTTCACGACGGACGTTAGCACCCGCCGTGTGTCTCCCGTGATAACATTCTCCGGTATTCGTAGTTTGCATCGGGTTGGTAAGCCGGGATGGCCCCCTAGCCGAAACAGTGCTCTACCCCCGGAGATGAATTCACGAGGCGCTACCTAAATAGCTTTCGGGGAGAACCAGCTATCTCCCGGTTTGATTGGCCTTTCACCCCCAGCCACAGGTCATCCGCTAATTTTTCAACATTAGTCGGTTCGGTCCTCCAGTTAGTGTTACCCAACCTTCAACCTGCCCATGGCTAGATCACCGGGTTTCGGGTCTATACCCTGCAACTTAACGCCCAGTTAAGACTCGGTTTCCCTTCGGCTCCCCTATTCGGTTAACCTTGCTACAGAATATAAGTCGCTGACCCATTATACAAAAGGTACGCAGTCACCCCATAAATGAGGCTCCCACTGCTTGTACGTACACGGTTTCAGGTTCTGTTTCACTCCCCTCGCCGGGGTTCTTTTCGCCTTTCCCTCACGGTACTGGTTCACTATCGGTCAGTCAGGAGTATTTAGCCTTGGAGGATGGTCCCCCCATATTCAGACAGGATACCACGTGTCCCGCCCTACTCTTCGAACTCACAGCACATGCATTTTTGTGTACGGGAGTATCACCCTGTACCCTGCGACTTTCCAGACGCTTCCACTAACACACATGCTGATTCAGGTTCTGGGCTGCTCCCCGTTCGCTCGCCGCTACTGGGGGAATCTCGGTTGATTTCTTTTCCTCGGGGTACTTAGATGTTTCAGTTCCCCCGGTTCGCCTCATTAACCTATGGATTCAGTTAATGATAGTGTGACAAGTCACACTGGGTTTCCCCATTCGGACATCGCCGGCTATAACGGTTCATATCACCTTACCGGCGCTTTTCGCAGATTAGCACGTCCTTCATCGCCTCTGACTGCCAGGGCATCCACCGTGTACGCTTAGTCGCTTAACCTCACAACCCGAAGATGTTTCACTTCTGATTGCAAAAATTTGAGAGACTCGAACACACCGCTTGTCTGTTCTTATTTACGGAGAACAGACACAGTGTGTCGTTTCAATTTTCAGCTTGATCCAGATTTTTAAAGAGCAAATATCTCAAACGTCACCCGAAGATGAGTTTTGAGATATAAAGGCAGGTGACTTTCACTCACAAACCAGCAAGTGGCGTCCCCTAGGGGATTCGAACCCCTGTTACCGCCGTGAAAGGGCGGTGTCCTGGGCCTCTAGACGAAGGGGACACTGAAGTCTCAATCGTAAGACGCCTTGCTATTTACTTTTCATCAGACAATCTGTGTGGACACTACAGAGAAAGGTTCTTTCAGGTAAGGAGGTGATCCAACCGCAGGTTCCCCTACGGTTACCTTGTTACGACTTCACCCCAGTCATGAATCACAAAGTGGTAAGCGCCCTCCCGAAGGTTAAGCTACCTACTTCTTTTGCAACCCACTCCCATGGTGTGACGGGCGGTGTGTACAAGGCCCGGGAACGTATTCACCGTAGCATTCTGATCTACGATTACTAGCGATTCCGACTTCATGGAGTCGAGTTGCAGACTCCAATCCGGACTACGACGCACTTTATGAGGTCCGCTTGCTCTCGCGAGGTCGCTTCTCTTTGTATGCGCCATTGTAGCACGTGTGTAGCCCTGGTCGTAAGGGCCATGATGACTTGACGTCATCCCCACCTTCCTCCAGTTTATCACTGGCAGTCTCCTTTGAGTTCCCGGCCGAACCGCTGGCAACAAAGGATAAGGGTTGCGCTCGTTGCGGGACTTAACCCAACATTTCACAACACGAGCTGACGACAGCCATGCAGCACCTGTCTCACAGTTCCCGAAGGCACCAAGCCATCTCTGGCAAGTTCTGTGGATGTCAAGACCAGGTAAGGTTCTTCGCGTTGCATCGAATTAAACCACATGCTCCACCGCTTGTGCGGGCCCCCGTCAATTCATTTGAGTTTTAACCTTGCGGCCGTACTCCCCAGGCGGTCTATTTAACGCGTTAGCTCCGGAAGCCACGCCTCAAGGGCACAACCTCCAAATAGACATCGTTTACGGCGTGGACTACCAGGGTATCTAATCCTGTTTGCTCCCCACGCTTTCGCACCTGAGCGTCAGTCTTCGTCCAGGAGGCCGCCTTCGCCACCGGTATTCCTCCAGATCTCTACGCATTTCACCGCTACACCTGGAATTCTACCTCCCTCTACGAGACTCAAGCCTGCCAGTTTCGGATGCAGTTCCCAGGTTGAGCCCGGGGATTTCACATCCGACTTGACAGACCGCCTGCGTGCGCTTTACGCCCAGTAATTCCGATTAACGCTTGCACCCTCCGTATTACCGCGGCTGCTGGCACGGAGTTAGCCGGTGCTTCTTCTGCGGGTAACGTCAATTGCTGCGGTTATTAACCACAACACCTTCCTCCCCGCTGAAAGTACTTTACAACCCGAAGGCCTTCTTCATACACGCGGCATGGCTGCATCAGGCTTGCGCCCATTGTGCAATATTCCCCACTGCTGCCTCCCGTAGGAGTCTGGACCGTGTCTCAGTTCCAGTGTGGCTGGTCATCCTCTCAGACCAGCTAGGGATCGTCGCCTAGGTGAGCCGTTACCCCACCTACTAGCTAATCCCATCTGGGCACATCTGATGGCAAGAGGCCCGAAGGTCCCCCTCTTTGGTCTTGCGACGTTATGCGGTATTAGCTACCGTTTCCAGTAGTTATCCCCCTCCATCAGGCAGTTTCCCAGACATTACTCACCCGTCCGCCACTCGTCACCCGAGAGCAAGCTCTCTGTGCTACCGTTCGACTTGCATGTGTTAGGCCTGCCGCCAGCGTTCAATCTGAGCCATGATCAAACTCTTCAATTTAAA
>NZ_JXAG01000011.1 GCF_000814905.1 Enterobacter sp. Bisph1
GATTTTGCGCCGGGACAAGGCGGCAAGTGACGTGACGGAAGGAGCATACTGAAGTATGTGACTGACGCTCACGAACGCAGCCAACGCCGTAGCGGTGCAAAAGACACAGGACAGAGCACAAAGAATTTGCCTGGCGGCAACAGCGCGGTGGTCCCACCTGACCCCATGCCGAACTCAGAAGTGAAACGCCGTAGCGCCGATGGTAGTGTGGGGTCTCCCCATGCGAGAGTAGGGAACTGCCAGGCATCAAACAAGCAGAAGGCCATCCTGACGGATGGCCTTTTTGCGTTTCTTCCGCCGCGATAAACCCCACCAAACACCACAAGCGCTCGTCTTACGGATGCGGTAAACTAGCCGTGTTTTTGCATCAGGAAAGCGCGAATGAATCTCTCCCTTAAGCCATGGAATACCTTTGGTATTGATCGCCAGGCTCAACACATCGTCTGTGCCGAAAATACGCAACAGCTGCTCACGGCCTGGCAGTCTGCGATGCGCAACCAGCAACCCGTCCTGATCCTTGGAGAGGGCAGCAACGTGCTGTTTTTGGAAGATTTTTCCGGAACTGTCATTATCAACCGTATTAAAGGCATTGATATTCAGGAAGAAGCCGATGCATGGCTTCTGCATGTCGGCGCGGGGGAGAACTGGCATAACCTTGTGCAGTTGACGCTGGAAAAAGGCCTGCCGGGTCTCGAAAACCTGGCGCTCATACCCGGATGCGTAGGCTCTTCACCCATCCAAAATATTGGAGCCTATGGCGTAGAGTTGCAGCGTGTCTGCAATTATGTCGATTGTGTAGAACTTAACAGCGGTAAGCCGCTACGCTTATCCAACGAAGCCTGCCGTTTCGGTTATCGTGACAGTATCTTTAAGCACGAATATCAGAACCGCTATGCCATTACCGCCGTTGGTTTGCGTTTAGCAAAAGCATGGCAACCGGTTCTGGACTATGGTGATTTAACCCGGCTCGATCCCGCCAGCGTAACGCCACAACAGGTATTCGATACTGTTTGCAAAATGCGCACCAGTAAATTGCCGGATCCAAAAGTGAACGGCAACGCAGGTAGCTTCTTCAAAAATCCGGTCATTACCGCTGAACAAGCCAGCCTGCTGCTCGCACAGTTTCCCCAGGCGCCACATTATCCGCAGCAGGATGGTTCCATGAAATTAGCCGCAGGATGGCTTATCGATCAATGCCAGCTAAAAGGTACAACGCTCGGCGGCGCTGCCGTACATGATTTACAGGCCTTAGTGCTGATTAATACCGGGCAAGCGACCAGCGAAGATGTGGTGCGCCTTGCCCATCTTGTTCGCCAGCGTGTAGGTGAGAAATTTGCTATCTGGCTGGAACCGGAAGTGCGCTTTATTGGCCGTGCCGGTGAGGTGAATGCGGTAGAGACGATTGCATGAAAGACAATACGGTTCCATTGACGCTCATCTCCCTTCTGGCGGATGGCGAATTTCATTCTGGCGAGCAGCTTGGCGAGCGCTTAGGTATGAGCCGCGCCGCTATCAATAAACACATCCAGACGTTACGTGACTGGGGTGTGGATGTCTTTACCGTGCCTGGAAAGGGTTACAGCTTACCTGAGCCTATTCAGTTGCTGGATGAAAACCTTATCCGTAGCCAAGTTGTACAAGGCTCTGTTGCGGTACTGCCGGTCATTGATTCCACCAACCAGTATCTATTGGATCGCCTGAGCGATTTACGTTCCGGCGACGCATGTGTGGCTGAATATCAACAGGCTGGACGTGGGCGACGCGGGCGCAAATGGATCTCCCCGTTCGGTGCTAATCTCTATATTTCAATGTACTGGCGCCTTGAGCAAGGTCCTGCGGCAGCGGTTGGTTTGAGTCTGGTTATCGGTATTGTTATGGCCGAAGTGCTCCGTGATTTAGGCGCCGAACACGTTCGGGTTAAATGGCCGAATGACCTTTATCTACAGGATCGAAAACTTGCCGGTATCCTCGTCGAACTTACCGGTAAAACCGGTGATGCTGCGCAGATTGTCATCGGTGCCGGCGTTAATCTTGTGATGCGTAAAGCGCAGGCCCAGGATATCAGCCAGAGCTGGATTAACCTACAGGAAGCCGGGGTACGCATCGATCGTAACCAGCTAGCGTCACGGTTAATCATCGAGCTTCGCGCCGCGTTGCAGATTTTTGAGCAGGAAGGGCTAACGCCTTTCCTTTCGCGCTGGGAAACGCTGGATAACTTTATTAACCGTCCGGTTAAATTGATCATTGGCGAAAAAGAGATATTCGGTATTTCGCGTGGCATCGATTCGCAAGGGGCTTTGTTGCTGGAACAAGACGGTGTGATTAAACCCTGGGTTGGGGGAGAGATATCACTGCGTAGCGCAGAATAATGCAAAGGGAGCCAGGCGGCTCCCTCCAGGCTTATTTTCTCAGCCGAACTTGTTCTACTGCGTGGTTAGCGCTCTTTGTCATAATCAGGCTCGCGCGTTCGCGCGTGGGCAGGATATTCTCTTTAAGATTTAATCCATTAATTTCTTTCCACAAAGACAGTGCAATCTCTACGGCTTCTTTTTCAGACAATTTAGCGTAATTGTGGAAATAAGAATCAGGATTGGTAAACGCGCCTTCGCGGAACTTCAAAAAACGGTTCACATACCAGTTCTGCAAAAGGTCTTCCGGCGCATCAACATAAATCGAAAAATCCACAAAGTCAGAAACAAATACATGATGCGGATCGTGCGGATAATCCATGCCGCTTTGTAAAACATTCAGCCCTTCAAGAATTAAAATATCCGGCTGTGCGATGGTTTTATCACCATCGGGGATAACATCATAAATAAGATGTGAATAAACCGGAGCGGTGACGTTCGTCACGCCGGATTTAATATCGGAGACGAACTGCACAAGGCGGTGCATATCATAAGATTGCGGAAAGCCTTTTTTCTTCATCAATCCCCGATCTTTTAACACCTGATTGGGATGCAAAAAACCATCGGTAGTGATGAGTTCGACACGGCGATGTTCCGGCCAGCGGCTGAGCAATGCCTGCAAGACGCGAGCGGTGGTACTTTTACCTACCGCGACGCTTCCGGCAATACTAATGATATAGGGAATCCGCTGCCCATTGGTGCCGAGAAATTGTTCAAGTACTGCTTGTCGACGCAGGTTCGAACTGATGTAGAAATTGAGTAAACGAGAAAGGGGTAGGTATATTTCAGCGACTTCTTCCAGAGAAAGGTCTTCATTAATACCTTTTAATCTCGCAATCTCGCCTTCGGTCAGCGTCATTGGCACAGAGTCACGCAGCGCAGCCCACTGGCTGCGATTAAACTGTAAGTAGGGCGTCATTAACGTTTGCTCTTTTTTACTCATAAGCTTTTATTAGCCTGCCATTATCACTCGCTGCGTTAGCGTCATGTAAGCAGCGAGGCAGAGACATTGTCGATAATGCTATGGCACGACGTTATTGAAATTAAGTGGGAACAATGGGCAGGAGATTAACACCAGATAACGGGGAATAATATGAAAAAACGCGCCGAGGTGATGCATACCGCAGAGTGCATCACGCTCCACACGTTAACTGGCAATAGAACGAACCGTCTGATTTACCGCGAATAAACGTTTAAAGAATATCGCGGCTGGATGGTAATAACCGTCTGAAGAACCCAGAAAATCCGGCATTTCGCCGAGGCAACGATAGCCCTGCGACCGGTAAAACGCTTCACCGACAGAACCCGCCTGTACTTCAAGGGACAATAAACCCCGCTGACGTGTCCAGGCCGTCTTCTCAACTTCAGTAAGCAACTTTTTGCCAATCCCCGTGCGGCGAGCGCGGCGATGTACCAATAATAATTTGATATTCCCCCGGTTAAGCGCTTCAGATTGTAGTGGCAGCTGCAGGCTAATACAGCCCACCACGCCTTGCTCATCGCGCGCGATCCACAGCAGCCGCTCGCCTTTCTCCAGTTCGCTGCGTAAAGCATAAAAGAGGCTTTCCGCTTCTTGCCGGCTAATTGTGCGTGGATAGCCCAGCGACGCGCCGCTATGCAGTGCATCAAGTAGTAAGTGGGCAAGCTCCGGATAATAGACCGGCAGGGTGGCTGCGTTTAACAAGACAATCTTCATAAGCGTCTCTCCGGTGAGGCTGTGTTAATCACAATGCAATTTGTGATCCATTTCACGGTTTCGTACTAACGCTTACGAAGGAGCATCACCGGAGGCATTTCTGTGCACTGTAATAAGGACTCTGCACTGCGCAAGGGCGCGAAAGTGATGCATCCGTGCAGGCATAAAAATGAGCAAAGGCCTCTGCAAATTGCAAAAAAGGGTGTTTTTTTCCACGATGTTGCATGAAATTACAGCGTTTCTTCGTGCTGTCGTGCAAAATGTGAGCGATAGAGCGTTTTGTGCAATTTTTTTGTTGCATCAATTCCCGTGTCTCCCTAGAATGCGCGCTACTTGATGCCGACTTAGCTCAGTAGGTAGAGCAACTGACTTGTAATCAGTAGGTCACCAGTTCGATTCCGGTAGTCGGCACCATCAAGTCCGGTGGGGTTCCCGAGCGGCCAAAGGGAGCAGACTGTAAATCTGCCGTCACAGACTTCGAAGGTTCGAATCCTTCCCCCACCACCATTTTCGGTTACGCTAAAACGTAACCTGAGTTGGTGTCAGTAGTGAATCAGCTCTTAGGGAGAGAATCTTCTCCCGACAATACAGAAAGTACTGGGTAGCCGAGTTTCAGGATGCGGGCATCGTATAATGGCTATTACCTCAGCCTTCCAAGCTGATGATGCGGGTTCGATTCCCGCTGCCCGCTCCAAGACGTGCTGATATGGCTCAGTTGGTAGAGCGCACCCTTGGTAAGGGTGAGGTCCCCAGTTCGACTCTGGGTATCAGCACCACTTCACTTCTCCTCCCTGGTTTCTCTCTGTTATTAGCATTCAACGAGTCGGGCGTGTTGCCTGGTTGATGTGGTGATATCACCGATTTATCCGTGTCTTAGAGGGACAATCGATGTCTAAAGAAAAGTTTGAACGTACAAAACCGCACGTTAACGTCGGTACTATCGGCCACGTTGACCATGGTAAAACAACGCTGACTGCTGCAATCACTACCGTTCTGGCAAAAACCTACGGTGGTTCTGCTCGCGCATTCGACCAGATCGATAACGCGCCGGAAGAAAAAGCACGTGGTATCACCATCAACACGTCTCACGTTGAATATGACACCCCGTCTCGCCACTACGCACACGTAGACTGCCCGGGCCACGCCGACTATGTTAAAAACATGATCACCGGTGCTGCGCAGATGGACGGCGCGATCCTGGTTGTTGCTGCGACTGACGGCCCGATGCCGCAGACTCGTGAGCACATCCTGCTGGGTCGTCAGGTAGGCGTTCCGTACATCATCGTGTTCCTGAACAAATGCGACATGGTTGATGACGAAGAGCTGCTGGAACTGGTTGAGATGGAAGTTCGTGAACTGCTGTCTCAGTACGATTTCCCGGGCGACGACACCCCGATCGTACGTGGTTCTGCTCTGAAAGCGCTGGAAGGCGACGCTGAGTGGGAAGCGAAAATCATCGAACTGGCTGGTCACCTGGACTCTTACATCCCGGAACCGGAACGTGCGATTGACAAGCCGTTCCTGCTGCCGATCGAAGACGTATTCTCCATCTCCGGTCGTGGTACCGTTGTTACCGGTCGTGTAGAGCGCGGTATCATCAAGGTTGGTGAAGAAGTTGAAATCGTTGGTATCAAAGATACCGCGAAATCAACCTGTACCGGCGTTGAAATGTTCCGCAAACTGCTGGACGAAGGCCGTGCTGGTGAGAACGTTGGTGTTCTGCTGCGTGGTATCAAACGTGAAGAAATCGAACGTGGTCAGGTACTGGCTAAGCCGGGTTCCATCAAGCCGCACACCAAATTCGAATCTGAAGTGTACATCCTGTCCAAAGACGAAGGCGGCCGTCATACTCCGTTCTTCAAAGGCTACCGTCCGCAGTTCTACTTCCGTACAACTGACGTGACTGGCACCATCGAACTGCCGGAAGGCGT
>NZ_JXAG01000012.1 GCF_000814905.1 Enterobacter sp. Bisph1
GTGGTGGGTGATGACGGGATCGAACCGCCGACCCCCTCCTTGTAAGGGAGGTGCTCTCCCAGCTGAGCTAATCACCCCCGCTGTGTGGAGTCGCATTATAGGGAGAGTTGAAAATGAGTCAACGCCTTTTCAAAAGAAATTGTTCGTTCGTCGTAAAATTAAACAAACCGCGATACTAACCGTCGCGAGAGCATGATTTCTAAACAAAATAGCCCGATAAGCCCCTCATTGCGGCAACAACATTGAGGAATCAGCCCACAGTGATAGAATATCGCCCACTTTCATTTTAGCTAGTGCCGACGGTCGGCATCTTTATAAACGTAAGGCCATTTCATGAAAATCAAAACTCGCTTCGCGCCAAGCCCCACCGGCTATCTGCACGTTGGCGGCGCGCGCACTGCTCTTTACTCCTGGCTATTTGCACGTAATCACGGCGGTGAGTTTGTGCTGCGTATTGAAGACACCGATCTTGAGCGCTCCACGCCGGAAGCGATTGAAGCCATTATGGATGGCATGAACTGGCTGAACCTGGAGTGGGACGAAGGCCCTTACTTCCAGACCAAACGCTTTGACCGTTACAACGCGGTGATCGACGAGATGCTGAAAGTTGGCACCGCCTATAAATGCTACTGCTCAAAAGAGCGTCTGGAGCAGCTGCGTGAAACGCAGATGGCGAACGGCGAAAAACCGCGTTACGACGGCCGTTGCCGCCACGATCACAGCGAGCATGCCGCCGATGAGCCGTGCGTGGTGCGCTTCGCCAACCCGCAGGACGGATCCGTGGTGTTTGACGATCAGATTCGTGGTCCGATTGAGTTCAGCAACCTCGAGCTCGACGATCTGATCATTCGCCGCACCGATGGATCGCCGACCTATAACTTCTGCGTAGTCGTCGATGACTGGGATATGGAGATCACCCACGTGATCCGTGGTGAAGACCATATCAACAACACGCCGCGCCAGATCAATATCCTGAAAGCGCTGAATGCGCCGGTTCCGGTCTATGCCCACGTCTCCATGATTAACGGCGACGACGGCAAAAAACTCTCTAAACGTCATGGCGCGGTCAGCGTTATGCAGTATCGCGACGACGGTTATTTGCCGGAAGCGCTGCTCAACTACCTGGTGCGCCTGGGCTGGTCGAGCGGCGATCAGGAGATTTTCAGCCGTGAAGAGATGATCAAGCTGTTCTCCCTCGGTGCGGTAAGTAAATCCGCAAGCGCCTTTAACACCGACAAGCTGCTGTGGCTGAACCATCACTACATCAACACGCTGGATCCGCAGTATGTGGCGACGCACCTGCAATGGCATATCGAGCAGGAAAACATCAATACCCATACCGGGCCGCAGCTATTTGAACTGGTGAAATTGCTGGGCGAGCGTTGCAAAACCCTGAAAGAGATGGCGGCGAGCTGCCGTTATTTCTACGAAGAGTTTGATGAATTCGATGCTGACGCAGCGAAAAAACATCTGCGCCCGGTGGCGCGTCAGCCGCTGGAAGTGGTGCGCGATAAGCTGGCGGCGATCGCTGACTGGACGGCAGAAAACGTTCACCACGCTATTCAGGCGACCGCCGATGAGCTGGAAGTGGGCATGGGCAAAGTGGGGATGCCGCTGCGCGTGGCCGTAACCGGCGCGGGCCAGTCGCCGGCGCTGGACGTCACCGTGCACGCCATCGGCCAGTCCCGCAGCATTGCGCGCATTAACAAAGCGTTAGGCTTTATCGCTGAGCGCGAAAGCCAGCAGTAATCTGCTTGCTGCACTAAAAAGCCGCCTTCAAAATTGAAGGCGGCTTTTTTATATCCACCGCTCGCGGCGTGCGAGGAGCGTTAAATAAGCGTGACGCTTAACGGGCAACCACAAAGCGTTTATCGTCGTCCATAAAGGCTTTATCGCCCGCTGGTGCTTCGATGGAGCCGAAGTTCATATGGCCGCGCAGTTTCCAGTTTTGCGGAATACCCCAGGTGCGCTGCACATCGGCGTCAACCAGCGGGTTATAGTGCTGAAGATTCGCGCCAATGCCTTTCTCCGCCAGCGCCAGCCAGACAGCGTATTGGGCAATACCGGTGCTGTGTTCTGACCAAATCGGAAAGTTATCCGCATAGGCGGCAAACTGTTCCTGCAGGCGCGTTACCACTTCCTGATCTTCAAAGAACAACACGGAACCCGCCGCTGCGGCAAAGCCGTCCAGTTTATCGGAGGTGGCTTTAAAGCTCTCTTCCGGCACGATCTTTCTCAACTGCTCACGCGTGAGTTCCCAGAACTGCACATGCTCTTTACCTAACAGGATCAGCGCGCGGGAGCTCTGTGAGTTAAACGCCGAAGGTGCCTGGCGAATCGCCTCTTTGATGGTTTCAATCACAACTTCTTCCGCCACCGGCAGGTTTTTACCGAGGGCATAAATGGTGCGGCGTTGTTTTGCTAAAGCGAGAAAATTGTCTGACATGGTCACTCCTGAAGTTGACGGCACGTCCGCTTCGCTGTTGCCAGCGGCCTGCGGAAACAAAGCGCTAAAAAATTTCTGTAATGGGTTCATGGTTAGCCTGTGTGCAACGAAAGTGTTAAGTGTGTTTACGGCCAACCTGCGGGCCATTGTTATTCGTAATGAGCCGTTTCGCCCTGATGAAAAAAGGATAGACCTGTGATGTAGAAAGAAAAAGCGGAACTATTTGCCGGTAGTGTTCAATAAATTTGAATGAATGAGGCGAGGATTTTTAAAGCGGGAATAAATCTATCCCCGCCGCATCAGGGCAGGGAAGAGTAAAAACGCCTGTTCAGACAGCGAACCAGCGTTTCCAGATAAAGCGCAAAACAAAAAACTCAATCGTGCCGAGCAGCAGAAACCACAGGCAATAAAGGATGATATAGAGCTGGGTCATATCCAGCAGATGAAAGCGCTGGACCAGGCTTTGCGCCAGCTGCACACCCAGCGCAGGGGCGGGGAGCAATAGCACGGAGAGAAAAGCCATCAGCAGGATACCGGCCAGGGTAAGCAGTGGTTGAGATGCAGGTTTCATAAGCATGAGTCTTTGGCGAAAAACAGTATTGTCGGGGAAAGCTGCCCGCTGCGCAACGTTCCCCGCCCTGAGTTATGCCACTACGAAGCGATCGACCAGCGTCGACATGGTTTCCGACTGCCGATCCAGCAGCTGGCTGGCGCTGGCCGCGCTGGCGACCAGCCCGGCATTCTGCTGGGTGACCTGCTCAAGCTGGTTCAGCGCCTCGTGAACCTGTGCCACGCCCAGCGACTGCTCACTCGCCGCATGGGCAATGTCGCTGACAAAGGTCAGCATCTGGCCGGTATGGTTTTTCGCCGATTGCAGAGCGCGATCCGAGGCCTGTACCAGCGTGACGCCCTGCTGGATCTGCTCCATATTTTTGCTCACCAGTTCGCGAATTTGATGCGCATCGTTGGCGCAGCGCTGGGAAAGATTACGCACTTCACTGGCTACCACCGCGAAGCCCTTGCCCAGCTCCCCGGCGCGCGCGGCTTCTACCGCCGCGTTCAACGCCAGCAGGTTGGTCTGGAAAGAGATTTCGTCAATCGAACTGACAATATTGGAAATCTGCTCGCTGGAGCCACGGATGGCAACCATGCTCTGGCTCGCTTCGCCGGCGATGCGGCTCGCTTCCAGCACCTGCTGTTCCATCTCTTCCGTCAGTCGTTTGGCTTCGTTGGCATTATCCGCCGTCAGATTAACCGCCGTGGCGATCTGCTCCATGCTGGCGGCCGTCTCGACCAGCGAGGCCGCTTGCTGGTCGGTACGGGAGGCGAGATCCTGGTTACCGCTGGCGATTTCGGAACTGGCACCGCGCAGCACGCCCGCCCCCTGTTTTATTTCGCTAACGATATGCTGAATGTTTTCAATCGCCTGATTATAGGCGCGGTTGAGTAAGGAGAGCTCATCGCTGCCGGGCACATCAAGGCGCTGCGTCAGATCGCCGTCCATACCCTCAATTGTGGTCAGGGAGTGGTGTAACTGGCGATGAATACTGCTGGCCACCAGCACGGCGAAGAACAGCGCGATGGCGAGGGCCGCGACGCTGATTACCGCAAAGAGGGTAACATCCCGCCAGGCATTATCCGCCAGCCGCTGCGCCGTTTGCAGCAGCCTGTTGGCCGCCGCATCTTCCACCGCTTTCAGTGTATTAATACGCGCGGTCTGGGCGGTAAACCAGTCCGTTGGGGCTATACCAAAACCGCCGCTGGCAACATGCTCGATCGCCTGCTGACGCATCTCCAGCGCCCGCGTTGCCTGCGGTGCGTTTAGCTGGGCTTCCAGTGCTTCATTTACTTCCGGCGTGCTAAACGCGCGGGTCGCCGCCAGCCATGATGTCTGCTTGCCCACCGCTTCATTAAGCTGGCGGAACTGGCTGTCGGTAAAGCGGTCGGCGGAAAATACGTTCGACATCAATGCACGTTCAACGCCGGTTTGCTCTTTAGCATTCAGTACGCTGTAAAACGCCGCCAGCTGGTTAACGATTTCCCCGTTATCAGTGAGCTGGCTAATGCCGCCCACCACATTCAATAAGTCGTTAATGATGGCGCTATACCAGCCCAGCGATTCGGTGCCGGTAACGCTTTGTGCGCGAAGGCGTTGGCGAAATTCGCTGATGCCTTGTTGGTGCTGTTTATATTGCTCAAGGGCATGACGTATATCGTTATTTGCCCGCTGCAGGGGGAATTGTTTTAACGCTCCGGCTAATTGTTCAAGCGCTTTATCCGAAAGAATATATTGTGCAGATAATTCAGCGCTAAATTGCTGGCCTTTACTACCGATATATCCGGCGCTCATACCGCGCTCTTTTTGTAATTCATGAATAACGCTGCCGGCATTTTTGGCAAGGTCCGTTAAGGTGATGATGGTGCCCATCTGCTGGCCTGTCTCAACGCGGGCCAGGATGCCGCTGCTGGCTAACCAGATAAGAGCAAACAACAGAGGCAGTAAAGCCAGTGCTAATTTTAATTTCATCGATAAACGGTAAATCCAACGCATAATATTGCCTCTTTCCTGTTTGCTTTAAGGTGTTATCGGAGTCGAGGCGGCAGGCTTTATTCTTAATGTAGCCCTGGTTGATATTTATCAATTCCGTTAAATTCTCGCTACTACTTAGGGATTATGCTTCTTTTATAAGTAAAAAAATAACCTGCTGATTTGCAGGTTATTTCAGTTGCGGTTAAATATATATGCGAAAAAGTTAACTGGCCGCCCAAATCTCGGCATGCTTCTGCATCAGCCCAATAAGCGAACCGCCATCAGCGATAAACTCGCGCATCAGTTGCGCTTCGCTTTTCCCGCGTTTAACCACGTTCGCCAGCTCATCCAGCGCGCTGCGCGCATTCAGCTTATCCGCCGACGGAGCGAGTTTTTCCAGCAGGCGAGTGAGATCCTCGGCAATGGTATATTGCTCACCGGTATGCACGTCTGTTATCAGCCCTTCCAGCCCGTAGCGGCAGGCCTGGAAGCGGTTGAATTTATATAATAAATAATCCTGCGGCTGGTGTTTAAACGGCCGCTCCGCCAGCAGCCAATGCGACAGCGCCTGGATAAAACCGGCAACGTTAATAGCGTGAGAGAGCGTCAGCGGCGTGTCCATCACCCGCACTTCCACGGTGCCAAAATTCGGGCTGGGACGAATATCCCAGTGCAAATCTTTAATGCTCTCAATCATTGAGGTGTAGCTTAAGCGGCGAAACAGCCCCTCAAACTCCTGCCAGTTCGCCACCCACGGCATGGGGCCGTTATCCGGGAACGATGAGAAAATATTCAGCCGCGACGAGGCATAGCGGGTATCGGTGCCCTGGATATAGGGCGATGAGGCGCTGAGGGCAATAAAATGCGGCACGAAACGGGAAAGGCCGTGCAGCAGATAGATTGCGTCATCGCCGTTGGTGCAGCCGACGTGCACATGTTGACCAAATACCGTCGCCTGCTGCATCAGATAACCAAAGGTCTCCAGCGTGCGGCTGTAGCGCTCATCGCTGCAGATCTCCTGGCGCTGCCACTTCTGGAAAGGGTGGGTGCCACCGCCGCAAATCTGCACATGATGCTCTGCCGCCGCCTGTAAAATCACCGGGTGCATAGCGGCAAACTGATGCGCTGCCTGATCGATGTTGCGGCATACGCCGGTGGCTATCTCCAGCATACTTTCTGTAATGTCGTGTTTGACTTCGCCTGCGCTTACTTTGTGTTTTACCGCTTCGATCAGGCGTGAAGAGTCCTGGCTCAGATCGTAGCCCGGCGGGTTGACGACCTGTAGCTCCACTTCAATGCCGAGGGTGAAGGGTTCGGAAACATGGAAATCCGGCAGTGGCATAGTGTTCTCGCGATTAAGGGGTTTGTTTCAGTATGGAAGCGAATAAACATTTTTCCTGCGAGACGGTGGTGACTGCTTAAAATATCAACATAGCGGGGGGAGGGGGGAAGAAAAGGGGCTTACGCTTCCCCTTTTTGATCCCGGCGGGGGAATTGTTTCGTTCACTTTTGTGGAATTGTTCCGTTCACTTTATTAGAAAAAGTGGAATAGTTCCGTTCACTTTATGTTGGGCAGAAACTTGGGTTTCATCACACGTGAACGGGAAAAGGGGGTACCGCTCCCCCCTTTTCAATCCCCGCGGCCCCGCGGGAAATCGGTGCTTCGCACTGCGCTCACCTCCCGCGCATCTGCCTGCGGTCGGCTCGACTCGCCATCCCTGGCTCGATTCGCCTCTGGCCGCCATCCGGGCGGCCAGCCCTTGTCATCTGCGCTCCGGTTCGCCGATTTCAGCGGGGACTCAACCCCTCGCTGCGATAATTGTGTTTATAAAAAACTTCGGTATCGCTTTAAGGAAAAAATGAGAGGAGGTTTGAAGTTCCATTGCAAATTCTATTACTTAACAAAAATTTTGCGAAGCGGCTTCCTGGAATAGTAATTTCTTCATTAACTTAGCTATAATCCCTTGCCGCTAATAAGGGTTAGTCATATGTTCTGTTCGCGTCTACAAAATCAGACGTCGGGTTTAGCATCCTGATTAACCTTATCGGCGACATATTTTTGTCGTGAGTTCTGCCACACCTCAATGGTGGGTTGAACGGGGGCACCGAAAGGTGCGCCGGTTTCCGATAAGGCCGGTAATGCTAACTTCGTTCAGCCCACCACCCAAGAAATTAGCATTTCCGGTGGTGGAGTTTCATCACTTATCGGAGGCTGCCTTATGGCTACTACCCCAACCCTGACTCAAACGTTATTTACCTCGCCGTTCAATCACACCACGGATTTCACCGAGCTTGCGGATAACTGTGAACGTTTCGCCGAAGTGCTTGCTGAATGTGAAGATCCCCAACAGAAGATGGCGCTTTACGGCAGGCTTTCTGCCTGTCTTGCTTTGCTGCAACCGACGCTACTTGAGCCTGTTCCACAGGGATTAAAAGCGAGTCTGACCGTAGAGAATATCCCAACTTACACGCCCTCTTTTGACCCCGATTCCGATCAACTCTGCTCTTACTGCCAGGCAATAACTCAATTGCTGATGAGTAACACGCTTGCCCCTGCATCCGAAAGCATATTTCGGGAACTGCTCTATATGCTGGTAGCATTTTTTGCCGACATCCTAAAAGCGCCACGCTGGCTAAAACAAGGACAAGAGATCTTCGATCTCTAACATCTCACGCACAATCTTCCAGCGATGCAAATCCCCGTTTAAGCAGAGATATCGCAGCGAGGGGGTTGATTCCCCGCTGCGATATTTGTGTTTATAAAAAACTCGGCATAGCTGTAATAATTTTACCGGTCAGCGGGATTGCAGTTGTTTTGAGTTTTTTAATCTATTTGCAAAAATTGTGCGAAGCTTATCCTTGAAAAAGTAATTTGTTCAATAGTTTAGCTATAATCCCTTGCCGCCTTTAAGGGTTAACCCTATGTTCATTCCGTGTCTGACAAATTAGGCGTCAGGATTGGAACCCTGCTAACTCACGAGCGGCATATTTATATATGTCGTACGTTCAGCTACAACTCAATGGTGGGCTGAACAGGGGCGTCGTAAGACGCGCCGGTCAGTGAGTCCGGTAGTTCCAACCCTGTTCGGTCCGCCACCTATGAGATTGGAACCACAGGGACAAGAGATCGAAGATCTCTTGTTCTCATGCGCAATCTCCCAGCGATTCAAATCCCCATTTAAGCAAAGATATTGCAGCGAGGGGGTGAGTCCCCGCTGAAATCGGCGAACCGGAGCGCAGATGACAAGGGCTGGCCGCCCGGATGGCGGCCAGAGGCGAATCGAGCCAGGGATGGCGAGTCGAGCCGACCGCAGGCAGATGCGCGGGAGGTGAGCGCAGTGCGAAGCACCGATTTCCC
>NZ_JXAG01000013.1 GCF_000814905.1 Enterobacter sp. Bisph1
GCTGCAATCACTACCGTTCTGGCAAAAACCTACGGTGGTTCTGCTCGCGCATTCGACCAGATCGATAACGCGCCGGAAGAAAAAGCACGTGGTATCACCATCAACACGTCTCACGTTGAATATGACACCCCGTCTCGCCACTACGCACACGTAGACTGCCCGGGCCACGCCGACTATGTTAAAAACATGATCACCGGTGCTGCGCAGATGGACGGCGCGATCCTGGTTGTTGCTGCGACTGACGGCCCGATGCCGCAGACTCGTGAGCACATCCTGCTGGGTCGTCAGGTAGGCGTTCCGTACATCATCGTGTTCCTGAACAAATGCGACATGGTTGATGACGAAGAGCTGCTGGAACTGGTTGAGATGGAAGTTCGTGAACTGCTGTCTCAGTACGATTTCCCGGGCGACGACACCCCGATCGTACGTGGTTCTGCTCTGAAAGCGCTGGAAGGCGACGCTGAGTGGGAAGCGAAAATCATCGAACTGGCTGGTCACCTGGACTCTTACATCCCGGAACCGGAACGTGCGATTGACAAGCCGTTCCTGCTGCCGATCGAAGACGTATTCTCCATCTCCGGTCGTGGTACCGTTGTTACCGGTCGTGTAGAGCGCGGTATCATCAAGGTTGGTGAAGAAGTTGAAATCGTTGGTATCAAAGATACCGCGAAATCAACCTGTACCGGCGTTGAAATGTTCCGCAAACTGCTGGACGAAGGCCGTGCTGGTGAGAACGTTGGTGTTCTGCTGCGTGGTATCAAACGTGAAGAAATCGAACGTGGTCAGGTACTGGCTAAGCCGGGTTCCATCAAGCCGCACACCAAATTCGAATCTGAAGTGTACATCCTGTCCAAAGACGAAGGCGGCCGTCATACTCCGTTCTTCAAAGGCTACCGTCCGCAGTTCTACTTCCGTACAACTGACGTGACTGGCACCATCGAACTGCCGGAAGGCGTAGAGATGGTAATGCCGGGCGACAACATCAAAATGGTTGTTACCCTGATTCACCCGATCGCGATGGACGACGGTCTGCGTTTCGCAATCCGCGAAGGCGGCCGTACCGTTGGCGCGGGCGTTGTAGCTAAAGTTCTGAGCTAATCAATTAGCTTTGAATTGAAAAAGGGCGCTTCGGCGCCCTTTTTGCTGTCTGCGATTTGCGATGAAATATTTGGACAAAATTATGCCTGCTTTTAAGCGAATCGCCTGAAGCCTGTGCTATTGTAATCATAACTATTCTCATTTACACTTTGCGCATAAATTGAACGGGAGCGATCATGTACGTTTGTTTGTGTAATGGTGTGAGTGACAAAAAAATCCGCCAGGCAGTGCGCCAGTTTCATCCTCAATCATTTCAGCAACTCCGCAAGTTTGTTCCGGTCGGAAATCAGTGTGGAAAATGTGTTCGTGCGGCAAGAGAGATAATGCAGGACGAATTGACGCAGATGCCGGAATATAAAGAGATAGCCTGAACCAAACTTTTTTTTGACATCCCGGTAGCCCCATCTACGCTTCAATAAGTGGAAGCGGAGGGACTATAATGAAAGGTGATGTTAAGATTATAAATTATCTCAATAAATTATTGGGAAATGAGCTTGTCGCAATAAACCAATACTTTCTCCACGCGAGAATGTTCAAGAACTGGGGACTGACGCGCCTCAACGATGTCGAATACCATGAATCCATCGATGAAATGAAACACGCCGATCTCTATATCGAGCGTATTCTGTTTCTTGAAGGCATTCCTAATTTGCAGGATTTGGGCAAGCTGGGGATTGGTGAAGATGTTGAAGAGATGCTGCAATCCGACCTGAGACTGGAACTGGAAGGCGCGAAAGATCTGCGTGAGGCTATCGCCTACGCCGACAGCGTTCATGACTATGTCAGCCGCGATATGATGATCAACATTCTTGCTGAAGAAGAACATCACATTGACTGGCTTGAGACAGAGCTGGATTTGATCGGTAAAATCGGTATGCAGAATTATCTACAGTCGCAAATCAAAGTGGAAGAGTAGTTAGCACAGTATGAGATCCCGTCAGTAAACCCGCTGCCGCCAGAAATGGCCCGAAAGGCAGTGGGTTTTTTAATGCCTGCCGATTGCGTAAGCCAATCGCTTTACAAAGGGCGGTAATACAGGCCAGCAACGCCGCGATAAAAACCAACCCGGGCAAAATTTGCCAGCCGTGCCAGGCCCCCAGCGCTGCAAGATATTTCACATCCCCATAGCCTAACCCTTCCTGACCGCGTATCCCGCGATAACCCCAATACAAAAAAGCAAAACCTATGTATCCGGCTGCGGCACCGATCACCGCCTGCGCCAGAAGTTCCGTGCGCCAGAAGCAGTGCCAGAGCAGCCCGGCCCAGAGAAGAGGGCAGGTAAATCGGTCTGGCAATAGCCCGCTTCGCAGGTCATGCCAAACGAGAAGCAGATTAAGTACCAGATAGACGAGAATAAAAAACATGGTTCTGCCGGTAAGTCAGTTGATGGCTGACCAGAATGCGCAAGCTGGCATTCAAAGCCAATCCACTATTGCCAGCGTTACGTACACGCGCCTGATAAAAGCGCATTATGGCGTTGCAGCGACATTACCCCTGCGAGCAGCTCTGTTTAAATTCTAAACTCTACTTGCGTCCGGCTCAGATTTACGTATAATGCGCGGGCTTGTCGTAAATGGCAGCAGGTTCGATATGAGCCACAGTGGTGGTGTTTAGCCACTAACAACGCCCCCAATCGCGGGGCAACGTAAGAACGATTACACTCCCCCATCAATCGTAATGGGTGTGAGGAGTAATTATTTTCGTCTATAAATAATTGGAGCTCTGGTCTCATGCAGAACCAAAGAATCCGTATCCGTCTTAAAGCGTTTGATCATCGTCTGATCGATCAATCAACCGCGGAAATCGTCGAGACTGCTAAGCGCACTGGTGCGCAAGTCCGTGGTCCGATCCCGCTGCCGACCCGCAAAGAGCGCTTTACCGTTCTGATCTCTCCGCACGTTAACAAAGACGCGCGCGATCAGTACGAAATCCGCACTCACAAGCGTCTGGTTGACATCGTTGAGCCAACCGAGAAAACCGTTGATGCTCTGATGCGTCTGGACCTGGCTGCCGGTGTAGACGTGCAGATCAGCCTGGGTTAATCAGGTCATCGAGCGATTGAGAGGTTGAAACAATGATTGGTTTAGTCGGTAAAAAAGTGGGTATGACCCGCATCTTCACTGAAGATGGCGTATCTATCCCAGTAACCGTAATCGAAGTTGAAGCAAACCGCGTTACTCAGGTTAAAGATCTGGCTAACGACGGCTACCGCGCTGTCCAGGTTACCACCGGTGCTAAAAAAGCTAACCGTGTAACCAAACCGGAAGCGGGTCACTTCGCTAAAGCTGGCGTTGAAGCTGGCCGTGGTCTGTGGGAATTCCGTCTTGCTGACGGCGAAGAATTCACCGTAGGTCAGGACATTAGCGTTGAGCTGTTTGCTGAAGTTAAAAAAGTTGACGTAACTGGCACCTCTAAAGGTAAAGGTTTCGCAGGTACCGTTAAGCGCTGGAACTTCCGTACCCAGGACGCTACTCACGGTAACTCCCTGTCTCACCGCGTTCCGGGTTCTATCGGTCAGAACCAGACTCCGGGCAAAGTGTTCAAGGGCAAGAAAATGGCAGGTCAGCTGGGTAATGAGCGCGTAACCGTTCAGAGCCTGGACGTAGTACGTGTTGACGCTGAGCGCAACCTGCTGCTGGTTAAAGGTGCTGTCCCGGGTGCAACCGGTAGCGACCTGATCGTTAAACCAGCTGTGAAGGCGTGAGGAGATAGCAATGGAATTAGTATTGAAAGACGCGCAGAGCGCGCTGACTGTTTCCGAAACTACCTTCGGTCGTGACTTCAACGAAGCGCTGGTACACCAGGTTGTTGTTGCTTATGCAGCTGGTGCTCGTCAGGGTACTCGTGCTCAGAAGACCCGTGCTGAAGTAACTGGTTCCGGTAAAAAACCGTGGCGCCAGAAAGGCACCGGCCGTGCTCGTTCAGGTTCTATTAAGAGCCCGATCTGGCGTTCTGGTGGCGTGACCTTCGCTGCGCGTCCGCAAGACCACAGTCAAAAAGTTAACAAAAAGATGTACCGCGGCGCGCTGAAAAGCATCCTGTCCGAACTGGTACGTCAGGATCGTCTGATCGTTGTCGAACAGTTCTCTGTTGAAGCGCCGAAAACCAAGCTGCTTGCTCAGAAACTGAAAGACATGGCTCTGGAAGATGTGCTGATCATCACCGGTGAGCTGGACGAGAACCTGTTCCTGGCCGCACGCAACCTGCACAAGGTTGACGTTCGCGACGCGACTGGTATCGACCCGGTTAGCCTGATCGCCTTCGACAAAGTCGTAATGACTGCTGATGCTGTTAAGCAAGTTGAGGAGATGCTGGCATGATTCGTGAAGAACGTCTGCTGAAGGTGCTGCGCGCACCGCACGTTTCTGAAAAAGCGTCTACTGCGATGGAAAAAACAAACACCATCGTTCTCAAAGTTGCTAAAGACGCGACCAAAGCAGAAATCAAAGCTGCTGTGCAGAAACTGTTTGAAGTCGAAGTCGAAGTCGTTAACACCCTGGTTGTTAAAGGGAAAGTTAAACGTCACGGACAGCGTATCGGTCGTCGTAGCGACTGGAAAAAAGCTTACGTCACCCTGAAAGAAGGCCAGAATCTGGACTTCGTCGGCGGCGCTGAGTAAGTCGGAGGAGTAATACAATGGCAGTTGTTAAATGTAAACCGACATCTCCGGGTCGTCGCCACGTTGTTAAAGTGGTTAACCCTGAGCTGCACAAGGGCAAACCTTTTGCTCCGTTGCTGGAAAAGAACAGCAAATCCGGTGGTCGTAACAACAATGGCCGTATCACCACTCGTCATATCGGTGGTGGCCACAAGCAGGCTTACCGTATTGTTGACTTCAAACGCAACAAAGATGGTATCCCGGCAGTTGTTGAACGTCTTGAGTACGATCCGAACCGTTCCGCGAACATCGCGCTGGTTCTGTACAAAGATGGCGAACGCCGTTACATCCTGGCCCCTAAAGGCCTGAAAGCTGGCGACCAGATTCAGTCTGGCGTTGATGCTGCAATCAAAGCAGGCAACACCCTGCCGATGCGCAATATTCCGGTTGGTTCTACCGTTCATAACGTAGAAATGAAACCGGGTAAAGGCGGTCAGCTGGCTCGTTCCGCTGGTACTTACGTTCAGATCGTTGCTCGTGACGGTGCTTATGTCACCCTGCGTCTGCGCTCTGGTGAAATGCGTAAAGTAGAAGCAGAATGCCGCGCTACTCTGGGCGAAGTTGGCAATGCTGAGCATATGCTGCGCGTTCTGGGTAAAGCAGGTGCTGCACGCTGGCGTGGTATTCGTCCTACCGTTCGCGGTACTGCGATGAACCCAGTCGACCACCCACATGGTGGTGGTGAAGGTCGTAACTTTGGTAAGCACCCGGTAACTCCGTGGGGCGTTCAGACCAAAGGTAAGAAGACCCGCAGCAACAAGCGTACTGATAAATTCATCGTACGTCGCCGTAGCAAATAATTTTAGAGGATAAGCCATGCCACGTTCTCTCAAGAAAGGTCCTTTTATTGACCTGCACTTGCTGAAGAAGGTAGAGAAAGCGGTGGAAAGCGGAGACAAGAAGCCCCTGCGCACTTGGTCCCGTCGTTCAACGATCTTTCCTAACATGATCGGTTTGACCATCGCTGTCCATAATGGTCGTCAGCACGTTCCGGTATTTGTTTCCGACGAAATGGTCGGTCACAAACTGGGTGAATTCGCACCGACTCGTACTTATCGCGGCCACGCTGCTGATAAAAAAGCGAAGAAGAAATAAGGTAGGAGGAAGAGATGGAAACTTTAGCTCAACATCGCCATGCTCGTTCTTCTGCTCAGAAGGTTCGCCTTGTTGCAGACCTGATTCGCGGTAAGAAAGTGTCGCAGGCCCTGGATATTCTGACCTACACCAATAAGAAAGCGGCTGTACTGGTCAAGAAAGTTCTGGAATCTGCCATTGCTAACGCTGAACACAACGATGGCGCTGACATTGACGATCTGAAAATTACGAAAATTTTCGTAGACGAAGGCCCGAGCATGAAGCGCATTATGCCGCGTGCAAAAGGTCGTGCAGATCGCATCCTGAAGCGCACCAGCCACATCACTGTGGTTGTGTCCGATCGCTGAGACTCTGGAGACTAGCAATGGGTCAGAAAGTACATCCTAATGGTATTCGCCTGGGTATTGTAAAACCATGGAACTCAACCTGGTTTGCGAACACCAAAGAATTCGCTGACAACCTGGACAGCGATTTTAAAGTACGTCAGTACCTGACTAAGGAACTGGCTAAAGCGTCTGTATCTCGTATCGTTATCGAGCGTCCGGCTAAAAGCATCCGTGTGACTATTCACACTGCTCGCCCGGGTATCGTTATCGGTAAGAAAGGTGAAGACGTTGAAAAACTGCGCAAGGTCGTAGCGGATATCGCTGGCGTTCCTGCTCAGATCAATATCGCCGAAGTTCGTAAACCTGAACTGGACGCAAAACTGGTTGCTGACAGCATCACTTCTCAGCTGGAACGTCGCGTTATGTTCCGTCGTGCTATGAAGCGTGCTGTACAGAACGCAATGCGTCTGGGCGCTAAAGGTATCAAAGTTGAAGTTAGCGGCCGTCTGGGCGGCGCGGAGATCGCACGTACCGAATGGTACCGTGAAGGTCGCGTTCCGCTGCACACTCTGCGTGCTGACATTGACTACAACACCTCCGAAGCGCACACCACTTACGGTGTAATCGGCGTAAAAGTGTGGATCTTCAAAGGCGAGATCCTTGGTGGTATGGCTGCAGTTGAACAACCGGAAAAACCGGCTGCTCAACCTAAAAAGCAGCAGCGTAAAGGCCGTAAATAAGGAGCGTCGCTGATGTTACAACCAAAGCGTACAAAATTCCGTAAAGTGCACAAAGGCCGCAACCGTGGTCTCGCGCAGGGCACGGATGTGAGCTTCGGCACTTACGGTCTGAAAGCTGTTGGCCGTGGTCGTCTGACCGCTCGTCAGATCGAAGCAGCGCGTCGTGCAATGACTCGTGCTGTTAAGCGTCAGGGTAAGATCTGGATCCGTGTATTCCCGGACAAACCGATCACCGAGAAGCCGCTGGAAGTTCGTATGGGTAAAGGTAAAGGTAACGTGGAGTATTGGGTTGCCTTGATTCAGCCGGGTAAAGTCCTGTACGAAATGGACGGTGTTCCGGAAGAGCTGGCCCGTGAAGCCTTCGAGCTGGCAGCAGCAAAACTGCCGATTAAAACCACCTTTGTAACTAAGACGGTGATGTAATGAAAGCAAAAGAGCTGCGTGAAAAGAGCGTTGAAGAGCTGAACACCGAGCTGCTTAACCTGCTGCGCGAGCAGTTCAACCTGCGTATGCAGGCTGCAAGTGGCCAGCTGCAACAGACTCACCTGTTGAAGCAAGTGCGTCGTGATGTCGCACGCGTTAAGACTTTACTGACTGAGAAGGCGGGTGCGTAATGACCGATAAAATCCGTACTCTGCAAGGTCGTGTTGTTAGCGACAAAATGGAGAAATCCATTGTTGTAGCTATCGAACGTTTTGTGAAACACCCGATCTACGGTAAATTCATCAAACGTACGACTAAACTGCACGTACATGACGAGAACAACGAATGCGGTACCGGCGACGTGGTTGAAATCCGCGAATGCCGCCCGCTGTCCAAGACTAAATCCTGGACGCTGGTTCGCGTTGTAGAGAAAGCGATTCTGTAATAGAGTACGCGTTCTCAAACGAATAAACGGCTCAGTGATGAGCCGTTTATTTTTTCTACCCATATCTGAGATCCGGTGTTATAATGCCGCGCCCTCGATATGGGGCTTTTTATCGACCCTGATTTTGGGGTCTTCAGTAGTAGTTGACATTAGCGGAGCACTGAAATGATCCAAGAACAGACTATGCTGACCGTCGCCGACAACTCCGGTGCACGTCGCGTAATGTGTATCAAGGTTCTGGGTGGCTCGCACCGTCGCTACGCAGGCGTAGGCGACATCATCAAGATCACCATCAAAGAAGCAATTCCGCGTGGTAAGGTCAAAAAAGGTGATGTGCTGAAGGCGGTAGTGGTGCGCACCAGGAAGGGTGTTCGTCGCCCTGACGGTTCTGTCGTTCGCTTCGATGGCAATGCTTGTGTTCTTTTGAACAACAACAGCGAGCAGCCTATCGGTACGCGTATTTTTGGGCCGGTTACTCGTGAACTTCGTTCTGAGAAGTTTATGAAAATCATCTCTCTGGCACCAGAAGTACTCTAAGGAGCGAATCATGGCAGCGAAAATCCGTCGTGATGACGAAGTTATCGTGTTAACCGGTAAAGATAAAGGTAAACGCGGTAAAGTAAAAAATGTTCTGACTTCCGGCAAGATCATTGTTGAAGGTATCAACCTGGTTAAAAAACATCAGAAGCCGGTTCCGGCCCTGAACCAACCAGGCGGCATCGTTGAAAAAGAAGCTGCAATTCAGGTTTCTAACGTTGCGATCTTCAATGCGGCAACCGGCAAAGCGGACCGTGTAGGCTTTAGATTCGAAGACGGCAAAAAAGTCCGTTTCTTTAAATCTAACAGCGAAACTATCAAGTAATTTGGAGTAGTACGATGGCGAAACTGCATGATTACTACAAAGACGAAGTAGTTAAGAAACTCATGACTGAGTTTAACTACAATTCTGTCATGCAAGTCCCTCGGGTCGAGAAGATCACCCTGAATATGGGTGTTGGTGAAGCGATCGCTGACAAGAAACTGCTGGATAACGCAGCAGCTGACCTGGCAGCAATCTCCGGTCAAAAACCGTTGATCACCAAAGCGCGCAAATCAGTTGCGGGCTTCAAAATCCGTCAGGGCTATCCGATCGGCTGTAAAGTGACTCTGCGTGGCGAACGCATGTGGGAGTTCTTTGAGCGCCTGATCACTATTGCTGTACCGCGTATCCGTGACTTCCGTGGCTTGTCCGCGAAGTCTTTCGACGGTCGTGGTAACTACAGCATGGGTGTCCGTGAGCAGATCATCTTCCCAGAAATCGACTACGATAAAGTCGACCGCGTGCGTGGTTTGGATATTACCATTACCACTACTGCGAAATCTGACGAAGAAGGCCGTGCTCTGCTGGCTGCCTTTGACTTCCCGTTCCGCAAGTAAGGTAGGGTTACTTCATGGCTAAGCAATCAATGAAAGCACGCGAAGTTAAACGCGTAGCTTTGGCTGAAAAATACTTCGCGAAACGCGCTGAACTGAAAGCGATCATTTCTGATGTGAACGCTTCCGACGAAGATCGTTGGAATGCTGTTCTCAAGCTGCAGAGTCTGCCGCGTGATTCCAGCCCGTCTCGTCAGCGTAACCGCTGCCGCCAAACTGGTCGTCCGCACGGTTTCCTGCGGAAGTTCGGGTTGAGCCGTATTAAGGTCCGTGAATCCGCTATGCGCGGTGAAATCCCGGGTCTGAAAAAGGCTAGCTGGTAATTGTCACCAATTGAATCACGGGAGTAAAGACAGATGAGCATGCAAGATCCGATCGCGGATATGCTGACCCGTATCCGTAACGGTCAGGCCGCGAACAAAGCTGCGGTCACCATGCCTTCCTCCAGGCTGAAAGTGGCAATTGCCAACGTGCTGAAGGAAGAAGGTTTTATTGAAGATTTCAAAATTGAAGGCGACACCAAGCCGGAACTGGAAGTGACTCTTAAGTACTTCCAGGGTAAAGCTGTGGTAGAAAGCATTCAGCGTATCAGCCGCCCAGGTCTGCGCATCTATAAGAAAAAAGATGAGCTGCCGAAAGTTATGGGTGGTATGGGTATCGCGGTTATTTCTACCTCTAAAGGTGTTATGACCGATCGTGCAGCGCGCCAGGCTGGTCTTGGTGGCGAAATTATCTGCTACGTAGCCTAATCGGAGGAAACAATGTCTCGTGTTGCTAAAGCACCGGTCGTTATTCCTGCCGGCGTTGACGTAAAAATCAACGGTCAGGTTATCACGATCAAAGGTAAAAACGGCGAGCTGACTCGTACTCTCAACGATGCTGTTGTAGTTAATCAGGCAGACAATACCCTGACTTTCGGTCCGCGTGATGGTTACGTAGACGGTTGGGCTCAGGCTGGTACCGCGCGTGCCCTGTTAAACTCAATGGTTGTCGGTGTTACCGAAGGCTTCACTAAGAAGCTGCAGCTGGTTGGTGTAGGTTACCGCGCAGCGGTCAAAGGAAACGTAGTAAACCTGGCTCTGGGTTTCTCGCATCCGGTTGATCATCAGCTGCCGGCAGGTATTACTGCAGAATGTCCGTCTCAAACTGAAATCGTGCTGAAAGGCGCTGATAAGCAGATGATCGGACAGGTTGCAGCAGATCTGCGCGCCTACCGTCGTCCTGAGCCTTATAAAGGCAAGGGTGTTCGTTACGCCGACGAAGTCGTGCGTACCAAAGAGGCTAAGAAGAAGTAAGGTAACACTATGGATAAGAAATCTGCTCGTATCCGTCGTGCGACCCGCGCACGCCGCAAGCTCAAAGAGCTTGGTGCGACCCGCCTGGTGGTACATCGTACCCCGCGTCATATTTACGCCCAGGTAATCGCATCGAATGGTTCTGAAGTTCTGGTAGCTGCTTCTACTGTAGAAAAAGCTATCTCTGAACAATTGAAGTACACCGGTAACAAAGACGCAGCCGCAGCAGTAGGTAAAGCTGTTGCTGAACGCGCTCTGGAAAAAGGCATTAAAGATGTGTCCTTTGACCGTTCCGGGTTCCAATATCATGGTCGCGTCCAGGCACTGGCAGATGCTGCCCGTGAAGCTGGCCTTCAGTTCTAAGGTAGAGGTGTAAGATGGCTCACATCGAAAAACAGGCTGGCGAACTGCAGGAAAAGCTGATCGCGGTAAACCGCGTATCTAAAACCGTTAAAGGTGGTCGTATTTTCTCCTTCACAGCTCTGACTGTTGTTGGTGATGGTAACGGTCGCGTAGGTTTTGGTTACGGTAAAGCCCGCGAAGTTCCGGCAGCGATCCAGAAAGCGATGGAAAAAGCCCGTCGCAATATGATTAACGTCGCGCTGAACCACGGCACCCTGCAGCACCCGGTTAAGGGTACTCACACGGGTTCTCGTGTATTCATGCAGCCGGCTTCCGAAGGTACCGGTATTATTGCCGGTGGTGCAATGCGCGCCGTTCTGGAAGTCGCTGGGGTTCATAACGTTCTGGCCAAAGCATATGGTTCCACCAACCCGATTAACGTGGTTCGTGCAACTATTGATGGCCTGGAAAATATGAAATCCCCGGAAATGGTCGCTGCCAAGCGTGGTAAATCCGTTGAAGAAATTCTGGGGTAATTGACCATGGCAAAGACTATTAAAATCACTCAAACCCGCAGTGCAATCGGTCGTCTGCCGAAACACAAGGCAACGCTGCTTGGCCTGGGTCTGCGTCGTATTGGTCATACTGTTGAACGTGAGGATACTCCTGCGGTTCGTGGTATGGTCAACGCGGTTTCCTTCATGGTTAAAGTTGAGGAGTAAGAGATGCGTTTAAATACTCTGTCTCCGGCCGAAGGCTCCAAAAAGGCGGGTAAACGCCTGGGTCGTGGTATCGGTTCTGGCCTCGGTAAAACCGGTGGTCGTGGTCACAAAGGTCAGAACTCTCGTTCTGGCGGTGGCGTACGTCGCGGTTTCGAGGGTGGCCAGATGCCACTGTATCGTCGTCTGCCGAAATTCGGTTTCACTTCTCGCAAGGCAATGATCACGGCTGAGATTCGTCTCTCCGATCTGGCTAAAGTAGAAGGCGACGTAGTAGACCTGAACACGCTGAAAGCGGCTAACATTATCGGCATCCAGATCGAGTTCGCGAAAGTGATCCTGGCTGGTGAAGTAGTTCGTCCGGTAACTGTTCGTGGCCTGCGTGTTTCTAAAGGCGCTCGTGCTGCTATCGAAGCTGCTGGCGGTAAAATTGAGGAATAAGTAGCAGATGGCTAAACAACCGGGATTAGATTTTCAAAGTGCCAAGGGTGGAATTGGCGAACTGAAACGCAGACTGCTGTTTGTTATCGGTGCGTTGATTGTGTTCCGTATTGGCTCTTTTATTCCGATCCCTGGTATTGATGCCGCTGTACTTGCCAAACTGCTTGAACAACAGCGTGGCACCATCATTGAAATGTTTAACATGTTCTCTGGTGGTGCTCTTAGCCGTGCTTCTATCTTTGCGCTGGGTATCATGCCGTATATTTCGGCATCGATTATTATCCAGCTGTTAACGGTCGTTCATCCGACCCTGGCAGAGCTGAAGAAAGAAGGGGAGTCTGGACGTCGTAAGATTAGCCAGTACACCCGTTATGGCACTCTGGTGTTGGCGATATTTCAGTCGATCGGTATTGCTACCGGTTTACCGAATATGCCTGGTATGCAAGGTCTGGTAATGAATCCAGGCTTTGCATTCTATTTCACCGCTGTTGTGAGTCTGGTTACAGGAACGATGTTCCTGATGTGGCTCGGTGAACAGATTACTGAAAGGGGTATCGGCAACGGTATCTCCATCATTATCTTTGCCGGCATTGTGGCGGGTCTTCCGCCAGCCATTGCCCATACTATCGAGCAAGCGCGTCAAGGCGACCTGCACTTCCTCCTGTTGCTGTTGGTTGCAGTATTAGTATTCGCAGTGACGTTCTTTGTTGTATTCGTTGAACGTGGCCAACGTCGTATCGTCGTTAACTACGCAAAACGTCAGCAGGGTCGTCGTGTCTATGCTGCACAGAGCACACATTTACCGCTGAAAGTGAATATGGCGGGGGTAATCCCGGCAATCTTCGCTTCCAGTATTATTCTGTTCCCGGCGACCATCGCGTCATGGTTCGGGGGCGGTACTGGTTGGAACTGGCTGACAACAATTTCGCTGTATTTGCAGCCTGGGCAACCGCTTTATGTGTTACTCTATGCGTCTGCAATCATATTCTTCTGTTTCTTTTACACGGCGTTGGTTTTCAACCCGCGTGAAACAGCAGATAACCTGAAGAAGTCCGGTGCATTTGTACCAGGAATTCGTCCGGGAGAGCAAACGGCGAAGTATATTGATAAAGTAATGACCCGCCTGACTTTGGTCGGTGCGCTCTATATTACTTTTATCTGCCTGATCCCGGAGTTCATGCGTGATGCAATGAAAGTACCGTTCTACTTCGGTGGGACCTCATTACTTATCGTTGTTGTCGTCATTATGGACTTTATGGCTCAAGTGCAAACTCTGATGATGTCCAGTCAGTACGAGTCTGCATTGAAGAAGGCGAACCTGAAAGGCTATGGCCGTTAATGGTCGTCTGAGAAGTTACGGAGAGTAAAAATGAAAGTTCGTGCTTCCGTCAAGAAATTATGCCGTAACTGCAAAATCGTTAAGCGTGATGGCGTCATCCGCGTGATTTGCAGTGCCGAGCCGAAACATAAACAGCGCCAAGGCTGATTATTTCGCATATTTTTCTTGCAAAGTTGGGTTGAGCTGGCTAGATTAGCCAGCCAATCTTTTGTATGTCTGTACGTTTCCATTTGAGTATCCTGAAAACGGGCTTTTCAGCATGGTGCGTGCAAGTAAAATTATAGGAGTGCATAGTGGCCCGTATAGCAGGCATTAACATTCCTGATCAGAAACATGCTGTGATCGCATTAACTTCGATCTATGGCGTCGGTAAAACCCGCTCCCAAGCCATTCTGGCTGCTGCGGGCATCGCTGAAAATGTTAAGATCAGTGAGCTGTCTGAAGAACAAATCGACACGCTGCGTGACGAAGTTGCCAAATTTGTCGTTGAAGGTGATCTGCGCCGTGAAGTTAGCATGAGCATCAAGCGCCTGATGGATCTTGGTTGCTATCGCGGTTTGCGTCATCGTCGTGGTCTCCCGGTTCGCGGTCAGCGTACCAAGACCAACGCACGTACCCGTAAGGGTCCGCGCAAACCGATCAAGAAATAATCGGGGTGATTGAATAATGGCAAAGGCACCAATTCGTGCACGTAAACGTGTAAGAAAACAAGTCTCTGACGGCGTGGCTCATATCCATGCTTCTTTCAACAACACCATCGTTACTATTACCGATCGTCAGGGTAACGCGCTGGGTTGGGCAACAGCCGGTGGTTCCGGTTTCCGTGGTTCTCGCAAATCCACTCCGTTTGCAGCTCAGGTTGCGGCAGAGCGTTGCGCTGAAGCCGTAAAAGAATACGGCATCAAGAATCTGGAAGTTATGGTTAAGGGACCGGGTCCGGGCCGCGAATCTACTATTCGTGCTCTGAACGCCGCTGGTTTCCGCATCACTAATATTACTGATGTGACTCCGATCCCTCACAACGGTTGTCGTCCGCCGAAAAAACGTCGCGTATAACGCGCTCGTTTTCTAGGATTGTTGGAGAAAGAAAATGGCAAGATATTTGGGTCCTAAGCTCAAGCTGAGCCGTCGTGAGGGCACAGACCTGTTCCTTAAGTCTGGCGTTCGCGCGATCGATACCAAGTGTAAAATTGAACAAGCTCCTGGCCAGCACGGTGCGCGTAAACCGCGTCTGTCTGACTATGGTGTGCAGTTGCGTGAAAAGCAAAAAGTTCGCCGTATCTACGGTGTGCTGGAGCGTCAGTTCCGTAACTACTACAAAGAAGCAGCACGTCTTAAAGGCAACACCGGTGAAAACCTGTTGGGTCTGCTGGAAGGTCGTCTGGACAACGTTGTATACCGTATGGGTTTCGGCGCCACTCGTGCAGAAGCACGTCAGCTGGTTAGCCACAAAGCTATCATGGTAAACGGTCGTGTTGTTAACATCGCTTCTTATCAGGTTAGTCCGAATGACGTCGTTAGCATTCGTGAGAAAGCGAAAAAGCAGTCTCGCGTGAAAGCAGCTCTCGAGCTGGCTGAGCAGCGTGAAAAGCCAACCTGGCTGGAAGTTGATGCTGGCAAGATGGAAGGTACGTTTAAGCGTAAGCCGGAGCGTTCTGATCTGTCTGCGGACATTAACGAACACCTGATCGTCGAGCTTTACTCCAAGTAAAGCTTAGCACCAAAGAGAGGACACAATGCAGGGTTCTGTGACAGAGTTTCTAAAACCGCGCCTGGTAGATATCGAGCAAGTGAGTTCGACGCACGCCAAGGTGACCCTTGAGCCTTTAGAGCGTGGCTTTGGCCATACTCTGGGTAACGCACTGCGCCGTATTCTGCTCTCATCGATGCCGGGTTGCGCGGTGACAGAGGTTGAGATTGATGGTGTACTTCATGAGTACAGCACCAAAGAAGGCGTTCAGGAAGATATCCTTGAAATCCTGCTCAACCTGAAAGGGCTGGCGGTAAGAGTTCAGGGTAAAGATGATGTTATTCTTACTCTGAATAAATCTGGCATTGGCCCTGTGACCGCAGCCGACATTACCCACGACGGTGATGTCGAAATCGTCAAGCCGCAGCATGTGATCTGCCACCTGACCGATGAAAACGCATCTATTAACATGCGTATCAAAGTTCAGCGCGGTCGTGGTTATGTTCCGGCTTCTGCCCGAATTCATTCGGAAGAAGATGAGCGCCCAATCGGCCGTCTGCTCGTTGACGCGTGCTACAGCCCTGTAGAGCGTATTGCCTACAATGTTGAAGCTGCACGTGTTGAACAGCGTACCGACCTGGACAAGCTGGTCATCGAAATGGAAACCAACGGCACAATCGATCCTGAAGAGGCGATTCGTCGTGCGGCAACCATTCTGGCTGAACAACTTGAAGCTTTCGTTGACTTACGTGATGTACGTCAGCCGGAAGTTAAAGAAGAGAAACCAGAATTCGATCCGATTCTGCTGCGCCCTGTTGACGATCTGGAATTGACTGTCCGCTCTGCTAACTGCCTCAAGGCAGAAGCTATCCACTATATCGGTGATCTGGTACAGCGTACCGAGGTTGAGTTGCTGAAAACGCCGAACCTGGGTAAAAAATCTCTTACCGAGATTAAAGACGTGCTGGCCTCACGTGGTCTGTCTCTGGGCATGCGCCTGGAAAACTGGCCGCCGGCAAGCATTGCTGACGAGTAACCGGATCACAGGTTAAGGTTTTACTGAGAAGGATAAGGTCATGCGCCATCGTAAGAGTGGTCGTCAACTGAACCGCAACAGCAGCCATCGCCAGGCCATGTTCCGTAACATGGCAGGCTCTCTGGTTCGTCATGAAATCATCAAGACGACCCTGCCGAAAGCGAAAGAGCTGCGTCGCGTAGTTGAGCCGCTGATTACTCTTGCCAAGACGGATAGCGTTGCTAATCGTCGTCTGGCATTCGCCCGCACTCGTGATAACGAGATCGTGGCAAAACTGTTTAACGAGCTGGGCCCGCGTTTCGCGAGCCGTGCCGGTGGTTACACTCGCATTCTGAAGTGTGGCTTCCGTGCTGGTGACAATGCTCCGATGGCTTACATCGAGCTGGTTGATCGCGCCGAGCCGAAAGCAGAAGCTGCTGCTGAGTAATCTGCAGTAACGTAAAAGAACCCGCTTCGGCGGGTTTTTTTATATCCTCCGTTCCGCCTCTTTCCTAAACTATGCTTATCTTTTTTGTTCATCCGCCGGAGAGCTATGATGTGGTTGCTTGATCAGTGGGCAGAACGTCATATCGTTGATGCTCAGAAAAAAGGTGAGTTTGATAATCTTCCCGGCAGCGGCGAACCGTTATCGCTGGATGATGATTCCCATGTTCCGGCTGAACTCCGTGCCGGATATCGCTTATTAAAAAATGCAGGCTGCCTGCCACCAGAACTCGAATATCGCAAAGAAGCAATCATGCTTATCGATTTGCTAAGCAGCGTGGAGCACGATGATCCGCGATTTCACGAAGTTAAACGACGATTATCGCTGCTTGAAATCAAACTGCGCCAGGCGGGATTGAGCACCGATTTCCTGCGAGGGGATTACGCCGCTAAAGTGCAGCAAAAATTAACCGGGGAATAGATATGTACCGCATTGGTGAAATAGCAAAACTGGCTGAAGTAACACCGGATACGATCCGCTATTACGAAAAACAGCAAATGATGGATCATCAGGTGAGAACGGAAGGGGGATTTCGTCTCTATACGGACAGGGATCTGCAGCGATTAAAGTTTATTCGTCATGCCCGGCAGCTGGGTTTTACCCTGGAATCTATCCGTGAGCTGTTGTCGATCCGTATTGATCCTGAGCATCATACCTGCCAGGAGTCAAAGAGCATTGTCCAGGCGCGTTTAAGCGAAGTGGAAGCGCGTATTGAGGAACTACAATCCATGCGCCGCTCCCTGAAAAAGCTGAATGATGCCTGCTGCGGCACGGCACATAGCAGCGTTTATTGTTCCATTCTCGAAGCTCTTGAACAGGGCGCAAGCGGTGATGCTACGAAAGCAGCAAGTTGATCTTATGATTAAAGAGATCTACACTTCGGCCGTTTTAACACACAATCTGGAGAAATGATGAGTCGCTATCAGCACACTAAAGGGCAGATCAACGATAACGCCATTGAGGCACTGTTACATGATCCGCTGTTTCGACAACGCATAGAGAAAAACAAAAAAGGGAAAGGCAGTTATTTACGAAAAGATAAACATGCGAAAAAAGGCTTTCAGGAGGCCAGTGGCAAGCAAGCGATTCGCTTATTTACCACTGGCCTTCTTGCATTTGCTTAAATGCGACTGTTTTGCTCTTTCAACAGATCGCGAATCTCGCTTAACAAGACCTCTTCTTTACTCGGTGCCGGCGCTGCTTTCGGCTCTTCTGCCTGTTTCCGTTTAAGCTTATTAATCAGCTTAATCGCCATAAAGATGGCAAACGCGACGATAATGAAATCAAAAATATTCTGAATAAATACGCCGTAATGCATTACAACTGCAGGAATGTCGCCCTGCGCCTCGCGTAATGTCCAGGCAAAAGATTTAAAATCGATGCCGCCAATTAATAATCCGAGCGGCGGCATAATGATATCGGCAACAAGCGACGACACTATTTTGCCGAATGCTGCACCAATGATCACACCTACCGCTAAATCGACGACATTTCCGCGCATTGCAAATTCGCGGAACTCTTTCAAAATGCTCATATCCCTTCTCCATGTGCAGGCTGTGACGTTAAGTCTAACAAATTCCCGATCAATTTCCATTTACGCAGGGGAATTACGATTTTTCTAAATCCCTGTTAAAAGAGGGGAATAAGAGAAGGGCGCTTATTATCACGCCCTGCTTATCATAAGAAAAACGGACTGGGCTGGAATAATCGCTCGACGTCAGTGATATATTTTTTATCAGTTAAAAACATAATCACATGATCGCCTTGCTCAATTCGCAAATTATCATTAGCGATCATCACGTCGTTTCCACGAACGACTGCGCCGATTATTGTACCTGGAGGAAGTTTTATTTCATCAATGACGCGACCTACTACGCGCGAGGTAGTTTCGTCTCCATGCGCCACGGCTTCAATCGCTTCTGCGACGCCACGGCGCAACGAAGAAACACCGACAATATCTGCTTTACGTACATGGCTTAGCAGCGCGGAAATGGTCGCCTGCTGCGGAGAGATGGCGATATCAATCACGCTGCCCTGCACCAGATCGACATAAGCCCGCCGCTGAATCAACACCATCACTTTCTTCGCGCCCATCCGTTTGGCCAGCATCGCGGACATAATATTTGCTTCGTCATCATTAGTGACGGCAATAAAGAGATCGACCTGATCGATATGTTCTTCCGCAAGTAATTCCTGATCCGATGCGTCACCAAAAAAAACAATGGTGTTCTGCAGTTTCTCGGCCAGTTCTGCGGCGCGCTGCTGATCGCGTTCGATCAATTTTACGCTGTAATCTTTTTCTAACTGACGCGCCAGCCCGGCACCGATATTTCCGCCGCCAACCAACATAATGCGTTTATAGGGTTTTTCCAGCCGCTGCAGTTCGCTCATCACGGCACGAATATGCTGCGAGGCGGCAATAAAAAATACCTCATCACCGGCTTCTACAATGGTTGAACCTTGCGGACGGATAGGCCTATCGTGACGGAAGATCGCCGCAACCCGCGTATCAATATGTGGCATATGTTCGCGCATGGTTGAAAGCGCATTACCAATCAGTGGTCCACCATAATAGGCTTTCACTACCGCCAGGCTGACTTTACCTTCGGCGAAATTCACCACCTGCAATGCGCCAGGATATTCGATCAAACGGTAGATACTGTCGATAACCAACTGTTCAGGGGCGATCAAATGATCGATGGGCACCGCTTCTGAATGAAAAAGCTTATCAGCATCGCGCACGTAATCTGGCGAACGGATACGGGCAATTCGATTAGGTGTATTGAAAAGCGAATAAGCCACCTGGCAAGCCACCATATTGGTTTCATCAGAGCTTGTCACCGCGACTAACATATCAGCGTCATCAGCACCGGCTTCACGCAGGACACGCGGATGCGATCCGTGGCCCTGTACAACCCGGAGATCGAATTTGTCCTGCAACGTACGTAAACGATCGCCATTGGTATCTACAACGGTAATATCGTTATTCTCTCCGACCAGGTTTTCAGCCAGCGTTCCACCGACCTGCCCCGCACCCAGAATAATTATTTTCATCAGTCGCGACCCGTTATAACTATCACTGTTTGATTATCTTAGCGTAAAAGAATCCATCGCCTTCTTCCGCGCCCGGCAGGTTTTGCAGGCCCGGTTGTTCCGGCGTACCCGTTTCGCTCAGTTGCGCATCAGCGGTACGTTTGAGGAAGGCTGCGATCTGCTGGCTATTCTCTTCCGGTAAGATAGAGCACGTCGCATACACCAGCGTACCGCCCGATTTCAAATGTGGCCAGATAGCATCAAGAATCTCGGACTGCAGCTGCGCCAGATCGGGGATATCGCGATCGCGGCGCAGCCATTTAATATCCGGATGACGGCGTATAACCCCCGTCGCTGAGCAGGGCGCATCTAACAGAATACGATCAAATTTCTCATCGCCGCACCACTGCGCCGGGATTCGACCATCGCCTTGTTTCACTTCGGCTTTCATCCCCAGTCGTTTCAGGTTGTCGTAAACTCGCGATAAACGCTGTTCGTCAATGTCAACCGCCAGCACGCTGGCCTGCGGCGCCGCCTCGAGGATATGCGTGGTTTTACCGCCGGGCGCTGCGCAAAGATCAAGGATTCGCTCGCCATCTTTTGGCGCGAGTAACGTGACGCAGCGTTGCGCTGAGGCATCTTGCACGGTAACCCAGCCTTCAGCAAAACCGGGCAGGGCAGTAACAGGCACCGGGTTTTCGAGGCGAACAGCATCTGGATAATGGGGATGGGTGAACCCTTGCAGATCGGCTTCATTCAGCAATGCCAGCCAGCTATCCCGTGAATTATGCTGGCGATTGACGCGCAGCCACATCGGCGGCCGCTGGTTACAGGCATCAACCACCTGTTGCCACTGTTGCGGATAAGCTTTTTGTACCCGATTCAACAGCCACTTTGGAAACAGAAAGCGGTTTTCGCTTTCGGCGAATTCCGCCATCAGCTCTTCTTGCTGACGCTGGAACTGTCGTAACACGCCATTAATCAACCCCTTAAGCTGCGGGCGTTTAATGACCACTGCGCCTTCAACGGTTTCTGCCAACGCCGCATGGGCAGGAATACGCGTATGCAGAAGTTGGTAAAAGCCAACCATAATCAGGTAATGAACCGTGCGTTGCTTACCGGTCATTGGGCGGGACATCAATTTATTGATTAGCCAGTCAAGCTGCGGTAACACACGCAATGCGCCAAAGCACAGCTCCTGGAGCAGCGCTTTATCTTTCTCGGAAACTTTCTGCTGTAACGGCGGCAGGATGTTACTGAGCGATTGCCCCTGTTCCACCACCTGCTCAATTGCCTGCGCAGCCATGCTGCGTAAATTTATTTGTTTTTTCATAAGGATAAAAATAAAAATGCCCGGCAAGCCGGGCTGGAAATATTTTTAGGCCAGAAGGTTGCCGGGGACAAACCACTCTCGCCGTGAATTGAGCAGATCCTGCGCGCTCATCGCTTTCTTACCTGCAGGCTGCAGCGATTCGAGACTCAGTATCCCGTCGGCAGTCGCCACCTGGATACCCGCTTTGGACGCCTCAACGATGGTGCCTGGTTTAGCGCCGGTCGAAGAGGGGATAACAGAGGCTTTCCACACTTTCACCGGTTGCTCATCAACGATGAACCAGCTCATTGGCCAGGGATTGAAAGCGCGGATGCATCGTTCAAGCTGAGCGGCGCTAAGGGACCAATCCAGACGCGCTTCTTCTTTAGTGAGCTTCTCAGCGTAAGTGACCAACGTTTCATCTTGCACTTGCGGTTGCGCGTTGCCCTGCGCAAGCTGCCGCAGTGTTTCAATTAACCCCTGGGGACCCAGCCCGGCAAGCTTATCGTAAAGCGTGGCGCTGGTATCATGAGCGGTAATCGGGCAGGCAAGTTTGTAGAGCATATCGCCGGTATCAAGACCGACGTCCATTTGCATGATGGTAACGCCTGTTTCAGCATCGCCCGCCCACAATGCGCGCTGGATGGGCGCAGCGCCGCGCCAGCGCGGTAACAGTGAACCGTGAACGTTGATGCAGCCGAGGCGTGGCATGGCAAGCACTGCTTTTGGCAGGATCAATCCGTATGCCACCACGACCATTACGTCGGCATTGAGATTTGCGACCAATTCCTGATTTTCGGCAGCGCGCAACGAGGCGGGTTGAAATACCGGTAGCCCTTTTTCCTCTGCCAGCATTTTCACCGGGCTGGGCATCAGCTTTTTGCCACGACCGGCAGGACGATCCGGTTGGGTGAAAACGCCGACAACCTGATGCTCAGAAGACAACAGCGCGTCCAGATGACGCGCTGCAAAATCCGGCGTGCCGGCGAAAATAATACGTAAAGAATCTGACACGTTTATCCCTTACAGCCCGTTTTATGCACGGGCGTTCATGCGATCCAGTTTTTCAACTTTCTGGCGAATACGCTGACGTTTCATCGGCGACAGATAATCAATAAACAGTTTGCCGACCAGATGATCCATCTCATGCTGAATACAAATTGCCAGAAGACCATCCGCTTCCAGTTCGAATGCTTTTCCATCACGATCCAGCGCGCGGATTTTTACTTTCTCTGCGCGAGGTACCAGCGCACGCTGTTCCGGAATCGACAGGCAACCTTCTTCAATACCCGTTTCGCCGCTTTTTTCCAGCAGCTCAGGGTTGATCAAAACCAATTGTTCATCGCGATTTTCGGACACATCAATAACGATAATGCGCTGATGAATATCAACCTGCGTTGCCGCCAGGCCAATACCTTCTTCTGCGTACATGGTTTCAAACATATCATCGACGATACGCTTAATGTCCGCATTCACTTCTTTAACCGGCTCGGCGACTTTGCGAAGGCGCTCGTCCGGAATATGTAACACATGCAAAACTGCCATAAATATCCAGAGTCGTGTTCAGGAGTTGGTGAGAATATTCCCTCTATTCTAGACAAATCCCCTTGCGATTGACAGCATCAGTGACCAATCGCAAGGATTGCTGCAGCGGCTTGTGGCAGGGAGAAAAGATGACGAACAGGGAGATCTGGCTGCGGCTGTTACAAGTAACGAATCTGTGTGGCGAGCAGTGGTTGAGCGCAGCGCAGTGGCTGGAGCAAAACCCAAATGCGACTTCGGGCGAGCTCCAGCGATTTGGGTTCACGCCTGCGCAGACGCGGCGCTTTCTCTCTCTTCCTGAGCGCGAGCTTGAGCAAAGCATGGAATGGCTTGCGCAACCACATCATCATTTACTTATCGCCAGCGATCCGTTCTATCCCGCCCCGCTGCGCGCGATTACGGATTTCCCCGGCGCAATCTTTGTTAAAGGCGATGCAAAGGTACTGTCGACACAGCAGCTGGCGGTGGTTGGAAGCCGTGCGCATTCATGGTATGGCGAACGCTGGGGGCGGATTTTTTGCGAAGCGCTGGCGCGTGCAGGGTTGACCATTACCAGCGGTTTGGCGCTGGGTATCGATAGCGTGGCTCATCGTGCCGCCTTGCATGTAAAGGGGAAAAGCGTTGGCGTATTAGGACATGGTCTATACCACCTTTATCCGCGTAAGCATGCTTCCCTTGCCGTGCAGCTGATTGAAAGCGGTGGCGCATTAGTGTCTGAGTTTCCGCTGGCGGCTACGCCAAAACCGGGGAACTTTCCCCGCCGTAACCGCATTATTAGTGGTCTTAGCCGTGGTGTATTAGTCGTTGAAGCCGCGTTACGCAGCGGCTCGTTAGTGACCGCGCGGATTGCTGTTGAACAAGGCCGCGACGTGTTTGCCATTCCTGGCCCTATTGGTAGCCCCGGCAGCGAAGGGCCGCACTGGTTGATCAAACAAGGCGCGATACCTGTCACTTCCGCTGACGAGATCCTCGAAAGTTTGCAATATGGGCTGAATTGGTTGTCTGACGTGGGTGAAAAAGCAATTAATTCTGTGGATCAAGAAGAGGTGGCATTGCCATTTCCTGAGCTCCTGGCTAACGTAGGAGATGAGGTAACACCTGTTGACGTCGTCGCTGAACGTGCCGGCCAACCTGTGCCAGTCATCGCCGCTCAATTGCTTGAACTGGAGTTAGCAGGATGGATCGCAGCTGTACCCGGCGGCTATGTCCGATTGAGGAGGGCAAGCCATGTTCGACGTACTAATGTACTTGTTTGAGACTTACATCCATAACGAAGCTGAACTGCGTGTGGATCAGGACAAACTGGAACGGGATCTTACCGACGCCGGATTTGATCGTGAGGATATCTATAACGCACTTTTGTGGCTGGAAAAGCTGGCTGATTATCAGGAAGGCCTTGCCGAACCGATGCAGCTTGCTTCTGATCCACTTTCTCTACGTATTTATACGCCGGAAGAGTGTGAAAGGCTGGATGCCAGTTGCCGGGGATTCTTATTATTCCTCGAGCAAATCCAGGTGCTTAACCTCGAAACGCGGGAAATGGTGATTGAACGGGTGCTGGCGCTGGATACGGCAGAGTTCGAGCTGGAAGATCTCAAATGGGTCATCCTGATGGTTCTCTTCAATATCCCCGGGTGCGAAAACGCCTACCAGCAAATGGAAGAATTACTCTTTGAAGTGAATGAAGGTATGCTGCACTAATCATTTTTGCAGCTTCAAGAGTCGTTATGGCCAAATCAGCACTGTTTTCGGTGCGCAACAGCGAGCCCTGCCCACAATGCGGGGCTGAACTTGTGATCCGATCCGGGAAACACGGTCCGTTTCTCGGATGTTCTCACTATCCGGAATGCGATTATATTCGTCCCCTCAAAAGCCAGGCGGACGGACATATCGTTAAAGTTCTCGATGGACAACAGTGTCCTTCGTGCGGTGCCGCACTGGTTTTGCGCCAGGGCCGCTTTGGCATGTTCATCGGCTGCAGCCGCTATCCTGAATGTGAACATACGGAGCTGATTGATAAGCCTGACGACACGGCTATCACCTGTCCGCAATGTCAAAGCGGGCATCTTGTGCAGCGCCGTTCCCGATATGGCAAAACCTTCTATTCCTGCGATCGCTATCCCGATTGCCAGTTCGTTATCAACTTCAAACCGGTAGCGGGTGAATGTCATATCTGCCACTACCCGCTACTCATCGAAAAGAAAACCGCGCAGGGCATTAAACGCTTCTGCGCCAGTAAACAATGTGGACAGCCGGCAACGGCGGAACAAACTCGTGAAGAATAACCTGCCAATAGATCCTATCGCTACGGCGGTAGAGATCCTGAATAAAGAACACGTCATCGCTTATCCAACGGAAGCTGTTTTCGGTGTCGGCTGCGACCCGGACAGCGAAACAGCCGTTCATCGCTTACTGGAGCTTAAACAGCGCTCGGTCGAAAAAGGTCTGATTCTTATTGCCGCCAGCTTTGACCAGCTCAAACCTTATATTGATGACAGTATGCTGACTGAAGAGCAGCGCCGGACGATTTTTGCCAGTTGGCCTGGGCCGGTCACCTTTGTATTCCCGGCGAAACCCACGACGCCGCGCTGGCTCACTGGGCGTTTTGACTCGCTGGCCGTGCGCGTAACCGATCATCCCACCGTGATTGCGCTGTGTGAGGCCTACGGAAAACCACTGGTATCAACCAGTGCTAATTTATCGGGACTGCCGCCTTGCCGAACCGCGCAGGAAGTTATCGCGCAATTTGGCCCGCAGTTCCCGGTCGTCGATGCGCCAACGGGCGGCAGGCTAAATCCTTCAGAAATCCGTGACGCCCTTACCGGCGAACTTTTCCGTCAGGGGTAATTGTATGGAATCCTATGCCGTCTTTGGTAACCCAATAGCGCACAGTAAGTCTCCTTTTATCCATCAGCAATTTGCGCAGCAGCTGCGGATTGAACACGCTTACGGGCGAGTCTTAGCGCCTGTGGATAGCTTTGTACCGACGCTGGAGGCTTTTTTTGCAGCGGGTGGGAAAGGTGCAAACATCACAACGCCCTTTAAAGAAGAAGCCTTTGCTCGTGCGGACGAACTCACCGAACGTGCAGCCTTAGCCGGGGCGGTGAATACGCTTAAGCGGCTGGATGATGGCCGCTTGCTGGGTGATAACACGGATGGCATCGGCTTGCTTAGCGATCTTGAACGACTCTCGATGATCCGTACCGGCTTTCGTATTCTGCTGGTGGGAGCGGGGGGAGCCGCGCGCGGCGTGATTCTTCCGTTGCTCTCATTAGATTGTTCGGTGACGATTACCAACCGTACTTTTTCCAAAGCACAAACCCTGGCAAAGGTCTTTGCTCATACTGGCAGCGTTGATGCCGTGGCAATGGAGGATTTGCATCACCACGAATTCGACCTGGTAATTAATGCTACCTCCAGCGGAATCGGCGGGGAGATCCCCGCTCTGCCTGATTCGCTTATTCATCCCGAGCTATATTGCTACGACATGTTTTATCAGCAAGGTCTTACGCCCTTTCTTAGCTGGTGTAAAAAATCAGGCGCGAAGCAGTACGCAGATGGGTTAGGTATGTTGGTGGGGCAGGCCGCGCATGCAGTATTGCTGTGGCACGGAGTTTTACCGAATGTGGAGCCGGTGATCGCTCAGTTAAAACAGGAACTGGCGAAATGAATCAGGCTATTCACTTCCCGGATCGCGAAGAGTGGGATGGTGCCCTTGAAGCGGTATGCTTTCCCGCGCTGGTCAACGGCATGCAACTAGCTTGCGCCATCAAAGGTACTGTTCTGGCAAGCCGTTTTGGCGGTGAGACACCAGAACAGTATCTGGCGGTCTTTCATGAACATCGCTGGGATCTGGAAGAAGAGGCGGAGCAACAGATCCGCCGCCAGCAAGAGGACGATCAGGGCATTGTCTGGTTATCCTGATCCAGATACTCATCTTTCCATTCCACGTAATTGCTTGCTGAATACTTTAAGCCTTCCAGTTCCGCCTCGGTCAAAGGGCGGATCTGTTTTACCGGGCTGCCCAGGTAAAGGTAGCCACTTTCCAGATGTTTATTTTGCGGTACCAGGCTACCGGCACCGATCATCACGTCATCAGCAATGGTGGCGCCATCCAGTAAGATAGAACCCATCCCGACCAATACCCGGTTACCGATAGTGCAGCCGTGCAGCATCACTTTATGCCCGACCGTCACATCTTCGCCAATGATCAGGGGATCGCCTTCTGGGTTATAAGAGGACTTGTGGGTAACGTGCAGAACGCTGCCGTCCTGAATATTGCTGCGTGCGCCGATCTCGACATAATTCACATCGCCGCGAATCACCACCAGTGGCCAGATACCCACATCATCAGCAATTCTGACGTCACCAATCACTACGCTGGTGGCATCAATCATGACCCGCTGGCCTACTTTTGGCCGCAGATCCTTATAAGGACGTAAAACGGTAGACATAATTACCTCATCAAAACGGGCTGTGATAATGACTTTGATCGTAAGAATGGCCTTCTGCAAGGCTTTTACCCACCATTATTTGAGCAGATCGTACGGGATCACAGCAAAAAGAATGAAAAAACAGCAGTCAGAAAAAAAGATCGCAAAAAGACTTGTGCTAAAAATTGGGATCCCTATAATGCGCCTCCGTTGACCCGATAACGTGAATCACTTCACCAGATAGTCGGGGTAACGGAAGAGAAAAAACCTGAAACTGAGGGTTGACTCTGAAAGAGGAAAGCGTAATATACGCCACCTCGCGACGAAGCGCTAAAGCGCGT
>NZ_JXAG01000014.1 GCF_000814905.1 Enterobacter sp. Bisph1
GCTGCAATCACTACCGTTCTGGCAAAAACCTACGGTGGTTCTGCTCGCGCATTCGACCAGATCGATAACGCGCCGGAAGAAAAAGCACGTGGTATCACCATCAACACGTCTCACGTTGAATATGACACCCCGTCTCGCCACTACGCACACGTAGACTGCCCGGGCCACGCCGACTATGTTAAAAACATGATCACCGGTGCTGCGCAGATGGACGGCGCGATCCTGGTTGTTGCTGCGACTGACGGCCCGATGCCGCAGACTCGTGAGCACATCCTGCTGGGTCGTCAGGTAGGCGTTCCGTACATCATCGTGTTCCTGAACAAATGCGACATGGTTGATGACGAAGAGCTGCTGGAACTGGTTGAGATGGAAGTTCGTGAACTGCTGTCTCAGTACGATTTCCCGGGCGACGACACCCCGATCGTACGTGGTTCTGCTCTGAAAGCGCTGGAAGGCGACGCTGAGTGGGAAGCGAAAATCATCGAACTGGCTGGTCACCTGGACTCTTACATCCCGGAACCGGAACGTGCGATTGACAAGCCGTTCCTGCTGCCGATCGAAGACGTATTCTCCATCTCCGGTCGTGGTACCGTTGTTACCGGTCGTGTAGAGCGCGGTATCATCAAGGTTGGTGAAGAAGTTGAAATCGTTGGTATCAAAGATACCGCGAAATCAACCTGTACCGGCGTTGAAATGTTCCGCAAACTGCTGGACGAAGGCCGTGCTGGTGAGAACGTTGGTGTTCTGCTGCGTGGTATCAAACGTGAAGAAATCGAACGTGGTCAGGTACTGGCTAAGCCGGGTTCCATCAAGCCGCACACCAAATTCGAATCTGAAGTGTACATCCTGTCCAAAGACGAAGGCGGCCGTCATACTCCGTTCTTCAAAGGCTACCGTCCGCAGTTCTACTTCCGTACAACTGACGTGACTGGCACCATCGAACTGCCGGAAGGCGTTGAGATGGTAATGCCGGGCGACAACATCAAAATGGTTGTTACCCTGATTCACCCGATTGCGATGGACGATGGTCTGCGTTTCGCAATCCGTGAAGGCGGCCGTACCGTTGGCGCGGGCGTTGTAGCAAAAGTTCTCAGCTAATCGCTGATAACATTTGACGCAATGCGCAAGAAGAGGGCATCATTTGATGCCCTTTTTGTACGCTTTCGAACCAGAACCTGGCTCATCAGTGATTTTTTTTGTCATAATCATTGCTGAGACAGGCTCTGAAGAGGGCGTTAGTCCGAATCTCGCCAGAGCATTTCGGTTTGGTTGCCTCGCTTATGCGGGGCAAAAATGTTTGTCTGAATTCTTGTGACAGGTTGGTTTATGAGTGCGAATACCGAAGCTCAAGGGAGCGGGCGCGGCCTGGAAGCGATGAAGTGGGTTGTTGTTGCTGTACTGCTGCTCGTGGCTATCGTTGGCAACTATCTTTATCGTGACATGATGCTGCCGCTCCGCGCGCTGGCAGTTGTAATTCTGATTGCTGCAGCAGGTGGTGTCGCGCTGTTGACGACGAAGGGGAAGGCGACCGTTGCTTTTGCCCGTGAAGCGAGAACCGAAGTACGTAAAGTGATTTGGCCCACTCGTCAGGAAACGTTGCACACCACGCTGATCGTGGCTGCGGTTACCGCAGTCATGTCACTGATCCTGTGGGGACTGGATGGTATTCTGGTCCGTCTGGTTTCCTTTATCACTGGCCTGAGGTTCTGAGATGTCTGAAGCTCCTAAAAAGCGCTGGTACGTCGTTCAGGCGTTTTCCGGTTTTGAAGGCCGCGTAGCGACGTCGCTGCGTGAGCATATCAAATTACACAACATGGAAGAGTTGTTTGGCGAAGTCATGGTACCGACCGAAGAAGTGGTCGAAATCCGTGGCGGCCAGCGTCGCAAAAGCGAACGTAAATTCTTCCCCGGCTACGTGCTTGTCCAGATGGTAATGAATGACGCCAGCTGGCACCTGGTACGCAGCGTTCCACGCGTCATGGGCTTCATCGGCGGTACGTCCGATCGTCCGGCACCGATCAGCGATAAAGAAGTCGATGCGATTATGAACCGCCTGCAGCAGGTGGGTGATAAGCCGCGTCCGAAAACGCTGTTTGAACCGGGTGAAATGGTCCGCGTTAGCGATGGTCCGTTTGCCGACTTTAACGGTGTGGTTGAAGAGGTGGACTACGAGAAGTCGCGCCTGAAAGTTTCCGTTTCTATCTTCGGTCGTGCGACCCCGGTAGAGCTGGACTTCAGCCAGGTCGAAAAAGCCTAAATAAACGGCGATCAATCGTTGCACAAGGCGTGAAATTGACATACAATTTCGCGCCTTTTGTTTTTATGGATCGCGTATCCGTAAAACGATTTTAAACATGGGAAGCCTTTCGGGGCGCTATACCCACACGAGGAAATTTCAATGGCTAAGAAAGTCCAGGCCTACGTCAAGCTGCAGGTTGCAGCTGGCATGGCAAACCCGAGCCCACCGGTTGGTCCGGCTCTGGGTCAGCAGGGCGTTAACATCATGGAATTCTGTAAAGCGTTCAACGCCAAAACTGATTCCATCGAAAAAGGTCTGCCGATTCCGGTTGTTATTACCGTTTACGCTGACCGCTCCTTCACTTTCGTTACCAAAACGCCTCCGGCAGCAGTTCTGCTGAAGAAAGCGGCTGGTATCAAGTCTGGTTCCGGCAAGCCGAACAAAGACAAAGTGGGCAAAGTAACCCGCGCTCAGGTGCAGGAAATTGCTCAGACTAAAGCCGCGGACATGACCGGTGCTGACATTGAAGCGATGACTCGCTCAATCGAAGGTACTGCGCGTTCCATGGGCCTGGTAGTGGAGGATTAAGAAATGGCTAAACTGACCAAGCGCATGCGCGTGATCCGTGACAAAGTTGATGCGACCAAACAGTACGACATCAACGAAGCCATTGCTCTGCTGAAAGAGCTGGCCACTGCTAAATTCGTAGAAAGCGTAGACGTTGCCGTTAACCTCGGCATCGACGCGCGTAAATCTGACCAGAACGTACGTGGTGCAACCGTACTGCCGCACGGTACTGGCCGTTCTGTACGCGTAGCCGTATTTACCCAGGGCCCGAACGCTGAAGCTGCTAAAGCAGCTGGCGCTGAGCTGGTAGGTATGGAAGATCTGGCTGACCAGATCAAGAAAGGCGAAATGAACTTCGACGTTGTTATTGCTTCCCCGGATGCAATGCGCGTTGTTGGTCAGCTGGGCCAGGTTCTTGGTCCGCGCGGCCTGATGCCGAACCCGAAAGTGGGTACCGTAACGCCGAACGTTGCTGAAGCAGTTAAAAATGCTAAAGCGGGTCAGGTTCGTTACCGTAACGACAAAAACGGCATCATCCACACCACTATCGGTAAAGTGGACTTTGACGCTGACAAACTGAAAGAAAACCTGGAGTCTCTGCTGGTTGCGCTGAAAAAAGCAAAACCGTCTCAGGCAAAAGGCGTGTACATCAAGAAAGTTAGCCTCTCCACCACCATGGGTGCGGGCGTTGCGGTAGACCAGGCTGGTCTGAACGCAGTCGCTAACTAATATACGTCTTTACGTGGGTGGTGGATTTGTCTACAATCTTCCCCCCACGTATTCTGCTTATGCAGGCGTATATCTGTAATATTCACGCAAAGGCACGGCAATCAACGCCGCCAGAGCGTGAATAGCGACAGAAAAAGAATTGTTCGTTGGAGCCTGGCCTAATCCAGGCCTCCGTCGAAGACCGCAGGTGTTTCGAAAGAAGCTTAATTCCCTGCGTAGACGGTGACAGAACCTAAAGATTATTTTTAAAGTACTCTTTGGCTTGTTTCTGCTCACCGTATTAAGACGCTCTCCTCGTTGAGAAGAGTGAAGTGAGTTCCAGGGCATGAGCCCTGGCAAACATCCAGGAGCAAAGCTAATGGCTTTAAATCTTCAAGACAAACAAGCGATTGTTGCTGAAGTCAGCGAAGTAGCCAAAGGCGCGCTGTCTGCGGTTGTTGCGGATTCCCGTGGCGTTACCGTAGATAAAATGACCGAACTGCGTAAAGCAGGTCGCGAAGCTGGCGTTTACATGCGTGTTGTTCGTAACACCCTGCTGCGCCGTGCTGTTGAAGGTACCGTATTCGAGTGCCTGAAAGACGCGTTCGTTGGTCCGACCCTGATTGCATACTCTATGGAACACCCGGGCGCTGCTGCTCGTCTGTTCAAAGAGTTCGCGAAAGCGAATGCAAAATTTGAGGTCAAAGCCGCTGCCTTTGAAGGTGAGTTGATCCCGGCATCGCAAATCGATCGCCTGGCAACCCTGCCGACATACGAAGAAGCAATTGCACGCCTGATGGCAACCATGAAAGAAGCCTCTGCTGGCAAACTGGTTCGTACTCTGGCTGCTGTACGCGATGCGAAAGAAGCTGCTTAATCGCAATTTTCTTCATCAAGCATTCGCTTACGTATAAACTTATTCTGATATTCAGGAACAATTTAAATGTCTATCACTAAAGATCAAATCATTGAAGCAGTTGCCGCTATGTCCGTAATGGACGTTGTAGAACTGATTTCTGCAATGGAAGAAAAATTCGGTGTTTCTGCTGCTGCCGCTGTAGCTGTTGCTGCTGGCCCGGCTGCTGAAGCTGCTGAAGAGAAAACTGAATTCGACGTTATTCTGAAAGCCGCTGGCGCTAACAAAGTTGCTGTTATCAAAGCAGTACGTAGCGCAACTGGCCTGGGTCTGAAAGAAGCTAAAGACCTGGTAGAATCTGCTCCGGCCGCTCTGAAAGAAGGCGTGAGCAAAGATGACGCTGAAGCTCTGAAAAAATCTCTGGAAGAAGCTGGCGCTGAAGTTGAAGTTAAATAAGCCAACCTTTCCGGTTGCAGCCTGAGAAATCAGGCTGATGGCTGGTGACTTTTCGGTCACCAGCCTTTTTGCGCTGTAGAAGGTACCGGTAGCGTTTCACACTGTTTAACTATCAGTATCCTTTACAATGCTTGTTTCTATCGACGACTTAATATACTGCGACAGAAACGCTTTTCTGTGTAAACCGCAATGAAATGATTTAAGCGTGATAGCAACAAGCATTGCGGAAAGTGCTCCACTTTCCGGTCTAAAAAAATAGTGTTGCATAAACTGTCCATTCGACGGGCAGAGTGGGTCGACTTGTCAGCGAGCTGAGGAACCCTATGGTTTACTCCTATACCGAGAAAAAACGTATTCGTAAGGATTTTGGTAAACGTCCACAAGTACTGGATGTCCCATATCTCCTTTCTATCCAGCTTGACTCGTTTCAGAAATTTATCGAGCAAGATCCTGAAGGTCAGTACGGTCTGGAAGCGGCATTCCGCTCCGTGTTTCCGATTAAAAGCTACAGCGGCAATTCGGAACTGCAATACGTCAGCTACCGTCTTGGCGAACCTGTATTTGATGTTAAAGAGTGTCAGATCCGTGGCGTAACGTACTCCGCTCCGCTGCGCGTAAAACTGCGTCTGGTGATCTACGAGCGCGAAGCGCCGGAAGGCACCGTTAAAGACATTAAAGAACAAGAAGTCTACATGGGCGAAATTCCGCTCATGACCGACAACGGTACCTTTGTTATCAACGGTACTGAGCGCGTTATCGTTTCTCAGCTGCACCGTAGCCCTGGCGTCTTCTTTGACAGCGATAAGGGTAAAACCCACTCTTCTGGTAAGGTGCTTTATAACGCACGTATTATTCCTTACCGTGGGTCATGGCTGGACTTTGAGTTCGACCCGAAAGACAACCTGTTCGTGCGTATTGACCGCCGCCGTAAACTGCCGGCGACCATTATTCTGCGCGCGCTGAACTACACCACTGAGCAGATTCTCGATCTGTTCTTTGAAAAAGTCGTTTTTGAAATCCGCGACAACAAGCTGCAGATGGAACTGGTGCCGGAACGCCTGCGTGGCGAAACGGCTTCCTTCGATATCGAAGCAAACGGCAAAATGTACGTTGAAAAAGGCCGCCGCATCACCGCGCGCCACATTCGTCAGCTTGAAAAAGACGAAATTCAGCATATCGAAGTTCCGGTTGAATACATCGCTGGCAAAGTTGCGGCTAGAGACTACGTTGACGCCTCCACTGGCGAGCTTATCTGCCCGGCCAACATGGAGCTGTCCCTCGATCTGCTGGCGAAACTGAGCCAGTCTGGTCACAAACGTATCGAAACGCTGTTCACCAACGATCTGGACCACGGCCCGTACATTTCTGAAACCGTACGCGTCGACCCAACCAACGATCGTCTGAGCGCGCTGGTAGAAATCTACCGCATGATGCGCCCGGGTGAGCCGCCGACTCGCGAAGCGGCTGAAAGCCTGTTCGAGAACCTGTTCTTCTCTGAAGACCGTTACGATCTCTCTGCGGTTGGCCGCATGAAGTTCAACCGTTCTCTGCTGCGCGACAGCATTGAAGGTTCCGGTATCCTGAGCAAAGAAGACATCATCGAAGTGATGAGAAAGCTCATCGGTATCCGTAACGGCATCGGTGAAGTGGATGATATCGACCACCTCGGCAACCGTCGTATCCGTTCCGTTGGCGAAATGGCGGAAAACCAATTCCGCGTTGGCCTGGTACGTGTAGAACGTGCGGTGAAAGAGCGTCTGTCTCTCGGCGATCTGGATACCCTGATGCCGCAGGACATGATCAACGCCAAGCCTATCTCTGCAGCCGTTAAAGAGTTCTTTGGTTCCAGCCAGCTGTCTCAGTTTATGGACCAGAACAACCCGCTGTCCGAGATTACGCACAAACGTCGTATCTCCGCACTCGGCCCAGGCGGTCTGACCCGTGAACGCGCAGGCTTTGAAGTTCGAGACGTACACCCGACTCACTACGGTCGTGTATGTCCTATCGAAACGCCTGAAGGTCCGAACATCGGTCTGATTAACTCCCTGTCCGTGTATGCGCAGACTAACGAATACGGTTTCCTCGAAACGCCGTACCGTAAAGTGACTGACGGTGTGGTGACTGACGAGATCCATTACCTTTCTGCTATTGAAGAAGGTAACTACGTTATCGCTCAGGCGAACACCAACCTGACAGAAGAAGGTCGTTTTGTAGACGATCTGGTGACCTGCCGTAGCAAAGGCGAATCAAGCCTGTTTAGCGCAGACCAGGTTGACTACATGGACGTTTCCACCCAGCAGGTGGTTTCTGTCGGTGCGTCCCTGATTCCGTTCCTGGAACACGATGACGCCAACCGTGCATTGATGGGTGCGAACATGCAACGTCAGGCGGTTCCGACTCTGCGCGCTGACAAGCCGCTGGTGGGTACCGGTATGGAACGTGCTGTTGCCGTTGACTCCGGTGTAACCGCGGTGGCTAAACGTGGCGGTACCGTTCAGTACGTGGATGCTTCTCGTATCGTTATCAAAGTTAACGAAGACGAAATGTACCCGGGCGAAGCGGGTATCGACATCTACAACCTGACCAAATACACCCGTTCTAACCAGAACACCTGCATCAACCAGATGCCGTGTGTCTATCTGGGCGAACCGATTGAGCGCGGCGACGTGCTGGCAGATGGCCCGTCCACCGATCTCGGTGAACTGGCGCTCGGTCAGAACATGCGCGTAGCGTTCATGCCGTGGAACGGTTACAACTTCGAAGACTCCATCCTCGTTTCCGAGCGTGTTGTCCAGGAAGACCGTTTCACCACTATTCACATCCAGGAACTGGCGTGTGTGTCCCGTGACACCAAGCTGGGGCCGGAAGAGATCACCGCTGATATCCCGAACGTGGGTGAAGCTGCGCTCTCCAAACTGGATGAATCCGGTATCGTCTATATCGGTGCGGAAGTGACCGGCGGCGACATTCTGGTTGGTAAGGTAACGCCGAAAGGTGAAACCCAACTGACGCCAGAAGAGAAACTGCTGCGCGCGATCTTCGGTGAGAAAGCGTCTGACGTTAAAGACTCTTCTCTGCGCGTACCGAACGGCGTTTCCGGTACCGTTATTGACGTTCAGGTCTTCACCCGCGATGGCGTGGAAAAAGACAAACGTGCGCTGGAAATCGAAGAGATGCAGCTCAAACAGGCCAAGAAAGACCTGTCTGAAGAACTGCAGATCCTTGAAGCTGGCCTGTTTAGCCGTATCCACACCGTGCTGGTTTCCGGCGGCGTTGAAGCTGAGAAGCTCGACAAGCTGCCGCGTGACCGCTGGCTGGAACTCGGCCTGACCGACGAAGCGAAACAAAATCAGCTGGAACAGCTGGCTGAGCAGTATGACGAACTGAAACACGAGTTCGAGAAAAAACTCGAAGCGAAACGCCGCAAAATCACGCAGGGCGACGATCTGGCACCGGGCGTGCTGAAAATCGTTAAGGTTTATCTGGCCGTTAAACGTCAGATCCAGCCTGGTGATAAAATGGCAGGTCGTCACGGTAACAAGGGTGTTATCTCTAAGATCAACCCGATCGAAGATATGCCTTACGATGAAAACGGCACGCCGGTAGACATCGTACTGAACCCGCTGGGCGTACCGTCTCGTATGAACATCGGTCAGATCCTTGAAACTCACCTGGGTATGGCTGCGAAAGGTATTGGCGACAAGATTAACGCCATGCTGAAACAGCAGCAGGAAGTCGCGAAACTGCGCGAATTCATCCAGCGTGCGTACGATCTGGGCGCTGACGTGCGTCAGAAAGTCGACCTGAGCACCTTCAGCGATGATGAGGTTCTGCGTCTGGCGGAAAACCTGCGTAAAGGTATGCCGATCGCCACGCCGGTCTTCGACGGTGCGAAAGAGTCTGAAATCAAGGAACTGTTACAGCTGGGTGGCCTGCCGACTTCCGGTCAGATCACACTGTTCGACGGTCGTACCGGTGAGCAGTTCGAGCGCCAGGTTACCGTTGGCTATATGTACATGCTGAAACTGAACCACCTGGTTGATGACAAGATGCATGCGCGTTCTACCGGTTCTTACAGCCTGGTTACTCAGCAGCCGCTGGGTGGTAAGGCGCAGTTCGGTGGTCAGCGCTTCGGGGAGATGGAAGTGTGGGCGCTGGAAGCATACGGCGCCGCATACACCCTGCAGGAAATGCTCACCGTTAAGTCTGATGACGTGAACGGTCGTACCAAGATGTATAAAAACATCGTGGACGGCAACCATCAGATGGAGCCGGGTATGCCTGAGTCCTTCAACGTACTGTTGAAAGAGATTCGTTCGCTGGGTATCAACATCGAGCTGGAAGACGAGTAACTCTCGCTCAAACAGGTCACTGGTGCCGGGGTAATACCCGGCGCCAGATTGTGCTAACTCCGACGGGAGCAAATCCGTGAAAGACTTATTAAAGTTTCTGAAAGCGCAAACTAAAACCGAAGAGTTTGATGCGATCAAAATTGCTCTGGCCTCGCCAGACATGATCCGTTCATGGTCTTTTGGTGAAGTTAAGAAGCCGGAAACCATTAACTACCGTACGTTCAAACCTGAACGTGACGGCCTTTTCTGTGCGCGTATTTTCGGGCCAGTAAAAGATTACGAGTGCCTGTGCGGTAAGTACAAGCGCCTGAAACACCGTGGTGTGATTTGTGAGAAGTGCGGCGTTGAAGTGACCCAGACTAAAGTGCGTCGTGAGCGCATGGGCCACATTGAGCTGGCGTCTCCGACCGCCCACATTTGGTTCCTGAAATCTCTGCCGTCCCGTATCGGCCTGCTGCTGGATATGCCGCTGCGCGATATCGAACGTGTTCTGTACTTCGAATCCTATGTGGTTATCGAAGGCGGTATGACCAATCTGGAACGTAACCAGATCCTGACCGAAGAACAGTACCTGGACGCGCTGGAAGAGTTCGGTGACGAATTCGACGCGAAAATGGGCGCCGAAGCTATTCAGGCCCTGCTGAAAAGCATGGATCTGGAGCAAGAGTGCGAACAGCTGCGCGAAGAGCTGAACGAAACCAACTCCGAAACCAAACGTAAGAAGCTGACCAAGCGTATCAAACTGCTGGAAGCCTTCGTACAGTCTGGTAACAAGCCGGAGTGGATGATCCTGACCGTGCTGCCAGTGCTGCCGCCGGATCTGCGTCCGCTGGTTCCGCTGGACGGTGGTCGTTTCGCAACGTCGGATCTGAACGATCTGTATCGTCGCGTGATCAACCGTAACAACCGTCTGAAACGCCTGCTGGACCTGGCGGCGCCGGACATTATCGTACGCAACGAAAAACGTATGCTGCAGGAAGCGGTTGACGCCCTGCTGGATAACGGCCGTCGCGGTCGTGCGATCACCGGTTCCAACAAACGTCCGCTGAAATCTTTGGCCGATATGATCAAAGGTAAACAGGGTCGTTTCCGTCAGAACCTGCTCGGTAAGCGTGTTGACTACTCCGGTCGTTCTGTAATCACCGTAGGTCCATACCTGCGTCTGCATCAGTGCGGTCTGCCGAAGAAAATGGCGCTGGAGCTGTTCAAACCGTTCATTTACGGCAAGCTGGAACTGCGTGGCCTCGCCACCACCATCAAAGCCGCGAAGAAAATGGTTGAGCGCGAAGAAGCTGTCGTTTGGGATATCCTGGACGAAGTTATCCGCGAACACCCGGTACTGCTGAACCGTGCACCAACCCTGCACCGTTTGGGTATTCAGGCATTTGAACCGGTACTGATCGAAGGTAAAGCTATCCAGCTGCACCCGCTGGTTTGTGCGGCATATAACGCCGACTTCGATGGTGACCAGATGGCTGTTCACGTACCGCTGACGCTGGAAGCCCAGCTCGAAGCGCGTGCGCTGATGATGTCTACCAACAACATCCTGTCTCCGGCGAACGGCGAGCCTATTATCGTTCCGTCTCAGGACGTTGTACTGGGTCTGTACTACATGACCCGTGACTGTGTTAACGCCAAAGGCGAAGGCATGGTGCTGACTGGCCCGAAAGAAGCTGAGCGTATTTATCGCGCTGGCCTGGCCTCTCTGCATGCGCGCGTTAAAGTGCGTATCACCGAATACGAAAAAGACGCTAACGGCGAATTCGTTGCGACCACCAGCCTGAAAGACACGACCGTTGGCCGTGCCATTCTGTGGATGATCGTACCGAAAGGTCTGCCTTTCTCCATCGTCAACCAGGCGCTGGGCAAGAAAGCGATCTCCAAAATGCTGAACACCTGTTACCGCATTCTGGGCCTGAAACCGACCGTTATTTTCGCTGACCAGACGATGTACACCGGCTTTGCTTATGCAGCGCGTTCAGGTGCATCCGTTGGTATCGATGACATGGTGATCCCGGAGAAAAAACACGAGATCATCAGCGAAGCGGAAGCGGAAGTTGCTGAGATTCAGGAGCAGTTCCAGTCTGGTCTGGTAACCGCTGGCGAACGCTACAACAAAGTTATCGATATTTGGGCTGCGGCGAACGATCGCGTCTCCAAAGCGATGATGGATAACCTGCAGACTGAAACCGTTATTAACCGTGACGGCGTTGAAGAGCAGCAGGTTTCCTTTAACAGCATCTACATGATGGCCGACTCCGGTGCGCGTGGTTCCGCCGCTCAGATTCGTCAGCTTGCAGGTATGCGTGGTCTGATGGCGAAGCCGGATGGCTCCATCATCGAAACGCCGATCACCGCGAACTTCCGTGAAGGTCTGAACGTACTCCAGTACTTCATCTCCACGCACGGTGCGCGTAAAGGTCTGGCGGATACCGCACTGAAAACGGCGAACTCCGGTTATCTGACGCGTCGTCTGGTTGACGTTGCGCAGGATCTGGTGGTTACCGAAGACGACTGTGGCACGCTGGAAGGCATCACCATGACGCCGGTTATCGAAGGTGGCGACGTTAAAGAGCCGCTGCGCGATCGCGTTCTGGGTCGTGTAACCGCTGAAGACGTTCTGAAACCGGGTACCGCTGATATTCTGGTTCCGCGTAACACCCTGCTCAACGAACAGTGGTGTGACCTGCTGGAAGTCAACTCCGTTGACAGCGTGAAAGTACGCTCCGTTGTATCTTGTGACACCGACTTTGGTGTATGTGCGCACTGCTATGGTCGTGACCTGGCGCGTGGCCACATCATCAACAAAGGTGAAGCTATCGGCGTTATCGCGGCACAGTCCATCGGTGAGCCGGGTACACAGCTGACAATGCGTACGTTCCACATCGGTGGTGCGGCATCGCGTGCGGCTGCTGAATCCAGCATCCAGGTGAAAAACAAAGGTAGCATCCGCCTGAGCAATGCGAAGTCGGTTGTTAACTCCAGCGGTAAACTGGTTATCACCTCCCGTAACACCGAGCTGAAACTGATCGACGAATTCGGTCGTACCAAAGAAAGCTATAAAGTGCCTTACGGTTCTGTGATGGCGAAGGGTGATGGCGAGCAGGTTGCTGGCGGTGAAACTGTTGCAAACTGGGATCCGCACACCATGCCGGTTATCACCGAAGTGAACGGTTTCATCCGCTTCACCGACATGATCGACGGCCAGACGATTACACGTCAGACCGACGAACTGACCGGTCTCTCTTCGCTGGTGATTCTGGATTCTGCAGAACGTACCGCGGGTGGTAAAGACCTGCGTCCGGCACTGAAAATCGTTGATGCCAATGGCAACGACGTACTGATTCCAGGCACCGATATGCCTGCCCAGTACTTCCTGCCGGGTAAAGCGATTGTTCAGCTGGAAGATGGCGTACAGATCAGCTCTGGTGACACCCTGGCACGTATTCCGCAGGAATCCGGCGGTACCAAGGATATTACCGGTGGTCTGCCGCGCGTTGCTGACCTGTTCGAAGCACGTCGTCCGAAAGAGCCGGCAATCCTGGCGGAAATCAGCGGTATTATCTCCTTCGGTAAAGAGACCAAAGGTAAACGCCGTCTGGTCATTACCCCGGTTGACGGTAGCGATCCGTACGAAGAGATGATTCCGAAATGGCGTCAGCTTAACGTGTTCGAAGGTGAGCGCGTAGAACGCGGTGACGTGGTTTCCGACGGTCCGGAAGCGCCGCACGACATTCTGCGTCTGCGTGGCGTTCACGCGGTAACTCGTTACATCGTTAACGAAGTGCAGGACGTTTACCGTCTGCAGGGCGTTAAGATTAACGATAAGCACATCGAAGTTATCGTTCGTCAGATGCTGCGTAAAGCCACCATCGTTAATGCAGGAAGTTCCGACTTCCTCGAAGGTGAGCAGGTTGAATACTCTCGCGTCAAGATCGCTAACCGCGACCTCGAATCGAACGGCAAAATCAGTGCAACCTATGCACGCGATCTGCTGGGTATCACCAAAGCGTCTCTGGCAACCGAGTCCTTCATCTCCGCGGCATCGTTCCAGGAGACCACTCGTGTGCTTACCGAAGCAGCCGTTGCGGGCAAACGCGACGAACTGCGCGGCCTGAAAGAGAACGTTATCGTGGGTCGTCTGATCCCGGCCGGTACCGGTTATGCGTACCACCAGGATCGTATGCGCCGTCGCGCCGCTGGCGAACTGCCGGCAGCACCGCAGGTCACTGCAGAAGATGCTTCTGCAAGCCTGGCAGAACTGCTGAACGCAGGTCTGGGCGGTTCCGACAACGAGTAATCGTGCCTTAAGCTAATAAAAACCCGCTTCGGCGGGTTTTTTTACGTCCAAAATTCATCTTTTAAGACCTCGATCGCGTTTCAGGACGCGCTGTATGGGCCGTGGTTGCAGAATCAGACCCTCTGATAACACACCAGGAACGTACTATGTCTTTACGCCTTTTTCTTCTGTGGTTCACTGTGGCAATCAGTGTGACGGCGCAAGCCGAAACCGCTTTTCGCCAGCTGCGCATCAATGAAAATACCCAGCGTCCGCTCAATGTCGCCGTCTGGTATCCCACCGACCAACACGGCATGACGGAAACGGTAGGGGAGAATCCCGCCTTTCGCGGAACCTCAGTATTGCGCGACGCGAAACCCGCGCCGGGCGCTCACCCGCTGTTATTAATTTCCCACGGTTATGGCGGGAACTGGCGCAATTTGAACTGGCTGGCGCAGCGGATGGCAGAGCAGGGTTATATCGTCGCCGCGCCCGATCATCCGGGAACCACGACGCGTAATAAAACACCGCAGGATGCGCAACAACTTTGGCTGCGCCCGCAGGATCTGCGCGCCGTACTGAACACACTGCTGGAAAACGCTGATTGGGCCGGAAGGGTTGATTCACGGCGTATTGCCGCGCTGGGTCACTCGCTGGGGGGATGGACAGTGATGGAACTGGCAGGCGGGCGTTTCGATAGCCGCCGCTTTGTCACTGATTGCCAGCAGCATGCCGCGTTGTCGAGCTGTAAACTTACCTCAACGCTGGGTATCGACCGGCCTTTAGCCGGCGATAAGTTGGCGGCAGATATGCGCGACCCTCGCATCAAGGCGGTTGTTTCTCTCGATTTGGGACTGGCGCGCGGTTTTACGCCGGAAAGCCTGCGTCAGATAGCGATTCCGGTGCTTATTATGGCCGCACAGGCGGATAGCGATGCGCTGCCCGATCGCCTCGAATCAGGCTATCTGGCGGACAATATTCCTGCCGCCCGGCAGCGCTATAGCAAAGTTGATGGCGCGACGCATTTTAGTTTTATGCAATTGTGTAAGCCGGGCGCGGTGGAATTAATTGAGGCGCAGGATCCGGGAGAAGGCATTGTCTGCGAGGATGGGCCAGCGGCGAAGCGGGAAGCAATACATCAACGTCTGCTTTATCAAATCACGGCTTTTCTGCGCCAGGCGCTGGCGGATTAACTGCCGCCTGGCGATATTCCGTCGGGTTCATCCCGGTAATGCGAATAAACTCGCGATTAAAGTTAGACTTGGTAGCAAATCCCGAGTCCAGCATGATCGCCGTGACGGATGCATCCGTATGACGCAATAGCTGCCGGGCATGATCGATACGAAAGTGGTTAATCCATTGCGAGACGTTACAGCCGCGCGTTTGATTCACCGCCTGCGAGATCTGGCGGGCCGGTACGCCCAGTTTTCGGGATAAGGTATTTAGCGTCAGATCGGCGTTCAGGAAAAGCTGGCCCTCGCGCACACGGTTTTCAATGTGCTGGCAGGTCGTAAGCAGATCCTCGTTTCGCTCATCTGCTTTGCGGCTCTCAGTCGCGGCAGGTCGCGCTTCGGGCAACGTTTTACCGCGAAAGACAATCGCCAGGCAGATAAAGGGCAGCAAAATCGCTTGCGAAAGGGCGACCAGCTGCGGCGCCTGCTGGCCCTGGTAAAGGTAAAAATCCAGCGCAATCGCCAGATCCGTCAGGGCGGAAAAGCAGAGGAAGCCACCCGCAAGCAGCGCCATACGGGAAGTCCTGTTGGCTTCACTCAGGCGCGCAAACACCAGCGCGTCCGCACCCTGCCGGGCAGTCATGATTAAGGCGATACCATAGCCCACATAAATTAGCATCAGTACCGTATCCGTTATCGCAGGGACCGCCAGCTGGACTAATTGCGCCAGCAAAGGGGGCAGCAAGCAGAGCAGTAACGTTTTCCGGCGCTGGTGGGCGGTGAAAGAGGCGAAGCAGTACCACGCCAGTGCAGGCAGGCAAATGGCGATAGTTGATTGCATCTGACGTAAAATTCGCAAATCGAACTGCCAGCGCAGGGCAGTCAACAATACCAACACTGCGCAACCGGCGATAAAAAGCGCCGTGTTACGTACCTCTTGCGCAGGTTGCAAGCACACTTTTACCAGCAGAATCAGCAGCAAAGCGAGGGTAAAAAAAGGAAACGGAATGGCTGGCACAAATCACCTGAGGTCGCAGCAAACAGCAATCAATGACATGTTGTGCCATAAAACGGTATGAAAAACACATCACTACTTTTGGCGGGACAAAAAAATGCCCGACACAGGCGGGCAGATTCATTGCTTTATAGCGGGGTGTTAATCGCGCGGCGGCAAGCGCCGATACAGCTCAATCATATCCCCCGCCAGATCCTGAATCACCATTGCGTTCATCAGATGATCCTGGGAGTGGACGGTGATCAAATTCACCGGCAGCTTACCGGTGCCTTCATCCAGCCCGATCAATTGCGTTTGTATTTTATGCGCGGCTTTCACAAATTCCCGCGACTCGACCATCGCCTTTTCAGCGTCGGCGAAATCGCCTTTGCGCGCCATCTGCAGGGCGGTTAACGCTGCGCTACGGGCGGCACCGGCGTTAACCAGCAATTCCATAATGATGGTTTCTAACTCTTCCACGCAGTCACTCCAGTAGCTTAAGGGCTTTTTCCAGCACGACATCGCCTTTCATCATGCCGTAATCCATCATGTCGATCACCGCCACTTTCTTGCCCAGCGGTTCTGCCTGCGCCTGCAATTTCGCCTGCTCGTATTTCACCTGCGGCCCGAGTAACACAATATCCGCTGTGGCGATTTCATCTTTAAAGTCTGCAACAGGCACCGCTTTGATAGAGACTTCGACGCCTTTTTTCTGCGCCGCGTCTTTCATACGTTGCACCAACATACTGGTAGACATACCCGCTGCACAGCATAAAACGATGTTTTTCATAGTCAGCCTCGGTAGTGATGGAGTAGGTGATAATTAGCCCGCGCGGTCCGGTTCAACAACCGCTTTACGGCGATTGTGTGTAGGGCATCACAAAGAATCCCTCCGTGAATGAAACCGGTTGCAACCAGAACTCGTTTTGTCAGCTTACCTATGATTTATCCGCAGAATCCGGTTTTTACCCTGTTTTTTCGCTTTATACAGCGCTTCATCTACACGAGCGACCAGCTGGTTCAGCGGCTCCATATTCCATTCCCCCAGCCCGGCGCTAAAAGTGACTGCCAAATCTTTTTCCCGCCAGGTTCGGTTCGCCACATTCATTCGCCACTGTTCCAGTAGCGCCAGCGCATTTTCAATATGCGCGTGGGGGAAAATCACCGCAAACTCTTCCCCACCGTAGCGATAGAGCGAAATGCCCTGCGGCTGCATGATTTGAATACCTTCTCGCGCCACGTTGCGCAGCACGATATCGCCATTCAAATGGCCCCATGTATCGTTGATGGATTTGAAGTTATCAATGTCCACCAGCGCCAGAGCAAACGGCTGGTGATCGTTTATCAGCGCGGCCGTATCAGCATCAAAGGCGCGGCGGTTCTTACAGTTGGTCAGCGCATCCATTGTTGCCTGACGCACCCACGTCTTTTCCCGCTCTTTACTGCTCTCAATGGCCTTGCTGAGCATCGCTTCCAGGCGTGGCGCGTGCTCGACATCACCGGTTTTTATCGCATTAATAATATTAATGAGCACCGTGCGTGCGCTGTGGCTTAAATAAAGGCCGAACAGGATGATCATTACTGCCGCCGTGGTGAATCCCCAGCCGACAAGCAGGCTCTGATGGCGAGCTCGGGTATCAATCGTGCTGGCAGAAACTTTATAGATAACAAACCATTCTGGATGGGTAAATGAGTAGTAGTAATACCAGGTAGCACTGCTTTTATCGTACAGCTGCCCTTCGCCGCTGTTCATCTCCGCAAGTAAAGCCGGGCTGATTCGCGTTTTGAACAGCGCGCCCGTCTCCGGATGCAGTATCGCTTTGCCTTCAGCGTCGACGATAAAAAAATCACCTGGCATAGGGGATTGTACAGTTCGTAGGGTAAAGCCCATGGATGCTAAATCCAGATGAAAAGCGAGCGTCCCTTTTAGCTTGCCATCGGGGGCAATAACCGGTTTAAAGATAGTTACCGTCGGATTACCGGTTAGTAAATCAGTGTAACTCTGCGTGTAGTGATTAAACATGCTGGCTTCCGCCTGATGGACAAACCACGGGCGCGTACTGGCGTTAACCGTTTCACTACTCATCACCTGCGGTGCATGTAAATAATCGCCTCCGGTATTCGCGATAGAAATGGAGGAAACCGACGGTATTAGCGCCAGCATCTGCATCAGCAGTTTTAACCCTTTTTCCCGATCGCCGGAGACGCTGGCGTTGAGTTGGTCATCACGCGCAAAGAACGCCGCAGCGTGATTAAGGACATAATCATTCTCATGCAGAATCGATTGAGTGTAATTCACCGCCAGATTATGCACAAAGTTGCGATTAACATCGTGATACTCATCCAGCGCCTCTCTTCGCATGCCGATGATGATCATTACGGCGATAATCACAAAGCTGAGGAATATGCCGCTCAGGCTGAACAGGATCGGCCTGGTAAAAGAGAGCTGTTTACTGTGCATTTTCATGTCCTTGAACATGCAGGAAAGTGACAGCTAACAGTATAGGGGGCGTGCGGCGGATCGCGTATCTGAAACGCGAAAGCAGGTGAGGTATGAAAATCGGGCGCGGTGTAATCCGCGCCCGTGGTACGGCCCAGAGATTAGGCCGAAGAGGGATTTATCCGCGCTTCGCTGCTTTTTTGCGGCGCGCGCCCCAGCCAGCTATCCCAGTCTTTCCAGACCGGCTGTAGTCCGCGAGCGATCAGCGCATCGGCCACTTCCTGAGGACGGCGCGCGTCATGGGGCGCAAATTGTTCCAGCTCCGGATGGTTGTCCGCATATCCCCCCGGCTGCGTTTTAGAAAACGCGCTGACGTTATTGATTGCCAGCGGGATGACATTATCGCGAAAGTGGGGCGATTCGCGCGTGGACAAAGAGAGTTCCGTATCAGGTGCCAGCAGACGAAACGCGCAGATGGTTTGCACCAGCTGTCGCTCATCCATTATCGATGCGGGAGCAATTCCGCCAGCGCACGGGCGCAAACGGGGAAACGAGACGGAATAGCGGCTCTGCCAGTAGTGCTGTTGCAGCCAGAGCAGATGTTCCGCAGCCATATAACAATCGACCCGCCAGCTATCGGAAAGACCCATTAATGCGCCCAGCCCAATCTTATCGATCCCCGCGCGGCCAAGCCTGTCCGGCGTCTCCAGCCGCCAGAAGAAATCCTGCTTGTTGCCGCGCAGATGGTGACGCGCATACTGACTCTGGTGATAGGTCTCCTGGTAAACCATTACGCCATCAAGCCCGAGCGTCTTCAGTTCGGCATACTCCGCCTGAGACAGGGGCTGAACTTCCATCTGTACAGAGGCGAACTGGCGGCGGATCGCCGGCAGATGACGGCGAAAATAGTCCATGCCGACTTTTCCCTGATGCTCACCGGTAACCAGCAGCAAATGCTCAAACCCCAGCTCGCGGATCGTCGCGCACTCACGTGCAATCTCCTGCTCATCCAGCGTCTTGCGCTTCAGATGATTACTCATCGAAAAGCCGCAATAGGTACAGTCGTTGGCGCAGAGATTAGAGAGATAAAGGGGAACATAGAAACTGACGGTATTGCCAAAGCGCTGGCGGGTAAGCCGCTGCGCGCGCTGGGCCATCGGCTCAAGAAAATCGGCGGCGGCAGGAGAGAGCAGCGCCATCATATCCTCGCGCGTCGGCTGGCGGGCACTCAGGGCGCGTTCGACATCGGCGGCGGTTTTACTGTGAATGCGCAGGCGAATATCATCCCAGTCCAGTTCCCGCCAGCGCTCGGTAAAGGCGCTCATGGCGAAACCTCGAGGAAACCGGTCAGCGGGCTGGTGGCCTCAGCATAACGCTGGCGCGCGCCCGGCACCGACTGGCGGGCCAGCGTTCCGGCTTCAACGGCCAGCCGAAAAGCCCGCGCCATGGTTACCGGATCGTCGGCGACGGCAATCGCCGTATTCACCAACACCGCATCCGCGCCCATCTCCAGCGCCTGGGTCGCATGGCTGGGCGCGCCGATACCGGCGTCCACTACTACCGGAACCGTCGCCTGCTCGATGATAATTTCCAGCATCGCACGGGTTTCCAGCCCCTGGTTAGAGCCAATTGGCGCGCCGAGAGGCATCACCGCCGCGCAGCCCACGTCTTCGAGCCGCTTGCACAGTACCGGATCGGCACCGCAGTAAGGCAGCACGACAAAGCCCATTTGCACCAGCTTCTCCGCCGCGCGCAAGGTTTCAATAGGGTCGGGCAGCAACCAACGGGCATCCGGGTGAATTTCCAGTTTTAACCAGCGGGTGCCGAGCGCTTCCCGTGCCAGTTGGGCGGCGAAAATCGCCTCTTCGGCGTTTTTCGCCCCGGAAGTATTCGGCAGCAATGTTACCCCGGCAGCGAGCAGCGGTTGCAACAGCATATCGCTGTGCTGGCGCAGGTCGACGCGCTTCATCGCCAGCGTAACCAGTTCGCTGCCCGAGGTGTGAATCGCGTCTACCATCAACGCTGGCGTGGCAAATTTCCCCGTGCCGGTAAATAACCGTGACGTGAAAATTTTATCTGCAATACGTAACATCTCAGCCCCCCGCGATAACCTGAAACAGCAGGAGGCTATCGCCGTCCTGCACAAGGTAGTTTTCCCACTGCTCGCGCGGCAGGATCTGTTGATTAACGGCCAGCGCGACACCGGGTTTAAGCTGATTGAGCCGCGCCAGCAGCGCGGCGGCCGTCAATCCGACAACGCCATTCATCGGTTCGTCATTGAAGCGTATCTGCATGCCGCCCTCCACAAACCGGGCACTGGCGGGAAGCATTGAGCGCCAGCGTGCGCCAGATATTGGTGCGGGCATCGAACAAGCGCAGTTCCCCGCTGGTGGTATGCAGGCCATTGATCAGCTTGATTGCCTCCAGCGCCTGCATAGCGCCCATAATGCCGACCACCGGCCCGACAATTCCGGCGGTGCGGCAGTTTCGTTCCGGCTCGCCGTCGTCCGGCCACAGGCAGCGGTAGCAACCTTGTTGCCAGGGCGGCGTAAGCACCAGTAATTGACCGCCGAAACCGACGGCGCTGGCGGTGATAAGGGGCGTTTCCAGCGCCACACAGGCCGCGTTGATCGCCTGACGCGTCTGCATATTGTCGCTACAGTCGAGCACCACATCGGCCTGCTGAATCTGCTGTTGCAGCGCCTCGCCGCTTAAGCGCTGCTGCAGGGTAATCAGTTCAATATCCGGGTTCAGCCGGTGCAGGCGCTGCGCCGTCACCAGGGTTTTTGGCAGGTTGATATCTTCAGTGGTAAACAAAATCTGTCGCTGCAGGTTGCTCAGGTGCACCGCATCGTCATCCGCCATCACCAGCGTGCCGACTCCCGCGCCCGCCAGGTAAACCGCCGCCGGTGCGCCCAAACCGCCCAGCCCGACAATCAATACCCGGCTGGCAAACAGCTTTTGTTGCCCGCTAATGGCAATCTCTTCCAGCAGGATCTGTCGGCTGTAGCGCATAAAATCACGATCGTTCATCGCCCACCCCCGCCAGTTCCAGCAGTTGCCGGGTTGCCTGCTGCCAGTCGTCCGCCTGGGTAATGGCGCTGACCACCGCAATGCTCCCCACCCCCGTGGCCAGCACATCGGCTGCTCGGTCAAGGCTAATGCCGCCAATGGCTACCGTCGGATAATCCCCCAGCCGCTTAATATGGCGTGCCAGCTGCTCCAGCCCCTGCGGCGCGGAAGGCATCTGTTTGGTTTGGGTAGGAAAAACATGACCCAGCGCGATATAAGAGGGGCGCGCCGCCAGCGCCACATCGATTTCCATATCGTCATGGGTGGAAACGCCCAGGCGTAAGCCCGCAGCGCGAATGGCTTTTAAGTCAGTGGTTTGCAGGTCTTCCTGACCGAGGTGCACGCCATACGCCCGATGTTTAATGGCCAGTTGCCAGTAATCATTGATAAACAGTCGCGCGTGATAGCGACGACCAAGGTCGATTGCTGCTGCTATATCCGCTTCCACCTCTTCTTCACGTTGATCTTTGATGCGCAGCTGCAAAGTACGCACCCCCGCCTCCAGTAAGCGGGATAACCATTCAACGCTATCAACAACCGGGTAAAGCCCGAGACGAAAGGGCACCGGTGGGAAATCGGGTTGATACATCAGATCTCCTCCTGCTTGAGATAGATCTCGCCGCCACGGGCGCGAAAGTCGCTGGATTTATCCGCCATGCCGACTTCAATCGCCTGGGTTGCCGCGTAATCACGCACTTCCTGGGAGATTTTCATTGAGCAGAATTTCGGCCCGCACATTGAGCAGAAGTGCGCGACTTTGCCCGACTCCTGCGGCAGGGTTTCATCGTGGTAGGCGCGGGCGGTGAACGGGTCGAGGGCCAGGTTGAACTGATCTTCCCAGCGAAATTCAAAGCGTGCTTTTGACATCGCGTTGTCGCGGATTTGCGCCCCCGGATGGCCTTTAGCCAGATCGGCGGCGTGAGCGGCGATTTTGTAGGTGATCAGCCCCTGTTTTACATCCTCTTTATTCGGCAGGCCAAGATGCTCTTTCGGTGTGACGTAACAGAGCATCGCGCAGCCAAACCAGCCGATCATCGCCGCGCCAATGCCGGAGGTGAAATGGTCATAACCCGGCGCGATATCGGTGGTAAGCGGCCCGAGGGTATAAAACGGTGCTTCGTGGCAGTGCTCCAGTTCTTCCGTCATATTGCGGCGGATCATCTGCATCGGCACATGTCCCGGACCTTCGATCATCACCTGAACATCGTACTCCCAGGCGATTTTGGTTAGTTCGCCCAGGGTATGCAGTTCGGCAAACTGCGCTTCGTCGTTAGCATCCTGAATCGAGCCTGGACGCAGACCGTCGCCGAGAGAGAGGGAAACGTCGTAAGCAGCGCAGATTTCGCAGATCTCGCGAAAGTGGGTATAGAGGAAGTTCTCTTGATGATGGGAGAGGCACCACTTCGCCATAATCGAACCGCCGCGCGAAACAATCCCCGTCAGGCGCCGGGCGGTCATCGGCACATAGCGCAGCAACACGCCCGCATGGATAGTGAAGTAATCAACACCTTGCTCCGCCTGCTCAAGCAGCGTATCGCGAAACGCCGGCCAGGTGAGATCTTCGGCGATGCCGTTAACCTTCTCCAGCGCCTGGTAGATCGGTACGGTGCCGATGGGCACCGGGCTGTTGCGCAGGATCCATTCGCGGGTTTCGTGAATATAGCGCCCGGTGGACAAATCCATCACCGTATCCGCGCCCCAGCGCGTTGACCAGACCAGTTTTTCCACCTCTTCTTCAATGGACGAGGTGACCGCCGAGTTGCCGATATTGGCGTTGACCTTCACCAGGAAATTACGGCCAATGATCATCGGCTCCGATTCCGGGTGGTTAATATTGGCCGGAATAATCGCCCGCCCGGCGGCGACTTCATCGCGTACAAATTCTGGGGTGATGTTTTGTGGCAGTCGCGCGCCAAAGCCTTCGCCCGCATGCTGCTGGCGCAGCACTTCGCTGCGAATGCGCTCGCGGCCCATATTTTCGCGAATGGCGATAAACTCCATCTCCGGCGTGATAATTCCCCGGCGTGCATAGTGCAATTGCGTGACCCGCTGGCCCGCTTTGGCGCGGCGCGGCGTCAGTAATCCGCGAAAACGCAGTTCGTCGAGGCCGTCATCCGCCAGCCGTTCATTGGTATAAGCGGAGCTGCGCTGGTTGAGGGTTTCGCTGTCATCGCGGGCGGCAATCCACGGCGCACGTAGCTTCGCCAGCCCTTGCCGCACGTCGATAGCGATATCAGGATCGCCATAGGGGCCAGAGGTGTCATACACCGGCACCGCTTCGTTCTCTTCATACTGCGGCTGCTCTTTACTGCCACCGACAAGCGTCGGGCTGAGCCTGATTTCGCGCATCGGAATGCGAATATCAGGCTGCGAGCCGGTGATATAGATACGGTGGGAGTTGGGGAAAGCGGTGCCTTCCAGCGTGTCGATGAAGTGTTGCGCCTGGGCGCGTTGTTCACGGCGTGTAAGTTTTGCAGACATAGCTCATTCCATAATTATGAGATGGCTTGTCAGACGACGGATGGAGTAATGGCAGCAAACCGCCCGCAAGGGTGGCTGATGTAGATGGATTACTCTTGTTCCCTACGCGGGTGTTAACCCGATCAGGTTCCGCGGATCCCGAATTAACGGTCTCAGCCTTGTTACACTTTATCTTTCACACTGCGTCTGCGTGGGCAGCAGCTGTTTATCCGGCAAAGAAGCTCAGGATTCACAGATTTGCCGCTTTGACACAGCGCGAAAGCGCGGGTGTAAAACAGTGGCACTCCGACAAGAAAAACCCCGTCCGCAGACGGGGAACGACTTTTAAATTACGCGTTACTGTTTAAGAACTCAAGCGGGTCGCGCCATGCCCCTTTCGTCATTGGCGCTATCGTTGAGGTTGTTATCAATGGCCAGCACGATTAACTTGTCTTCAAGAGTAAAGCGGGCAGCCAGCGCTTCGCCAATATCGGAGAGCGCCTGCTGGAACTCCAGACAGTTATCATCATCGATGGCATTTTCTAAACTGGAGTCGTAATAGTTCATGATTTCTTCAGTATTGGCTTTCAGCATCGGGTAAAGCTGAGTCGCCGCAAAAAGTGGGCTACTCCCTTCCAAATCGTTAATGATGCGTTCATAAATGTTGAAGTGACCGGCGGAGAGATACTCAACCAGATTGTGGCAAAAATCGTCCAGCGCTTTTTCGTTAAGCTGCATGTAGGATCCTTTGCCAGGTTTAATGCCAACCAGATTGTAATAAGAAACAAGAAGTTGCTTACGTGCTTGCAGCCAATGGTCGACAAGTTTGTTATTTCCCCTAACGCGCTCAGTCAGGCTTTCTAACTGGTTCAGCATAAATGGCTCCGCAAATATGTAAGTTCAAAACGATGTAATAATAATATTAATAACATGCCCGTAAAGCGAAGGTATGCAGCAAATGGTACGTATAATTGAAGCACACGATCGGGGCTGGTGGATCGTCAGCCATGAACAAAAATTATGGTTGCCCGGTGGAGAATTACCACATGGCACGGCAGGAAATTTCGATCTTGCGGGACAGAGCGCGCTACACATCGGTGAGTGGCAAGGCGAAGCGGTATGGATGATCCGCCAGAATCGACGGCAGGAGATGGGATCCGTTCGTCTGCTTATCGATCAGGATGTCGGGCTGTTTCAGCTCGCCGGGCGCGGCGTACAGCTGGCGGAATTTTACCGTTCCCACCAGTTTTGTGGTTACTGCGGCCACACTATGCGCCCCAGTAAAACCGAGTGGGCGATGCTCTGCGATCACTGCCGGGAACGCTATTACCCGCAAATCGCTCCCTGCATTATTGTTGCCATCCGCCGCGATGACTCCATTTTGCTGGCGCAGCATACGCGCCATCGTAACGGTATTTACACCGTGCTTGCCGGGTTTGTCGAAGTGGGCGAAACCCTGGAGCAGGCCGTTGCGCGCGAAGTGATGGAAGAGAGCAGCATTAAGGTGAAAAACCTTCGCTACGTCACTTCCCAACCCTGGCCCTTTCCGCAATCGTTAATGACCGCTTTTATGGCGGAATATGACAGCGGTGAAATAAAAATCGATCCAAAGGAATTGCTCGATGCGGGCTGGTATCGCTATGACAATCTGCCGCTGCTCCCGCCGCCGGGCACTGTGGCGCGCCGACTGATCGAGGATACGGTGGCGCTGTGTCGGGCAGACGACGAATAAGGTTGTTACCCGTCACGCTTTACCTGCCTGTGCGTTGGCTTTCGTCGTTCACCCCGGCCACGTACTGATTTCCGCTTCGGGGGAATGAGCGCGTTGCCGCCTTCATGCAACGCGCATTATTTAGAGTATATAATGGCGGCCTGACGCTTAAGGAAATGACAATGACCGAACTGAAAAACGATCGATACCTGCGCGCGCTTCAGCGCCAGCCTGTAGATATGACGCCAGTATGGATGATGCGTCAGGCAGGCCGCTATTTGCCGGAGTACAAAGCGACTCGTGCGCAAGCCGGGGATTTTATGTCGCTGTGCAAAAACGCCGAGCTGGCCTGTGAAGTCACGCTCCAGCCGCTGCGCCGCTACCCGCTGGATGCGGCGATCCTTTTCTCAGATATCCTCACCGTGCCGGATGCAATGGGGCTTGGCCTCTATTTTGAAGCCGGGGAAGGGCCACGATTTACCGCGCCAATAACCTGCAAGGCCGATGTCGATAAGCTGCCGGTGCCGGATCCAGAAAATGAGCTGGGTTATGTGATGAATGCCGTGCGCACCATTCGCCGTGAGTTAAAAGGCGAAGTGCCGCTGATCGGTTTTTCCGGCAGCCCGTGGACGCTGGCGACCTATATGGTAGAAGGCGGCAGCAGCAAAGCCTTTACCGTGATTAAAAAGATGATGTACGCCGAACCACACACGCTACACGTCCTGTTGGACAAGCTGGCGCAAAGCGTCACGCTTTATCTGAATGCGCAGATCCGCGCAGGCGCGCAGTCGGTGATGATTTTCGATACCTGGGGCGGCGTGCTGACCGGGCGCGATTATCAGCAGTTCTCACTCTATTACATGCATAAAATTGTCGACGGCCTGCTGCGTGAAAACGAAGGCCGCCGCGTACCGGTGACCCTGTTCACCAAAGGCGGCGGACAGTGGCTGGAAGCGATGGCAGAGACCGGCTGCGATGCGTTGGGCCTCGACTGGACAACGGATATCGCCGACGCGCGCCGTCGTGTTGGCGACAAGGTTGCCCTGCAAGGCAATATGGATCCGTCTATGCTTTACGCGCCGCCCGCGCGCATTGAAGAAGAAGTCGCCACGATTCTCGCGGGGTTCGGCAAAGGTGAAGGTCATGTGTTTAACCTCGGTCACGGCATCCACCAGGATGTCCCACCGGAACATGCAGGAGTATTTGTCGAGGCGGTGCACCGTCTGTCGGCCTCCTGGCACCCGTAAGGAGATAGTATGGATCTCGCGTCATTACGCGCTCAACAACTCGAACTGGCTTCTTCAGTGATCCGTGAGGATCGTCTGGATAAGGATCCGCCCACATTGATCGGCGGGGCCGATGTCGGATTCGAGCAGGGGGGAGAAGTGACGCGAGCGGCAATGGTGCTGCTCTCCTGGCCGTCGCTGGAGCTGGTTGAATATCAGGTGGCGCGTATCGCCACCACCATGCCTTATATCCCCGGTTTCCTCTCGTTTCGTGAATATCCCGCGCTGCTGGCCGCGTGGGAGCTTCTGTCGCAAAAACCCGATCTGCTGTTTGTTGATGGCCACGGTATTTCCCATCCGCGTCGCCTCGGCGTGGCCAGCCACTTTGGCCTGCTGGTGGATGTACCGACGATTGGCGTGGCGAAAAAGCGGCTGTGCGGTAAGTTCGAGCCGCTGGCGGACGAACCGGGCGCGCTGTCGCCGCTAATGGATAAAGGTGAAAAACTTGCCTGGGTGTGGCGCAGCAAAGCGCGCTGCAATCCGCTGTTTGTCACCACCGGGCATCGCGTCAGCCAGGATAGCGCGCTGGCATGGGTGCAGCGCTGCATGAAAGGTTACCGCTTGCCGGAACCGACGCGCTGGGCGGATGCCGTGGCATCCGGTCGACCTGCATTTGCGCGTTGGCAGGCAATTCAGCGCGATATCGGGTAAACTGCCGCGCATTACCGACTTCGAGAAACGATCATGTTACAAAACCCGATTCACCTGCGTCTGGAAAAGCTGGAAAGCTGGCAGCACGTCGTTTTTATGGCTTGCCTGTGCGAGCGTATGTACCCCAATTACGCCCTATTCTGCCAGCAGACAGAGTTTGGCGATGCGCAGCTTTATCGCCGCATCCTCGACCTGGTGTGGGAAACAGAGATTGTTAAAGACGCGAAGGTGAATTTCGATAGCCAACTGGAGAAGCTGGAAGAGGCCATTCCGGCAGCAGACGATTACGATCTGTACGGCGTTTATCCCGCCATCGATGCGTGTGTGGCATTAAGCGAATTGATTCATTCGCGCCTGAGTGGTGAAACGCTGGAGCATGCTATTGAAGTTAGCAAAACGTCGATCACGACCGTTGCGATGCTGGAAATGACCCAGCAAGAGCGCGAAATGACCGATGAAGAGCTGCGGGAAAACCCCGCCGTTGAGCAAGAATGGGATATCCAGTGGGAGATTTTCCGCCTGCTGGCCGCCTGCGAAGAACGCGATATTGAACTGATCAAAGGACTGCGCGCAGACTTGCGCGAGGCCGGCGACAGCAATATCGGTATAAATTTGCAGCAATGAGACAACAAAACGTGATTTAACGCCTGTTTTGTCGTGCCTGAAGGCTTCCCTTCGTACCCCCGTCTGGTCTACATTTGGGGGGCGAAAATAAGTGGCTATCGGTGCGTGTATGCAGGAGAGTGCTTTTGAGGCATTTCCGTCGCACTCGATGCTTAGCAAGCGATAAACACATTGAAAGGATAACTTATGAACAAGACTCAACTGATTGATGTAATTGCGGACAAGGCCGATCTGTCTAAAGCGCAAGCGAAAGCTGCACTGGAATCCACCCTGGCTGCCGTTACTGAGTCTCTGAAAGCAGGCGATGCGGTACAACTGGTTGGTTTCGGTACCTTCAAAGTGAACCACCGCGCTGAGCGTACTGGCCGCAACCCGCAGACCGGTAAAGAAATCAAAATCGCCGCTGCTAACGTGCCGGCATTTGTTTCTGGTAAGGCACTGAAAGACGCAGTTAAGTAAGACTGCGTGGCCGTGAACAGTTTTGTCGAAGGGGCGGTTTCGCCCCTTTTGTCATTCTGCTGTCGCCCGCTGATGCTGGCGGGCGTGCTGTTGCTTACGGCCTGTAGCCATGATTCCAAACTGCCCCCTTTTACCGCCAGCGGCTTTGCCGGCGATGAGGGCGCGGTGCGCATCTGGCGTAAGGATTCGGGCGATGAGACGCATCTGCTCACCGCTTTTAGCCCGTGGCACCACGGGAGCACTTCCCTTAGCGAATATCGCTGGCAAGGCGATGCGTTAACCCTCGTTGAACTCAATATTTACGCTAAACCGCCGGAGCATATCCGCATACGCTTTGACGATCGCGGCGGACTGAGCTTTATGCAACGTGAAATTGATGGCCAGAAACAGCAGCTTTCCAGCGATCAGATTGCGCTGTATCACTACCGGGCCGAGCAGATTCGTCAGACCAGCGATGCGCTGCGTCTGGGCCATGTGATGCTGCGCCAGGGGCGCTGGCAGGCCAATCATACGGTACAGACCTGTGAAGGGCAGAGCGTTAAGCCCGACCTCGACAAATACGCTTTAAAGCGTATTGAGGAGCGTCAGCGCCATTCTGCGGTGGCGGTGAGCCTGGCATGGCTGGAAGCACCGGAAGGGGCGCAGCTACTGCTGGTGGCCAATGAGGATTTCTGCCATTGGCAGCCGAAGGAGAAGAGTTTTTAAATACCCTCCCCCGGCGGGAGAGGGTGAAAGGCGGGAAATTACTTAGCCTGCTCGCGCGCAATCGCCCGGTAACCAATATCCCGACGGCTAAAGCTGCCCTCCCAGTGAATATCGGTCAGTAACGCATAAGCACGCTGCTGCGCTTCGGCGACGGTATTTCCCAGCGCCGTCACGCACAGCACACGCCCGCCGTTGGTCAGCACCCGATCATCGGCAGCAAGCTTAGTGCCCGCGTGGAACACTTTGCCATCCGCCACTTCTTCCAGCGGCAGACCGTGAATCACATCGCCGTTGCGATAGTTCCCCGGGTAACCGCCCGCAGCAACGACAACGCCCAGCGATGCGCGGCTATCCCATTTCGAGGTTTTCTTATCCAGCTTGCCTTCACAGGCGGCCAGGCACAGTTCGACCAGATCGGACTGCATACGCAGCATGATGGGCTGCGTTTCCGGATCGCCAAACCGGCAATTGAACTCAATCACCTTCGGGTTGCCCGCTTTGTCGATCATCAGCCCGGCATAGAGGAAACCGGTATAGGTATTCCCTTCCGCCGCCATACCACGCACCGTTGGCCAGATAACGCGTTCCATGGTGCGCTGATGCACTTCATCAGTCACCACCGGCGCGGGCGAGTAAGCGCCCATACCGCCGGTATTGGGGCCGGTATCGCCGTCGCCCACGCGCTTGTGATCCTGGCTGGTGGCCATCGGCAGCACATGTTCGCCATCAACCATCACGATAAAGCTGGCTTCTTCCCCGTCGAGGAACTCTTCAATGACGATGCGGTGCCCGGCGTCGCCAAAGGCGTTGCCCGCCAGCATGTCGTGCACCGCCGCTTCGGCTTCTTCAAGGGTCATCGCAACAATCACCCCTTTGCCCGCCGCCAGGCCATCGGCCTTGATGACGATAGGTGCGCCTTTTTCGCGCAGATACGCCAGCGCAGGTTCGATGTCGGTAAAATTCTGATATTCGGCCGTCGGGATGTTATGCCGCGCCAGAAAGTCTTTGGTGAAGGCTTTCGAGCCTTCCAGCTGCGCGGCTCCCTGGGTTGGGCCAAAAATCTTTAGGCCCGCTGCGCGAAAGGCGTCGACCACGCCAATCACCAGCGGCGCTTCCGGACCGACAATCGTCAGATCGATCTTCTCGTTCTGGGCAAAATTCAGCAGTGCCGGAATGTCAGTTGCGCCGATGGCGACGTTTTGCAGCGTCGGTTCAAGTGCCGTACCGGCATTACCCGGTGCCACAAAAACGGTCTCAACCAGCGGCGACTGCGCTGCTTTCCAGGCCAGCGCGTGTTCGCGCCCGCCGTTGCCAATCACTAATACTTTCATTGTCTGCTCCGTGGATTAATGGCGGAAGTGACGCATATCGGTAAAGATCATCGCAATGCCGTGCTCATCCGCGGCGGCGATCACTTCGTCATCGCGGATCGATCCACCCGGCTGGATAACACAGGTTACGCCCACTGCGGCGGCGGCATCAATGCCATCGCGGAACGGGAAAAACGCATCAGACGCCATGGCAGAACCTTTAACGTCCAGCCCTTCGTCTGCCGCTTTGATACCGGCAATCTTCGCCGAGTAGACACGGCTCATTTGGCCTGCGCCAATGCCGATGGTCATATTCTCTTTCGCATAAACAATGGCATTGGATTTAACGAATTTCGCCACTTTCCAGCAGAACAGCGCGTCACGCAGCTCCTGTTCGGTCGGCTGGCGTTTGCTTACCACGCGCAGTTCTTCAGCGCTTACCATGCCAAGATCGCGATCCTGAACCAGCAGGCCGCCGTTGACGCGTTTGAAATCGAGACCCGGCACACGCTGCGCCCATTCGCCACAAACCAGCACGCGGACGTTTTGTTTGGCTGCGGTGATCTTCAGCGCTTCTTCACTGGCGGAAGGGGCAATGATCACTTCAACAAACTGACGTGAGATGATCGCCTGCGCGGTTTCTGCATCCAGTTCGCGGTTAAAAGCAATGATGCCGCCGAAGGCCGAGGTTGGATCGGTTTTATACGCGCGATCGTAAGCATCAAGCAGGGAAGTACTGACCGCCACGCCGCACGGGTTGGCATGTTTTACGATCACGCAGGCTGGCTCGTCGAAGGTTTTAACGCACTCGAGCGCTGCGTCGGTATCAGCAATATTGTTATAGGAGAGCGCCTTACCCTGCAGCTGCTGAGCGGTGGCAACGGAAGCCTCTTTGATCTCTTCTTCTATATAGAAGGCCGCTTGCTGGTGGCTGTTCTCACCGTAGCGCATATCTTGTTTCTTGATGAAGTTCAGATTCAGGGTCCGCGGGAAGCGGCCGGCAGGTTCTTTGCTTTCGCCGTGATAGGCGGGCACCAGGCTACCGAAATAGTTGGCGATCATGCTGTCGTAGGCCGCCGTGTGTTCGAACGCTTTGATCGCCAGATCGAAACGCGTCGTTAGCGTCAATGAGCCTTCGTTGCTATCCAACTCACTAATAATGGCGCTGTAGTCGCTGCTCTTCACCACGATAGCTACATCTTTATGGTTCTTCGCGGCGGAGCGCACCATGGTAGGGCCGCCGATATCAATGTTCTCTACTGCATCTTCCAGCGAGCATCCTTCGCGAGCAACGGTCTGGGCGAAGGGATAAAGGTTAACAACCACCATATCGATCGGCGCGATCGCGTGTTGCGCCATGATCGCATCATCCTGGCCGCGACGGCCAAGAATGCCGCCGTGGACTTTCGGGTGCAGGGTTTTAACGCGTCCATCCATCATTTCCGGAAAACCGGTGTAGTCGGAGACTTCGGTCACGGGCAGACCTTTTTCCGCCAGCAGTTTCGCGGTGCCGCCGGTAGAGAGCAGTTCTACACCGCGTTGCGAGAGGGCCTGAGCGAATTCGACAATACCGGCCTTGTCAGAAACACTGAGCAAAGCGCGGCGGACTGGACGAGATTGTTGCATGGTAAATCCCCTGGATTGGTCTTTTACAGAGAGCGTTAGCTAAATACTCGATCATTATCGATCCTTTTATTTAGCTAACACCTCTTTAGAGGCTGATATTTTTGCGCGGGCATTGTAACGAAAACGTTTGCGTAGCGCTCGCGAATTTTTGTACTTTTGGCCAATTGTGGATAAGTCTGTGTGTAAACAGGTATAAAGGCGGGTTTTGCTGTGGAATGCAGCAGTCAGTCATTTTTATGTCATTTTTCTATTGCGGGGGGCGGAGAACTCCCTATAATGCGCCTCCATCGACACGGCAGATGTGAATCACTTCACACAAATCGCCGGTTCGGTTGAAGAGAAAAATCCTGCAAAACGGGGTTGACTCTGAAAGAGGAAAGCGTAATATACGCCACCTCGCGAC
>NZ_JXAG01000015.1 GCF_000814905.1 Enterobacter sp. Bisph1
GAGGTTAAAGGCCATCTGCCCGCCCGCCGCACCCAGCATCTCACCGCCCTTCGCATTTTGCAGCAGCATAATCTGCAGCGGTGCGGAGAGGGCGAACAGACCGGCGCAGCAGACAAAACCAAGGGTTAGCGCCCCCACTTTGCTCACACCCGCGACAAACATCACCAGCATGGCGAGCATAATCATCAGCTCCGTCACCACCGCAATGCGTAGCGGGCTGAATCTAACCGACACTTTGCCGCTGAACATATTGCCCAGCACCATACCCAGCCCCATGAGCATCATAATCAGCGTCATCGCGGTCTCGGTAAAACCCGGGACGTTAACCATAAACGGCTTCACATAGCTGAACCAGGCGAAAACCCCTGCATTGCCAAACATGGTGGCGGCGAAAATCAGCCACGGTTCCGGCTTTTTCAAAAAGTGAAACTGCGCACTCATGCGGCTTGTGCGAGTATCAAACAGCGACGGTACCCAGAAAATGACCGACACGATGACCAGCGCAAAGAAAACGGCGATCATTAAAAAGGTGTAGCGCCAGCTAAAGGCGTGGCCAATCCACGTGCCGAGCGGAATGCCGATCAGGTTGGCAACGGTCATCCCGGCGATCATACCGGCCACCGCCATCGTCACTTTGCCCGGCGGGGCAATTTTCGACAGGATGATAGCCCCCACGCCGAAGATCGCGCCGTGGGGGAAACCGGAGATCAGCCGGGCGATAATCAACATCGTATAGGAGGTTGAGAAGGTAAACAGCGCATTGCCGACGAGGCACAGGGCCACCAGAAACAGCAGCGTGCTTTTAAGGGAGAAACGGTTGGAAAACAGCGCCATGATCGGCGCGCCGATCACCACACCAAATGCGTAAGCGGAGATCATATGTCCCGCTGACGGAATAGAAATGCCAACATTGTTGGCGAGTTCCGTTAACACGCCCATAAGGCCGAACTCCGCCATGCCCAGACCAAAGGTCGCAAGTGCCAACGAAAAAACGGTTTTTTTCATACCACTAACCACTTGTTAAAAGATTGCGACTGGCATTATTGACTATTCACCGCGGGCAGACCAGTTTAAATGGCCAAGCTGGCACATACGTCCATCATTTCAGGCAGGTTTTTGCATATGCGGAACGTGTGACGGGAGGAAACGCTCCGGCGAATTTACCGGAGCGTGGTTGACTCACTTAATGCCTTCGGTGCTCTCTTTTTTCGCTTCCAGACGCTCAACGTCGCGATACCAGCGCGGGTGGTGTTTCTGCGCCCAGCGGCGGCTCACCTTTCCTTCGATCATCCCTTTGATCGAGCCTTTGACCCAGAACGCCATATACATATGGATCAGGATCGCGTGCAGCAACACAATCGCCGAAGCCGCATGAATGAGCAGGCTGTAGCGGATCACTTCAATCGGGAAATAGGGAGCAAAATAGGGCCGCCAGATAATCACGCCGGTCACCAGCAGCACAAAAATCATGCTCATAATGGTCCAGAACATCATTTTCTGTCCGGCGTTATATTTGCCGACCTTCGCCACCTTGTGTTCATTGCCTTTCAGCACTTCGACAATGTTTTTCAGCCACGGCAGATCTTTGCGGTCCGGGATGTTGTGATGCACAAAGCGCACAAACATAAACATCAGCGCGAGGAAGATCACCACACCAAAGAACGGGTGCAGAATGCGCCCCATCTGCGGCGTACCGAAGGTCTCCGTTAGCCACTGCAGCGTCGGGAAGAAAAAGGAGATGCCCGACAGCGAGACCAGGAAAAAGCACACCACCACCGTCCAGTGACAAGCGCGGTCAATAAAGGTGGTGCGCACAATCATTTTTGACTTACTCATGATGTTCCTCGTCGTCGTCCACTTCTTTATTCGGCCCGATGCCAATGTAGTGGTAAATCAGCCCGGCGAAGGTGGCGAGGAAGCCCGCCGCCGACAGCGGTTTTAGCACCCCTTTCCACAGATTCACCGCCGTGTCGATCTGCGGATCTTTTGGCAAATTGTGGTACAGCCCCGGCTGGTCGGCATGATGTAGCACATACATCACATGGGTACCGCCCACGCCCGGCGGGTTATAAACCCCGGCGTTGGTGTAACCGCGTGCTTTCAGCTTCGCCACACGTTGTTCGCCCAGCTCCAGCATCTCGGCTTTGGTGCCGAAATGAATCGCCCCGGTCGGACAAGTTTTCACACATGCCGGTTCCTGACCGACGCTGACGCGATCGACGCAGAGGGTGCATTTATAGACCCGGTTATCCTCTTTATTGAGGCGCGGGACGTTAAATGGACATCCGGCGATGCAGTAGCCGCAGCCGATGCAGTTCTCCTGCTGGAAATCGACGATGCCGTTGGCGTACTGAATAATCGCCCCCGCCGACGGGCACGCTTTCAGGCAGCCAGGATCTGCGCAATGCATACAGCCATCTTTGCGGATCAGCCACTCCAGCTTGCCGTTCTGATCCGTTTCGCTAAAACGCATCACCGTCCAGGATTTGGCGCTCAGATCGGCGGGATTGTCATACACCCCGACGCAGTGCCCCACTTCATCACGGATATCGTTCCACTCGGAACAGGCCACCTGGCAGGCTTTGCAGCCTACACAGGTGGAAACGTCGATAAGCTTCGCGACTTCCGCTTTGTAATCCCTTGCACGCGGCGGTTGCGTAACCGGATTGGTGGCGGAGCGTTTCAAAATGTCTTGCGTTTCCAAAGCCATAATTGCGCCCCCTTACGCCTTCTCAATGTTGACTAAAAACGCTTTGTACTCCGGCGTTTGCGAGTTCGCATCACCGACGTTCGGCGTGAGCGTATTGGCGATATAGCCTTTTTGCGCCACCCCTTCAAAGCCCCAGTGCAGCGGAATGCCGATGGTTTCCACCTGCTGACCGTGCACCTGCAACGTCTGCAAACGACGCGTCACCACCGCAACAGCGCGTATAAAGCCGCGTTTGCTGCTCACCGTTACGCGATCGCCGTTGTTGATGCCTTTTGCCGCCGCCAGGGTTTCGCTGATTTCGACAAACTGCTCCGGCTGCGCAATGGCATTGAGACGCGCATGTTTGGTCCAGGTATGGAAATGTTCCGTCAGGCGGTAAGTGGTGCCGACATACGGGAATTGATCCTTTTTACCCATCCGTTTGGCATCGTCCTCGAACAGACGCACCACCGGGCTTGACACTACGTTCGGGTGCAGCGGGTTAGTACCGAGCGGTGTTTCCATCGGCTCGTAGTGTTCCGGGAACGGTCCTTCCGCCAGCTTATCGAGAGCGAACAGACGTCCCAGCCCTTCCTGCTGCATGATGAACGGCCCGGTATTGCTGCCCGGCGGCGCGGTGTTAAAGTCCGGGATATCATTCCCGACCCACTTCGCACCGTTCCACTTGATCAGCATCCGTTTCGCATCCCAGGGTTTGCCTTGTACATCCGCAGAGGCGCGGTTGTAGAGCACGCGGCGGTTCATCGGCCACGCCCACGCCCAGCCGAGGGTGTTACCCAGCCCGGAAGGATCGGCGTTGTCGCGGTTCGCCATCTGGTTGCCCTGCTCGGTCCAGCTGCCGCTGTAGATCCAGCACGATGATGCGGTGGTGCCGTCATCGCGCAGCAGCGCAAAGCTGTTCAGCAGTTGACCTTTTTTCACCAACAGCTGTCCGTTCGGGTCATAAAGATCCGCCAGCGCATAACCGTTGTTCTCTTTGGCAATCTCTTCCGAGTGTGGATTGTGCGGCTGGCTGTAGTTCCAGGACATTTTCAGCAGCGGCTCCGCGCCTTTACCGCCTTCGTGAGTGTACATTTCGCGCAGACGGTGGAGGATCCCTGAAAGGATTTCGCCATCGTTCAGCGCTTCGCCCGGCGCATCCTGGCCTTTCCAGTGCCACTGCAGCCAGCGCCCGGAGTTAGCAATCGAGCCGTCCTCTTCAGCAAAACAGGTCGATGGCAGACGGAACACTTCTGTAGCGATCTCCGCCGGAGAGACATCGTTCATCTCGCCGTGGTTCTGCCAGAAAGTGGAGGTTTCGGTGACCAGCGGATCGATAACCACCATGTACTTCAGCTTGCTGAGCGTACTGACGACTTTGTTCTTGTCCGGGAAAGAGGCCACCGGGTTAAAGCCCTGGCAGATATAGCCATTCACTTCGCCCTTCGACATCTTGTTGAAGTACTTGATCACATCCCAGGACTGATCCCACTTCGGCAACCAGTCAAAGCCCCAGTTATTCTCTTTCTGCGCCGCATCGCCGTAGAACGACTTCATCAGGCTGACAAAGAATTTTGGGTAATTGCTCCAGTAGTTGACCTGATCCGGCAGCAGTGCTTTCGGCGTATTGGCCGCCATGTACTGTTCCAGCGTGGTCTGTTTTTCCGACGGCAACGTCAGGTAACCCGGCAGACTGGTGGATAACAGCCCCAGATCCGTCAGCCCCTGAATATTTGAGTGACCGCGCAGGGCGTTCACCCCGCCACCGGCCATCCCCATATTGCCGAGCAGCAGTTGGATCATCGCCATGGTACGGATGTTCTGTGCACCCACGGTGTGCTGTGTCCAGCCCAGCGCGTACAGGAAGGTGGTGGTACGATCGACCGCGCTGGTAGAAGCTAATACTTTGCACACTTTCAGGAAGTCGACTTTTGGCGTACCGCAGATATTCTCGACGGTTTCTGGCGTATAGCGATCAACGTGCTGTTTCAGCAGGTTCCACACGCAGCGCGGATCCGTCAGCGTATCGTCGCGTTTGGCATAGCCGTTTTCGTCAAACTGATAGTTCCACGAGGTTTTGTCGTACTGGCGTTTTTGCGCGTCATAGCCGCTGAACAAGCCGTCTTCAAAGGCAAAATCATCCCGCACCAGCAGCGCGGCGTTGGTGTAGTGTTTAACGTATTCAGCGTTGATCTGATTGTTTTCGATCAGGTAGCGCAGCACGCCGGAGAGGAAAGTAATATCCGTCCCGGAACGTATCGGCGCATAGATATCCGCAACCGAAGCCGTGCGCGTAAAGCGCGGATCGACGACGATCAGCGTCGCATCATTGTTGTTTTTGGCTTCCATCGCCCAGCGGAAACCGACCGGGTGGGCTTCAGCGGCGTTGCCGCCCATCACCATCACCACGTTGGCGTTTTTGATATCAACCCAGTGGTTGGTCATCGCACCGCGACCAAATGTTGGAGCAAGACTTGCTACCGTTGGTCCGTGTCAGACGCGCGCCTGGTTATCTACCGCCAGCATCCCGAGGGAGCGCACAAATTTTTGCGTCAGCATGCCGGTTTCATTACTGGCCGCCGAGGCACATAACATACCCGTTGAGAGCCAGCGATTCACTTTTACGCCTGCGGCGTTGGTCTCTTCAAAGTGGGCATCGCGATCCGCTTTCATCAGGCGGGCAATGCGCTCAAAAGCGTCGTCCCAACTAATGCGCTGCCATTTGTCTGAACCCGCTGCACGATACTCCGGGTAGCGCAGACGGTTTTCACTGTGAACGTAATCGAGCAAACCGGCCCCTTTCGGGCACAGCGCGCCGCGGCTGACCGGATGATCCGGATCGCCTTCAATATGATAGATGGCCTCTTTTGCGTTTTTTGCACCATCGCCCAGGCTATACATTAATAACCCGCAACCCACGGAGCAGTATGTACAGGAATTTCGCGTCTCTCTGGCACGGAGTAATTTATAGTTTCGTGCCTGTGCCAGCGCCATTTTGGGAGTGAATCCCAGCATGGCCGCTGTGGTTCCTGCCATCCCGCCCGCGCAGATTTTAAAAAACTTTCTGCGGCTGACGTCCATTGCTTTCCTCAATTATTGTCTACGACTGCGGCGGGAAACTAATCATTTCAGCGCGGCAATTAATTGCGGTAAATCAATAACGCCGGGGGCGTGATACCTAATAGTTTCGCCCGGCAAATTTTTCTTACTCAAAATAGGTAGCTACCGAGTGATGAATTTCACGTAAGCCGTTTTGCCGTGTTATAAGTTTTGCTTTGTTTTTTAGGGAAAATACGCGGTGATGAATAAAAAACGCGCAACGCTAATCGGTTTACTGGCGGTATTACTCTGGAGCACGATGGTTGGTTTTATTCGCGCCGTCAGTGAAGGGCTCGGCCCCGTCGGCGGCGCGGCGATGATTTATACCCTGAGCGGTCTGCTGTTGATTATCACCGTTGGCTTTCCGGACTGGCGTAAATTCTCACCCGGTTATCTTATTGCTGGCAGCGTGCTGTTTGTCAGCTATGAGCTGTGCCTGGCGCTCTCGCTGGGCTTTGCTGCCAGCCGTCAACAGGCGATTGAAGTCGGCATGGTCAATTATTTATGGCCGAGTCTGACGATTATGTGCGCAATATTATTTACCGGGCAAAAAGCGAACGGCTGGATTATTCCCGGTTTATTACTGGCGATATTGGGCGTTAGTTGGGTACTCGGCGGCGACAGCGGACTGAATATCGACAGTATCAAGCAAAATATTATCAGCAGTCCGTTAAGTTATGGGCTGGCCTTTGTCGGGGCCTTTATTTGGGCCATTTACTGTACGGTGACGACGAAATATGCCAACGGCGCAAACGGTATTACGCTGTTTGTCTTGCTGACGGCGGCGACGCTGTGGGTCAAATTTGCCCTGACGTCGCAGCCGGATATGGTCTTTACGCTGCCGGTGGTAGTAAAACTATTGATGACCGCGACGGCGCTCGGTTTGGGATACGCGGCGTGGAATATCGGTATCCTGCACGGCAACGTCACGCTGCTGGCAGCGGCCTCGTATTTCACGCCGGTGCTCTCTTCCGCGCTGGCGGCGGTGGTATTAAGCGCCCCGCTCTCGTTTTCCTTCTGGCAAGGGGCGCTTATGGTGTGCGCGGGATCGCTGCTCTGCTGGTGGTCAACGCGCACACCTCGCAAAGCTTAGGTGTTTTCCACCCGCGCGAGGCTAAACCAGATGCCTATCGCCAGCAGCATCAGCAGCGTTCCGGCGGTGCCGAGGGCAACGCTGTGGGAGTGAATAAAGGCGCTTTTCGCCGCACCGATCAGCGCCTGAGCTATATCGGGCTGTACCTCATGCGCCAGGCGGAACGCTTCGCCAATCGATGAAGAGGCTTGCGCCGCCGCATCATCGCTCAACCCCTGGGGCAGCACAATGGAGGCCGAGAAGGTGCGGGTTAAGATCAACCCAAACAGCGCAATACCTAATCCGGCACCCAGCTCGTACGACATCGCCTCTATTGCCCCTGCGGCAGCGGCTTTCTCTTTTGGCGCGGCGGCCATAATCGCCGCCGTCGAGGCCAGCAGCGCGCTTGCCGCACTAAAGCCCAGCAGCGCCATCAGAATGCCCGCCTGCACGCCCTGGGTGGCGAAATTGGTGGCGGAAAGCCCGAGAAAACTGACCGCGCTCAATGCCATGCCCCCTGCGGCGACCAGCCGTAAACCGAGTTTCGACACCAGCCAGCCTGCAATGGGGCCGCTAAAGCCGCTTGCCAGCATCAACGGCAGCATAAACACCCCGGCGGCGAAGGGGGTAAACCCGTGTACAAACTGCAGCTCCTGGGCCATTAACAGTTCAAAACCGACCAGCGTGACCATCGCCATTATCGCCATCATCACACCGCTTAGGATCACGCGATGGGTAAATAAGCGCATATCGATCATCGGCGTTGCCGCTGCCAGCTGCACACGCACAAACCCTGTCAGCAATGTCGCACCCGCTAACAGCGCAGTAGTCACCATCCACACGGGCAGCGTTCCCTTCAGGGCGGTTTTTGCGCTCCACACCAGCAGCAGAATGGCGGCAATCACGCACAAAGCCTGATTGAGATACAACGGCTGATCGGCCCGCCCTTGCTGGCGCGGCACCAGCCGTGCGGTTAACGCCATCACGGCAAGGACAATCGGCACGTTAATTAAAAACACCGAGCCCCAATAAAAATGCTCCAGCAACATCCCGCCAATCAGCGGGCCGAATGCCGCGCCGCCGGAACCCACCGCAGCCCAGACGCCGATCGCCATGTTGCGCTGCTGCGCATGGGCAAAGGTGTTGCGGATCCCGGCGAGGGTCGCCGGAACGATCATCGCCGCGCCCACCGCCAGCAATGCGCGACAGGCGATAAGCCAGCCGGCGCTGGAAGCGAATGCGGCGAGAAAGGAGGCCGCGCCAAACAGGCCGCTGCCGATTAACAGCAGCCGTTTAAAACCAATTTTGTCGCCCAGCGCGCCCATCGGCAGCACCATTCCCGCCATTACCAGCGAGTAAATATCAATTATCCATAACAGCTCATTGCCGCTGGCATTTAACACCGCGCTTAGTGTGGGCGCGGCGACATGCAGCACCGTCGCATCAATAGCGACTGGAATATAGACCAACACAATAATGACCAGCGTTAACCACTGACGAAACATACTTCTCTCCAACATTTTTCATTCCTGGACAGACGTCCAGGTAGCGATCCTACGGAAAGTTGAACGTATGTCCAGACTTTTGTTACACTTCGCATCTTTCCCCTGTTGCCCTGAGGTGATATGCGTTATCTGAATAAAGAGGATCGCCGTGAAGTGATCCTCACCGCCGCGATGCGCGTGGCGCTGGCGGAAGGCCTCTCTGCCATGACCGTTCGCCGCGTCGCCAGCGAGGCCGCTGTTGCTACCGGGCAGGTTCATCACCACTTTTTGTCGTCGAACGATCTCAAAGCCCAGGCGTTTATCCGCTTGATTGCCGAACTGCTTGAGGTGCAAGTGGTGCCCGACAGCGCGCCGTGGCGCGATCGGCTGCATTCAATGTTGGGCAGCGATGAAGGCGGGCTTGAACCCTATATCCATTTATGGCGCGAAGCGTTACTGCTGGCGAGTAAAGAGCCAGAGATCCGAAGCGCTTACCTGCTAACCATGGAGATGTGGCACAGCAAAGTGGTGCAGATGATTGAGCAAGGCCGCGCCGCCGGGGAATTTAGCAAGGGTGATACGGCGCAAAATATCGCCTGGCGGCTGATTGCGCTGGTGTGCGGCCTCGACGGGATTTGTGTTCTCGGCATGCCAGATGTCGATGATGCGGCGTTCAATCGCCATCTGGCGTTTATGATAGAAAAAGAGCTCGGTTAAGCTTTCTCGTCATGCTGTGCAAAACCGGCCATCACCGCTTCCAGCTGTTGCAGGCTAAAGCCGTGCCGGGCATCGCTCACACCAAGCCCGAAACGGGTTTGCAGTGCTTCATAGAGGGCGGCAACATCGGCAAAGGTCTGCGATTCCTGCACCTGTCCATGCTGCCACTGGGTGAAATGGAAGTTGGTTAAGGTCTGCTTTACGCCATCCGGCAGATGACGACTCATTAGCAAATGGTGGCGAAAATGGGAGGTGGGCCAGTGCGCCGTATGAAAGTTGCCCATCACAAAATCCGCCTGATACTGCTGTCCCATCTCAAACTGATACATTGACTGCCAGCGCTCATGGTGGCGGAACTGCAGTATCCAGTCATCGCCGTTGCGCTGCAAACGGTAAAGCCCGTGTGGCGTGGCCTGCTCAATCCCTTCCTGCAGGCGGATCGGTGCGGTCAGCGACTGCCCGCCAAAGCCAACGTCGGCAATCCACGGCTCGCCCGCCAGCTGTATCAGCAGAATACGATGGGTGCGCGGTGGCATATCTGGCGGATCGGCAATGATCACCCGTCCCAGCAGGCTGCGCACCGTGAACCCCACCTCTTTCAATACCCGTTCAAATAATCCGTTCTGCTCGAAGCAGTAGCCGCCGCGTCGGGCGACCACCAGTTTCTGAAAGATCCCTTCATCGCTCAGATCGATTTCATGGGGCAGGATCACGTCGATATTTTCAAAGGGGATCGCGCCGTTGTGATGTAAATGCAGCCCGCGCAGGGTTTCCAGTGAGACATCGGGGGTTTGCGTCCAGCCGATGCGCTGCAGATAGGCAGTCAAAAAAGGGGTCATACAGGCTCCTTGCGAATGATGTCCCCTTGTTATAACGCATTTTTTTTGCGACGCCGGTAATTTCGTGCCCTTGATTTAGCGCTTTGTGCCACGCTGCATGATGCCAAGGGCCACCAGCATCAGCGTCAGTCCGGTGATAAGCGTCAATGTCGCCATCGCCATCCCCTGTCCTACTGAGCCTTGTTCAAACTGTCGCCAGATAAACACCGCCACGGTTTGCGTGCCCGCCGGGGCTAACAGCAGCGAGGTGACCAGCTCCCGTGAGGCAATGGCGAACACCATCAGCATTGCCGCCAGCAGCGCCGGGAAGATCAACGGCAGCACAATCAAACGCAGCGCCTGTAACGCGCTGGCGCCGTGCACCCGCGCGGCGGGCTCCAGATTCGCGCCGAGCTGGCGCATGGCGCTGCTGATATAGCGCACCGGCCACGGCAGCAACAGACAACAGTAAGCGATAAGCAACATTGCCCAGGTGTTATAGGGCGAAACCGGCCAGAAACTGCGATTCCACAATAAAATCAAACCGACGCCCACCACTACGCCGGGCAACGCCGCGGGCATTAGGGATAACGCATCAATAACCCTGCGCCCTTTTATCTTTTGCATCACCACTAACCAGGCGGCGCATAAACCCACTGCGCCGGTAATCAGCGCCGTGCCGAACGCCAGCGATAAACTGGTGCCGAGGGCGGGCAGCGCATCGCCGCGCTGGGCGAACAGTGCCGCAAAGTGCTTCACCGTGAGGTTATCCAGCGACAGGCCGCCGGAAAGCGTGGCGCTAAAAGCCGTCAGTGTCATCGACAAACCGGGCAATACGACGGCGAGAAAGGCAATGAAAGCCATCACCAGCACGATTGGCAATGTAGCCAACCCGAGCTTTGCGCCGATATTTTCAGCAGGTTTACCGGTGACGCTGGTGACATCGCTATCGCCGGTCAGTTTGCGCTGTAATCCCCAACCGCACAGCGCAATGGCTACCAGCACTAACGACAGCAATGATGCGCCGGGCAGATCGATAGGCCAGTCCGCCAGCTTCTGTTCAATGCCTACCGTCAACATGATTACCCCGGAGCGGCTGCCAAGGGCGGCAGGTACGCCGAACTCTTCCACCGCGAGGGTAAACGCCAGCAGCATCCCGGCGGCCAGCGCCGGGGCGAGCAACGGTAGCGTGATATGGTAAAAGGCCCGCCATGGTGTCGCGCCGTGAATCCGTGCAACCAGCGCCAGACGCTGCCCGCTGGCGAGCAAACTGCGCGACACGGCAAAATAGACCACCGGAAAGATATTCAGCGTCATCACCAGAATAATGCCGCTTTTGCTGAACAGCAGATTATTGAGATCCAGCCCGGTGAGCTGCATCAGGTAGCCCTGCGTTTGCAGTACCAGCATCCATGACAGCGCGGCAATATAGGGCGGCGTTAAAAAAGGAATCAAAAACAGCAGATCCCACAGTTTCGGCGAGGGTAAATCAAACAGCCCGCGCACCACGCCGAGGGGCAAACCGATGATCGCGCTGCACAGGGCTACACCCAACGCAATATGCAGCGTTCCACCAAACATTGCAGGCAGCTGCGGCTCTGCCAGTAGCTGGGGGATGGCGGAAAACGGTGCGCGAAAATCCCCGGCGCTAAAGTGCGGGAACAGCGCCTGCAAAAGAATAAACAGCATCGGCAGTGCTACCAGTATCAGCAGCAGCGCCAGGGTTGCGTGCGCAATTAATCTCTGATTCACAGCGTATATCCTGCAGGCGGGGGTTGCCCCCGCCGATAGAGAGGGATTATTGTGCGAAGAGCGTATTAAAACGTTTCAGAACCTCGCCGCGCTCGCTGCTGCCGCCGCTTTGGGTGGGCAGTACTTTCAGGGCATTAAACAACGGTCGTTTGGCTTCCACATCGGTGCGGGCTGGCATCAGCCAGGCGTCGGCGACCATTTTCTGCCCCTCAGGCGAAAGCACATAATCAATAAAGGCTTTGGCATCGTCTGCATGCTGGCTGGTTTTGAGGATCATCATCGGGCGCGGCGCGATAACGGTGCCGCTGGCCGGGAAGATCACCTTCAGGGATTCGCCCTGCGCGATATTGCCATAGGTGACATAATCGACCGCGCCAAACACCGCTGCTTTTGCCCCCTGCATCACCGGCGTTACCGCCTGCGCATTCGGGCCGCTGACCACCATGCCGTTCTTTTTCAGCGCGTCAAACAGCTGCCAGGCCTTATCGCCCATACCGTTTTGTAGACCGATCAGCAAATCGAGAGAAGCACCGGAAAGCGCCGGATCCGGCGTGGTGACTTTATCTTTAAATTCCGGCAGGGTTAGATCGCGCCACTCTTTCGGCTCCGGGGTGCCGCTTTGGGTGTTCCAGACGATCCCCAGCGCCGAGATGCCCTGAGCGATTGAGTCCGCGCTTTTCATCGTTGCTGGCACGTTATCAGCATTCTTACTGGTAAAAGGCAACAGCCAGCCGCGATTGTGCAGATCTTCGGCGGTATCCCACGAGGCGGAAATCAGAATATCGGCCTGTGGGTTGGCCTGTTCCGCTTCCAGCCGCGCCATCACTTTACCGGTGGTGGCCTGGAAGATATTAACTTTGATCCCGGACTGCTGTTCAAAGCCAGCGGCGAGGTTTTTCGCCAGTGACCCTGGGCCTGCGGTATAGACGGTCAGCGCATGGGCGCTGGAGAAGAACATCGACGACAGTACCATAGCGACTGCGACTCCTTGTTTCACGGACAATAAAGCTTTCATGCAATTTCCCCTGCGGATGGCGTAACGGTGTGGACAGATTCAACGGTGCCGGATGCTAAATGCACAATGCGGTCGGCAAGCCAGTGGGCTTCGCGACGATCGTGGGTGACATAGACGGCAGTGGTGCCAAGCTGGCGCAGCAGATGCGCCATCTCATGACATAAGGATTCACGCAGTGCGCTATCCAGGTTGGAGAGCGGTTCGTCAAACAGCAGGATCGCCGGTTCGGCAATAATCGCGCGCGCCAGCGCCACGCGCTGCTGCTGCCCGCCGGATAACCCGGCCGGTTTGCGCTCGGCAAATTCAGCCAGCCCGACCCTGTTTAGGGCAGCCATCACCCGCTCTTCGCGCGCTTTGCGCGGTACATTGCGCATCCTCAGGGGAAAGGCGACGTTCTGCGCCACGCTCATATGCGGCCAGAGGGCGTAATCCTGGAATACCATGCCAATATCGCGCGCTTCCGGCGGCAGTGCCCAGCCCGCTTTTGCCACCAGTCTGTCGCCAAACCAGATTTCGCCCTCTGCCGGCGTGCTTAGCCCCGCCAGCAGGCGCAGCAGCGTACTTTTGCCGCAGCCGGATGGCCCAAGCAGCGCCACGATAGAACCTGGTTGGATATCTAAGTCGATGTGATTGAGAACCGTATGCGTACCAAAGGCGAAGGAAACGCCGTTGAGCCGGATGTTAGTGAATGCGGTCATCATCCCCTCCCGCGCAAGCAAAAGGTGACGAACCCGCCGTATTGCAGCGGGACGCATCCACCTGAACAGAAGTCAGGGGGAGCAAACATATTGTTATCCTCTTTGGGATTTGATGCCGCTGACTATATGGAAGGAATATGACGGATAAATGACGTCAATATGTCTTATTGATTTTTAACTGAATGTCTACACTAAAAGGCATTACTCTCTTCTCCGATCAAAAGGTTCCTTGTGCGCATCGCAACAATCACCAATTTTGCTTATGTCGCCACCGTTGTGCTAACCCTCTCCTCAGGCGTGGCGCTGTTTATGGCCTCGAACGCGGAGCATGCGGAGCGTGAGGCCGTTGCGCAAAGCCGTATTGTCGATTCGCTGACGGATGCGCTGGAAAAAGAGGCCTGGGCGTTAAGTGATATCGCACGCGAAGCGGTGATCAAAAAACAGCCGGAAACGGTGCAGAGCTGGAAAACCCGTCAGCAGCAGGATGTGGATCTTGAAAAACATCTGGCCGCCCTGCGCGACCGCGGCGCGTCCGATGAGGAGTTGTCGATCCTGCGCGATGGTCTGGCAACGCTGGATCAGCTGGAAGATGAGCAGCGCATCGCTATTGCCGATATGCAAGCCGGGAACGCAAACGAGGCGATGAACCTGTTGTATAGCCCGAGCTACGAAGAGCGGCTTTCCGAGGCGGAGTACCGTTTTGCGCACTTTCGTAGCCTGGCGGATCAGCGCGTGCAGTCGGCGATTTCGGAGGCTACCGAGCGCTCTCTGCGCTTACGCACGGTGTCAGAAATCATGGTCGGGCTGACCGCCCTTTTGTTTCTGTTTGTGCTCGGTTTTATTATCAAACACCGCATCCTGCGCCCGGTGGTGACACTGAGCGATGTGGTCAATCGACTGGCCACCCAGGATTACAATGTCGAAGCGCCGGTGCTGGCGCAGGTGGATGAAATTGGTGATATGGCGCAGGCGATCCGTATCTTTCGTGAAAACGGCCTCACCCGACAGCGGCTGGAACAGGAGCGCGACGCGGAATGGGCGACGCGTACGCTGCTGGCGCGCATGACGCAGCGCCTGCAGGGGTGCGATTCCCATCAGGCCATTTTTCGCGTGGTCAGCCGCTTTGCGCCGCAAATTATTCCCGATATGGGTGGGCGATTGTTTATCCTCAACGCGCAGACGAAACGCATGAAATGCGTGGCGCGCTGGGGCCTGCCGCCTGGCGAAGATGCGCCCTTCGCGCCTGAATCTTGCTGGGCATTGAAACGGGGACAGCTGCACAGCCCCGCCAGGGACAGTATTGATATGCCCTGCGAACACCTCGCGCCAGCCCAGGCTTTGCAGGCGATTTGCGTGCCCCTTAACGCGCAAAATAAAAGTATCGGTCTGCTCACGTTTGATAACACGCATGCCGATAAAGAGCCGCCGTGGATCTACCTGGAACTGCTGGCGGAAACCCTGGCGCTGGCGCTCGCCAATCAGAGCCTGCGCGACACGTTGACGGAGCGGGCGATGCATGACTCGCTAACCGGTCTGTTTAACCGCCATAGCCTGGATGAAACTCTGCGCAATATGCTCGACCACGCGATGGTGGAAAGTTCGCGGTTAAGCGTCCTGATGGTGGATGTCGATTATTTCAAAAAGCTCAACGATCGCTACGGTCACGATGCCGGCGATAAGGTGTTGCGCGAGATGGCGCGGCTGATTAACGAGACGCTGGATGATACCAGCGTCGCTTTTCGCTACGGTGGCGAAGAGTTTCTACTGGTGCTGCCCGGTGCCGATGAGACGCAGGCGAAAAAAATCGCCGAACAGCTTCTGCGTAACGTTATGAACGCACAGATGATCTATGAATCGCAGGATATTGGTCCGGTTTCGGTCTCCATTGGGCTGGCGACCTGGCCGCGTCACGCCCGTGCCGATAACCTGGTGCGTGCGGCGGATCTGGCCCTGTATCTGGCGAAGGAACAGGGGCGCGGGCAGATTGTGGTGGCCCGAAATGCCGTATAAGGCATCAGGGGCTAAGTACAACGAAAATACGCGCGAATCGATTATGGCGGGCTAGGTAAGCAAAAATTTTTGTTGCCAGTCCTCCATCAACGCCGCAGTGCGTTACTAACGTCGCTGACAGAGAATGTTATGCTCAGTTGATTCCGCTGGATCTTCCGTAGGGCCTATTATAAAGGAATATTTTCCTCTCTTGATTTCCAGGCGCTTTTTATAGATTTTATATGGCGAAACCCCGTAATCGAGTAAGTGCCAAGTATCTCTAAATCCTTCGGCGCACTGATGGTAATAAACTCACCACGACCAAAATAGCTTTCGACGGAGCCAATAAAACACATTCCGTTCAACCAAACAGGGATAACTGCGATAGGTTGCGTGACATAATTCCCAGCAATGCCCGATCTATAATTATCTACGTCTTCTGTTAATGTGCCTGCTGGTATGGGACAAATTGGCTTTGATACATGTGGCTGTTGTTTGGTGTAGTATTCCTGTGTATTGAGGGATTTTATTAACTGTTTTTTATCATGGGCGTTTAGTTTTAGATTCAACTGTTCCCCTTTATCTTGTGGTTCAATTGATAAGACATCGTATTCATGTTGATAAAAAATAGTTATGCTTGGGACCAGGGCATCTTTACTAAATGGCCGTAACAAATAAAAGGTATCTTCATCATATTCACCATTGAACCAAAGTGCATAGACTTGGCCATTAATACGTACCCACTCGCTCCACTGATTGGCTCCGCGCCCATTTTCTGAATATAGTGCTCCAGTTATCGCATGGGCACCATTGTCAGTATGGTTATTTATAGCGATAAATTTGTCACCAACACGCTTTAGGACCCCAGTGTAACTAAATAATCCAGTACCCCCTACATAGCTGTTAATAATAAGGTCTCTCTTACCGTCATCATCGATATCAACAAGTTTGCAATTTATCTTTCCATTTTCCGATTCCGCGTTGAAATTTGTGTTGATAAATGCTTGCCATTCATCGTTGCTAATTTCAATTGACGGTTTTTTGAATGTTTTTTTTGATGTATTCACATCGATTGTAAAGTCAGTGCTGCCAGTTAACGGGAAATCCTTAGCAATTTTTTCTAATGCTTGCTTTGGTTCAGTTTGCAGCTTTTTTACAATCGTATTATGAAGTAATGTCAATGCATAATTATCAGACTCAATGTCCTGTTGGCTTCGAGATTGAGCAGTGACAAGAGAGGGGACAATAAATAAAAGCACAATCGGAAATATTAAATATCGGTTCATTACCCTCTCCTTAGCTGATTTGATTCTGGTTTTTCGATAATTACATTGGCATTAATATCTGGAAATTTCTGCTCAGTGAGAACTGAAATGGCACTACCGTATACGCAGCAGCGATCAATAAAACCATTGAGGGCAACGGAATAGAGTGTATTTATTCTCCCAGGTAGATTAACTGAAGCACTGGCCTTCCAGAAAGCAGGGCTTCGGTAGTAGATTCTCATTCTGAGGTTCGTGTTAATGCTACATCTTTCAAGTATATGCTCTGCATCAGAATAATAAGCCATAGATTTTGAAATCCAGTAAAAACCAGCGCTGCTTACGACGTTGTAGTCGTTACTGCTAACATTATCCCTCCACATAATAACGTCATCAGGAGTATCATTTTCTACATCTGAAAGACGATTGTCTGTCAGCCTAATGTTACTATTTGCATATAATCGATTGTATTCTGAAGATAATCTGTTTTTTATGTCATTTGTGTACACACGTCCGCAAAAGCTAAAATAATCAAAGTAATTGCTGGGGCTGGTGAGTTGCAATAGCCCCCGCCCATGCCAGGGATGATACCAAACTTGTCGGTTTCCAAACTCTTCTCTTTGGGATAGCCACTGCGTCTCCTGTATGGCATTCCCAAGGAAACAGGCGATACGCAGAGGTGTAATGATAAGGTATTTTTGCATTGCCTTATTCAGGTGAGTTCGAATACTTTCTGCCATACTTCCGGTTGTATCTCTATAGGCTATGGGTTCCCAAAGATAATTATTGCGACGAGCCATTCTAATTACGTTAAGGGGTATCAGCTGTTTCAGTTCAGATTTACTCAACCAGCAGCACTTACGAAAATGGCTAATGAAAGCCTCAGGATGGAAATGCCACATCCTGCCTGTTCCGAGCTCACCTGTTTCAAAACACAGTGCAGTAGCATGACTTTTCAGTTCTTCATAGTCCGTATCTGACATGACCGGGATATCGTCAGCTCCCGTTTTCAGCCAGGCATAACGTTGATCAAACGTGGAGGAATTCCATTCCAGCGGGAAGTTACAGATGAGCCGGTTTCTCTGTTCCCCAAAGTTTTCGCTTTCTTGCAGGACGGCAATAAAAGGAGAATTGCACTGGCTGTTTGTGTCCGTATCGTCATCAACCATTCGCCACCCCGTCCAGTGTGGGAAGTCGGCATCGCTGAATTTTTTAATGTTTGAAAAGGCCAGATTTACCATGCCCGTACCACCGGGAAAGTTGACGGTACGCCACAGTGGGGCATTGACCGGTGTCAGGGTTTCATATTCAGTATTGATGATCCGGCCGAAGCGAAGCAGTTCAAAACCAGCTGATGGGTTCTGGGGGTACAGGCGATTTGCAGTGTTGTAGAGGTTGTACTCATAGCGCAGCACGGTATCTTGACCATTATCCAACTGATCAGCATCGGCATTCACCAACGGATCACCCACCATATTGAAGAGTGTCACTATTGTGGAATTCTGCCTGCGAGTGACCATGGTACAGTCGCCTTCTGCGAAGGTCATGCTGACGTAGAGCGGCTCTGTGCTGGTATGGACTGCATGCAGATAAGCTGTATCCGGTGAGCGTGGATCAGGTACAGATTCATAAAAACGTGTACCTGCTGGCAGATAAAAATGAATGTCGCCATAAACAGTGTCGGTTCTGCCGTCACGGGTGATATCCAGTTCGGGGGCGGTGCGCCCGGTCAGTTTCAGCATATTCGCGTTGTCACAGAACACCTGGAAGTGGAAGGCATTCACGTTATCCACCATACCGCTCTGCCCGACAGTATCCTTGCGCCAGATCCGGGCCCCCTCACTGATAGCGGGATCCAGCCTGTCCCGGAGGTGCATATAGAGGGAGTAATACATAATGCTGCAATTTTCACCGATATCGGTTTCATGCCTGAGCAATACATAACCGTCATTGGTTCTGCCATTATAATTCAGCGGGAAGGTATCACGTTTGTTGTCGGTGGAGGGCCTGCGAAAAGAAATAACCACACCATCAGCAATCGCCCGGACCATTTCGGGACGGTGACCGGTGTCGGTATGCGTGATATGTACACCACCATGCCATGATGCGTGCGCATTGAGCGGGAAATTACGGCGGCTGTCCACGGGCATCATCCTTGCAACCCATGAGGCATCACTTTCACCATCGTTTCGAGGACGGATAAACGGCGGGCTGATTATCATACTGACTCCATGTCAGATTTCAGATTTAATGGAGCATAAAATAGCGTAATTTTATTTAAAAAAGCATTGTCCAATGGCAATGAAAATGCGGAATACTTACGCTCCACCTAATAATTTTATAGTTCGTGGAGCGGGCAATATTCAGTCGGCGGACTATTTCTGATGTCTTAGTCTTCCTTTTGAAAAGTGCAGTTGCCATAGTCATTTAATCACGATGTGCATGGTGAGATAAGAAAGCGATAAACTAACGGTCAAGAAGATCAGTTTGGAGCGCTGGGCGTCGTGTTTAAGAGCGCTATTTTATGCAGGCAACCTTGGATAATCTCGGAGCGTAAGGTGAAATACTAACTTTCAAAGATATCGCACGCCTCTGCCGTTTTGCGCCGTACATATCAATATGCTTAGCCACTGAGCTTTTACGCGGTCAAAACTTGGGTCCAAAGTACAGCTATGACCATTAGATGATGCATCAGAAGTAGAAGATATTTGCTTAACTTGGGTTATCTTTTCACTAAGCTTTAGACTCTACAATGCACAGGCTTGCTTTTCGCGCCGCTTCAGGCCTTTAATGCCGAATACTTTTGCACAGAGGAACTGCTATGAGCCATTTCCGACCTGTGGCGTTAGAACACGCCAGCCGCCTGCTGAACCACGGTCCGACCATTCTGATTACCAGCCGCGATGATGAGATCGATCGTCGCAATATTATGGCGGCAGCCTGGTCGATGCCGGTGGAATTCTCGCCGCCGCGCATAGCTATCGTGGTGGATAAAAGCGCCTGGTCGCGAGAGCTTATTCTGCGCAGCGGGATGTTTGGCATTGTGGTACCGGGGGTGGCGGCCACCAACTGGAGTTACGCTGTCGGCAGCGTTACCGGGCGCGATGAGGACAAATTTAACTGTTATGGCATTCCGGCGATTGCCGGGCCGGTACTGGGCCTGCCGGTGGTAGAAGAAAAGTGTCTTGCCTGGATGGAGTGCCGCTTATTACCGCCGACCGCGGCGCTGGAAAAATATGACACACTGTTTGGTGAGGTGGTTTCCGCCGCAGCCGATGAGCGCGCCTTTATCAACGGCCGCTGGCATTTTGACGACGACCAGTTGAATACCCTCCATCATCTCGGCGGTGGCACCTTTGTAACCAGCGGCAAAATCCTTACCGCCGGTGCCGGTAAATAGCCGGTTATTTCGGCAGCGCTTCAATCCAGTTCATCACCAGTTCCGGCCAGACGGCGGCAGGCAAATGCGTTACGCCGCGCACGCCAAAGCCGTGCTGCCCCTGGCTAAACAGGTGCATTTCCGTCAGCACATTGTGCGCATGTAGCGCGTTGAACATCACCAGCGAGTTGGCGACGGGCACCGAAGGATCGTCCACGGCGTGCAGCAAAAATGTCGGCGGCGTTTGCGCCGTGACGTTCAGCTCCGGGGAATAGTGTTTGATCTGCTCGGCGGTAGGTGTCTTGCCGATCAGCGCTTCACGGGATCCAGGGTGAGCAATGGCAGCATCCATGGAGATTACCGGGTAACCGAGTACCACAAAATCCGGGCGCGCGCTCAGCTTATCGATACTATCCGTTGCCGGATAGACCGTCTCGTCGTAACGGGTTTCAAGGCTTGCTGCCACGTGTCCGCCCGCCGAAAAGCCCATCACGCCAATTCTTTTAGCTTCAATCTGCCCCGCAGCTGCCTGCGCGCGTAAAGTGCGTAGCGCGCGCTGCGCATCGGCCAGTGGCGCATTGGATTTTTCAGCATGTCCATCTTCCGGCATGCGATAGGTCATCACATATAATGTGTAGCCACGGGCATTAAAGGGTTTGGCTAAATCGCTTCCCTCTTTATCGAGTACCACCCGTTTATAAGAGCCGCCGGGCATCACCAGAAGCGCCGTGCCGTTAGGTTTTTGCGACGCATAAACGGTGATTTGTGGGGCGCGAATGCCGGTGACTGCCCGGTCCGGCAGCGCGGGATTCTTACTTCGCTCGGTTAAGTTAAAGGTGACCGGGCTATTTTTCGCGCCGGGGGCATCCCCCGTCGGCCAGACGGGGAAAGAGGTGTCGGCAAAAACGGCGGGAGTGATAAGCAGCCCGGCAAGAGCCAGTGAGGTGAGTGTCCGCGACATAATGTTCTCCATGGGAAAAAGAGTTATGTAGCATTAACCCGCGCGCTAAAAATTCGAAGCACGCCACAAAACGGTGTTTCATTAAAATTGAAAAATCCGCAAGGGAAAAATCATAGAAGCCCACGCTGCGCTGTGGGCTGGCAGGCGATTAGAGGGAGTAACCGGGTTTCTTAATCAGCATTTCCATCTGCGGCGCAATCTCGGTATCCCATACTTGCGCTTTCCAGTTTTCCTCAGCGACAGCGTTAAGCGCCACGCTCACCGAACTCTCTTTACTGTTGAAATGGCGAATAATCACTTCGGTGATAGCGTTGGCCAGCGCCGTTTTTTGTTCATCGTTAAAATCACGGGGAAAAGATTTGATATCGACATGTGGCATAGCACGCTCCTGAATAAAGAGATGTCACCCGGCAAAACCGGGCGGCATAAAAAGGGGACCGGTTGATAGTAGCCCGCCCCGCTTATGACTATTTTCGCTTCTGTGCGTTTTACCGTTGATCCGCCCCGATAATCTCATTTTTTTGCAGCACGCTTTGCAGTTGCGGCAGCCGACAGACGGCGTCGGCAATGGCGGTTAACTTCGGCGTATGCTCGGCAAACCAGGCGTGGCGCGGGCCCCAGCTACGCATCACGCAAAGGTAGATATCCAGCAGCGTGAGCTGTTCGCCAAAAGCGTAAGGTGTGGCCTGCAGCTGCGTTTCCAGCCACAGGTAGAGCGTTTTGCGATACTTCTGGCAATTTTCCACCAGCTGATCCGCTGCGTCCGGGGCGAAGCGTTGCGGATAATCGGCGTAGGTAAAGGTGGGATAAACATTGGCGACCAGCCAGACCAGCAGCCGATAAAACTGTTGGCGTTGATGGCTCCCTGCGGCGGGCGCTAAATCGGGACGGGCATCGAGGATCATCAGCGCCACGGCGGCTGATTCCGTCATCACGCTGCCGTCATCCATCTCCAGGGTTGGCACCTGACACAGTGGATTGAGTTTTCGCAGTCTATCCTGCTGCGGGCCGGGTTTATCAAATCCATCGACATCGACGAACTGATAAGGAATTTCCGCCAGCGTCAACATCACTTCGCTGATAGCGGATCCCCAGCCGGGAACACCATACACCTTGATCATCGCATCACCTCTGGTTCAGAAGAAACCTTAAGCTTAGGACAAACTGGCGATAAATTCGTCAACCTGCTGTGGCGAGGTCAGGCGAACAAAACGCAGATGCTGATAGCGCGGATCGGCCATATCGCGCAGATAACGCGTGCGGTTGCTACGCCAGGTTTTTAGCGACCAGAGGATGATTGATTCGCGGCTCAAAAAGGCACGGCGCAAGCTTTCCCGATTGCCGGTACCCGGCCACAGCTCCTGCTTGCTGCGGGCGCGTTTAATGGCGCGCAGTGTGACCTGGCGCAGGGTGCGCCAGAAACCGTAATCGATCCACACCACGATATCGACCTGCCGCCACTTGATGTCGCGGCTGCGATTATAGTTGCCGTCCAGCACCCAGCCAGGCTGTTGCAGAAGCTGCTCCAGACGCGCATAGAGTTCCGCGTCCGGCGTACCCTGCCAGTCGGCACGCCAATAGAGGCTGTCCATTTCGATATAGGGCACGTTAAGCGTGCTCGCCAGCCGCTTTGCCAGCGTCGATTTACCGCTGCCGCTGGTGCCAATCACGTTGATTCTCATAAGATCAGGCTGATTCCCGCTCAATAAAGTGAAAGCCGATATCGACGATCTCCTCCGTGAGCTCCATCCCTTCAATGCGCTCCATCAGCATCGTTGCTGCGCGTTGACCAATAATCTGTCGGTCGACGCTCACCGTGGTGATCGAGGGATGATTGCCAGCGGCGAAATCGAGATCGCCAAAACCGATTACCGCCAGATCCTGGGGTATACGAAGGCCGCGGGCTTGTGCTTCGACAATAGCTCCCTGCGCCAGGGTATCCGAGCTGCAGACCACCACGTCAAACTCGCCGCGGGCAAGCAGTTCGCGTAGCCCTTCTCGCCCGGAGGTAAAGCGTGCCGGTAGCGCAATGTCAACGACAGAGGGGTTGGCGATACCGTTACGCGCCAGCGTGTCGCACAGCCCGTTTTTACGCTGCGCCGCGCGTTTATCCACGGCCCACAGCAGGCCTGGACGGCGATAGCCTTTACGCAGCAGGTATTCCGCTGTGGCCTGTCCCACTTTTTCATGGGAGAAACCGACCAGCATATCCAGCGGCGTCGGCGTTAAATCCCAGACTTCCACCACCGGCACGCTGGCGTTAAGCAGCACTTTTTTTAAATCCGCAGAATGGTGAATCCCCGTCAGCACAATACCGTCGGGACGGCGCGACAGCAGCGCAGATACCAGCTCCGCTTCCGTTTGTTGGGTATAACCAGCAACGCACAGCAGCATATGATAGCCGCGCAGCGCCAGCGCATCGCTGATGGCCTGGATAGTATCGACAAACATATTGTTATTGATTTGCGGCACCACCACGGCAATCAGTTTACTGCGCCGCGACGCCAGCCCGCCGGCCAGCGCATTCGGAATATAGCCGGTCGCTTTTACCGCGGCGAGCACCTTTTCCACGGTTTTTGGGCGCACCAGCTGCGGCGTGTTAAGCGCCCGACTTACGGTCATTGAGGAGAGCCCCGCCGTACGGGCAACATCATCAAGGGTCGGCGCACGCGGCGGCAAAGGACGAGCAGATTTTGGCATGAGTGACTCACTGAGTATCAGCAGTATATGTCGGACAATTAGTGTTGCGTTGTAGTATACGCCTTTCTCCTTTCATTGCCGCTCTTTCCGCTAAATCAGTGGGTTACATCATGTTTTTATTATTAATGTTAGCGCTATCAATTTTTAGACGAAAGGAAATGGATCACGTTATAAAAGAGGATGAGTGAGCATTAAATGCTCCTCATCATAAAAATATATGTTCCTCTTTTGAGGAGTCATTACCTCTATTTGTTGTGCGGAAATTGTTACTTCTTAAATGTTAGCGCAAACGCTTTATTGTCCAGATGTGCTGATTGTGACCGTAAGCGCCAGTTACGACGCCGTGATCTTCGCTAACACTGTAAATTCGGCAAACGTCTTTATCCTCGCGCCAGGCTGTTGTCCCTGCTCAATCAGGGCAACAGCCTGATTGAGTTACTCGTAGGTGATACCCGGCGGATTGACCTGCGAACGTTCAACGGCCTCCCCTGCTTCTCCCCAGCGCGCCAGCACCTGCTGATATTCACCCCGTTCGATGGCCCCCTCCAGCGCCGCCTGCAGAGCGTAAACCAGCCCGTTGCCTTTTCTGGTGGTCGTGGCAACCCAGGCTTTTTTTGGCCCCAGCCCAACCACTTTACTCTGGCCGTTCAGTGCGGCTTTATAAGCGGCGACGGATTGCGGGCCAAAAACCACATCGGCGCGCCCGGATTGAATATAGAGATTGCCCGAGGCGTCATCCGTCAGGTAGATCGGCTGCGCGGGCGCCCGGCCAGCCGCCTGGTTCTCTTCATTCCAGCGCAGCAAAATGCGCTCCTGATTGGTCCCTGATCCGACAATCACTTTACGCCCGGAGAGATCCTGCGGACCGCTGATTGATTGAATAGCGCTGGTGGATTTCACCGAAAAAGCCAGCGAATCGGCACGGTAAGTGGCGAAATCAAACTTCTGTTTTCGCGCCTCGGTGACGGCAATATTCACCAGCGCCAGATCGTAGCGCCCGGAGGTAATGCCCAGCGGCCAGTCTTCCCACGCCGTCGGCACCAGCCGCAGCTTCAAACCGAGGCTTTGCGCCAGTAAGCGGGCGATATCCGGATCGCTACCGATGCGCGTGCGGTTATCGCTGGCCACCAGCGCCAGCGGCGGCGAGTTCAGCGCCGAGATCGCCACCGTTAAGGTTCCCGGTTCGACAAAACGGTAATTTGGCGGGATTTTGGCAATCGCCGCGTCATTGCGCTGCACGGCGATCGGCTGTTCATTGGCTTTTATATCGAGGCTGCTTTGGGCAAAACTGCCCGCGCTGACCAGCAGCAGCGCCAGTAATCTTTTCATCCTGGTTCCTTATAAGACTTTAGAGAGAAACTGGCGCGTACGCGGATGCTGTGGACGGTTTAACACCGCCTCACTGCTCCCCTGCTCGACAATTTTGCCCTCGACCATAAACACCACCTGATCCGCCACTTCGCGGGCAAAGCCGATTTCATGGGTTACCACCACCAGCGTCGATCCGCTACGCGCCAGCTTTTTGATCACATCCAGCACTTCACCCACCAGTTCCGGATCCAGCGCCGAGGTCGGCTCGTCGAATAACATTACGCGTGGGCGCAGTGATAGCGCGCGGGCAATGGCGATGCGCTGCTGCTGGCCACCGGAAAGATGGCGCGACCAGGCATCGGCTTTATTGCGCAGCCCCACCACATCCAACAGCGCATAAGCCTGCTCAATCGCCTCTTTGCGGCTCAGTTGTTTATGGGCAATCGGCGCTTCAATCAGATTTTCCAGCACCGTCAGATGCGGGAAGAGATTGAAGTTCTGAAACACGTAACCGACGTTGACCCGCTGGCGCAAAATCTCCTTCTCTTTAAGCTCATACAGTTTGTCGCCCTGCAGGCGATAGCCGATGTATTCACCGTCAATACGAATAAACCCTTCATCGACGCGCTCCAGATGGTTAATAGTGCGCAGCAGCGTGGATTTACCGGAGCCGGACGGCCCAAGGATCACCGTCACCGAACCGGGTGGGATCTCAAGGGAGATCTCATCCAGCGCTTTATGGCGACCAAAATATTTGCTGACGCCGGTTATCGAAATATGGCCATTAAGAGAGGTTGGCATGTACAGGCTCCTGCGGCTGCGCCACGCGTGGGCCAGCGGTTGAACGAACGCGAACAGGGGAAATCGCCGAGCGGCGTTCACTACGCGCCAGCCAGCGTTCCACCAGATATTGAATCCCTGACAGGACGCTGGTGATCACCAGATACCAGACGGCGCCCACCATCAGCAGCGGGATCACCTCTTGCGTACGGTTGTAGATCATCTGAATGGTGTAGAACAGCTCCGGCATCGCCAGCACGTAAACCATTGCCGTCCCTTTGGCCAGGCTGATGATTTCGTTAAAACCGGAAGGCAGAATCGTGCGCAGCGCCTGGGGCAGAATAATACGCCGCGTGCGCCGCCAGGCCGGTAAACCGAGAGCCGCCGCCGCTTCGTACTGACCGTGATCGACGCCGAGAAACCCGCCGCGAATAATCTCGGCGGTGTAGGCACTTTGTACCAGCGTCAGCCCGAGAACCGCCGTCGAGAACTGCCCGAGCACGTTGATGGTGTTATAGCGCGCCCATTCGATGCCGGTAAAAGGAATGCCCAGCGACAGACTGTCGTAAAGATAAGAGAAGTTGTAGAGAATAATCAGCACCACGATCAGCGGTAGCGAGCGAAACAGCCAGATATAGCCCCAGGCAAGACTGCTCAACAGCCACGACGATGAGAGCCGGGCCAGCGCCAGCAAGCCGCCGAATATCACACTCAGCACGGTGCCAATCAGCGTCAGCAGTAATGTCTGCCCTAACCCTTCGAGGATCACCGGATCGAAAAACCAGCGGGCAAATACCGACCATTCCCAGCGGGGATTAAAGGCCACCGATTGAACAATAGCCGCCAGCACGAACAGGGCGACCACCGCGCCAACGGTGCGCAGCGGATAGCGCGCCGGGACCACTTTTATCGTTTCTGTACTCTTCATTGCTGTTCCTCAGGCGGTTTGGCTTAAGCGCGCCACCGACAACGCTTTGGTAAAGCGCAACCGGCCGTCATAAGGCGGCAGGCTGTACTCCTCCGGGTTGCGATGGATATCGAACTGCGGTTGATAACCCTGGCTTAGATAGAGACGCACCGCTTCCGGCTGGCGAAAGCCGGTGGTCAGGTAAATATGGCTGTAACCGGCAAGCAGCGCGCGATGCTCCAGCTGCTGGACGATTTTCGCCGCCAGTCCCTGCTGGCGCAGCTGCGGGTGGGTCCAGATGCGTTTGATCTCAGCCGTCTGCGCATCAAAGGGTTTATATGCGCCGGTGGCGATAATTTCGCCGCCGCGCTCCAGCACCAGAAACAATCCCTGCGGCGCTAAATACCACTCGGTTTGCTCCACTTCGGCGCTGCGGGAAAAGTAGTCGCCATAGCGTGCAGCATATTCCGCAAACAGCCCGTTGAGGATCGGCTGTAGCTCTGCCGCTTCTGGCGAAACATCGCGGAAACGATCGCGCATAATGTTCTCCTTAATCGCCAAGACCTGCCGGATTAATCTCCGACGCCGGAATACGTTCAACACCCTCACCCCAACGGTTGAGCACCTTGTCGTAGTCACCGTTTTTAATCGCCCCGTTAAGCGCCGTTTGCACCGGCTGCGCCAGCCCGCTGCCTTTACGCAAGGTGACGGCGATATGTGCCGCTTTCGGCCAGCCACCGTCGACGCTGCCCACAAGTTTGGTTTTACCCGTTAACGCCGCTTTCCATGCGCCAATCACGTTCGGGCCGAAATAAGCGTCGGCGCGCCCCGATTGCAGCGCCAGGGTCTGGGCGGCATCATCTTTGGTATAAACCGGGGTAAAGGGCTTGAGCCCTTTTTTCACATTCTCAGCGTTCCACGCGAGCAGGATCGCCTCTTGATTAGTACCGGACCCGACAATAATACGCAGCCCGGCAATCTCTTCCGCTTTGCTAATAGACTTCAGCGGGCTGGTCGATTTGACATAGAAACCGAGGGAATCCTTGCGATAGGTCGCGAAATCGAACTTCGCTTTGCGCTCTTTAGTGACGGTGATGTTGCTGATGGCTGCGTCATATTTGCCAGAGGTTACGCCGAGCGGCCAGTCCTCCCACGAAGTGGGCACCACGTTGAGCTCCAGCCCAAGGCTGCTGGCGACCAGCCGGGCAATGTCGACTTCGCTCCCAAGCAGGGTTTTATTGTCATCGGCGAAAACCGTCAGCGGCGGCGAATTGAGCGCCGCTACGGCGACGGTGAATTTCCCCGGCACCACAAAAGCGTAATTTTTCGGCAGTTCGGCGATGGCCTTTGGGTTTTTCGCCGTTACGATCGGCGCTTTATTGGCGTCCAGGCTGACGCCGGTGCCGTTGATGGTGACGTTTTCAGCCCAGGCCAGCGGCGCAGCCGCCAGTATGAGCGAAAGGATGAGCGATGTTTTCATAGCGGATTCTTCTTTTATTGTTGTGTGGCGGGATGAACCGGAACGGCAAGCCCTAAGCTTTCGCGCAGTGTGGTGCCGGGATATTCCGTACGAAACAGGCCACGCGCCTGCAGCAACGGCACCACTTTTTCTACAAAGCGCGGAAAGGTATCGGGCGTTCCGCCCTGGATGATAAAACCGTCGGCAGCGTGGTTTTCGAACCACTTTTGCAGCCCATCGGCGACCTGCTGCGGCGTACCGGAAAAACGCGGGCGCGGCGACGTGCTCTCCAGCGCAACCTGGCGCAGGGTTAACCGACGCTCGCGGGCAATACGTTTGATCTCATCGGTGGTGCTGCGAAAGCTGTTTTGCCCTAAATCGCCGACGTTCGGAAACGGCTCATCAAGGGGATACTGGCTAAAATCATGATGTTCGAAGTAGCGCCCGAGGTAATTCAGCGCATCTTCAATGGAGACCAGCGCGGCGGTGGTTTGATACTGCTGCTCGGCATCCTCTTCGCTGTCGCCGACAATCACGCTGACGCCCTGGAAAATATGCAGTTCGTCATGGCGACGGCCATATTTTTCCAGCTGATTTTTCACATCGCGATAAAAAGCCTGCGCTTCTTCGAGGGTTTCCTGATGGGTAAAAATAGCGTCCGCATGGCGCGCCGCCAGCTGTTTACCGTCGTCGGATGCGCCCGCCTGGAAAATAACCGGCCTCCCCTGCGGCGTACGGCCTATATTTAACGGCCCGGCGACCTTGAAAAAGTCACCGTGGTGATTGAGGGGATGTAATTTACCCGCATCGAAGAACTGCCCGCTCTGTTTATTACGCACAAAGGCGTCTTCTTCCCATGAATTCCACAGCCCTTTCACTACCTGCAAATATTCATCGGCAATCCGATAACGCAACGCATGATCCGGATGCTGCGCGCGGGAGAAATTTTTTGCCGAGCCTTCCAGCGGCGAGGTGACCACGTTCCAGCCAGCCCGTCCCTGGCTGAGATGATCGAGGCTGGCGAACTGGCGCGCAACGGTAAAAGGTTCGCTGTAGGAGGTAGAAAGCGTGCCCACTAAACCGAGATGATGAGTGACGCTGGCGAGCGCCGATAATACCGTTATCGGTTCGAAGCGATTTAAAAAATGGGGGATCGATTTTTCATTGATATATAACCCGTCGGCGACAAACAGAAAGTCCAGCTTCCCCTGCTCGGCAATGCGCGCCGTGTCCTGCACAAAGTTAAAATTAATACTCGCATCGGCAATGGCCGCCGGGTGACGCCATGCGGACATATTCCCCGATGCGCCATGTAATATCGTGCCAAGCCGTAGTTGTCGTGCTGTAGACATAACCGATCCTCATTTTTGGGCAACAGGTGGCCCGGAGCATCCGCCCCAGGCAAACTAAGTGGCTATTAAGGTTGCAGCAGCGCTTTTTCCGCCAGCAGGGCGAAATAACGCGCCGCCTGTTCAATTAATGCTTCATCCGGATTAAACGCCGGATGGTGCAGACCGTATTCACTGTGGCTACCGATGCTGACAAACGCGCCGGGAATCTGCTGCAGATAGACGGCGAAATCTTCCCCACCCATGTGCAAATCCGCCTCCTGCGTCTGATAGCCATGCCCATCGGCAACGTCGCGGGCGAAGGTAGCCCAGCTATCGTCATTGACCAGCGCGGTCGGCCCGGCAAACCAGCGGACGTCGATCTGTGCGTTAAACGCCTGCGCCAGCCCGGCGGCAATGTCGTTGACTCTTTTTGTGACGTTGTCACGAACCGTTTGCCGATGGGTGCGCAGCGTCCCTTCCAGCTCGACCTGTTCTGGCAACACATTCCAGGTATTACCGCCCTGAATGCGCGTGACGCTGAGCACGACGGATTCCAGCGTGTTGACGTTGCGACTGGCAATGCTTTGCAGCGCCACCACTAACTGACTGGCGAGTAATATGGCGTCGTTGCCTTCGTGGGGACGTGCGGCATGCGCCCCTTTTCCACTTACCGTCAGTGAGAAGCGATCGACGTTGGCATAAAACGCACCGCCGCGGGTGGCAAAGGATCCCACCGGTAAACCGGGTTCGTTGTGCATACCAAAAATCGCGCGAACGTTATCCAGCGCGCCGGCGCTGATTAAACGTTTAGCCCCGCCAAAACTCTCTTCTGCGGGCTGGAACAGGATGCGCACCCGGCCTGCCAGCTGCGACTCTTTCTGTTTGAGCAGCAGCGCCGCGCCCAGCATTACGCTGGAATGAATATCGTGGCCGCAGGCATGCATCACCCCCGCGTTGCGCGAGGCAAACGGCACATCGACTTTTTCTTCAATCGGTAAGGCATCGATATCCGCGCGCAGGGCAATCACTTTCTCACCGCGGCCCACTTCCGCCACCACGCCGGTGGGGAGGTTCAGTGGCAACAGCTTTAGCCCGGCGTTTTCCAGCCAGTGGCGAATACGGCGAGTGGTTTCAAACTCCTGCAGCGACAGTTCTGGGTGCTGGTGCAACTCGCGTCGCCAGTCGATCAGTTGTTGCCCGAAGCTCATCCCGTGACCTCCTGCGAAGTGCTGGCACCGGCATGCGCCTGCGCCAGCAGTAACACGGAGGTCAGTCGCGCCGCGCCTTCGCTAACCGGCGTGTCGATAATAAATTCATCAATGGCAAACTGCTGATGCAGGGCGTCCAGCTCCGCCAGCACCTGCTGCGCCGTACCGGCAATCAGCGAGTGCGGTCGTTTGGCGATCCGTACCGCCGGGCTGCCGGCCTGGCGGGCGAAAGCCTGGCCCTGCGCTTCACTGGCAACGCTCACCCGCTGGCCGTTTGCCAGCTCCACGCCCCAAATTTCCACCTGTTGCGCCAGCGCTTTCGCCTGGGATTCGCTCTCGGCGACAATGACCTGCACCGCTACCAGCGTGTCGCGCTGCGTCTGTAATTGCCACTGCGTGACAACGTCACGCAAAAGCGCTTTATCGCCGTTGAGATGGGCGGCAAAAACGAAGTTCCAGCCGAGCCTTGCCGCCAGGGCCGCACTTTCCAGGCTGGCGCCGAGTAAAAATCCGTCGGCACGCTGCGGCGGTAAGGGCATGGCAAGGACGGTTTCTTCCGCCACATCATCTTTTGTCAGCGACAGCCAGTTATCCAGCTGTGCCAGCTGGTCGGCGAAACTGCCCTTTTCCGCCAAATTTATCCCTTGCTGTAGGGCGCGGGTAGACAGCGGCAGCCCGCCGGGGGCTTTACCGACGCCAAGATCGACGCGCCCAGGCGCGAGGGTCGCCAGCAGGTTAAAGTTCTCTGCCACCTTAAACGGGCTGTAGTGTTGCAGCATTACGCCGCCGGATCCGACGCGAATACGCCGCGTCTGAGCAAGGATCCAGGCGATAAGCAGTTCGGGCGACGGGCTCGCCAGCTGCGCGGTGTTGTGATGTTCGGCAATCCAGAATCGGTGATAGCCCCAGTTCTCCGCCTGCTGCGCCAGTTGCAGCGTGCGGGCCAGGGCGTCCTGCGCGGTTTCGTGTTCCGCAATCGGGCTTTTATCCAGCAGACTCAGGCGATAAGACATGCAGTGCACTCATGTTAGAGAAGATAAGGCCATTAAACGGGGGATGAGCACCTGCTGTGAAACAATTAATTTACATTACATAAGCAAAAAATTTGCATAGCCGCTAATACGCAGCACCTGGAGCCGGTCTTAGGTAAATTCATTCACTCACTGTATGGTTAATTTGTTACATATTTGTTTTGTTAATATTGGTGTTTTCTGTTGCAATTTTAACCATCCTGAATCATTTACTCTGTTTGAAGCGGTCAGGTTCACAAATTCCGCTAATAGTGACTCTTTATGACACGGGTATGTTTTGCGTCCTCAAAAGAATGCGGTTACGATGCTGCGCCATGTTATGTCTTATCCATACGAAGAAAGACTGGAAAGACAGCGCATTACCCCAGGGCAGGCAATCGATTGGTATTTTGCCGTCCGGGTTGAAGAATTCCGCAAGGCTCAGACAGGTCAACAGGTAACGCAATGAAAAAAGACAACAACGTCACGGATCATCACGCCGCGAAACGACGCTGGCTCAATTCCCATGAAGAAGGCTATAACCGCGCGATGGGGAATCGCCAGGTGCAAATGATTGCCATTGGGGGCGCAATCGGGACAGGTTTATTTCTGGGCGCAGGCGCCCGACTACAGATGGCGGGGCCGTCGCTGGCTATCGTTTATCTGGTATGTGGGATTTTCTCCTTCTTTATTCTGCGCGCGCTGGGCGAACTGGTATTACACCGCCCTTCCAGCGGCAGCTTTGTTTCCTATGCCCGTGAGTTTCTCGGTGAGAAAGCCGCCTATGTTGCCGGCTGGATGTATTTTATTAACTGGGCAATGACCGGGATTGTCGATATCACCGCCGTGGCGCTGTATATGCACTACTGGGGTTCTTTCGGCGATGTGCCGCAATGGGTGTTTGCCCTCGGCGCGCTGGCGATTGTCGGCACCATGAACATGATTGGCGTGAAGTGGTTCGCCGAAATGGAGTTCTGGTTTGCGCTGGTAAAAGTGCTGGCAATTGTGGTGTTTCTGGTGGTTGGTACCGTTTTCCTCGGCAGCGGCAAACCGCTGGACGGGAATGCGACCGGTTTCCATCTGATTACCGATAACGGCGGCTTCTTCCCGCACGGCCTGCTACCGGCGCTGGTGCTGGTGCAAGGGGTGGTATTCGCCTTTGCCTCTATCGAACTGGTAGGCACAGCGGCCGGAGAGTGTAAAGATCCGCAGACTATGGTGCCAAAAGCCATTAACAGCGTTATCTGGCGTATCGGTTTATTCTATGTCGGTTCCGTGGTGCTGCTGGTGCTGTTACTGCCGTGGAACGCTTACCAGGCGGGGCAAAGCCCGTTCGTCACCTTCTTCTCGAAGCTTGGCGTGCCTTATATTGGCGACATTATGAACATGGTGGTGCTGACCGCGGCACTTTCCAGCCTTAACTCAGGTCTGTACAGCACCGGGCGTATTCTGCGTTCGATGTCGATGGGCGGATCCGCACCGAAGTTCATGTCAAAAATGAGCCGTCATCAGGTGCCTTACGCGGGCATTCTGGCGACCATTTTCGTGTACATTTTCGGCGTGTTCCTGAACTATCTGGTGCCGTCACAGGTGTTTGAGATCGTCCTTAACGTTGCATCCCTTGGGATTATTGCCTCCTGGGGCTTTATCGTGGTGTGCCAGATGCGCCTGCGCAAAGCTATCCGCGAAGGTAAAGCGGCGGATGTCAGCTTCAAAATGCCTGGCGCGCCGGTAACGTCCTGGCTGACGCTGCTGTTTCTGCTCAGCGTGCTGGTGCTGATGGCGTTTGATTATCCGAACGGCACCTTTACTATCGCGTCGATTCCGCTGATTGCGATCGTGCTGTTTGCAGGTTGGTTTGGCGTGCGTAAACGCGTCAATGAGATCCACAGCACCGCGCCGGTTCATCCGGATGCGGCGAAAGCGGCCCCGCTGGTCGAGAAGCAATCCCATTTATAATCACGCGTATTAACAGAAGCCGCGACGAACCTGTTGCGGCTTTTTTTTTATCTAAAAATACCCTCCCCTGGCCGGTGTATCACCTGCCTTCCCCTTGCAGCGACGTCGCTACCTCGCGGGCAACGTCGAAAAAGGCGCGCGCCGCCGAGGAGTGATACATCCCCCTGCGCTGCAGTATAACGGCGGTGCGCTGAAGTCTTTCCGGCCCTAACTCAATGGCATGAAGTTCGGGATGCGCCCGCGCAATGGCCGCTGGCAACAGGGTCGAAAGCGTGGTTCTGCGCACTACTTCGATTAACGCGCCAATGGTATTGGCCTCCATTAATACACGGGGATGAATATTGTGTTCGTTGCAATAGCGGTCAATCTGCTCGCGGGTGGCGAACTCTTTGCTGAGCAGCATTAAAGACTCTTCCTGCAGCGTCTTAAGCCCAATGGTTCGCTCCCCGACCAGCGGATGCAGGCTACCGACCACCAGCGCCAGGGTTTCCACCATCAATGGCTGAGCTTCGATATCCGCCGCGTGACCTTCTTCAAACGCGATGCCCACGTCTAACTCGTCAGCCAGTAACTGTTTCTCCATCTGTTCCTGGGCGACTTCATGGATCTGCACGGTTATTTTGGGGTATTTGCGGTGAAAGGCTTCGATCAGCGGGCCAACGAGGTAACTGGTAAACGTGGGCGTTACCGCAATGCGCAGCGTTCCCCGGCTCAAATCACCGACATCATGGAGGGCGCGTTTCCCCTCCTCTAACATCTGTGCTGCGCGCCGGGCATGGAGCAGGTAAACCTCCCCGGCGTCCGTCAGTCGCGTCTTGCGTCCCGAACGGTCAAACAACTGCACGCCGAGGCTCTCTTCAAGCTGCCTGACCTGCTGTGAAAGCGCCGGTTGCGAAACATGCAGCGCGGCTGCCGCATGGGTAAAGCCTTGATGTTCCGCCACGGCAAGGAAGTATTGAATGTCGCGAGCCAGCATACTTTTATCCATAAGATTATGTTATTTAGTTCATCATATATGAGTCTTTTACCTTATGCATAATGTTGCGTAACCTTGTCTCCATCACCTCGCTACCCACCGGAGACATGTATGAAAGAGATCATTGACGGTTTTTTGAAATTCCAACGGGAAGCCTTTCCCGAACGCGCCCGGCTGTTTAAAGACCTGGCGACGCAGCAAAATCCCCGCGCGCTGTTTATCTCCTGTTCCGACAGCCGCCTGGTGCCGGAACTGGTCACCCAGCGCGAGCCGGGCGATCTGTTCGTCATTCGTAATGCGGGCAACATCGTACCCTCTTACGGGCCGGAACCGGGCGGCGTTTCCGCCTCGGTCGAGTATGCCGTTGCCGCGTTGAAAGTTGCCGACATTGTGATTTGTGGACATTCGAACTGCGGCGCGATGACCGCCATCGCCACCTGCCAGTGTCTCGATCATATGCCCGCCGTTGCCAGCTGGTTGCGCTACGCAGAGTCCGGGCGGGTGGTGAATGAATCGCGCAGCCATCGCGATCAGCGCGCCAAAGTCGACGCTATGGTGCGCGAAAATGTTATCGCCCAGCTCGCCAATATCCAGACGCATCCCTCCGTGCGCCTTGCGCTTGAAGAGAAACGCCTGACGCTGCACGGCTGGGTTTATGACATCGAAAGCGGCGCTATCGATGCTTACGATGGCACCACCAGGACATTTGTTTCGCTGGCGGAGTGCCCGCAGACGCGCGCGGTTACCTGTTAATCACTTTCCTTAAACCTTACGGAGACACATTATGATCCAGTCACAAATTAATCAGCATTCTCGCCTCGCCCTGACGGATACCCTTCTGTTAGCCAAGGCGCGCAAAGACCTCACCTTTGCGCAGATTGCCGAACCTACCGGCCTGTCTGAAGCCTTCGTTACCGCCGCGCTGCTCGGCCAGCATCCGCTGCCTGCCAGTGCCGCGCAAAGTGTTGCCGACACGCTGGATCTTGATGCGGACGCCGTTGCTCTGCTGCAAACCATTCCGCTGCGCGGCAGTATTGGCAATGGCGTGCCGACGGATCCGACGATCTATCGTTTCTACGAAATGATTCAGGTTTACGGCACCACGCTAAAAGCGCTGGTTCATGAGAAGTTTGGCGACGGCATCATTAGCGCCATCAATTTCAAACTCGATGTGAAAAAAGTCGACGATCCGGAAGGCGGCTCCCGCGCCGTGATTACCCTCGACGGCAAATATCTGCCGACAAAACCGTTCTAATGCCCCACTAAGCCTTCAGCAGCACGGGTCACGCCCGCGCTGCCGGGACTTATCCCCGATCTGCTTTTCTCGCTGTTGCGGCTCTCTGAGGTTTGACGCTATGGATTTACTCTTTCGCAATGTACGTATTGATGATGCACAACCCTTAACGGATGTGGCGGTGGATAACGGCAAAATCACCGCGATCGCTCCGAACATTCCCCTGCAGGCAAAGCAGGAGGTTCAGGGCGAAGGTAAAGTGCTGATTCCGGCTTTTGTCGAAGGTCATTTGCATTTGGAAAAAGCCAACGTTATGCAGCGTAAGGCGAATCGATCCGGCACGCTGCAAGAGGCTATTGCCGTTACCGCCGCGCTAAAACCGACCTTGACGGGTGAAGATATACGCGAGCGCTCAACCGCTGTGTTACGCGCGCTGGTTCAGTCGGGCAGTACCCATGTACGCGCCCACGCCGAGTTCGATCCGGCACAAGGCTTTACCGGCTTTGATGTGGTGATGGAGCTGCGGGAATCGTTTCGCGAGATGATTGATATTCAGGTTGTGGCTTTTCCGCAGGAAGGGATCCTGAAGCTGCCGGGGATGAAAAAAATGATGGTTGAGGCCATGGAGCGCGGCGCTGATGTGGTGGGCGCTATTCCTTATAACGATAGCGCGGCGATTGAACATATTGATTATGTCTTTAGCCTGGCGCAACAGTATGACAAGGATATCGATTTTCATCAGGACTTTGCCGACAACGCCGACGCGATGACCATTGAATATCTGGCGAACAAGACGATTGCCGAAGGGTATCAGGGCCGAGTGTGTGTCGGGCATTTAACCAGCCTCGGCGCGGTGACAGCTGAAAAACAGCGCGAGATCGCCGCACTGCTATACCAGGCCGGAATTAGCGTGATGTGCCTACCGGCAACGGATTTACATCTGGGCGCCCGTAACGATACGCATAATGTGCGGCGAACGCTGACGCCGGTGCGCGTGTTACGTGACGCAGGCGTCAATGTCTGTCTGGCCACCAACAATATTCGTAACGCCTTTACCCCTTTTGGCTCCGGCGATCTGCTTAATATTGCCCAGCTTGCCCTGCCTGCCTGTCATTTGGGCGGCGCGGATGACCAGGCGACAGTGTTGTCGATGCTTACCACAAACCCGGCTAAAGCGCTGGGGCTTAAGCATTACGGGCTGGCAGTGGGCAACGATGCCGATTTGCTGCTGCTCGATACGCGCGCCGTCAGCGACGTTATTCTCGATCTGCCCGCGCGTCTGATGGTGCTTAAGCGAGGAAACGTGGTGGCGACGTCGGCCTGTCAACGTTGGATTGCCTTTTGATCGCCCGAGGTGCCTGCGTGTGCCCCAAATGCGCCCTTTTGCCGATCTCCTCCACACGATCCCCTCCTTTGCCAAATGAAAAAAATGAATAAAAAATTGATCTACTCACAGCATTATGTGCTGTTGCAACAGCAGGATTGCCCCCCTCCGTTACACTGTTTCTTAACCAACTGTGCGCTTAAAGTTTTCAAATCATTTACATACGTTTTAACATATTGGCGTATGTTCCATTTGGCTCGCTTTTTAATTTGGTTCCTTTATGACTATCGCTTCCACCACCAAGGCCGCTTTGCCGGTGCTGTTACTTCCGGCGGCACTCTCCGCCTCCGTTTATGCGGCCGACAATGAACAAACGATGATTGTCAGCGCCGCGCCGCAGACAGTTTCAGAACTCGATAGCCCCGCCGCCGTCAGCGTCGTGCAGGGTGAGGATATTCGCCAGGCTGCACCGCGGGTAAATCTCTCCGAGTCATTAAACAGCGTCCCCGGTTTACAGGTACAAAATCGGCAAAACTACGCCCAGGATCTGCAGTTGTCGATTCGCGGCTTTGGTTCGCGCTCCACCTACGGCGTGCGCGGCATTCGCCTGTATGTCGACGGTATTCCGGCGACCATGCCCGATGGTCAGGGACAAACATCGAATATCGACTTAACCAGCGTTGAGAGCATTGATGTGCTGCGCGGTCCCTTTTCCGCCCTTTACGGCAATGCTTCCGGTGGGGTCATGAACGTCACGACACAGACCGGCCGTCAACCGGCAACCGTTGAAGCCAGCAGCTATTACGGCAGTTTTGGTAGCTGGCGCTACGGGCCGAAAGCCAGCGGTGCGATGGGCGACGGAAGCCATGCGGGCGATGTCGACTACACCGCATCCAGCACCCGCTTTGTGACCCATGGCTATCGCGATCGCAGCGGCGCGCGTAAAAATCTCGCCAACGCCAAACTCGGCGTGCGTATCGATGAAGCCAGCAAGCTGAGCCTGATTTTTAACAGCGTCGATATCAAAGCCAACGATGCGGGCGGTTTAACCCGCTCTGAATGGCAGGATAATCCCCGTCAGTCGCCCCGCGCGGTGCAATACAATACACGCAAAACCATTAAGCAAACCCAGGCGGGCTTGCGCTATGAGCGCCAAATAAGCAGCCAGGATGATGTCAGCCTGATGATGTATGCCGGTGAGCGGGAAACCACACAGTATCAATCGATCCCGCGCGGCCCTCAGCTCAATCCCACCCATGCGGGCGGCGTGATTGATTTAGCGCGCCACTATCAGGGTATTGATAGCCGCTGGACGCACCGCGGTGAATTCGTCGTGCCGGTGACCTTTACCGGCGGGCTGAACTACGAAAATATGAGTGAACAGCGCAAAGGCTACGAAAACTTTGTCATGGACGGCGCGACACCGCTTTATGGTGAAAAAGGCAATTTGCGCCGTAACGAACGCAACCTGATGTGGAATCTCGATCCCTATCTGCAAACCGCCTGGCAACTGACGAACAAGCTGTCGCTGGATGCCGGTATTCGCTACAGCTCCGTCTGGTTTGACTCTAACGATCATTACATCACGGCGAAAAACGGCGATGACAGCGGCGAAGCGAGCTATCACAAATGGCTGCCCGCCGCGTCGCTGAAATATGCGATCAATGATGGCTGGAATGTCTATGCCGCCGCCGGTCGCGGCTTTGAAACACCCACCATTAATGAACTTTCCTACCGTGCGGATGGTAAAACCGGGCTTAACTTCGCGCTAAAACCTTCCACCAACGACACGCTGGAAATTGGCAGCAAAACGCGTATTGGCAACGGCCTGCTGACGGCGGCGCTGTTTCGTACCGATACGGATAATGAGATCGTCACCGATACCAGCAGCGGCGGGCGTACCACCTATAAGAACGCCGGAAAAACCCGCCGTCAGGGCGCTGAACTCTCTCTCGATCAGCAGTTCGCCGGTAACTGGCGGGCGAAAGCAGCATGGACGTATCTCGATGCGACCTATCGCAGCGAGGTGTGTGGCGACAGTGACTGTAACGGCAAACGTATTCCGGGTATCGCGCGCAATATGGGCTTTGCCTCCCTTGGCTGGATCCCGGAACAGGGCTGGTACGCCGGTGCGGATGTGCGTTATCTGAGCGATATTATGGCCAATGATGAAAACAGCGCCAAAGCCCCTTCCTATACCGTTACCGGTTTGAACACCGGATATAAATTCAGCTACGGTAGCTGGATGGTGGATCTGTTTGGCCGCGTCGATAATCTGTTCGATCGCAAATATGCCGGTTCCGTGATCGTCAATGAAGGCAACGGCCGCTACTACGAACCGGCTCCGGGACGTAACTACGGCGTGGGTTTATCGGTGGCGTGGCAGTTTGAGTAAAAAGATAGCCCCTTGGGAAAGGGGCTAGCGATCGCTGATTTCATGGCCCGGCGACGGATGAGCGGCTTTTTATCAGTCGCCAACGGCATCTGTGAATTCTAAAGAGTTAATCATCATATAACCGCCGATAAATCTGCACAAACACCGCTTTTTCTGAACGCAGATTACCGATGCTAACGTCGTCATGGCTGGCAGCATGATTCCAGCACTCTGCGTCGACATCACAAGATGTTTGCGGTTGATAGCCCTCTGAGATTAAAAACCGTCTTATCACCTCGGTATCCGTTACCCCATAAAACCTTAAGGTAAATACATTTGCTTCTGTACCGGTGACCCTGCCGAAGCTGAAAGAATAATCTTTTGATATTCTTGGGATTTTTTTAAAGAGATCGGGCGTGTAATAGTTATACTGACGCTTATCCTGTTCGGTATACCAGGCACTGCTCGCGAATTCCATCTTTATATAAGGCCAGGCAAGCGTTACAGCAATGGCAAAACTAGCCAGCACTATTGCTGATAGTTTTCTCATAGCCCCATCCTGCCGCTGCGAGACCCCAGAATAATAAAGGTCTTGTCTTGCAATGGGATAGTCACCTTGTCTGACTTGAAATCATTATAGGGTATGACGGTACGCATAAAAGGTGGCAGCGTGCCTCGTAAAGGTCTGGCATGAGGATTTTCTTTAGGGTCGGGAAACAGTAGAGGTTCAAATGTCTTGTTTTTCCACTGACCAATTTCTCCATAATAATCCCAGCGTTCCAGCGCTTCTTCTTTGCTGATTGGCAGCAGTTGTGGGAACGGGTTTTGTTGAGAAATAACACGGTAAAAGCCCAACAGATTGGAAACAAGATCCTCACCGCTAAAGCTGCTGTCAGTCACTATATTGTTTGGAAAAGCCCCCTGGAATGCCTCAAACTGATACGACATACTTATCATCATTGCCAATGCAATTTGTTCGCGCTCCCAGTAAGGTCTGCCACGGCGGATTTTCCAGCTCATCACTTTACCTGAACGCATCACACCAAAGGGGGCTGTCATTCCCTGCGTGTACCTGACATCGTAAGATTCCATTTTCGATGCTTCCCCAAGCTCCATTTGGGACAAAAGTTTTTTGATGTCATTACCCTGTGCATGTCCTAAATCAATCCAACCCAGCAGTTCCGTATAAATTAGGCCGTATTTGGCTATGTATGCATCTTGTCCATCAATGATATCTGAACGTTTACTCATCCTGAGTTTCCTTGTCTGATTTGAATAACTTAGGGTTTTATTTTACGCGGGTAACGCCGGGCTATATTTTAAGCATGGCGAAGGCTGGCAACAACTTCATTAGTGCAGAACCGCCTAAGACCTCTCATACACCGTTAACAGATTTGATGGCATGCCCGCTCAATTTTTTGGGGTTAAAGCGTCTACCGGTAGATTGGTGAAAAAAAGCCCCTTCTGAAAGGGGCTATTTTTTATGCATGGGACAATAACGGCAGCATCAGCTTATGATCGCGAAACACATTCTCTTTCGCCTGCCAGAGATAAAGCGTGTCGTCGTCGTCAATCATTGTGCAGGTACAGTCTGCGGTTTCGCTTGGGGTGAAGCCTAACAGCACGCGCTGCGTCTGCTGGTTGGCCAGGCCATTGACGATCTGCTGCAGCGTTGCGCCCGGTGCTGCGAAGATGTCAAAGCACAACAGTGTGCCTCTGTTTTGCGTGGCAACGGCGATGGTCCGCAGTTTTTTGGAATAATAGACGCAAGCTTTTAAATACGACGCGCAGTAAAACATCAACAGACCGAAGTTGTTGTTCATTGGCAGCGCCGAAAAGGGATTCGATTTTTCATAAAAGCGCGCCAGCTGCTGCCGGTCGGCAGCATTATCCATATCCAGCCGCTGAAAATCGCTGGCTGCGGGCGTGGCCTGCAGGCTGTACTGATATTCCCTCGCCGCTTCGAAACCAAATTTCGGGTAAAAATCACTCGCTGAGGCGTTGGCATAGAGGTAAATCGCATCGGCATCCTGCTGCCATTCGGTGAGGATTTCCGTCAGCAGCGTTCGCGCCAGCCCACGATGACGGTAGCTTTCATCGGTCATCACCGTGCCTATCTGCAAATAACGCTTACTCTCTCCTCGCCAGCGCGTATCGATCACGTTGACGGAAGCATTCGCAATCACACTGTCGCCATCCACCAACACGTAAGGAATATAACGATCGGTCCAGTAACCCGCCTGATGCCAGGCGTGAAGGGACAAATCAAAGGTCTTTACCGCTAAATCAAGAAAGCTGTGGCGCAGACGACCATTATCTTTTATTTGCTTTACCAGAGGGTATTTCATTCATGTCGTCTCCCATAAAAAAGCCCGGTTGCATCGTGCTTCCGGGCTGCATTGCGTCAGTCTCGCTTAAAAGGTGGTCCATCCCTCTTCGCTGCTCGCAGTTTCACGCGGCATAGTGGGCGTTTTTAGATCCGGCTTTGCGCCAGCTTTGCCCGCCTTCGCCGCCGGTTTGGCCGCATTTTTATCGAGACGGAAGGTGGCGACCAGTTCCTCTAATAAGCGCGCCTGCTCTTCCAGCGAACCCGCTGCTGATGAAGACTGGCTCACCAGCGAGGCGTTCTGCTGGGTGGTGCTGTCCAGTTCCCCTACCGCGCGAGCGATCTGCTCAATGCCGCGGCTCTGTTCTTCAGAAGCCGAGGAAATTTCGCCCATAATATCGTTGACGCGGGTAACGGACTGCACCACTTGATCCATAGTTTCACCGGCTTTTGCCACCAGTTGGCTACCGGTATTGATGCGGGACACGGATTCGCTGATCAGTTGCTCAATATCTTTTGCCGCCTGCGAACTGCGCTGCGACAGGCTTCTGACTTCGCTTGCTACTACCGCAAAGCCGCGGCCCTGCTCGCCCGCCCGCGCCGCTTCGACAGCGGCGTTGAGCGCGAGAATATTGGTCTGGAACGCGATGCTGTTAATCACCGCAGTGATATCGGCAATTTTGTTGGAGCTGTTGTGAATATCGCCCATGGTGTCGACGACTTCGCGCATCACCGTGCCGCCTTCACTGGCGGTTTTCGACGCCTGCGCCGCCAGACTGCTGGCATTGCGCGCGTTATCGGCGTTGTTTTTCACCGTCGCGGTCAGCTGTTCCATACTGGCGGCGGTTTCCACTACTGCCGATGCCTGCTGTTCGGTACGGGACGAAAGATCGGTGTTACCCTCGGCAATTTCCGTTGCCGCGCGCGACACCTGGGTAACGCTATTGCGCACTTCGGAAATCATGTCGCGCAGGGTGTCGTTCATACGTCCCATTGCGCCGGTTAACTGCCCCAACTCATCGGTGCTCTGGGCGCGAATATGTGAGCTCAGATCGCCGCTGGCTATCAGCTCCGCCAGCGCCAGGTTACGATCGATAGGACGAGTAATCTGGCGGATAACCCACCAGGAGACAATCACGCCGAGCAGGATGGCAATCACCCCGATAATGGCCGCAATGGTGCTGGAGGTGTACGCCAGTTCATCGTTGTGCGCTTTTACCAGCGAAATGATCTCTTTGAGGGATGCGCTGCTCTCATCCCCGCCGACTTTCACTTTATCTTCTGCGGTTTTTAAAGCCTGGAAAGCGGTGAGGTAATCGAGGCTTAACGCGCGGTATTTCACCGTGTCATTCCACAGGGATTGCAGCGGCGCTTGCAGCTCGCCCGGTAGCCTGGTTATCAGGGCCTGAACGCTACTTTGCGTCGCGGCAAAACGGCTCTCAAGCGCCGCTTTAGCGTCGTTGCCTGGGCTATAACGAACAACCAGTGCGGCGTCACGTACCGCGCTGATGGCAAAAAGCTGCTCGTAAATTTGCGTGGCCAGCGCAGGATCGGCAACGGGTGTACGCACAAGCGTGGTGTAGCGCGCAGAAAGATCCTGCGCCGCCAGTGTGTCGAGGGATTCACGCACGGCCTTAATATCGCCGCTGGCTTTTTGCATCTCGCCGATTGCACTCTGGAATTGATCCAGATGGCCAGCGACATCGCTGATAATCTGTTGTTCTTTGGTTGACCAGGAGAGGTTATTCGCGCTGGCGGTAAGTTCAGAAGCGTGACGAACGTAACCTGACATTACCTGGCCTGATTTATCATCACCATAGAAATATTTCAGGCGGTTAATTTTCGCCTGGAATACTTCGATATTGATGTTGTACATCAGGTTGGTTTTTTCATACACGTCGCGTATCTCTTTGAAGCGCAATACGCTGAGAATGGTGGCGATAGCAACCAAGAAAAGGACTAAACCAAAACCTACCGACAGCTTTCGACTAATTTTAATATTGCTTAACCGCTGGTGAAATGACATTCCGGGCTCCCTTGCTAAACACCGATGTTAGCGCCTGACTGCGCTAAAAAAGGTTATCGGCAAAAAAGCTCGTTAATTCAGCGATCAACTGGTCTTATCAGTCAAAAGCGTGATATTGATGCGCCCCTTTCGCAAATTCTCGCCGGGGAGCATCAATATATTAACGACATTGACGATATCGCTGGGTAATTACTTAGCGGTAAAATTGTTTGTGAACGATGTTTGCGCCCTCATCAATAGCACGCCATAGCGCACGCTCACTGGCAAAAGCGTCACCTTCTTCTAATGCGGACAGCAGATCGCCGTAATTTTCAACGCGCATTAAATCTTCGGAATTAGGATAAAGATAGTTATAACAAGGGCCAATACGCACCCATAATTGTTCAATCAATGCGGTTAGCGTCGGCATGCCGGCATGGCTATAGACGCTAAAACGAAACACACGGTTGGCCTGCAGGCCCTGCTCGGTGTTACCGCTTTTCATCGCCTCATGAAAGTTGTTCGCCATAGCGCGCAATTCACGAATTTTCTCCTTTGTCATATGCTGGCTGGCGGCGCGCACCGCCATGCCCTCAAGGGTTTTACGAATCTGATTGATTTCGTTATAGCGATCGAGACTCACTTCAGGAACCAGAAACGCCTGCGCCGGTGTTGCATGGAGCGCGCCTGCGGAGACCAATCGCAGCAGCGCTTCCCTCACCGGCGTAATGCTGGTACCTAACTGATCGGCTATTTCCTTTGTAATGAGCCGGGCGCCAGGTTTAAGGGCGCCAATAATAAGCGCACTTTTAAGACTCGCCTCAACTTGCATTGTCAGGCTGGTTCGTTGCGCTTTTTCCAAATCAAGCATGTTTGTATCCCGTATAATTTCTTATGTTTTCTCAGCCTGGTAGCGTGTCCGTGTTTAATGCTTATGAATATATTATGTAAACATGCCTGGTATTGGATGGTCGCGTAAAGTTAAAGCAAATCGTATTTATTATGCACAACTACCAGGAACCGCCTTCACAAGGTAATCAGTTCCTTATGCTTATCTAATTAAAGACGTTTTTCAGAATTTTGCACTATTTCTGAAGGCGGTTTTTTACCGCCATCATTCTTTTAGCTTATTGGGCCGGTTTGTACTACTACTTTACCAAAATTTTTTCCTTCGAGCAGGCCAATAAAGGCCTCTGGTGCGCTCTCCAGCCCTTCGGTCAATTGCTCACGATAGTGAATTTTTTCTTCGCGGATCCATTGCCCCATATCTTGCTGAAATTCATAAATACGGTGACCATAATCCTGGTTGATAATAAACCCTTGCAAACGAATCCGTTTTTTCAGCACCGTCGCCATTAATAACGGAATACGATCGGGCCCGGCCGGTAGATCGGTGGCATTATAACCACTAACTAATCCGCACAGAGGTATTCGTGCTGCGGTATTTAATAATGGCAGCACGGCGTCGAATACTTTTCCGCCGACATTCTCGAAATAGATATCAATTCCCTGCGGGCAGGCCGCCGCCAGTTGGTCGGCAAAATCGTCTGCGCGGTGATCGAGGCATTTATCAAAACCCAGTACCTCAACCGCGTGACGGCACTTCTCAGCGCCTCCGGCGACACCGACAACGTGACAACCTTTGATTTTACCGATTTGCCCCACCGTTGCGCCGACCGGGCCTGTCGCCGCGGCGACCACCAGGGTTTCGCCGGCTTTTGGCTGACCGATATCCAAAAGCCCCATATAGGCGGTAAAACCCGGCATCCCGAGAATACCCAGCGACCATGATGGATGTGTTGGATTCGCCCCTAAATTGACCAGCCCTTCGCCGCCCGAGATGTCGTAATCCTGCCAGCCGCTATAGCCCAGTACCCAGTCGCCCTCGGCAAAATCTGGATGCTGGGATTTAACGACCCGGCTGACGGTACCGCCGCACATCACTTCACCGATTTTCACCGGCGGCGAATAGGACGGCGCATCGCTCATGCGACCGCGCATATAAGGGTCTAACGAAAGATAAACCGTACGCAGCAGCAATTGGCCCTCGCCCGGGGTGGCTATGTCATCTTCTTCGAAACGAAAATTGTCGACAACGGGTGCACCGTGCGGGCGGGAAGCCAGTACCCAACGGCGATTGCGGTTAGACGTTTGATTCATGATTCACTCCTTTGCGTGTCAGTTTTACTAATGATACTAGTCGCAGAACGTCCCTGGCGCGTTAAGTTTCCGTGCGGGCGGCTGTGATTCGCCCCCCATAACCGCGACAAACTGCCGCGTTTAAAACATCCAGAGTCTTTCCCGTGAAAAATCTTCATCCCCGACACATGGGCTGACTAATGCGTTGATTTCTCTTGTCTGAGATAGTATTCATATCGCAACCAGAGGGTACAGATGTGCACAGTTTGAGGTAAAAGCATGACAATTCGTTACGCCGGAAAAGAGGATTGCGCTGAGATCGTCGTCATTTATAACCACGCGGTAGTGCATACCGCCGCGATCTGGAATGACCAGACGGTAGATGTTAATAACCGTATTGCCTGGTTTGAGGCGCGCGCCTTATTGGGGTATCCGGTGCTGGTCAGTGTTGAAAATGGCGCGGTGACGGGTTATGCCTCGTTTGGCGACTGGCGCGCGTTTGATGGTTTTCGCCATACCGTTGAGCACTCGGTGTATGTCCACCCGGATCACCAGGGCAAAGGCATCGGCAAGGCGTTAATGGTGCGCTTGATCGAAGAAGCGAAACGCATCGGTAAACATGTTATGGTGGCGGGGATCGAAGCACAAAATCACGGCTCGATTCATCTGCACCGAAAACTCGGCTTTACCGTTACCGGACAGATGCCGCAGGTCGGCACCAAATTTGGCCGCTGGCTGGATCTTACTTTTATGCAGCTGCAGCTGGATGATCGCAGCGATCCGGATGCCATGTAATGAACTCCTCGTTAACCCTCACCTTTTTGATTGCCGCCGGTATTGGCCTGGTGGTGCAAAACACGTTAATGGTGCGTATCACCCAATCGTCGTCGACGATCCTTATTGCCATGCTGCTTAACTCGCTGGTCGGCATTGTGCTGTTTGTGACTATTTTGCTCTTCAAGCACGGCGTTGCCGGGTTTCAGGAGCTATACAGCAGCGTAAAATGGTGGACGCTAATCCCCGGTCTGTTGGGATCGTTCTTCGTCTTCGCCAGTATTAGCGGCTATCAGTATGTCGGTGCGGCCACCACCATTGCGGTACTGGTAGCAAGCCAGCTTATCGGCGGGTTGGCGATGGATATCATCAGAAGCCAGGGCGTTGCCCTAAAAGCGCTTATAGGCCCGGTATGCGGTGCGGTATTGCTGGTGATTGGCGCCTGGCTGGTGGCCAGACGCCAGTTTTAATTACAGAATCGTGCCGCCTTTGGTGAGCTGTTCGCGGCGCGCTTCCATATCTTCTTTATGCTGCCGACCGTGCTGGGCGATCGTTTCCCGCAGGCGCTGCTGCTGGCTATAACGCTCTTCACGGCTAAGTTCGGCGTCGTTACTCAATTCCACCAGCAGTTCATTCATGCCGATAATCGCCCCCTGCGCGATTGCAGCGTCAACGCGGGCGATAACTTCTTCCAGATGTGACATACCCTCTCCTTTAATTGAGCTTCGCTTTGGAAAAATCGCTGCCCATCATGCTCACGGTATAGCCGCTCACGTTACTGCGGGTGGCGAAGAAGGTTTTGCCGTTCGCCAGCGTTAGCCACGGTGCCTGCTGATAAAAAATCTCCTGCGCCTGGCTGTAAAGCCTGGCGCGCTCGGCCGGATCGCTGGTCACTTTCGCTTTCTGTACCAGCCCATCATAGCCTTTATCACACCAGCGGGCGGCGTTAGAACCGGTTTTGATGCTGTTGCAGCCGAGCAGCACATCGGCGAAGTTATCCGGGTCGCCGTTATCTGCCATCCAGCCGTACAGTGCGGCGTCGTGTTCGCCTTTACGTATCCCCGCCAGATATTCGCCCCATTCATAGGAGACAATCTTCGCCTTCACGCCGACTTTCGCCCAGTCCGCCTGGATCATTTCGGCAATGCGGCGCGAATTCGGGTTGTACGGGCGCTGCACCGGCATCGACCACAGCGTGGCTTCAAAACCCTGCTCAAGCCCGGCCTGTTTCAGCAACGCTTTGGCCTTTTCGGGATCGTAAGCGTAATCCTTCAGCTCTTTATTAAAGCCGAGCATATTCGGCGGCAACGGAGATTTCGCTACCGTACCGGAGCCCATAAACACCGCGTTGACGATGGCCTGTTTGTCGGTGGCATAGTTCAGCGCCTGGCGCACCAGCACATTATCAAAAGGTTTTTTCTGCGTGTTAAATGCCAGGTAGCCGACGTTAAGGGCATCGACGGTGTGCAGGGTCAGATCTTTGTTGTTTTTGATTTGCTCAAACTGTACCGGTGCCGGTGCGGGAATAATCTGGCACTCGTTGGTTTGCAGCTTCGCCAGCCGGGTTTGTACGTCCGGGGTAATGGCGAAAATCAGATGTTTGGTCGGCACTTCGCCATCCCAGTAATTGGGGTTGGCAATATAGCGGATTTGTGCATCGGTTTTGTACTGCTGCAGGGCGTACGGACCGGTGCCAATCGGCCAGTTATCGACATTTTCCGGCGTGCCTTTTTTCAACATCGCATCAGCATATTCTGCCGACAGGATCGAGGCGAAATCCATCCCCCAGTCGGCGAGAAACGGCGCGTTTGGTTCGTTGAGCACAAACTGGACGTGATAATCATCGATTTTTTTCACCTCTTTGATCAGCTTGTCGAGGCCGACATCGGTGAAATATTCATAGGTGCCCTGTGAAACGTTGTGGTACGGGTTTTTCGTATCCATCTGGCGCATCACGGAGAAGATAACGTCATCGGCGTTAAAATCGCGCGTCGGTTTGAAATATTTATTGCTGTTAAACTTCACTCCCTGGCGCAGGGTAAAAGTCCAGGTTTTGCCATCTTCCGACACTTTCCACTCCGTTGCCAGCGACGGAATCGGGGTGTTTTTTACCGGGTCAAAGCTCACCAGTCGGTTATACAGCACCTGCGAACTGGCGACAAAAGTCGGACCGGAGCTGGCGATTTGTGGGTTAAAAGATTCCGGTGAGGCTTCGGAGCAGTAGACAATCGTATCGTTCGACGCCGCCCAGGCGGCACTTGCCGGTAACAGTGCGCTCAGCGCGAGGGCGAGCAGCGTTTTTCCCGTGGACATTTTATTAGCCTTCTATTTATACCTGAAGCAGTAATCACAGCACAGCAACTGCCAACTGGCAAATAACGATTCGGCATCAAGTTATGCTAAAGCATTTGTTTTTGCTGAAATATCCACCATGCTTAAAGAGATAATTTGCATTAAATAAAATTCATGCCGTCAAGGGGATTCGACGCGCTCAATGGCCCGAGAATTCAATGGTTTTGCGCTTACTTCTGCCCTTTACGGGTAATAAGTTTGCGTATAGTAGACGCGTGAAGAAGTCTATGGGATGAAAACGTGGCAAAAACACTCTTGCGCAGCGGCGATTTGGATGATTTCCAGGCCGTTGGCGGCGGCGGTCAGGCCGTATTCGATTCGGCATTGCAAATTCGTGAAGCACTGCGTCTGCGTAAGCAGCAGGCGCTGGTTGATTGCCTGGCCATACCCCAGGTGAATGATGAAGGCGATCGTGTGGACTGGTATTCCCCCGTCGATGGTCGCGCCGTCGCATGGAAAGCCGCGGAACCCGAGGCGCGCGCCCGCGCGCTGCGTTACCTTGAAAGCACGCTCGACAGCGCGGCGTCCCTGAGCCGTAAATGCCTGCAATCACCGAAAACTGCACAACAACTCTTTGGCTCGTTGCTGGAAAAAGCGCTGCAGTTTCCCGGGGAGAACCACGTTTTCCTGGTCGATGGCAAGCCGGTTATCACCTTCTGGGGCTTTGTTAATCTCAATGAAAGCGCCCGTGAAAGCGTGCTGGAATGCCTCCATGAGCCGGAGCCAGAGGTACCGGAAATCTTTATTGAACCGGAACCGGAGCCGGAACCCGAGCCGGAGCCGATAGAAGAAGCGGTGGCGGAAGTAACCTTTAACCAGGCCGATGCGCCGCTGTTAATGCCGCAGCCGGAAGCCAAACCGCAGCCCGTTGCCGCGCCACCTGTGCCGCCAGCGGAGCCGGTAGTTACGCCGCAGCCCGCGCCGCAGCCGCAACCTAAGCCAGTGGCGAAAAAACGCCGCCGTTACGGTCTGTGGATGCTTCCCGTTGCCGCCGCCGTCGCCGCGGCGGTTGCCGTGCCGCTGGTGCTTAATCAGCCGCAGCAAGCGCCCGCGCCTGTCGCTGTCGTAACCAAAGCAGAGCCGAAAGATATCG
>NZ_JXAG01000016.1 GCF_000814905.1 Enterobacter sp. Bisph1
CTGTTATAACCTGTTACCCATGTGCCCGGTTTAAAGTGTTACCCATGTGGCCGGTTCATACACGGCAGCCCCCCCTTTTCCCGTTCACCGTCTGTCATGCTTCTGAAACTGCAACACTTCCAGTGAACGGAACAATCCCACTAAAGCAGCATATTATTCAACCCGAACCCCGAACTCCGAACCCCGCCCCAGACAAAAATTAAACTTATCCCCCCGAACGCCCTAGCGGCACCACCAGCGGCGTCCGCGCAACCGGATCCTCAATAATCATGCAGCGCATCCCGTACACCGCTTCGATAAGCTCGGCGGTAACAATCTCTTTTGGCGCACCCTGCGCCACCACTTTGCCATCGCGCAGGGCAATCAAATGCGTTGCATAGCGACAGGCCTGATTTAAATCATGCAGCACCGCCGCCAGCGTATAACCCTGCTCGCGGTTCAGCTCGCTTAACAACTCCAGCAGATCGATTTGATAGCTGATATCAAGCCAGGTTGTCGGCTCATCGAGCAGCATAATGGCGGTTTCCTGCGCCAGCACCATCGCAATCCACACCCGCTGGCGCTGGCCGCCGGAAAGGGTATCGACGCTTTGCGTGGACAGATTTTCCACCCCCGTCGCGCGCATGGCACGCTGCACCGCGTCATCATCCTCTTTGCGCCAGCGGGTAAAAAGCGGCTGGTGCGGATAGCGCCCGCGGGAAACCAGCTCCTGTACGGTGATATCGCCAGGGGTGGTGGCGTTTTGTGCCAGCAGCCCGATGCGGCGCGCCACCTCTTTGCTGGCGTAACGCTGGATCTGCTCGCCATCGAGATAAACCTGGCCGTGGGTGGGCGTCATCAGGCGGCTTAAGGTGCGCAGCAGGGTTGATTTACCGCAGCCGTTAGGACCGATAATGGCGGTGAAATGGCCGTCGGGAATGGCCACGCTTAACTGTTCGGCAACAATCTTTTTGCCGTAGCCGAGAGTTAACGCTTCGCCATGCAAACGGGCAGATGAATCGGTCATTTCTTGCGAGACTCCTGAATTAACAAGGCGATCAGGTAAATACCGCCGAGGCTGACGGTCACCACGCCAACCGGCAACTGATAAGGGGTAAAACCCTGCTGGGCAATCATATCTGCCAGCAGCAACAGGACCGCGCCGCACAGCGCCGACTGGGTTAATCCCCAGCGCGCAGTGGCGCTGATCCGACGGGCAATATGCGGGGCGACCAGCGCGATAAACGAAATCGGCCCCGCCAGCGCCGTTGCGGCAGCGGTTAGGGCAACGGCCACCAGCAGCAGCAACAAACGTGACCGCTCAACGCTGACGCCGAGCGCGCAGGCCGTATCATCGCCCATCTCCAGCAGCCGCAGACGGCGTGCCAGCAGGGCGGCGAAGAGAAACATCACCAGCATAATCGGCGCGGAAGGGGAGATCTTCGCCCAGGTTAAGCCGTTAAGGGATCCGGCGTTCCACAGCCCGGCGGAGAGCGCCGTTTCCAGCGACGCATGCAGCAGTAGCCAGGTATTAAATGCCACCAGCATGGCGCGCACGCCAATGCCGACGATGATCAAGCGGAAGGTCTCAATGCCGTTGCGCCAGGCCAGCAGCCAAACCACCAGCGACGTCAGAATGCCGCCCACCATGGCTGCCAGCGCGATAGCGGTTAAATGCTGACCAAATAACACCATTGCCACCAGCACGCCGCTCCATGCGCCGGTATTAAATCCCATTACATCCGGGCTGCCGAGCGGGTTACGCATCAGGGACTGGAAAATCGCGCCGCTCACCCCCAATGCCGCGCCCACCAGCAGCGCCATCAGTATGCGCGGCAAGCGCCACTCCATCACCACCATTTGCATGGCGCGCGGCGCAGTGCCGGTGAGGACGTCAATCACCTGCGAAAAAGCCAGCGTCACCGTACCGCTGCGTAAACCCCAGGCGGCCAGCAGCAGTGCAGCTACGTTCATTAACAGACAGCTAGCGATCAAACGGCGGGAGGGGGCGATCATAATCCGCCTCCGCGCGAGCGGCGAACCAGCAGAATCAGTACCGGCGCGCCAATAAAGGCGCTGACCACGGAAACCCGCAGCTCGCCGGGAACCAGCAGGCGGCCGATAATATCGGCGAAAAGCAGTAGGGCCGGAGTGGCAATCAGCGTCACCGGCAGCGACCAGCGGTGATCCGCGCCCACCAGCCAGCGCGCCATATGCGGCATCATCAAACCGATAAAGGCAATCGGTCCCACCACCGCCGTTGCGCTGCCGCATAGCACGGTAATCACCACCAGGCCAATCAACTGGGTGCGCGCGACGCGGCTGCCGAGCGCCGTGGCGGTATCGCTGCCGAGGCTCAGGCTATTAAGGGCGCGGCTCAGCAGCAGCGCGCAGGCGGCCGCCAGCAGCACAGGAATCAGTACGATTTTGAGCGTTTGCAGGGTGCGAATATCGAGGGAACCGGCCTGCCAGAAGCGCAACTGGTCATAGACATCGGCGTTGAGTAGCGAGATACCGCTGGATAACCCTTCGAGCACCGCCGCCAGCGCCACGCCCGCCAGGGTTAGCCGAACCGGGCTAAGCTGTCCGCCGCCCTGGCTGCCGGTAAAGGCCACCAGTAACGATGCCGCCAGCGCGCCGCAAAAGGCCAGCAGCAGTTGTTCTACGGGAGAGACCGCACCGAGCAGGGCCGCGCCGAGGACAATGGCGAAACTGGCTCCGGCGTTAACGCCCAGCAGCCCCGGATCCGCCAGCGGATTGCGCGTGAGGGTTTGCATCAGCGCCCCGGCAATACCCAGCGCGCCGCCGGCGAGTAACCCGGCCAGCGTACGCGGCAGACGGGCGTCTTTGATGATGGTGCAGTCCGCGCTCTGGCAAGCGCCAGTCAGGGCATCGATCACGACGGCGGCAGGCATCGGTTTTGCGCCAATAAACAGACTCAGTGCAACGGCGATAAAAAGCAGTATCAATAACCCGGCGAGGGCGACGGGGCGCGCCGGGAAAGAAGAACACGACATAAAACGTCCCAAATTTGATAATGATAGTAATTATCGTTATCGATCTTGTTTTGATATGTTACCATGCGCGGCCTGCGAATGGACATAAAAAGTGTGTATTTAAGGCATTGTAATGAAGCAACAATCCTGGCTGTTAAACCTGAGCCTGCTGCGTACGCATCCGGCGTTTCGTGCGGTGTTTCTGGCGCGTTTTATCTCAATTCTCTCGCTGGGTTTACTCGGTGTCGCCATACCGGTGCAAATCCAGATGATGACTCACTCCAGCTGGCAGGTTGGCCTTGCCGTTACGCTGACCGGTAGCGCAATGTTTATCGGCCTGATGCTGGGCGGTGTACTGGCGGATCGTTTCGAGCGCAAAAAATTGATTCTGCTGGCGCGCTCGACCTGCGGCATCGGCTTTATCGGCCTGTGGCTCAATGCGCTGTTACCGGAACCCTCACTTATTGCTATCTACCTGCTCGGTTTATGGGACGGTTTTTTCGGTGCCCTTGGCGTGACAGCGCTGCTTGCCGCGACGCCTGCGCTGGTGGGGCGCGAAAATTTAATGCATGCCGGAGCCATTACGATGTTAACGGTGCGGCTCGGCTCGGTGATCTCACCGATGTGCGGCGGTCTGTTACTGGCGACCGGCGGCGTTTCCTGGAACTACGGCCTTGCCGCGGCGGGAACCTTTATTACCCTGCTGCCATTACTCACCCTTCCTGCGTTGCCACCGCCACCACAGCCCCGTGAACATCCGTTGAAATCCCTGCTTAGCGCACTGCAATTCTTACTGAAAAACCCGCTGATTGGCGGCATCGCGCTGCTTGGCGGCCTGCTGACGATGGCGAGCGCGGTGCGCGTGCTCTATCCGGCGTTAGCGATAAGCTGGCAGATGTCGGCGGCGGAAATCGGCGTGCTGTATGCCGCGCTGCCATTAGGGGCTGCTATCGGCGCGTTAACCAGCGGCAGGCTGGTGCACAGCGAGCGGCCCGGCGTGATTATGCTGGTTGCCGCCGTGGGCGCGTTTATCGCTATCGGTCTGTTCAGCCTGATGCCGGTCTGGTCCCTCGGCGTGCTGTTTCTGGCGCTGTGCGGCTGGTTGACGGCGGTGAGTTCACTCCTGCAATATACGCTGCTGCAAACGCAAACGCCGGAAGGGATGCTGGGGCGGATTAACGGCTTATGGACGGCGCAAAACGTAACCGGCGACGCCATCGGCGCGGCGCTATTGGGAGCGATGGGATCGATGATGACGCCCGCCTCGTCGGCGAGCATCAGCGGTTTTGTGCTGGCGATAATCGGTGTGTTGCTGGTGGTAATGCTGGGCGAGCTGCGCCGTTTTCGCCAGACGCCGCCCGCCACCGAAGCCTGATTAACCAAACAGCGTCGACAAACGTTCTAACACGCGGGTGGCGCTATAGTAGTCAAGACGGAAGGTCTCTGCGCCCAGGGCGTATACGCGATGGCTTTGCACTGCAGAAAGGTGCGCCAGCAGCGGATTTTGGCTCAGGGCGTCGGCCTCTTTCTGGTCGCTGGCAAACAGGAACAGCGATTCGCCGTTCAACCCCGCAGCGAGGTTTTCCCCTCCCAGTTGCACGATATCGTGGCGTTTACCCTGGCTCTGACTGGTGTGCAAATTCGCCGGTAGCGGTGCCAGTGCGAAGCCCAACTGCTGCATCAATTTGCCCTGCGCCGACTCTTCGGTCCACAGGTTTGCGCCGTGTGCCGCCGGAGTATAGACCAGCGCGCTCACCGGCTGCGGCGGCAGTTTGATTTGTGCTTTAACCTGCGCAAGCTGCTGGTTGAACTGGTCAATTCTGGCGGTCGCCTCTTTTTCATGTCCGGTTATCTCACCAAGCTGTTTCAGCAGTTCCTGCCAGCTTTTATCGTCGTAGTTGATAACCAGCGTCGGTGCAATGGTCGAAAGCTGGTCATACAGCGCCAGGGCAGAGTCGCCGCCGGTGGCGCTAATCAGGATCAAATCTGGCATCTGCGCGGCAACGGCTTCCGCATTCGGCTCACCGATATACAACCGCGCAACGTTGCGCTGCCTGGCGATCTCGCCCCACTGGCGCAAAAAGCCCTGATCGTCGGCAAAACGGTTATTCGGCGTGGTGGCACCGCTGGCTACCACCGGTGCGTCAATCGCCAGCAGCGAGCCGGTAAGGGTCACGCTGGTCGAGACAATACGCAGCGGCTGGCTGGTAAGGGTATGGCTACCGCGACTGTCGGTTATCTGCCGCGGCCACTCCGCCGCCGACGCTGAGGTTATTCCTAAAACAAAAATACCCATAAACAGCAGGTGCTTAAAACCTAAAAAAGAGTATTTCACTGCGCATATCCTGTATTTGCTGGAGTTAATGCTTCTCATTTTCATCGTTGAGTTGTGAGGATGCAAGCATTAGCAACCTAAACGAACAATCTGCTATTGACAGAATTAGTAATAAATTCTTATCTTAGCCGCCGATTAACACTAATGATAATCATTATTAGTTCACTTATCGTCTTGGGGGATGATATGGAAATGTCAATGGCTGAGGAAACCCAGCACTCTGCCAGCACGCTGGCGGCGGACCAGTTTTTCTTTATGTCGCCGTATCGCAGCTTTACCACTTCCGGGTGCGTGGCGCGTTTCAGCGAGCCGGCCGCCGGCGGCGATGCGCCAGAGAGCGCGTTTCAGCAAAAACTGGCGCAGGCCTTTGCTAACGCCAAAGCGCAGGGCATAGCCCACCCAATCATGGTAGGGGCGATCCCCTTCGACACCACGCAGCCTTCGGCGCTGTTTATCCCGCAGACCTGGCAAACTTTCTCCCGCCCGACGAAACAGCGCTCGGCGCGCTATTTCCACAGCGGCGCGATGCCAAACGTCACATCGCAGCAAGAGATACCGGGGCAGGATGCGTTTATGCAGATGGTGGCGAGCGCCGCCGCCCGCACCGCCACGCCGGAAGTCGACAAAGTGGTGCTTTCCCGGCTGATTGAGATTGCTACCGACAAACGCATCGACAGCGGCGTGCTGCTTGAGCGCCTGATTGCCCAGAACCCCGCCAGTTTTAACTTCCATGTTCCGCTGCCCGATGGCGGCGCACTGTTAGGGGCAAGCCCGGAACTGCTGCTGCGCAAAGAGCAGGAGCGCTTTAGCTCCCTGCCGCTGGCCGGTTCCGCGCGTCGTCAGCCCGACGATCTTCTCGACCGCGAAGCGGGTAACAAACTGCTGGCATCTGAAAAAGACCGCCACGAACACGAACTGGTAACGCAGGCGATGAAAAAGGTCCTGCAGCCGCGCAGCAAAACCCTGACGCTGCCGGAGACGCCGCAGCTGGTTAACACGCCGACGCTGTGGCATCTGGCGACGCCGATTGAAGGTACTGCGCTGGCGGGCGAAAACGCCCTGAGTCTGGCCTGCCTGCTGCACCCGACGCCTGCGCTGAGCGGCTTCCCGCATCTGGTGGCGAAACAGGTGATTGCCGAACTGGAGCCGTTCAACCGCGAGCTGTTTGGCGGCATCGTCGGCTGGTGCGACGCAGAAGGGAATGGCGAGTGGGTGGTCACTATCCGCTGCGCACGTATTCACGATAAAAATGTTCGCCTGTTCGCGGGCGCAGGCATTGTCCCGGCCTCTTCACCGCTGGCGGAGTGGCGCGAAACCGGCGTCAAGCTGACCACCATGCTGAATGCATTTGGTTTGCACTGAGGAAAAATAATGACCCTTCCTTTTACCCGCTGGCCGGAGGATTTTGCTCGCCGTTACCGTGACAAAGGTTACTGGCAGGATCTGCCGCTTAGCGATATTTTGACCCGCCATAAGCACAGCGATGCCACGGCGGTGATCGACGGCGAGCGCCGTTATAGCTATCGCCAGCTCAATGATGCATCCGACAATCTGGCCTGCTCACTCCAGGCGCTGGGTATCCACCGTGGCGACACCGCGCTGATACAGCTGGGTAACGTCAGCGAGTTCTACATCACCTTCTTTGCGCTACTGAAAATCGGCGTTGCGCCGGTAAACGCGCTATTCAGCCACCAGCGCAGCGAGCTAAACGCCTACGCGGCGCAAATCGAACCGGCGCTGCTGATTGCCGATCGCGAACATGGGCTGTTTACCGATGACCGTTTCCTCAACGCTTTTGTCGCTGAGCGCTCGTCGGTGCGTGCGGTGCTGCTGCGCGGTGACAGCGGCGAGCAGTCGCTGGAACAGGCCATTGCCCGCCCGGCGGATAACCTTATCGCCACGCCGACGCCCGCCGATGAAGTGGCGTTTTTCCAGCTTTCCGGTGGCAGTACCGGTACGCCAAAGCTGATCCCCCGCACGCACAATGATTACTACTACAGCATTGTGCGCAGCAATGAGATCTGCGGCTTCAACGCGCAAACCCGCTACCTCTGCGCGCTCCCGGCGGCACATAACTATCCCCTCAGTTCACCGGGTGCGCTGGGCGTGTTTCACGCCGAAGGTTGCGTAGTGTTAGCGGCGGATCCGAGCGCCACGCTCTGCTTCCCGCTGATTGAAAAACACCAGATTAACGTGACTGCGCTGGTACCGCCTGCGGTGAGCCTGTGGTTGCAGGCCATTGCCGAGTGGGGCAGCAACGCACAGCTGGCCTCGTTGCGCCTGTTACAGGTGGGTGGCGCGCGCCTGTCGGCAACCCTTGCTACGCGCATTCCGGCGGAGATCGGCTGCCAGCTGCAGCAGGTTTTCGGTATGGCGGAAGGGCTGGTGAACTACACCCGGCTGGACGATCCCTTTGAACGCATTATTCATACCCAGGGCCGTCCGATGTGCCCCGATGATGAAGTGTGGGTGGCAGATGAAAACGGCCACGTGCTGCCGCCGGGTCACGTCGGTCGCCTGATGACGCGCGGCCCGTATACCTTTCGCGGCTATTTTAACAGCCCGGAACACAATGCCAGCGCCTTTGACGACCACGGGTTTTACTGCTCCGGCGATCTGATCTCCATTGATGAACAGGGCTATATCACCGTACAGGGGCGCGAAAAAGATCAGATCAATCGCGGCGGGGAAAAGATCGCTGCCGAAGAGATCGAAAACCTGTTGCTGCGGCATGAGTCGGTGATCCACGCCGCGCTGGTCAGCATGGAAGATAGCCTGCTCGGGGAAAAGAGCTGCGCTTATCTGGTGGTGAAAACGCCGATACGCGCGGTGGCAGTTCGCCGTTTTCTGCGCGAGCAGGGGGTCGCCGAGTTCAAGCTGCCGGATCGCGTGGAGTGCCTCGATGCGCTGCCGCTGACGCCGGTGGGTAAGGTTGATAAAAAACAGTTACGTCAGTGGCTAGCGCAACGCGCGCCGCTGTAGAGGAGAAAAGATGGCCATTCCAAAATTACAGGGCTACGCGCTGCCCACCGCAGCCGATATCCCGGAAAATAAAGTCAGTTGGCCCTTCGAGCCGGAGCGTGCGGCGCTGCTGATTCATGATATGCAGGATTACTTTGTTAACTTCTGGGGCGAAAACTGCCCGATGATGCAGCAGGTGGTCGCGAATATCGCCGCCCTGCGCGATTTCTGCAAACAGCACCATATCCCGGTCTACTACACGGCGCAGCCGAAAGAGCAGAATGATGAGGATCGCGCGCTGCTGAATGATATGTGGGGGCCGGGCTTAACCCGTTTGCCGGAACAGCAAAAAATCGTCGCCGAACTTACGCCCGATGAAGCCGATACGGTGCTGGTGAAGTGGCGCTACAGCGCGTTTCACCGCTCGCCGCTGGAGCAGATGCTTAAAGAGACCGGCCGTAACCAGTTGTTGATCACCGGGGTCTATTCGCACATTGGGTGTATGACCACCGCCACGGATGCGTTTATGCGCGATATCAAACCCTTTATGGTGGCCGATGCGCTGGCGGATTTCAGCCGTGACGAGCATTTGATGTCGCTGAACTATGTCGCCGGACGTTCCGGGCGCGTCGTGCTGACGCAGGAGTTATTGCCCGTCCCGGCAAGCAAAGCGGCGTTGCGTGCGCTGATCCTGCCGCTGCTGGATGAGTCCGACGAGCCGCTGGATGATGAAAACCTGATCGACTACGGCCTGGATTCCGTGCGCATGATGGCTCTTGCCGCGCGCTGGCGTAAAGTGCATGGCGATATTGATTTTGTCATGCTGGCGAAAAACCCGACTATTGATGCCTGGTGGGCGCTGCTTTCCCGCGAGGTGCAGTGATGGCCGGTATTGATTTTACCGGCAAAACGGTTTGGGTCACCGGAGCGGGCAAAGGGATTGGTTATGCTACCGCACTGGCGTTTGAAAAAGCGGGCGCGCAGGTGACGGGTTTCGATCTGGCTTTCCCGGCGGCGGACTATCCTTTCGCTACCGAAGTGCTGAACGTGGCGGAACACGCCGAGACCGCTGAGGTGTGCGGGCGTTTGCTGGCCTCCATTGAGCGACTCGATGTGCTGGTTAACGCGGCGGGTATTCTGCGCATGGGGGCTACGGACCAACTCGCGGCAGAGGCGTGGCAGCAAACCTTCGCCGTCAACGTCGGCGGTGCGTTTAACCTGTTCCAGCAGACGATGGGCCAGTTCCGGCGTCAGCAGGGTGGGGCGATTGTCACCGTGGCGTCGGACGCGGCACACACGCCGCGCATCGGCATGAGCGCTTATGGGGCGTCAAAAGCGGCGCTGAAAAGCCTGGCGCTGACCGTCGGGCTGGAGCTGGCGGGCAGCGGCGTGCGCTGTAACATTGTCTCACCGGGCTCGACGGATACGGATATGCAGCGCACCCTATGGCTAAGCGATGATGCAGAGCAGCAACGGATTCGCGGCTTTGGCGAACAGTTCAAACTGGGCATTCCGCTGGGTAAAATCGCCCGTCCGCAGGAAGTGGCGAACACTATTTTGTTCCTCGCCTCCGATCTGGCAAGCCATATCACCCTGCAGGATATTGTGGTGGATGGCGGCTCAACGCTGGGGGCCTAGATGATCTGGAAACGTCACGTCACCCTTGATGAGCTGAACGCCACCAGCGACAACACGCTGGTGAAGCATCTGGCGATTGTCTATACCCGTATCGGGGATGATTTTCTCGAAGCGGAGATGCCGGTCGATAGCCGCACACATCAGCCCTTTGGCTTGCTGCACGGCGGCGCATCAGCGGCGCTGGCGGAAACCCTGGGATCGATGGCTGGTTTTCTGATGACCCGCGACGGGCAGAACGTGGTGGGAACCGAGCTGAACGCCACCCATCATCGTGCGGTCTCGCAGGGCAGAGTGCGCGGCGTCTGTCAGCCGTTGCACCTCGGGCGGCAGAGCCAGAGCTGGGAGATCGTGGTATTTGACGAGCAGGGGCGGCGCTGCTGTACCTGCCGCCTGAGCACGATGGTCTTAGGCTAGGGTGAAAAAAGTTTTACCCCGCACCCGTCGTGGCGCGGGGTAAAGCGTGGCTATCAGAGCATCGAAACGACGCGGCGCAACAAGCGGATGCGCGGTTCAATCGAGGCTTTATCCAGCCACTCCGCCGGGCTGTGGAAGCCTGCGCCAATCGGGCCTAAGCCATCCAGCGTCGGAATACCGAGCGCCGCCGTGTGGTTAGCGTCGCTGCCGCCGCCAACCGCCTGCCAGGTGATAGAGATATTCTCCTCAATACCTGCCCGTTCAACCTGCTGCATTAGCGCCTGCGTGGCTTCACTCGCCGCCATTGCTGGTTTGTGATTCACCCGTTTGAGAGTCGTGGTTACGCCGTCTAAAAAGCCCTTTTCACACAAGGCTTGCAGCGCGCTGTTGACGCGGTCATATTCGTCGTTTTCCCAAAAACGCACATCCAGCTCCGCTGTCGCCTGGTCGGCAACCACGTTGGCCGCGCTGCCGCCGTTGATAACGCCAACGTTAAGGGTGGTGCCGCGCTGCCAGTCCGTCAGGGCGTTGATCGCGGTAATGCTATGAGCCAGCGCGGTAATCGCCGAACGGCCTTTTTCAGGATCGTTACCGGCGTGCGCCGCTACGCCGCTAAAGGTGAGATGGTAACCCGCCATACCCTTGCGCGCTTTCACCAGTGAGCCGTCCGCACGCGCGGCTTCGCACACCAGCACGCAGCGAGAACGCTGGGCCAGCTCGCCAATCCATTCGTGAGAGTAAACCGAGCCGGTCTCTTCATCAGGATTCATCGCCACCGCGATCGACAGACGCGATTTGTCGGCCTCATCCAGCCCGCGCATCGCCCAGAGAATATTTAGCAGGCCGCTTTTCATATCCGAAACGCCGGGGCCATAAATACGGCTGTCATCCTGGGTTAATGGACGCTGCGCAACGGTGCCGGGGGCAAAAACCGTATCCAGATGACCGACCAGCAGCACATCAAAATGGGTTGCGCTGGGGTTGTTGCAGACAAACACGCCGGGGCCGACGTTATCGCCAAGATCGACCTGCCGGGTATGCCAGCCTTCCGCCTGCCAGAGCGCGCGAATGGTCCCGGCGACGGTCGCGACGCCCTCCAACGTGTGGGTGCCGCAATCGACATTTACCAGGCTTTTCAGTTCTTCAATATAGTGGTCAAGATTCATGGTTAATCCTTAGAGAATAATGCGCATCAGCAGCATGGCTAAAAAGGCGTTAATGACTGAAATGACGATCATCAGGGGGATACGTTTACCGCGGGTGCCAATAACACCAAGAATGCGCCCCAGATATTGGATCTGCGAGCCCATCAGATAGATGGCCGGGGCGAGGATCGCCAGGTGTTCGCCGCTGATAATACCTTTGTCGAACAGGCCAATCGCCACGCCGATACCGCCGCCCATCGACATCCAGCCGCCAATCAGTACGGCGGCGGCTTCGCCCGGCAGGCCAAACAGCCCCATCAACGGGGCGAAAATAATTCCCAGCCCTTTCAACGCGCCGGTGATTTCAAGGGCTTTGATGATAATAAAAGCCATCACCACGTTGGGCAGCGTGCTGCCGGTCGCGATGCTCCAGCCTTTACGTGCGCCTTCAACAAAGACATCGGTGATAACGGGATTCGATTGTGGGGCGCTCATGCGGTTTCTCCTTTTGCCTGCGGCTCGCCGGTGGCGTCTTTGTTAGTGAATTTCAGCGCCAGGCGCATCAGGTTGGCACCGACAATTTTCATCACAAACATCACCGCGATGCAGGCGCCAATTGAGGCGGGTACCGCCGCCGTGCCGTCAGCGGCGATCAGCGTAAAGAGGATTGCGCCGGAGGAGAAAAAGTTAGTGATCATCGCCCCCGCCGAGAACTGGAACATGGCAAAGACATCTTTCTCGCTTTCGCTAATAAGCCCTTCATCGGCGAGGTTGCGGGTCAGGGACGCGCCGACATCGGTACTTTGCAGGCTGCCAATCATCGCAAGCCCGGCGGTGCCAGGAATGCCCAGCAACGGGCGAAGCAGCGGGGTAAGCAGTTTGCGTGCGGCACGCAGCGCGCCGTAATGCTCAAGCACGTTGATCATGCCGAGGGCGAACATCACGGCCGGGATCAGCCCCAGCGCAAACAGAAAACCGTCCATTGCGCCGCTGCCGCCGGTGCCGCGAAAGGCGCTGGTGGCGGTAATAAGTGCGCCATCGTCAAGGCTGGCCTTACTGACCACTTTGCCGAAAGCGCCGTTGAGGGTGGTGAAATCAAACACGCCGTACCACTCTTTTCCGCCCAACAGGCCGGAGAAAAAGACGGCGGCGAAGGCCAGCGCAAAATAGGCGCCGATACCCACCTTTTGGTCCTTAGGTATTGAACTGTTCATTTCCTTTTCCTTGTTAGTGCGCGAATGCGCAGGCTTATTCTGGCGATGTTTGATGCAAAAAAGATGATATAAATCATGTCGGTAACGCCACAGAGCCCGCGAGAATGCAAAAATGTGAAGCGAAAGAGCAGGTTAGAAGGAGGGAAAGTGATCGACTTAACACTGTGGTGTAAATGTCTGGTCTGACGCCACATAATTGCGTTTCAAAGTTGTTAATTTTTATACAGTGATCTAGAAACAAAATGTAACATCTCACTGTTTCTCACTGACGGATAACAACGATGAATAACGCAGGGAAATACCTTGTCTGGGCCGTGCTCGCCATCGTGGCAGCATTTGCGCTGGGCTATATCGCATTGAATCGGGGCGAACAGATCAACGCGCTGTGGATAGTGGTTGCCGCAGTCTGTATCTACCTTATTGCTTACCGTTTTTACGGCCTCTTTATCGCCAAAAATGTGCTGCAGGTTGATCCGACGCGCATGACCCCGGCGGTGCGCTATAACGATGGCCTCGACTATGTGCCGACGGATAAGAAAGTGCTGTTCGGCCACCATTTTGCGGCGATCGCCGGTGCCGGTCCGCTGGTCGGCCCGGTGCTGGCGGCACAAATGGGTTATCTCCCCGGTATGATCTGGATCCTCGCGGGCGTGGTGCTGGCCGGTGCGGTGCAGGACTTTATGGTGTTGTTTATCTCTACCCGCCGCGATGGGCGATCCCTTGGCGAGATGGTGAAAGAAGAGATGGGGGCGACCGTCGGCGTGATTGCGCTGGTGGCGACCTTTATGATCATGGTGATTATCCTCGCGGTGTTGGCGATGATTGTCGTTAAAGCGCTGACTCACAGCCCGTGGGGAACCTACACCGTTGCCTTTACCATTCCGCTGGCGATTTTTATGGGCGTTTATATTCGCTATCTGCGCCCGGGACGTATTGGCGAAGTGTCGGTGATTGGCCTGGTACTGCTGGTGTTTGCCATTATTTCCGGCGGCTGGGTGGCCGCAAGCCCAGGCTGGGCACCGCTGTTTGATTTTACCGGTGTGCAGCTGACCTGGATGCTGGTGGGCTACGGTTTTATCGCCTCGGTACTGCCGGTGTGGCTGCTGCTCGCACCGCGCGATTACCTCTCTACCTTCCTGAAAATCGGCACCATTATTGGGCTGGCGATTGGCATTCTGATTATGCGTCCGACGCTCACCATGCCAGCGCTGACCAAGTTTGTTGATGGCACAGGGCCGGTGTGGACCGGTAATCTCTTCCCGTTCCTGTTTATTACCATTGCCTGCGGCGCGGTCTCCGGTTTCCATGCGCTGATCTCCTCCGGTACTACACCGAAGATGCTCGCCAGCGAAGGGCAGGCGTGTTTTATCGGTTACGGCGGCATGTTGATGGAGTCGTTTGTGGCGATAATGGCGCTGGTCTCCGCCTGCATTATCGATCCGGGCGTCTACTTTGCCATGAACAGCCCGATGGCGGTGTTAGCCCCTGCGGGCACGGTAGATGTGGTGGCATCGGCGGCGCAGGTGGTCAGCGGTTGGGGCTTCTCAATTACCCCGGATGCCCTCAAGCAGATCGCCACAGAAGTGGGTGAGCAGTCGATCATCTCCCGCGCGGGCGGTGCGCCGACGCTGGCGGTGGGCATGGCGTACATTCTGCACGGTGCCCTTGGCGGCTTAATGGATGTCTCCTTCTGGTATCACTTCGCCATTCTGTTTGAAGCGCTGTTTATTTTAACCGCGGTGGATGCCGGTACGCGCGCGGCGCGTTTTATGCTGCAGGATCTGCTGGGGGTAATTTCACCGACGCTGAAACGGACGGAATCGCTGCCCGCCAACCTGCTGGCAACCGGGCTGTGCGTACTGGCGTGGGGCTATTTCCTTCATCAGGGCGTAGTCGATCCTCTCGGCGGTATCAATACCCTGTGGCCGCTGTTTGGTATTGCCAACCAGATGCTGGCGGGCATGGCACTGATGCTCTGCGCGGTAGTGCTATTCAAAATGAAACGCCAGCGTTACGCCTGGGTAGCGCTGCTGCCGACCGCCTGGCTGCTGGTCTGTACGCTGACTGCCGGCTGGCAAAAGGCCTTTAGCCCGGATGCGAAAGTGGGTTTCCTGGCGATTGCCAATAAGTTCCAGTCGATGATCGACAGCGGTAATATTCCGGCGCAATATACCTCTTCCCAGCTGGCGCAGCTGGTGTTTAACAACCGTCTGGATGCCGGACTGACGATTTTCTTTATGGTCGTGGTCGTGGTACTGGCGTTCTACTCGCTGAAAACCGCGCTGGCGGCGCTAAAAGAGGGGGCGCCGACGGCAAAAGAGACGCCGTATCAGCCGATGCCGGACAACGTTGAGCAGATTGTCGGCCAGGCTAAAAGTGTTCATTAATCGCTAGACTGGGAGGATCGATGTTCGATACGCTTTCAAAAGCCGGGAAGTACCTGGGCCAGGCGGCGAAGATGATGATCGGCGTTCCGGACTATGACAATTATGTCGAGCATATGCGCGTGACGCATCCGGATCAGACGCCAATGACCTACGAGGAATTTTTCCGCGAGCGCCAGGATGCGCGCTACGGCGGTAAAGGCGGCGCACGCTGCTGTTAATGCCTGGATAAATAAAAAGGCGGCGCAACGGCGCCGCTTTTTCTTTGCTTATTAATCAGGCGTTTGCGCCGCCGTCGACCACAATATCGGTACCGGTTATCTGTTTTGCCGCCGGGCTGGCGAGGAAAGCCACGGCCTCGGCGATATCCTGCGCTTCGCCATAATGACCCAGCGCAATTAAGCGGCGCTGTTCATCCGCGTTTTCACCATCCGCCGGGTTCATATCGCTATCCGTTGAGCCGGGTTTCACCATATTGACGGTGATCCCGCGCGGACCCAGATCCCGTGCCAGCCCGCGGGTTAAGGAGTTCAGCGCCGATTTGGTCATTGAGTAAACGGTGATGTCCGTAAACGGCACGCGATCGGAGAGGCTGCTGCCGATATTAATAATGCGCCCGCCTTGCGGCAGATGGGGGATCGCCGCCTGGGTGGTATAAATCACGCCGCGAATATTGACGTTAATCAGCGCATCGATATCCTCCTGCGACATCGCTTCTAACTGACCTGCGCGGGCGATACCGGCGTTATTGACCAGAATATCCAGCCCGCCAAGCTGCTCAACGGCTTTAGCGACGGCTTCGCGCGCGGCCTGCGGGTTCGCGCTATCGGCCTGAATCGCCACACCGTTACCGCCTGCTGCTCGAATCTCTTCAACCACCGCCTGCGCTTTCTGGGCAGATTTTTCCCAGGTGATAGCCACGTCTGCGCCTTCGCGCGCCAGCGTTAAGGCTATCGCTTTTCCTAAACCTCGGCTCGCACCGGTGACCAGCGCGCGTTTACCTGCAAGTGAATGTGACATAGTTGCTCCAGATTTATGTGTCGATTGATACATAATTAAAATAAACAGGCTTTCATCCTTTCGTCAATAGGATTAATATATCGATCAGCACAAAATGAGAGGAGGCCTCAGTGAGCCGCGGAAGACCACGGGAATTTGATCGTACCGATGCACTGAATAAAGCGATGAAGCTCTTCTGGCAGAAGGGTTACACCGCCACTTCCATGAGCGATCTCTATGAGGCGATGGGCATTAAATCCCCCAGCCTGTATGCGGCGTTTGGCAGCAAAGAAGATCTCTATGATGAAGTGTTGCGGCACTATGAACAGTGCATTGCCCCCGCGATCTGGGGCGATATGCAAAGCGAGCCATCGGCGAAACAAGCGATTGCCCATTGGCTGGAACGTTCGGCGGAAACCCTAACCCGCTGCGATTTGCCCCACGGCTGTATGGTGACCTTGTCGGCGGTTGCCAGCGAAGGCCACGAACGGCTGGGTGAACGGGTTCGGCAGCTGCGTATCGGCGGG
>NZ_JXAG01000017.1 GCF_000814905.1 Enterobacter sp. Bisph1
CGAGGCACAGCGAAACGGGGAATTACCCGCCTCGACGGATATTGAAGCATTGACCCGATTGTACGTCAGCATCCAGCAGGGAATGTCTATTCAGGCCCGCGACGGCGCAAGCCGTGAGCAACTGCTCGGTATTGCGCGTATGGCGATGGAAATGTGGCCGCAGGTGTAACCACCGAAATAGATACAGATTTTGTAAAAGCAATATCCGTACATGTTCAAGTGTATAAAAACACCAGAATTGCTGCTGCCACGTGGCAATCCGAAAAGGGGTATATTCGATAAAGGAGATGTGGGATGGATCCGAAATTAGAGGACGTGATCGCTTTTGTGCGGAAATGTACAGGCTGCTATCGTGAAGCAATAGATGAAAATACATTACTGGAGAACGATCTTGGTGTAGCTGGCGATGATGGTGATGAGCTTTTGCAAGAAGCAGAACAAGTTTTTGGAGTCAGCTTTGGGAGGGAAGAGCATTTTCGCGCGCTCTTTTCCTTGAAAGAGAATGAGTATCTTTTTACTGGAGAAGGTTTGGATTTATTAGGTATTTGTTATTTATGGCGCAAATTGCGTGGGATACCTGAGCCTGTGTTTCGCGATCTCTCAATAGCTCAACTGCATAACGTTTTGGTTAAGTTACGCAGTAAGCAATTACGTTAAAGACTGGCTTATATCACGCGCTCAAAATTAAAATAGAGTAATCAGTACATTATCTTATGCCTAACCGATTCATCCGTTATAATGGTCTCTTAAAGTTCTCCATTGCGTTCCGCATATTCAACATGTTTTTTTCGGGATTAGACCGCAAATAAACAACCGGAATGGTAAGGCCCACCTGAAACTTTGGTAAGTCCATCGTTTTTATGGCGGTCAGGTTATTATTTCTTTTGAACGTTTTCCCATTGATTGCCGTAAATTCATAATTAACCGTAATGTTTACTATCCCGTAACTCGTTGGAGTGCCTGGTACAATATCAGTTATAGTTGCCTCAACATAGCATGGATCGCTTAATATTTCCATAGCGACTTTTTTCTCGAATAAATTTTTTATTGTTGAATAGCAGATTGCTGTCGCGGCGATTCCAACAAACAAATAAAGTCCCGATTTTAATAGCATTTCCATCTTGTTTACCTCTATTCTTATCCGCTAGATTTGTTTATAATGTCGTCTAAATTCACATTGTAAAAAAATTTCTCATGTGGAGCATAATCAACTTTAATATCAGTTAGTTATTCGTTCAGCTAAATAGCGATTGTGCAATATTGTTTGATATAGCTGCCTCAGCCAAACTTATTTTCACAGTTTTATAATTAACGATTAATACCTCAAATCATAATTAACAAATGGTATAGTCAATAAAATAAAAGGTTTCCCAAGTGTTGCCGAACGCCCTACAATCATCCGTTCTCATAATCAATGTAATAAAAAATGAATGGCCTTATGGGATCAACTCTTATCTTGATAATTTGTCCTGGTTCAAATTTATCTTTATCAGTGAGAGGATAACGTAGGCCGCGCTTAGAAATAATGGTTTCTCCATCAAAAACATATTTCACCGTTACGATGCTGAAAACTTTATTACTGCCTTCCTGATTTTTGTCCAGAGAAACCTTAATGATAGTTGCATCGACGTCAATGCCATATTCCCTGATATAGACGTCCTTTTGATTTGATTGATCTTCTTTGAAAATTATATAAGCCACTAATAGCATAATACCTAGCGGAATGATCCATGCAAGTTTTAGCATGATGTACGAAATAATTTACATATTTCCTCGATTAGATATATTTGGGTATGCGATAACTATATTCTAATGAAATTTTTTCGGCTGCCAAAAGGTAACAATGCAAAAAAACAAAATCGATTCTACCCTTTTCCTTTAATAAAACTAAGTAGGTATTTTATTTTCTATTAAAATCTTTCAGTGCATACTGTTTTACAACAGCCCTTTAATTCCCTATATCGCCCAGCACAACAATTTTCTTAGGCGAGTCATTCTTATACCGAATTGTGACATATTGTCCGGGTTTAAATGCATCAGCTTCAAAAATTTTCACTATAACATCTTTCTGCGTCACGACTTTTTCCATGTCAACAGTAAACTCAACAGTAAGATTTAGGGAGAGTCGACCTTCGGCGTTCTGGTTTCGATGCTGCTCCGCATTGACGATTAGCGCGCTGGCTGTTGTTCCATTTTGCCTTATCGACTCGCTACTACGTGCCGAGACAACAGAGTTCCGAATGCCAATGAAAACTACAACCGCCAATATCACGGTGGCGGTAAGCAGGCCCAACATTGCAATAGTTGCCATTTTCATCTTCTTAAACAAAAGTAGTTAATACATTAACAAAAGAGCGAAAACCGGATAATGTGGTTTCCGTTCCGCTAACAAATTGAACTTTATTATCATGGCGTTTAAGCTCAAAAGGTTTATTTTTGATTGAAAATGCCCCTACCGAGACGCTCATTAAAGATGTACTGATAGTAGATGCCGTAAAACCGAAAGAAGCACCGGTAAAACTTTCTGAAGTTCCGGTCATACTAAAAGAGTTGCCGGTAAAGCTTTCATTGTGTGCTTTCGCCTTGCTTTTAATATTCGGCGCATCGAGATTAATTTTGGTTGTACTACGTAGGGTTATGTCTTGTGGGCTAAAAATTGTAATTGTGCCTTCATTAACATTTTGCGTCCAGTTGCCGCTGTTAACATTAATGACTACACCGCCTAAGATCGTTTCCTTCCTCCCATCGGCACCGATGGTCGTTTGTTGTCCTTGATCATAGTCTTCTGTTAATTTCCCTGTTACGTGGTGGAATTCACTCCCGTTGATAAGTGTTTCACGACGTTCGTTAACTTTAACCGTATCCCCGCCGTCAATGATTGTTAGCTTCCTTCCTTTATGAATAGTGGTCTGCTCGCCATTATTAAATGTTTTTAATTCCAGATCTTCAACTGTGGTAGTCCTTTTTTGAAGATATGAAAAAGTCGCATCGCCAATAACATCATCTTTCTGCTCTTTTTTGATAGTAGTTAAGCGTGAACCTTCAATATTAACGCTGTGATCGTTTTCGACAGAGACGTTCATATCGCGTTCAGAGTGCAAATCGACGGATTCGCTGCCCAGTTTGTCTTCAAAGAAGAGATAGCTGGCGTTGTCTTTATTGCCATCCTTGCTGCGCGTCATAAAGCCCATACGCGTTGAATCACCCGGCAGATCCCAGGGCGGCATACTCGCTTCGTTATAAACGCGGCCGGTGACGATAGGGCGATCCGGATCGCCGTTAATAAAGTCGATGACCACTTCATCGCCCACGCGGGGGATCTGCACGCCGCCAAAGCCCTGACCGGCCCAGGCGCTGGAAACACGCACCCAGCTGGAGCTGGTATCGTCACCTTTGGCATGGCGATCCCAGTGGAACTTCACTTTTACGCGACCATATTTATCCGTCCAGATCGATTCACCCTGCGGGCCTACCACGCGCGCGGTCTGCGGGCCATGAGTTCGTGGCCACTCTGTGCGCTGGGCTGAACGAAAGGTAATTGACGCCGGTATCACCACAAACTGGATCTGGTGAAGGCTGTCGGTCGCGCTGCCGCTGGCGTAGCTATTCTCTTCCAGGGTATAGCTGGCGCTGACCACAAGGTAATCATTACTGTTACCGGCAAACGGCGGATTACCCAGGGTAAAGGTGTATCCCGGCACAATGCCTAACGTGGTGCCGCTTGCGTCAATACGCTGCTGCTCGGCCTGCCACTCTTCCTGACGGATGCGCGCGTAAAATTCACCATGCTGATGATCGACAAAACGGCCCGGCCATTCGTAGTAATCAATCTGGCCTGGGGAAGGGGAGGCCGGGTTCTGCCGGGCCTGGAACATCCACGCGTTCGGCTTACGGAAATCGTAGTCATCAATACTGTACAGCCCCGGCGTTACGCGTTCGCTGATGGCCCACTGGCCGATCCCTTCTTCGTCTGTCGAACCGCCGGACAGGCTGGTGTGATAAGGGATAACTTCATATCCGCTGTAGGGCTGATGATGCTCCGCCGCATCCATTAGCACCAGCGTGTGGGAATCCGCTTCATGACGGAAGAAGAAATAGATCCCCTCAAGCTCCATCAGACGTGAAATAAAGTTATAGCTGCTCTCCTGGTACTGAACGCAATATTCCCAGTTGCGATATTCGCCCGTCAGCTTGTCTTCCGTTTTAACGCCATATTCCGCCAGCACCGTTTTGATAATATCCGGCACCCGTTGGTTCTGGAAAATACGCTGGTTACGGTCGCGCAGCAGTGGCCATAAATCAGACTCTATCTTCAGGAGATAAACCGCATAGCGTACGCCGTTCAGTTCGGTACTTTGCAGGTTAACTTCGGTGATTTTGCCGTTGAAATAACGCGGCTGCAGACTCTGGGTGGGAACCGTCACCGTTAAGGATTTGCCAAGCAGCGCCTTGCGGTCAATATCGCCGTGCTCACTTAGCATCGTGACGTTCAGTGCAAAGGAGCGGGACATCACTTCGGTGCCATTAAGTTTCCAGAATAGCAGCGACTCGGCACCCGCAGGCGGGGTGACAGTGATACGGTCTAACATCGAGGCTCTCCCCAGAGAATCCGTGAGCAGTTGTGATAATTATTTGTACTGTGAGCGGGGTAAAATAATCACCTTCAGCAACAATATTGAAAGGATGCCCGCGCTGTAAAAGTCGTTATTTTACAGAATGAAGCTTCTATATACATACCGCTGCGGTTGAAATCGAAATACAAAGCGGCTTTTACAGATAATTCTTAAAACCGCTGTCGTAAATAGCCTTGTCACCTTAAGGCAAATTAAATAGGGCAAAGGGATATCAGGCCACTCCCTGGCCTGATTATTTACATCTCGGGATAAACAATATTTGCACCCGGCGCTTCGCGGTGCAGATGGATAAAGTTCAGGTGACGTTCATACTGATCGAGAATATCGATGATCACCTGTTCTTTGTTGTAATCCATCAAATCATTCCCCTGGCTGCCCTCCAGCAGGAAGGTTTCCAGACGGTAATAGTGCGACTTACCGCTGCGGGCGCGGTAGGTAAAGCCCGGTATCGAATATTGCTGGGGCCAGACCTGATAAATAAAGTTCTGTTCCTCACCAAGATTAACGCGTAAATCCAGATAGCCCAGCGGCGGGTTCTCATCCGCAGGTACAGACTCCAGCGAGACGCGCGCGCCGCGCAGTTCCAGCTCTTTCGCCACATCCTGCATCGCCGGGAAAATAACCGTTTCCATCATCTGCTGGGTGTAACGCGTGCCGGGGTAGTTCATCAACCGCGACAGGCGTTTTTTCCAGCTCAGACGATCGTTGCTGGCGGGAATATAGGGCGCGGTATCGCGGTTGGCGCTGGCGCGGCGGTGATCTTCGACTTTCAATGACTTATACAATCCGGCCATAACAAAGAAGATCACAAAACTGAACGGCAGACCCATGATCACCGTGGTGTTTTGCAGCGCCGAAATGCCGTTGGTCATCAGCATCGCCATGGTTAGCACACCAATCGCCACCGACCAGAAAATACGCAGCCAGTTTGGCGCGTCGCTATTAATGTCTTTTAACGTCGACGTGAAGTTCCCCAGTACCAGCGAGCCGGAGTCCGCCGAGGTGACATAAAACAGCATGCCGGTAATGGTAGCGACAGAGGCGCTGAGTTTAAACGCCGGGTATTGCGCCAGCAGACTGTAGAAACCGCGCTCGGCGTGAGCAATCACATCCTGGGCAAAACCTGCGTCCCCGTGAATGATTTCATACAGCGCAGCGTTACCGAACACCGACAGCCACAGCAGGGTGAAGGTAAAGGGAATGATCAGCGTGCCGAGCACAAATTCACGGATGGTGCGCCCGCGAGAAATGCGTGCGAGGAACAGGCCAACAAACGGCGACCAGGCAACCCACCAGGCCCAGAAAAAGAGCGTCCAGCTGTTCATCCACTGCGTTGGGCGGTCGAAGGCGAAGGTGTTCAGCGTCATGCCCATAAAGCGATTAATGTAATCACCGACGTTAAGCACCAGCGCATTAAGCAGAAACTCTGTCTTGCCCATAAACAGCACGAACAAAATCAGCCCGAGGGCCAGCGCCACGTTGAGTTCTGACAGGATACGAATCCCTTTATCCACGCCGGAGGTGACGGAAATCGTGGCGATCACCACCGACAGCACAATCAACGCCATCTGCGCCGTCAGCCCTTCCGGAACGTCAAACAGCACTTTCAAACCGTAATTGAGCTGCACCACGCCAATACCCAGCGTGGTGGCAATCCCAAAGATTGTGCCGATCACCGCGGCGATATCCACCGTATGACCAATCGGGCCGTTAATCCGTTTACCGAAAATAGGGTAGAGCGCCGAACGGATGGTGAGCGGCAGGTTGTAGCGATAGCTAAAGTAACCGAGCGCAATGCCCATCAGGGCGTACATCGACCAGCCGGTTAAGCCATAGTGGAACAGGGTCCAGACCATCGCCTGGCGCGCTGCTTCCATTGTCTGACCCGCGCCTTCTGGCGGCTGCATATATTGCGTGACCGGCTCGGCGACGGAGAAAAACATTAAGTCGATCCCGATCCCGGCGGCAAATAGCATCGCCGACCAGCTCAGCAAGCTGAACTCCGGTTTGGACTGTTCCGGCCCGAGTTTAATCGCGCCGTAGCGCGAGCAGGCCATATAGATAACAAACACAATATAGAGCGTCGCGGCCAGCATGTAGTACCAGCCAAATGTGGACGACACCCAGTTGACGGTGGTCTGGATATACGCCGCCGCCACATCGCTAAACAAAATGGTAAGCAGTGAAAATGTCAGAATCAGTCCGGCAGAGGTGTAAAACACCACGGGATTGATTCTGTCTTTTTCACTGGCAGGGGGATTAATCATCGATGACCTCTGGTTAATTTCCTGTGAATATTCAACGTACTCTTCGCATAAATCGGACTGTCTGCTGGTGTCGTTTTCCCTCATCTCGCGCGGCTTAATGCACCCGCTATAGCTTATACATTACCGCTTCGTTTTTGTAACAATTGAAGCACGACAGCTTAACAAAATCTCTTTTTATATTGAACGTCCAATCAAAAAAAGATTAAATAAGGCTCTTACAGTGCGCTGGAGAGGGAGCCATGCCAAAGGTGGGAATGCAGCCGATACGCCGTCGGCAACTGATTGATGCGACCCTGAGCACCATTAACGACGTGGGGATCAACGATGCCACCATCGCGCAGATTGCGCGCCGCGCAGGCGTCTCAACCGGCATCATCAGCCACTATTTCAAGGATAAAAACGGCCTGCTGGAAGCCACGATGCGCGATATCACCCGCCAGCTGCGTGACGCGGTGGCGAGTCGATTAAAACCCTTAGCGCAGGCCAGTACAGAAACGCGTTTGCTGGCCATTGTCGAAGGCAACTTCGATGACAGCCAGGTGCACAGCGCCGCAATGAAAGCGTGGCTCGACTTCTGGGCCAGCAGCATGCATCAGCCGCAGCTTGGCCGCCTGGAGCGCGTCAGCAGCCGCCGTCTTTTTTCCACCCTCGCAGCGGAGTTTCGCCGCGATCTGCCGCGTGAACAGGCACGGCTGGCGGCCCACGGGCTTGCGTCAATGATTGATGGCCTGTGGCTGCGCGCGGCGCTCAGCGGCGAGCCGTTTAATTTGCATATTGCCCGCACGCTCACCACCCAATTCATTCGCCAGCAACTGGCTGGCACAGAATCACTGAGGAAGGAGGAATAATGTCCCGATTCGCAGAACAGCAGCTTTATATCGATGGTCAATACGTCCCGGCTGCGGCGGGGAACACATTCCGCACCATCAATCCGACTAATGGCGAGGTGCTCGCCGAGGTGCATGAAGCCGCACAGGCCGATGTCGATCGCGCCGTCGCCAGCGCGCGCAAAGGGCAGAAAATCTGGGCGGCGATGACCGCGATGGAGCGTTCACGCATTCTGCGCCGCGCCGTCGATATCCTGCGCGAACGCAATGACGAACTGGCGGCGCTGGAAACCCTTGATACCGGCAAGCCGCTGAGTGAAACCCGCTTTGTCGACATCGTCACCGGTGCGGATGTGCTGGAGTATTACGCCGGGCTGATCCCGATGCTGGAAGGCGAGCAGATCCCGCTGCGCGACACCTCATTTGTTTACACACGCCGCGAACCGTTAGGCGTGGTTGCCGGAATCGGTGCCTGGAACTACCCGATTCAGATCGCGCTGTGGAAATCCGCACCGGCGCTGGCGGCGGGTAACGCGATGATCTTCAAACCGAGCGAAGTCACGCCGCTGACGGCGCTGAAGCTGGCGGAGATTTACACCGAAGCGGGCGTGCCGGACGGCGTATTTAACGTGCTTAACGGTAGCGGCGCGGTAACCGGCCAGGCGCTGACGGAACATCCGGGGATCGACAAAGTGTCGTTCACCGGTGGGGTTGCCAGCGGCAAGAAGGTTATGGCTAACGCCGCCGGTTCGACCCTGAAAGAGGTCACTATGGAGCTTGGCGGAAAATCGCCGCTGATTATCTTTGACGACGCGGATCTCGATTTGGCTGCCGATATCGCCATGATGGCGAACTTCTACAGCTCCGGCCAGGTGTGTACTAACGGCACGCGGGTATTTATTCCGGCGGCGTTGCAACAGGCGTTTGAAAACAAAATTGCCGAGCGCGTGGCGCGTATCAAAGCCGGGGATGTTAACGATCCCGAAACCAATTTCGGGCCGCTGGTCAGCTTCCCCCATCGCGATAATGTGCTGCGCTATATCGAAGCCGGTATTAACGAAGGGGCGCGTATTCTGTGCGGCGGCAAGCCGCTTACCGGCGGCGCGTTTGACCAGGGTGCCTGGGTTGCGCCGACGGTATTCACTGATTGCCAGGATGAGATGACTATTGTGCGCGAAGAGATTTTCGGGCCGGTGATGTCAATTCTCACTTATCAAAGTGAAGAGGAAGTGGTGCGCCGCGCCAACGCTACCGATTACGGTCTGGCCGCCGGTGTGGTGACGCAGGATCTTAACCGCGCGCACCGCGTTATCCACCAGATTGAAGCGGGTATCTGCTGGATCAATACCTGGGGTGAATCCGCCGCCGAAATGCCGGTGGGGGGCTATAAGCACTCCGGTGTCGGGCGCGAAAATGGCCTGATGACGCTGCAAAATTACACCCAGGTGAAATCTGTGCAGGTCGAACTGACCCGTTTTCAGTCCGTATTTTGAGTAAAGTTTTAACCTGAGGAGCGACGAATGGAATTTGATTACATCATCATTGGAGCCGGATCCGCAGGGAACGTTTTGGCAACCAGACTGACCGAAGAGAGCGACGTTAGCGTTCTGCTGCTCGAGGCGGGCGGTCCCGATTATCGTTTTGATTTTCGCACGCAGATGCCCGCCGCGCTGGCGTTCCCGCTGCAGGGAAGACGCTACAACTGGGCCTATGAAACGGAACCTGAACCGCATATGAATAACCGCCGCATGGAGTGTGGACGCGGCAAAGGCCTGGGCGGCTCATCGCTGATTAACGGCATGTGCTATGTGCGCGCTAACGCCATGGATCTCGATAACTGGGCCAGTCAGCCCGGGCTTGAGAGCTGGAGCTATCTGGATTGTCTGCCTTATTACCGTAAATCGGAGACGCGCGATATCGGCGCGAACGATTACCACGGCGGCGACGGTCCGGTGAGTATTACCACCTGCAAGCCGGGCAATAATCCCTTGTTTGCGGCGATGATCGAAGCGGGCGTGCAGGCGGGTTACCCGCGTACCGAGGATCTGAACGGTTATCAGCAGGAAGGTTTTGGTCCAATGGATCGCTTTGTCACGCCAAAAGGCCGACGCTCCAGCACCGCGCGCGGCTATCTGGACCAGGCGAAAACACGGCCAAACCTGAAAATCATCACCCATGCCACCACCGATCGCATTCTGTTCGACGGCAAGCGCGCCATTGGCGTGGCTTACTTAAAGGGTAGCAGCAACGCGCCCCATGAAGTGTATGCGCGCCGCGAAGTGCTACTGTGCGCCGGGGCGATTGCTTCGCCGCAAATTTTGCAGCGTTCCGGCGTCGGTGCCGCTGAACTGCTTAAGCAGTTCGACATTCCGCTGGTGCATGATTTACCGGGCGTTGGCGAAAACTTGCAGGATCATCTGGAGATGTACCTGCAATACGAATGCAAAGAGCCGGTATCGCTCTACCCGGCGCTGAAGTGGTGGAACCAGCCGAAAATCGGCGCGGAGTGGTTATTTAACGGCACCGGCATTGGTGCCAGTAACCAGTTCGAGGGCGGCGGGTTTATCCGCAGCCGGGAAGCGTTCCCCTGGCCGAACATTCAGTACCACTTCTTGCCGGTGGCGATTAACTACAACGGCACCAATGCGGTGGAAGCGCACGGCTTCCAGTGCCACGTTGGCTCGATGCGTTCGCCAAGCCGCGGCTTTGTGCGTCTGAAATCGCGGGATCCGCGCCAGCATCCGGCTATTCAGTTCAATTACATGGCTCATGAGCAGGACTGGCAGGAGTTCCGTGATGCGATTCGCATCACCCGGCAGATCATCAACCAACCGGCGCTGGATAAGTATCGCGGGCGCGAGTTAAGCCCCGGCATTGAGTGCCAGAGCGATGAACAGCTGGATGAGTTTGTGCGTAACCATGCAGAAACCGCCTATCACCCGTGCGGCACCTGCAAAATGGGCAGTGACGAAATGGCGGTGGTTGACGGTGAAGGGCGCGTTCACGGGCTGGAAGGTCTGCGCGTGGTCGATGCCTCGATTATGCCGCTGATCATTACCGGTAACCTTAACGCCACCACCATTATGATTGGTGAGAAGATTGCCGATAACATCCGCGGCCGCGCGCCGCTGCCGCGTAGCACCGCAGCTTATTTCGTGGCGGGCGACCGCCCGGTGCGCGGTATACCGCTGCGGGCGTAAAAAATGCCGCCGGTAAAGGGATGCTTACCGTCGGCATAGTTTCATTTTAGCGCGACCGCGTTGCATTTTTCTCACGCCAGACGCTGGCTGGTGAAGATACCGAATCGACTGCCTCGGTCGCGGGCTAGGTCTCTCCAGCGGTCACACATCTCTTCTGATTAAATACACCGCCCGGTGGCGCAGCCATAGATCATGATTAATGGAAAAGCGGGCACCATTAACGGCGCGGCCCATGACACGTTTTGTTTGGTGTTGTCATTAATCGTCACCGTAACGGGTTTTTCCAGTTTACGCGTAGTCGGTCCCGGCGGATGTTGCCGAATATAGATGACGTTCCCGTGTGCGTTAAAGGTTACCGCCAGCTTCTTGTTTGGCTCAATTATCGTTGCGCGGTAGTGATAACGCAGGCGCTCAATCTGTGCGGCCGTGAGCCCGGTTGCATCGACGAAGGCGCGATATTGAGCCGTCACCTTTTCATCCTTGACGACAAAATTCACTTCCACGCCGGGAATATGGCTGGCGAACTCCTGATAAAAACCAGCGTACTGCGCATAAGCATCCTGCTGCGGATCCTGACGCTCGAAGCTGTAGGCATAGTTACTGGAGTAAGCGGTGATACGCGTCTGGGTGACTTCTAGTTTGGTGATCTTGTCCCACTCAGGCATGGGCGAGGTCATCGCACAGCCCGCGAGCAGCATAATAAAAAACAGCAGTATACATTTTTGCATCGTTGCCCACCTGTTAAGCCGCAGCGCAGCGGCGTGCGGTTAGCATACCTGGCTGGCGCAACGGGACAAGGGGGCCTACGCGATCGGGTAGGGGGTTCACGCCGCCGGGTGCAGCAAAATGACCTCTTTATCTACGCGATTGGCCTGGCTTTGCGGCGCGCTGGCGTGACTGTCATAACGTGGCGGAGTGATCACCGGGTAGATAAACGAGCCTACTTCATTGCAGTGCTCCGGCGCATCGGCGTCGGCATAAAACAGGTAGTACTGCCCGGAATCCGGGAAAAAAACCAGATTATCGCCATTACTGAAATTCGTGCTCCAGAACGGCACGCCCGCGTTGGTTTTGCTGCGCTCTTTCCCGGCGGCGATTTGAAAATGATCGCCCCATTTCATGGTCATCAGGTTGTAGTTAAAAAAGGAGACCGTTAAGTCGCCACGCGTTGGGCAGTGGAGCTTAACGGCATCGTCGGCCCTTACGTTGGCCATAAAAGTTATTAGCAATAACAGAAGGGAATATTTCATTGGTGGAGTTTGCAGGTTAAGGAGACGTTGAAAATAATGCATTGTACGGCGGTAAACCCGTAAAAAAATGTATCAAAGAAACGGAAAGGGTTTCTGGCGATTTCGCGCTGGGCCAGAGCGGAAAATGCGTTTAATCAGCGGCGTTGCGCCGCTTTACACAATTGGATGTAGGCACCGGCTTTTGGGCGGAGGCGGTTCATTACGTACAAAGGCTAACGCTAGCGCCGGGCCTCAATTAAGTGCCGGGATGAGTAAGCGATAAAAGGTGTGCCGCCGCGCATTTGAGCATCCAGCGCCTTGAGCTGCGGGGAATATTTGTCCACAGAGAAATCCGGCACCCACCAGACGCACTTGCGTAAAATCCACACTACCGCGCCGATATCATAAAACGCCATCCGACAGCGTACGGACTGGATATCAACAATCTGCAGACCGGCAGCTTCTGCCGCTTGCGCTTCCTTATCCGGATGCCGTAACGCTCGCTCTACCGGTAGCGGCCCGAGAAAGTATTCAATAAGTTCAAAGGCAGACGCCGGACCGACATGCTGGGCAAAATAACGTCCGCCGGATTTCAGCACGCGGTAAATTTCAGGCCAGTCTGGCGCAATCGGATGTCTCGCCGTGACCAGTTCAAACGTGGCATCTGCAAAGGGAAGCGTTGTGGCCTGCGACGTATCAACAATAGTTACTCCACGCGAGGACAAGCGCGCTCGGGCTTTGGCAATATTCGGCGGCCAGGCTTCGGTGGCAAACATCTGTTGTGGGAATACCGGCATCTCGCTCAGCACTTCGCCGCCTCCGGTATCGAGATCGAGGGCGGAATTGACGCTTTTCAGCCGCTGAGCGAGTAATTTAGCGTAACCCCAGGGTGGCCTCTCTTCTGTCGCTCTGCCATCCAGCCAGCCAAATCCCCAGCCCTCAACGTCCGCGTCTGTTGCTTCTGCAATTAATTCATCGAAGGGTTTCATCGGCAGCTCCGTCTGATTAAAGCGCTATTGCACCACAAACTGCGGGGTAATTGCGACGCGGTAAAGCAAGATTTTGCACGAGCTGTTTCTGAGACAGCAGGGTCCGTTTGGAAGAGACGAGCAGCTGGTTGAGCGCATCCAGCAAGCCGCCTGGTCGAGAAAATGCAGAAAATGTTCGCGGGACGCGCTATTGATAACAGGTGCATTTTAAGCAACTGTCTCGATGGCATCGCCGATCGGCCATCCCGGGATGGCCGTGGTGTCATCCTCAACCCTGGGTCATTCCGCCATCAACACAAATCTCGGCTCCGGCGATATAGCTGCTCTCGTCACCGGCGAGGAAAAATACCGCGTTTGCCACCTCTTCAGGGCGCGCCATTCTGCCCAGCGGTATTGCACTGTTTAAGCCTTTACGCACTTCATCTGAGACTTTAGCCATCATCTCCGTATCGACAGGACCGGGTGCGACAACGTTAACCCGGATGCCGCGCCCGGCGAGTTCCCTTGTCCAGGTGCGGGCAAAAGATCGCAGTGCCGCTTTGCTGGCCCCGTAAACGCCATATCCCGGCGTGCCGATAACATCCGCAATGGAACCAATGAGTACGACGCTGCTGCCGGGTTTCATCAACGGTAATGCTGCCTGCAGAGCAAAGAGGGGAGAGCGAACATTCAGGCCAAAAGTCTGATCAAAATGCGTCTCATCGACCTCTTCAAGGGTGGCGTATTCCGACATGCCAGCATTGATTATCAGGACATCGATCTGGCTTGATTTATCGGCGATCGTCTGCATGATACGGCTCAATTCGTTCTTATCACTGACATCTGCCCGCAGTGGCATCGCGCTGCCGGCTATTTTGCTTTTGGCACTTTCAAGATCGGCTTCTCGTCTTGATGTGAACCAGGTTATCGCCCCTTCGCTTGCTAAACGTTGGCTGATAGCCAGCCCAATCCCTTTTGCGCCGCCGAGTACCACCGCGATTTTTTTCTCAATATTGCCCATCTGATTTCTCCGCTTTAGGTCGAAAACTGATGGTATAAAATCTATACTTAATATCAATTACGCACTTTATCTAAACTAACTATAAGTGACTATACCGCCATGCCAGAAAAAGATAATAACTGTCTGAAAGACATCGGGAAAACCAGACCGGTGTTAGAAAACATCACCAATAAATGGTCGATATTAATTCTCACAGTGCTGTGTAGTGAACCTTGCCGCTTCAATGAAATTCGACGACGCCTGGGCGGGATTACCCATAAGGCGCTGGCCGATGCGCTGAAACGGCTGGAGCGCAACGGTTTAGTCACTCGTCAGGTTTTGCCAACTTCACCGGTCAGCGTGGAATACTCGATTACGCCGCTGGCGAAGTCATTACAGCCGCCTTTTGTGGCGCTGGCGAACTGGGCGCTGGAATTTGGTCCGGCCATGGAATTGGCGCAGGCTGAATATGATCGTCTTCATGCGGGTGAAATTAGTGAGCAGGCGAGCCCGGTCTCCTGAAGAATCATAAGGGGCGGAGTTAACTGCGGCTACAGTGAATAGAAATGACGAAGGCGCATAGAGTGAATGCGCCGGGTTTAGATGGTTACGGATGTACTGATCCAGAAGTACGCGCAGCGTAACGGCGACAGAGGCGGGGCAGGCGCTGGCGGCGCGCATTGCTCCCTTGCTTATGGACATGAGAGCCGCACTTAATGATGTTACGAGTTCCCGGCAAAGTTTACGCGGCGAACTTAAATTGAACGTCACGGGAGCGGTCATGGTGGACATTTTGCCCCCCGTGTTGGATCGTTTTCTTACGCGCCATTCGCAGATTCGCGTAGAGATTATGGTTGAGGACCGGCTGGTAGATGCATTAGCAGCGTGCTGCGATGCGGGCATACGCTACGGCGAACATCTGGCGAAAGATGTTATTGCGGTGCCAATAGGACCCAGAATACAACGATTAGCCCTGGCAGCAGCACCCGCTTATCTGGCATCAAGGGGAGTAATCAACCATCCAACCGATCTACTTGAGCATGACTGCATACGCATGAAATTTTCGAGTGGGGCGCTGGTTCCGTGGCGATTTGAGCGCAATGGTGAAACCGTCAATGTTGATCCTCCGGGCCGTATAACCATCGGCGTAGATGGTGCCTCTGCGGCCATCGACCTTGCGCGCTGCGGCAAGGGCGTTATAACCACATTTGAAAATTGGCTACAGCCCCATTTCAAAAACCACGCTCTTGAACCTGTCTTACCGCAATGGTGGCAGGCGTTTGAAGGACCCTGGCTCTATTTTTCCAGCAGATTTACGTCGGCACCGCTACGCGCATTTATTGATTTTCTCAGAGAAGAGCGTGAATAGCGTTTAAGCATATTGTCGATGATTCGGCAGATCATGGCGAAATAAGAACACGTTCTGTCAGTTCATTGGGTCGCTGTCCGTATACCTTCACTGCCAGTTATGACATTGCTCCAGTAGCCGTATAGCAGGTAAAAAATAAAAAACCGTTATATTTTGATGGTATATTCATCTTTTTCAGCAAAATAAGTGTTCAGACATGAATAAAATCGGTAATAAAGCCCCTACCATCACTGATATTGCCCGTCTGGCGGGGGTCAGCAGCATTACCGTTTCCAGAACTTTTACCGATCCGGATAAAGTGAAAACCAAAACGCGGGAGAAAATCCTGCGTATCGCCGCTGAAGTTAAGTATGTACCCAACATCTTTGCTCAGAATATCAAGACCACCCTGAGCCCGATTATTGGCATTGTGACTGACGACACATTTAATCAGAGTTATTCCTATGTGATTCAGGAGCTATGCCAGCATGCGGAATCAAAAGGCTATTCGGTAATGATTTTTACTACCGGAGGCAGCCGTGAGTCAGAGGTGAAGGCTATCAACACCCTGGTAGGTTATAAAGCGGCCGGGGTAGTGTTATCTGTCATCAGTGATACGCCCGACTACGATACCCGCCATCTGAAGACGCTCTGCCACTCTGCCACCAAACTCATTCAGTTTGATCGTCAATTCGATACGACGCTTCCCGCTGTCTACGTCAATGATGAGCGTGCCGGGGAGCTGATTGCTTCTGTGATTAAGCAGAAGCAGTACCGGCATGTGCTGGTAATTGGCGGGCAGGAACGGTCACGTATCACTCAGGCGCGGGTAACCAGTATTTGCCATAATCTCCCCGCCACAACGCAAGTTACCCATCTGTATACAGATTATCGTTACGACAATGCCAAAGAGATGATTGCCGCACATTTTGCAACGGGCGAAAAGTGTTATGACGCAATAGTTGGCGTCAATGGCGCAATCTCACTGGCGGCGCATAGCGTGGCGACAAAATGGTCGCTGACAAAGGTAGATTTTCTGTCTATAGACGACATTCCTAATGCTGAAGCCTTTGGCTTTTTTTACCCCTCCGTCGTTCACGATTACAAACAGTGGGCCACTATTGTGGCTGAAAATCTGGTCGCTGCTATTGAAGGACGCCCCTGGCAACCTCGTACCGTCATCAACGGCTTTCTGAAGAATAATCGCTGACCGTCCTGCCCAGCAGAATTTTTTTGTCCCTCAATGTTCACATAAACATTATGGAATGAAAATGAGCTTTTCAATTAAACAATTTTAAAATAACGAAACGGTGTTTCATTTTAAGTGATTGATATTAAAGAGTTTTAAAAGTAGATTGCAACAATGATCACAAATTGAGCGGCGAACCTTATAAATGTTTACGAAAACATTATAAGGTTATCCAACCTCATTCGTTACAGGAACGCTGCTGTGAACATAAAATCTTGCGATATCAAACAGCTGGTCAACTTTGGCCCTCATGATTACCGTTTAGTCTCTTCTCCTCTGCCGGTACCGCAGCGAAATGAGCTGCTGGTGAAAATAGGGGCGTGTGGCATCTGCGCCTCTGATTTTCACTGTTATCACGGCGCGCCGATGTTCTGGGGGAATGAAACCTTCCCGCCATATGTAAAAACACCGGTGGTAAGCGGCCATGAATTTTTCGGCACGGTTGTTGCGGCGGGTCCCAATGCGCTTGAGCACTTTGGCGTTGAAGAAGGAGACCGGGTGATCGCCGAGCAAATTGTCCCGTGCGAGAAGTGTCGATTCTGTCGTAACGGCCAGTACTGGATGTGTGAAAAACATGATATCTATGGGTTTCAGAAACAGGATGCTGATGGTGGGATGACCGAATACATGCTGTTCAAACCTACCAGCCGGGTACACAAAATTCCGCTTTCACTCTCGCTGGAAGAGTGCGCGCTCATCGAACCGTTCTCCTGTTCCGTACACGCCGTAAACCGCGGGGATATCCAGTTTAACGATGTCGTGGTCCTTGCCGGGGCCGGAACACTTGGGCTGGGCATGGTACAGGCCATTAAGCTTAAAACGCCTAAGAAGCTGATTGTTCTTGATACCATGCCTTATCGCCTGGCACTGGCGAAGAAACTGGGGGCTGATGTTGTGCTTAACCCGCTTGAAGAGGATGTTATCGCCAAGGTGAAAGCTCTGACAGACGGTTATGGTTGCGATGTTTACATTGAGGCATCGGGTAACCCCGCAGCTGTTACGCAGGGGCTGCAAATGATTCGCAAACTGGGCCGCTTCGTTGAGTTCAGTGTCTTTAGCCGCGAAACCGCCGTGGACTGGTCAATCATTGGCGATCGTAAAGAGCTGGATATTCGTGGCGCGCATTTAAGCCCCGGCTGCTACGAGACCGTGATTGACCTGTTCAGCCGCAAACTACTTACCGCCGAAGGGATCGTCACGCATAAATTTCCTCTCGAACACTGGGAAAATGCCTTCGAAACCTTTGGTACGCCAGAGGCGGTAAAAGTGCTGCTGGTCCCGCACGCCGGGTAACGCGTTTAACGTTCGCCATTCGCTGCTGGTGGCTTCGGGTGCCAGCGCGATCCCCTGTCCTCTACGCTCGGGGCAAAATAAAATGAAAGAACGAAAAATCCAGTTACACCACTATCTGGCTTACGGGTCAGGTGATTTTCTCGGTGCCGGTACCGCGGTGCTGACATCTGCCTGGCTGCTTTATTTCTATACCAGCTTTTGCGGGCTTACCCCCGTTGAAGCGACGCTAATCTTTGCCTGTGCACGTGTGCTGGACGCGGTGGTAAGCCCGCTGATGGGGTATCTGAGCGATAATTTCGGCGGCACCTGGTTTGGTAAGCGGTTTGGGCGGCGTAAGTTTTTCATCCTGCTGGGTATCCCCAGTATTTTCAGTTACGCCATCATGTGGGTGAGCGGGATGGATTTCTGGTACTACCTCCTGACCTATCTTCTTTTCGACATCGTCTACACCATGATCCTGGTGCCCTATGAAACCCTGGTGCCGGAAATGACCGACGATTTCAAACACAAATCGAAATTCTCCGGCGCGCGTATTGCGATGGGGCAACTCTCGGCGATTCTGGCGGCATTCCTGCCTGGCATTTTTCTCGGTTATTTCGGTAAAGACAATCCACTCTCTTTCTTTTATGCCAGTCTGGTACTTGCCATCATTTGTGCGGTGGTACTGACATTGGTGTGCTGTTTCACTTGGGAGCGACCAGCGGAACTAAAATCCGATGCCGAACGGCACGCAGAAGAGGAGTCGCTGACTCCCGGGCAACGCTTCAGGCGCCTGTGGATCGAACTGACTTCGACACTGCGCATCAAAATTTTCCGCCAGCATCTTGGGCTCTATCTGGGGGGCTATATTGCTCAGGACGTCTTCAATGCCGTGTTTACCTATTATGTGGTGTTTGTGCTGATGCAGTCCGCCCAGACCGCCTCGAATTTAATGGGCGTAATGGCGATTCTGCAGTTTGTGGCGGTTGTGGGGATGATACCGCTGTGTATCCGTTTTGGACCCGCGCCATCCTACCGCTTCGTCGTCATCCTGTTTGGTCTGGCCTCGGCGTCTTTTTCGCTGGTCTATTACCTCGGACTGCACGATATCTACACCCTGTTACTCTTTATCTCTGCGGTGGCCGGTCTGGGACGCGGCGGGATCAACTATATTCCCTGGAATATCTATACCTATATTTCCGATGTTGATGAAGCGGTAACGGCTCAACGCCGCGAAGGGATCTTTGCCGGGGTAATGACGATGGCGCGCAAAGCCTCTCAGGCCGGTGCCGTCATGCTGGTGGGCGTTGTGATGCAGGTGTCCGGTTTTGTCTCGGGGCAAAGCATTCAGGACCCGCAGGTTAGCCATACGATTTTACATATCCTTAGTTTTGGCACTCTTGCCGTCCTGTCCATCGGTTTTTTGGTCTCACTGAAATTTAAGCTCAACCTGCAAACGCACCGACTGTTGCAACAGGAAAATCAACGTATGCGTAACGCGAACGGCCCGTTGCCGGAAAGCGTATCGCCGGAAACCCGTACTACGATGGAAGTGCTGACGGGCATGCAGTACGAATCACTGTGGGGCAATAACAACATTGGCTATCTCAATCGCAAGAAAGCCGCACCGGTTAAAGCTAACAGACCACGAAACTCTTTCTCTCACTCTGAAAACGACAAATATACAGGATGACATAATGACGATTTATCCCGTGAAACATAGTGCGTTGCTGCGCCAGCCAGAGCACTTTATCTCGCGCGATGCGCTGAAAGCGTTAATTCACAAAGTTACAAAAAATCTGGTCGCGATTGAAGATACTACCGGCGAGTTTGCGCTCCATCTGGATGACGGCCGGATCATTGATGCGAAAGGCTGGGCGGCAGGATGGGAATGGACGCATGGCATTGGGCTGTATGGTATTTTTCAGTTCTACCAGCAGACTGGCGAGCCCGAGATATGCGCCATTATTGACGACTGGTTCAGCGCAAGGCTGGCCGAAGGAACACCGACTAAAAATGTTAACACTGTCTGCCCGTTATTAACTTTAGCCTGCCGTTATGAAGAGACGCGCAATCCGGCCTGGTTGCCGCTACTGGAGCGCTGGGCCGAATGGGTAATGTACGAGATGCCACGTACGGAAAAGGGGGGTATCCAGCATGTTGTCATTCACAAAGAAAATAATCAGCAACTCTGGGATGATACGCTGATGATGACTGTGATGCCCCTGGCGAAAATTGGCAAGCTGCTGGGGCGGCAGGAGTATATCGAAGAGGCCAAATTCCAGTTTCTGACCCATATCCAGTATCTGATGGATCGGGAAACCGGGCTGTGGTTTCACGGCTGGACATTCGAAGGCAACCACAACTTTTCTCGCGCCCGCTGGGCACGGGGAAACAGTTGGTTAACGGTAGCAATACCTGATTTCATTGAGTTGCTGGCACTGCCCGAACACGATGCGACCCGTCGGTTTTTACTTGAGGTGCTAAACAGTCAGGTTAGCGCGCTGGCGCAGCTTCAGGATGAAAGTGGTCTGTGGCATACACTGCTGGATGACAGGGATTCTTATCTTGAAAGCTCAGCCACAGCAGGTTTTGCCTATGGCATTTTAAAAGCCGTACGCAAGCGCTACATCAGCAGCCACTATGCCGTCACAGGGCAAAAAGCGATCCGTGGCGTGGTGGGCTGTATCAATAACGAAGGGGAACTGACTCAATCCTCCTTTGGCACTGAAATGGGGCCAAATCTGGATTACTACCGCCAGATTCCCCTGACGCCAATGCCTTACGGTCAGGCTATGACAATTCTGTGTATGGCTGAATATTTACACACCTATCTTTAAACGATGAAGTGTAATGGCGGTCTTTTACCGCCATTACTTTTTTACGGTAAAGCAATGATAAGGTCGGGCTGTTCGGTTTTTTGGGCTGTCTACAGGTGTCAGCATTAGCGTACCAGCCGTGTCTATTCAGGCAGGGTAGACACTGGATTTTTGCGATGAGGCAAATTGCGATGAGCCGTGAATTTACTGTGAAGTGATTTTTGCCACTATTACTCATAATAGCGGCATTTTCGCTCAGGCCAGACTTTTAGTTCAGTTACCTGAGCCGCTTTGTGCCAGAAGCGGACCTGACATAATAATGTGTTAATCAATGAGGTGCAGGTCAGGGGCACTGTACGGTATGGACAACATTAGTGTAATGACACCAAAACAACATATCGGACATCATAAACAGGAGAAATAATATGATAGAAAAAAATTTAATCAGTGATTATTCAGAGGCAGAGTTTTTAAATTATGTAAAGAATCTCTATGATTTTTCTGGCCGCAGTGAAATTGAGGGTAATAGTTTAGCCCATGTATTTGAAATTCTAACTGAACATTCTGATGGTTCCGATCTTATTTTTACCCGCAGATAATCGTTAAGACAGTCCAGAGGGTATTGTTCATGAAGTAAAAGAGTGGCGCGCAGCTAACGGCAAACCAGGCTTTAAAACAGAATAAACACTTCATGACTTTTCTATCGACCAGATCCCGGTTGACTATCCCACGTCAAGTTAGTCCAACATCCCATTGACTGTGACAAATGCGGACTTCCGCTGTTTACTCAAAGCAGATTTTTGCTTACGCGATAGTCTGTACTGTACCAAAAAAGGAAAGAAACGCTGTATACACGTTGGTTGAAACTGGTGACCTGTACCGGAAACTCGATGAGCAACTGCTGTAGCCTGCAAACATCTTTACAGGCTACATTTATAATGCATATGTATCTGTCTATATCTGTAGATTAAATGAACCAGTCGCGATTTTTATGGATGAAACTTTGAAGCGTCTCTGGATAATGCCCCATGAGTTTAAAAAAATCGGAACTAGCATGTGCAGCATCCCAGATTTTACTTTCATGTTTCATATACTGAATTAACGTTTCCGCCTGTTCTCCTGCCCAGTTTTTAATTCCTGCATCAGTATCTTCATACTGAATATCCTTACCCGTTTCAGCACTGATAATCGCAGCGACATCGCTAAATCTGTAGCGACCAATCCCCGTAATACTATGATTCTTCCCGGCGTGTTTTTCCGGCCCCTCCAAAAGGACTTTAATAAATATCGCCGCGAGATCGTCCTCATTCAGCCAGAAACGAGATGCGTCGTGCGGCAGAAGAACTTTTTTATGCTCTTTTACGTCTGAAGCAACCATCCATGAGAGATTACTAAAGAACCAGCCACCCGCATTCACAAATGCAACAGGAATATCACTTTTTGCATATATTCCCTGTGCAACAGTGTGCAAGCTGCTACCCACTTTAACCGCTCGATATTCTGGGTCGAGATCGTCGGCGCTGGTTGTTTGTGAATTAGCAAGCATACGAACAACAAGATCAACGGTTGGACTGGCTTTCGCAGCGGTAATAATGTTTGGAGTAGCTTTCTCTTCATCGGTTACAAAATCAGGTGGGATCACAACGATACGATTCATCCCTTCAAACGCAGCATGAAGACTTTGCACATCATACCAATCAGCATGCACGACCTCAGCTTCAGGGTATGCAGCTTGTAGTTTTTGCACTCCTTCCTTGCGGCTGCTTGTGAGCCTAAGAGAGACATCCGTTTTTTGGGATAAGCCCGCGACGATGCGGGAAGCTACGTTGCCTGCCGCGCCAATGATAAGAATTTTTGTCATGCTTGACTCCATATACCGCATTATAGGTGATTGATTTTAACGCTATGAGCATCAATATAATTAAATCTGTACGCATGTCCAGATTTAAATTGGACATGTGTACAAATCTTTTTTAGTTTATTCTGCTCAATTATTTTTAGGTTCAATGAGGCCGTTAATGTCTTATCTAACTCGGGAAGAGCGCCGGGCACAAATTGTGGACGCTGCTGTTTCATTAACGATCAGCGATGGCTTAGCTGCCGCAACGGTTAGAGCTGTTGCAGCAGTCATCGATGCCTCTCCAGGTCAGATTCATCATCATTTTTCCTCAGCAGATGCACTTCGCGCCGAAGCTTTCAGAGAGTTTGGATTACGTCTGGCAAAAAGGTATGACCATATAAGAGACTCACTGACTCCAATTGATCAACTGCGACTTTTGCTCGATTGTGAGGCTTCTGATTCAGGCCCAGGTGTGGAACGCTTGTGGAAGGAGGCAATTTTTACGTCATGTCAGAACAACCTTATCCGTGAGTCAGTCCAGACTGTTCTTGAAAGCTGGCGCGTCAGGGTTGCCGCTGCGTTGCATGCCGTTGTAGATGAAAGAGGCTTAGCCGTCACGGGAGATCTTCATGCATCTTCACAGCGTCTTATAGGCATTGCTATAGGTTGGGATCTTCTTACCGACTTCAATTTTCAAATGCCTGATAGTAATAAAAACCTTTCCAGTTACATTGATTTCGAATTATTAAGCCTTGGTTGTTAGCAAGGGTTATTAAGCAGGCCGACTCGCTTTTCGCTCAACTCGAACATCGCACCTGACCCGTTCCCCGTTATTGATAACACCATTCAGCGTGTAGCGTGTTCGGTATGACCGGCTGCACTGGTCAAAAATTGAATAAGCGCCTGGCATGCTGATGACATGCCTTTATGTGGGGGGAGATTAAGGAAAAGGGGCGGGAGCGCCCGCGGCTGGTAACGGCGGCGCAATGAAATTCTATCCACAAACGGCTCTGCAACAGGCGGGGGGAAAATTTAGCAGCAACGATGAGCCCTTTACACCGCATGTGGAGACAGATCGTGAGTTGATTACCGGTCAGAACCCGGCCTCGGCCAACGGTGTGGCTGACGAACAACTGAAGCGCCTGAAATAATCCAGCTAAAAATAAGGAAAAAAATGGACCTGCAACTGAACGGTAAAACAGCGATTGTCACGGCAGCGACGCATTGGTTTTGCCATCGCCCGTACGCTGGCAAGGGAAGGGGCTGAGGTCACGATTACCGGTCGCGATCGGGAAAAACTGGCTGCGGCAGTAGACGAGATTCACGCTGCCGCGCCGCTGGGTAAAATCCGCAGATTCCTGGCTGACATCAGTACCGCAAAGGGCGTTGAGGCTTTGACCTCCCAGCTGAACCAGACCGATATTCTGGTGAATAACCCGGTAGGTTATCGTAAACATCCAAAGCACGGGCGGGATAAGTTAACGCTGCGCCGGTGTTCAGGTTAATGGCTACGGCAAGCGCTTCGGCGATCTCTTCACGCGTGGCGCCATTCTTGACCGCGGCATCCACATGCACGGCCAGACAGCCGTCGCAGCGGGTGGTGACAGCCACGACCAGTGCGATCAGTTTATGGGTTTAGGATCGAGGTGCTTATTTTCTGCGGCCCCTTTATCCATTTGCTGAAATCCTTGCATCAATTCAGGCTGCAGTTTGGCAAATTTACTGAGGGTGGCGAGCAGGCCGCTGCGATATTCATTCCAGTTTAAAAACAGTGAAAAACTCCGGTCTGTTTGCAAAATACCCGTTACATCACGTCATATTGAGGGCGATTATCAGTAAGCCCGACGGCTTCAACAAATCAGATAACCTTGTGCAGCAGAGAAGAAATTCTATGTCGTTGTTGATGGCTTAAACGTTATACCTGTTCGGCGAGGACGTCCTGAAGAAGCCAGTCGTGAAAGATTTTTACTTCATGGCGCAGGGCGTGGTGTTGCGGGGTCACCAGATAGTATGACCAGGTGAGGGGCCAGCGATGAGCGGGGTGCAACTGAACCAATTGACCGATTTCAATCAGCTGCTTTACCAGCGCGTAACGAACAATCGCCACTCCGCGACCGCCGAGAGCCGCCAGGATGACGGCGGAAGTGGAATTGATATGCAGCCCGCTATCTAAGGCTTCGGGCGCGTCTACGCCCCTGAGAATCTCCCCCCAGGAGGGAAAATTCGCGCCGGGGTGCGGCGTGTCATCGTGGATCAGTTTTTGCGTGGCGAGCCATTCACCGCAGGCCATTTTCTCAGGCGGAACCAGCCGTGGGCTGCAAACCAGCACCGCTTCTTCATCCATCAGCCAGGTTTTATTCACCCCCGTCCACTCTCCCTGACCGCAGCGAATGCCGATATCCGCTTCGCCGTGCGACACATCCATCAGCTTTTCCGTCACGTTGAGCCGCAGGTCGATGGTCTCATGGGTTTCTGAGAAGCGGTTAAGCCGATCCATCAGCCAGTTCATCATCAGGACCTGTGAAGCGGTTACCACCACAGCGGAGCGTGCCCGGCGCCCGCGCAGTTTGTTTAAGCCGATTTCCAGCTTGTCCAGACCATGAGTAATGTCCTGAAGGGCTTCTTGCGCTTCATCCACCAGCGTTAAGCGCTCTTTCCCTGAACGGGTGCGGTGAAGCAGCGGATGTCCCACCCATTGCTCCAGTGAACGGACAAGCTGGCCCACGGCGGCGGGCGTCACGCCCAGCTCCTGGGCTGCGCCGGTAAAGCTGCCGTGCCGGGCGGTAGCTTCAAAAGCGTGCAGCCATTTCAGTCGGTTTAGGGATCGCATCACAGGTTTCCTGATTCATCGTTTTTTCAGTATACCTGAGCGAGAAAGATTTTCTTTTCTGTATCGCAATTTCTTCTCAGTCGTCAACCTGGCTTCGGGCTGGCATTCTGGGTTCACACGATGAGGAGCAGGGCTACTAATCCATGACAATTGAATGATTTTAGAGGTTTGCGATGAACGCATCTTTTGCAGGTAAAAAACTGTTAGTGGTCGGCGGTACCAGCGGTATGGGCTTCGAAACGGCGAAACTGGTACTAAAAAACGGTGGCAGCGTAGTGCTGGTGGGCAATCGGCAGGACAAAGCCGAGCAGGCTCGCCAGGCGCTGGCAGCAGATGGACAGGTTTCCATTATTATTGCGGACCTGATGAAAGAAGAGGGGATGCAGCACGTGATGAACACCCTTAACGCTGAACATAAAGATATCAGCCTGCTGGTGAATGCTGCCGGTGTGTTCTTCCCGAAACCGTTCACCGAACATGAAATGTCTGATTACGACATGTATATGAACCTCAATCGCGCGACCTTTTTTATCACCCGCGACGTGGTGCGCAATATGGTGGCTGCCGGTATTAAAGGCTCCATCGTAAATATCGGTTCTATGTGGGCGCAGCAGGCTATTGGCGCTACACCGTCTTCTGCCTACTCCATGGCGAAAGCCGGTCTGCACGCGCTGACGAAAAACATGGCGATTGAGTTGGGCGGCAACGGTATTCGCGTTAATGCCGTCTCCCCGGCCGTTGTCCATACCCCAATTTATGAAGGCTTCATCCCAAAAGAAGAGGTGAAAGGGGTGATGAACAGCTTCGACAGTTTCCACCCGATTGGTCGCGTGGGTACGCCGGGTGATATCGCAGAAACCGTTGCTTTCCTGCTCTCTGATAAGACCGGCTGGGTTACCGGCGCTATCTGGGATATTGATGGCGGCGTAATGGCTGGCCGTAACGCCTGATAACCATGCCGCACGGGGGGCTCGTGCGGCACTGGAGTAATGATGCCAATCCAGACTGCACATTATGACCTGGTGACGACGTGGCGCGAAGGCATGCGATCAGAACGTGTTGCCACTCCTTTACCAGTGATAAAACCTACTCATTGTTGCTCTCGCACTATTCGTAATACAGGTGATACTGTGCGTGCTATGCAGGTCGCGGCGCTGGAAAAGGTTGTCAGGCCGCTGCCGTGCCAGCAGCGGATGAAGCGCTGATAAAAATTGAGGCTAGCGGCGCGGACAGGCGCTACCGGCTTGCGCTCACCATGAATCAGGATAGGTAATCAGATGACTGCAGAACTTACTCTGCCCGTTGCAGAGCAAAATAATAATATCATTCGCCTGTCTGCCGCTCAGGCACTCGCGGGTGCTAATTCGGTGGTCTTCTACGCAACCGGTGCCATTGTCGGTAATGCCATCGCCCCCAGCAGTTCGCTGGCGACGTTGCCTATTACCATGTTTGTGTTGGGGATGGCGGCCTCTATTCTGCCGTTAGGGGCACTGGCGCGAAAAAGGGGGCGTAAAGCCGCTTTTATGGTCGGCACCGGGGCTGGTGTCATTACCGGCCTGACAGCCGCGCTGGCGGTGGTGACTGGCTCATTTCTCCTGTTTTGCATCGCTGCGTTTATTGGCGGTGCGTATGCCGCCGTTGCTCTCAGCTTTCGGTTTGCCGCAACGGATGGCGTTGCACCCGAGCGCCGGGCACGAGCCCTCTCCCTGGTGATGGGGGGAGGGGTATTGGCCGGTGTGATTGGCCCAATGCTGGTAACCGGGACAATGGATCTCTGGCCGCCGCATACTTTCGCTATCACCTTTATTGCGCAGGCTTTCGTCGCCGTTCTCTCTGCCTTCATACTGCGCGGCGTGAAGACAACGGAGTCGGTCGTAAGCGTCAAAGCCGCTGGGCGCCCTTTGCGCGAGATTGTCCGTCAGCCTGGCTTTACCCGTACCGTTTTCAGCGGCGCCGTGACCTACATGGTGATGAACTTTTTAATGACCGCCGCACCACTTTCTATGCATATGCACGGTATCTCCCAGCAGGCGTCCAATCTGGGCATTCAGTGGCATGTGATCGCCATGTATGGGCCGGGCTTTTTTACCGGCAGGCTGATTAACCGCTTCGGTGCCATGCGGATCGCGGCGCTGGGTTTGCTTATTACGGCGTGCTCTGTCTTTGCCGGTCTCAGCGGGACGGATGTCTTCCATTACTGGCTGTCGCTGATTTTACTGGGGCTTGGCTGGAATTTTGGCTTCACGGGAGCCTCGGCGAAAATCATCGACTTTCACCGCCCGGAGGAGAAAACGCAGGTTCAGTCATTGAATGATTTTGTGGTGTTTGGTGTCATGATCGTCGGGTCGTTTTCGTCAGGCGCACTGCTTAATCACTATGGCTGGAATGCAGTGCTATGGGGTTCACTTATCCCTGTGTGCATCGCGTTTCTGGGCATCATGAGCGAGTTGAATGTTAAGAACAAGCCTTAACTAAACTGAGGGAACGCTATCCACCAGAGGGGGAAAGCGTCCCCTCAGTTAGCAAACGCAACCGTTTAGCGCTTTCGCTTACAACCCAAGGGGCGCTAACAAAACGCAGGGGTTCATTACTGCTGTGAAGTTCAGCGCTACCTTTTTCGCGTGTTAAAACGGCTTGTCACTAATTCGCTTTTACGGAAATGGCGACATCCTTAACCGCAGCCTCAACCCCTGCGGCATTCTCCTGAATGCTGGCGATCACTTCACCCGCCTCACGCATCAGCGTGACGCCCTCACGGGTATTCATCAGGTTGTTTTCAATGCCGCTGAGAACCTCTTTAGCCAGCTGATTATTGCTGGCGACGACGCGCTCAATTTCTTCGGTCGCGCTACTGACGCTGGCCGCCAGAGTGCGTACTTCTGCGGCAACCACTGCAAAACTTCTGCCGAATGTGCCCGCCCTTGCTGCCTCAATCGCGGCATTCAGTGCAATAAGTCGTGTCTGCATGGCGAAGCTCCGGATGGTTTCAACCATGCCGTCAATGCTGTCAGATTGATTGTTGAGTTGGGAGACATCGGTGGAGACAGCGCCCATCCCCTGTGCAATTTTATCAATCATACGGATGCTGTTTTCGATAACGCTGGCGCCGGTCTGCGCACTTCCGCGAGTCTGTACGGCCATATCCCATGCATGCACAGCCGCCTCTTGCTCTCTCTGGTTGCGCAGAACATCTGCCGTGACATCCGTAGCGAATTTCACAATTTTGTACAGCTTCCCGTCACTGTTGAAGACAGGGTTATACGTTGCCCGCAGCCACAGAGGCTCTTCGCGACTATTAAGGCGCGGATACTGACCGGAAAAAAATTCACCCTGATTCAGCCTCTCCCAGAACTGTCGGTACTCGTCACTTTTATAAAGCGTCGCTGAACAAAACAGACGATGATGCTTACCGATAACGTCACGTCTTTCATAACCTGTGGTGTTAAGGAAATTTTCATTGGCGTCCAGCACGTTACCGTCAGGGCTGAAGGAGATAATGGCCATAGAGCGGTTGATAGCATTGACGATGGCTTCCTGTTCAAGGGCAAAATGGATGCGCTCAGAGATATCGGCAGCAATTTTAATCACTCTGGTTACCCGGCCACGGCGGTCAGTAACGGGGATATAACTGGCTTCAAGCCATACGGGACGGTTTCCTTTTGCCAGCCGCAGATACTTGCCGCTAAAGCTCTCGCCCCTGGCAAGGCGCTGCCAGAACTCGCTGTATTCCGCTGAGTTAACAAGTGTTGGCGGGCAGAATATACGATGGTGCTGCCCGATGATTTCGTCAGCCCGGTAGCCCATCGTCGAGAGAAAAAGCGGACTGGCTTTATGTATCGTCCCTTGCGGACTGAATTCAATGACCGGCTTATTGTGACTAATTGCATTATAAGAAGCGGCTGAGCGCAGGCGGCTCAGCGGGAAAATATGTTTCAGTGACGGGATACGCATCAAATTTACCGGGTAATGTGAGGGCTGATGTTGTTATCGGCAATACTTCAGGCAGCGTTATGTATTGCTGCGATAGTTGCAGATTATTTAGAGCAAAAGGTGACCGGGAAGAGAAGGTGACCCTGACCCGAAATCCTGCTCCATTCAGAAACAGAATACCGGCATGATGATGACTCCCCCGAGTGGAGGTTGTGCCGATGAAAAAGTCACGATTCACCGAAGAGCAGATTGTCTTTGCCCTGAGGTAGGCTGAACTGGGTACGTCCGTGCCGAAGTCTGCCGTAAGCTGGGCATTTCCGACGCCACGTTTTACACCTGGCGAAAAAAATACGGCGGGATTTCTCCTTCAGAACTGAAACATATGCGGCAGCTCGAAGAGGAAAACCTTCGCCTGAAGAAGCTGGTTGCCGATCTGAGCCTCGACAAGGCCATGCTGCAGGATGTGCTGGCAAAAAAGAACTGACGCTGGCGCGTCTGCGCGAATGGGTCCGGGATCTGCAGGCACGCTACGGAGCCAGTGAGACAGGTCTGTTTTGCGCTACGGGTCAGCCGCAGCTCTTTCCGCTACCGTTCTGTGGCGGCCGATGACAGTGCGCTGCGCCTGCGTATCCGCGAGATCACGGAAACCCGCGTGCATTAAGGTTACCGGCGGGTTCACATCCTGCTCAGGCGGTAGGGCTGGCGGGATAACCATAATCGCATTTACCGTCTCTACAGCGAGCAGGGCCTGTCCCTGCGTCTCAAACGTCCCCGTCGCTATAAGTCGGCACAGCGCCGCCAGCAACAGCCTCAGGGGCTGTATCCGAACCATGTCCGGTACATGGACTCTGTCTCCGGTGCGCTATTTGACGGCCGCCGGCTGCGTCTGCTGACGGTTATCGATTTGTTCACACGCGAATGCCCGGGGATCTGCGGGGGCCAGAATCTGCGCTCAACGGAGGTCGCAGAGATGCTGAACACCATTGCGCTCAGACGACCCTTACCACAATTGCTGAAAACCGATAACGCCTCTGAATTTGCAGGGAAAATGCTGGACAAGTGGGTGTATGAACGGGGGATCCATATAGACTTTTCCCGGCCGGGAACACCGACGGACAATGCCACAGTGGAGTCGTTCAATGGCAGGCTGCGACAGGAATGTCTGAACGAGAACGGGTTCAAGTCTCTGGAGGATGCACGGTGCAAAATCGGGGCCTGGCGCATACACTATAATCAGAGGCGTCCCCATTCTGCACCGGGCTGGATGACGCCATCTGAATTTGCTGAGAAGTCTGCCGGTTGGCAGAATATGCAGCCAACATGAAGCCGGTTATTCCTGATTACGGCTGGATCATATTCTGGGTCAGGATCAATCAACCGACATTACTAACTGAACGTTATATCTAATCCTGGGGGCAGGTCACACCACCCACAGCCTTTACGCCTGGATAAAGAAGTACGGTCCGGATTCCTCCACTCATAAAGAACAGTCAGATGCTCAGGCCGAGATCCGCCGTCTTCAGAAAGAGCTGAAGCGGGTTACTGACGAACGGGACATATTAAAAAAAGCCGCGGCGTACTTCGCAAAACTGTCCGACTGAGGTACGTCTTTATCCGTGACAACGCCCGTTGCTGGCCTGTTCGCCTGCTCTGTCGGGTGCTGGATGTTCATCCCCGTGGCTTTTACGCCTGGCTTCAGCAGCCGCATTCACAACGCCATCAGGCAGACCTGAGACTGACAGGACAGATTAAACAGTTCTGGCTGGAATCGGGATGCGTCTATGGTTATCGCAAGATCCATCTGGATCTGCGGGACAGCGGGCAACAGTGCGGAGTCAACAGAGTCTGGCGACTGATGAAACGTGTCGGGATAAAGGCTCAGGTCGGATACCGGAGCCCGCGGGCACGTAAAGGCGAGGCCAGTATCGTGTCGCCCAACAGGCTCCAGCGACAGTTCAATCCGGATGCTCCGGATGAGCGTTGGGTAACCGACATAACCTATATCAGGACCCACGAAGGCTGGCTGTATCCTGCCGTGGTTGTTGATCTGTTCTCACGCAAAATTATCGGCTGGTCCATGCAATCCCGGATGACAAAGGACATTGTCCTGAACGCACTGCTTATGGCTGTATGGCGGCGTAATTCCCAAAAACAGGTGCTGTTCATTCGGATCAGGGCAGTCAGTACACAAGCCATGAGTGGCAGTCGTTCCTGAAATCACACGGACTGGAGGGCAGCATGAGCCGTCGCGGTAACTGCCACGATAATGCGGTTGCAGAAAGCTTTTTCCAGTTGTTGAAACGCGAACGGATAAAGAAAAAGATCTACGGAACGCGGGAGGAAGCCCGCTGCGATATTTTTGATTACATCGAAATGTTTTATAACAGTAAGCGTCGGCATGGTTCTGGCGATCAGATGTCACCGACAGAAGATGAAAACCAGTCTTATCAACGGCTCGGAAGTGTCTAGATTATCCGTGGTGATTCACGGTTCTTTTTGATAGAATTTTCTTAATATCTAAAAGTAATTGTGTGACGACTTTAAATCAAATTTTCAGGATATAAAATTAAAGAGAATTTCTGTGCGTGTTATCAACTCTTCTGTCTGTAGCAGCTTGGTTTTATTTTCAATTTTTCATTACGGATATACTGCTCCTGTTGCTGATGAACAGCTTATCCGGCAACAGGAAAACCAGCGTGCGCGTGAAGCACAGCTGGCGCCGCCGGTGCCAGATGTCAGGCTTTCACCGCAGACTGCGCTTTCAGAATCTATTGATTTTTCCGCGGAATCGCCCTGTTTTCTTATTCAACAGGTTGAATTACAGCAGCGCGATAAATTACCTTCATGGCTGCCACTGCAAAAACTGGGCAGTCTCGGCGTAGGGCATTGTCTGGGTGCAAAAGGCATTAATAAACTGATGAGCCTAATACAAAATCGCCTTATTGACAGCGGTTACGTCACGACACGCGTTCTTGCCCCCCAGCAAAACCTTATTTCGGGTAAGTTAATACTTTTTATTTTGCCGGGGACAATCCGGCACGTGAAATTTACCTCTCAAAGCGGGAAATATGTTTCGCTGTTAAATAGTTTCCCTGCAAAACCAGGTGAGCTGCTTGATTTACGTAATATCGAGCAGGGCCTGGAAAATTTCCAGCGTGTGCCCACCGTTCAGGCCAGTATGGAAATTATCCCCGGAGAACGGCCAGGCGAAAGCGATATATTGCTGGACTGGAAACAGTCAAGAATGTGGCGTCTTGGTCTGTCACTGGACGATTCAGGAAGCCGCAGTACCGGCCGCTATCAGGGAGGCGTCACACTCTACGTTGATAACCCGTTAAGCCTGAGCGATACGCTCTATCTTAACGCCGGAAGAGCGCTGCAGCCCCATAATGAGAAAGGTACGCATAACTATACCGGACAGTATGCCGTGCCTTTTGGCTACTGGATGGCGACCCTGACGGCCAGCAGCAATGATTATTATCAGACTATCGCCGGGCTGAACGGGGATTACCGTTATCGGGGTGAAAGCAGTAACCTCGCTTTCCAGCTCAGCCGTGTACTGCATCGCAACGGCAGTCAGAAGACCAGCTTTACCTACGAAATCCTTACGCGAGAGTCGAAAAATTTCATTGACGATACCCGGATAGACGCGCAGCGCCGGAAGATTGCCGCCTGGAAGATGGGGCTTCAACACCGCCATTATATCTACGCGGCGACGCTTGATGCGGGTATTAGCTACCAGCGTGGTACCCGCTGGTTTGGTGCGATCCCGGCCACCGAGGAGTATTTTGGCGAAGCGACGGCTCTGAGTAAAATTCTGCAGCTGAATGCCCAGCTTGAACTGCCCTTTGCGCTTGGCGGGCAAAGCTTCCGCTACAACGTGCAGTACATGCGGCAAATGACCAGCACACCTTTAACGCCGCAAGAGCAGTTTTCCATCGGTAGCCGTTGGACGGTGAGGGGCTTCGACGGCGAACGCACGCTGAGCGCGGATAACGGCTGGACCGTCCGCAATGAGTTTGGCTGGTATACGCCGCTACCCCACCAGCAGCTCTATCTCGGGATGGATTACGGCGAAGTCAGTGGTCGCAGCAGCCCTTATCTTGTCGGTCGCCACCTGGCTGGTGGTGTGGCCGGACTGCGGGGTCTGCTGTTTGGGGCCAGCTATGACGCCTTTGCCGGGATCCCGCTGTCAAAACCCCAGGGCTTTACCACTGATCCTGTAACGTTCGGTTTCAACCTGAACTGGCAATACTGAGGACTCAAGGATGAACAGGAATCTCTATCGTATCGTCTTTAACAAGGCGCGCGGAATGATGATGGTCGTGCCGGATATTGCCGCGTCAGGTCGTGCAGCCGCCTCCCCGTCCGGGGGCGTGGGACACACTCATCGCCTCTGCCTGAGTCGGCTGACGCCTGTCAGCTTCAGCCTTTTAGTGGCGATGGGGTGTGTCAGTACGCCAGCCCGGGCGGGGATCGTGGCGGACGGCAGCGCACCAGGTCAGCAGCAGCCGACTATCATAAGCAGCGCTAACGGTACGCCGCAAATCAATATCCAGACGCCGAGTGCTGCCGGGGTTTCACAGAATAAGTACACCCAGTTCGATATCGATAAAAAAGGGGCGATTTTAAACAACTCGCACCAGATGACCCAGACTCAGCTGGGTGGGATGGTTGCGGCAAACCCGTGGCTGGCAAAGGGCGAGGCGAAAGTCATTCTGAACGAAGTGAACTCGAGCGATCCCAGCCAGCTCAACGGCATGCTTGAGGTGGCTGGCCGGCAGGCGGAGATAGTCATCGCCAACCCGGCGGGGATCACCTGTAACGGCTGCGGATTTATCAATGCCAGCCGCACGACGTTAACCACGGGGCAGGTGCAGCTGTCGAACGGTCAGATAACCGGTTACGACGTCAACCGGGGAACCATTACCGTACAGGGACTCGGGATGGACAGCTCGCGACAGGACACGACCGAACTGATCGCCCGGGCGGTAAAAGTGAACGCCAGTATCCAGGCGAGAGAGCTTGAGGTGACTGCAGGACGTAATAGCGTCAGCGCCACCAACCATACGGCCACAGCGAAATCTGATGATGGCAGTCTGCGACCGCAGTTTGCTGTGGATGTTGCGCAGCTTGGCGGCATGTACTCCAATAAGATCCAGCTGATAGGAACGGAGGCTGGCGTCGGCGTCCATAACGCCGGAATACTTGGCGCCTCGGCCGGAGACGTGGTGGTCAATGCCGACGGTTCAGTCACCAACAGCGGCCAGATCCAGGCGAGCAATAACATACAGATCACCTCCCGCAATGATATTTCCAGCAGCGGCGTGCTCGCCACGGGAATTAAAGCGGACGGCAGCATCAGCCCGGCAGGTGACCTGGCGATGCAGGGTCAGGGTAAGCTGACCGTGAGCGGGCAGAACAGCGTGGCAGGCAAACTGACGGCAAAGGGCTCGGGCATTGATTTCAGTGCGAGCCAGAACCGTGCGGGCTCAGTTGAGCTTGCCGCAACTCAGGGTGATGTCCTGACCACAAAGGCGAATGTCGCGGCACAGCAGATTACGGTCAGCACCAGCGGAATGCTGAACAACGATGGTGGCACTCTGAGCGCGGATAAACTCAGCCTTACCGCCCGACAGGTTTCCAACCGGCAGGGTGCGCTGCAGCAAACCGGCGAAACTGAGCTGACGCTTGCGCATGCCGACGGTATTGATAACCGTGACGGTAACATTGTTGCTAACAGTAAAAAACTGACACTGAGCGGAGCGAAGCTCGATAACCAGCAGGGGCGCATTCAGGCGAACGCAGTCGAAATTAATACTGCGAAACAGAGCGTGAATAACCAGCAGGGGGTGATTGCCGCCAGCAACAGTGTGACGCTGCAAAGCGGCGGACTGAACAATGACGGGGGGCTGGTTCAGGCTGGTACTGATATCGCGGCAGACCTGCATGGCGGTGTGCTCAGCAACCGTAACAGCGGGAAAAACGGCATTTTCAGTAACGGTTCGCTGACGATGAGCGGTGGTGTGGTGGATAACCGGCAGGGGGTTATCGCCAGCTCCGGAGCGTTACAGCTCAGCAGCGATCAACTGAATAACGATGCGGGCTCGCTCCAGTCTGGCTCAACGCTGGACGTCAATGTGAACATCGGCAGCCTGACAAACCGCAACGGAGGCAATCTGTCGGGCAAAGGCGCGCTGAATATCAAAGGTGATGCGCTGGATAACAGCGGTGGCGTGATTGCCAGCGCCCGGAGCCTCAGTATGAAGGGCAGTCGGTTAAACAATGACGGCGGCTTGCTGCAGGCGGGCAGCAGTCTCTCCGTGGATGTCGCGGATGGCACATTCTCCAACCGCAATAGCGGAAAAAACGGTGGTGTACTGAGCCTTGGCGCACTGACCGTGAACAGCGGCGCGCTGGATAACAGCAGCGGATTTATAGCGTCCGGCGGAGAGGCAAGCCTCTCCACGCTGGCGCTGGATAACACCTCCGGCACACTGGCAAGCGATGGCATGCTTTCGCTCATCAGTGATGATATCAGTAACCAGTATGGTCTGATTCAGTCAGGCCAGTCGCTTTCGCTGGATTTACGCGGCGGCAAGCTGGTTAACACACAAGGTGAGCTGACGTCAGGCAGCGCTCTTACCCTGTCCAGCGGCGTATTGCTCAATGATGCCGGCCGAATCATCGCCATGGAAAATGCTCAACTGGATACCCGGGGTAATCCGCTAAACAACCAGGGGGGCATCATTGCCGCCGGGGGGGAAGCAAACCTCACCGCCAGCACGCTTAACAACACTAACGGACAGGTTCAGGCTGCCGGGAACCTGCAGATCACGGCAAAAAATGAACTGGAAAACAGCAGCGGACTTATTCGCAGCGGCAAAACCGCAACGCTTGACGCCACCAGTATAGCCAATGGTGGCACGAATAAAGAACAGCTCGGTATTGAAGGCCAGGCCGTCACGCTCAATACCGTCTCGCTCAACAACACCGATGGCGCGGTCCGAAGTCGTGACGCCTTAACGCTCAACGCGGGCTGCACCCTTGACAACACCGGCGGGCTGCTTTCCTCAGGTAGCCAGTTAACCGTCAGTGGTGGTCAGGGTCTCGCGCTGAACAACAGGTCAGGGACGCTCATTGCCGGGAAGATGCTTAGCCTGAACGCCGGATCAGCCACCGGTGACGGCAAACTTCTTTCGCAGGATGCGATGGCACTGAACCTGCAAAAAGCGCTGCTTAACGTTGGCCAGATTATTGCTAACGGCAACGTCACTTTCTCTTTTGCCGAAGGGCTGATTAACGAAGGTCTTGTGAAAGCCGGCGGCATTTTGACGGCGAGCCTCCCTGCTCTGCTCAACCGGGTAAACGGCGAAATCAGCGCCGGGGAGACTCACCTGCTCGTGGGCGGAACGCTGACAAACTGGGGACTGCTGGATGGCGGTTTAACCCATGTCAGCGCCGACACGCTGAACAACTATGGCACCGGGCGAATTTATGGCGACCACGTTTCCCTGCAGGCAGGGACGCTGAATAACGAAGCGAAGAACGGTACGGCACCGGTAATTGCCGCCCGTCAGCGCCTGGATGTAGGCGCCGGGACGCTCAATAACGTGGCTCATGCCCTGATTTACAGCGCGGGCGATATGGCTGTCGGCGGTAGCCTCAACGATCAGTGGCTGGCTCAGGGACAGGCGCTGAGGTTAAATAACCACAGCGCGACGCTGGAGTCCTCCGGCAATATGACCCTCAGCACTGGCGAGATTAACAACCTCAACGACGACCTGAAAACGCAGGTGGTGGTGACGGAAAAATCCACGCACCACGAAGCGGCGCTACAGGGTTCTCCGACGCATTACGACTGGAGTGATGTCGACACCAGCAAAAAAAATAAATACGGCGTTCATAATGCCACGATGCCGGACGGCTCCAGCGGCGAAAAATTTTATGAGTACAACTATCAGCGCACTGTAAAAGAAACCAGAGTGTTGAAAACCGACCCGGGCAAAATTATTGCCGGGGGCAATATGTCCATCAACAGCAACCAGTTAAACAACAACGACAGTATGGTTGTGGCCGGTGGGTTGTTAAACGCAGCGATAGTTAGCCTGAATAACGTGGCCACGCCGGGCGAGCGCGTGATTACTGACGCAGGTAATCAGACGCGCTGGTATGCCAAGAAGAAGAAAAAGAAACTTGGCGGGACCAAAACCAGCCAGGGCAAGGACACCAGCAATTACACACCGGCTGCGGTTATACAGAAGATCGACCTGAAGCAGATGGCCTGGCAGAGTAACACGCTGCTCAGTGGGAGCAGCACGGCGATCGCCAGCCGTGATACCGGCGGCGTCACAACCCAGATTATTGATCCTGGCAAGCTGAATACAGCGCTGGCGCAGCGTCCAGTAACGGCACCTCCGGGGCAAATCGTCGAGATTGCCAGCGGCCCGCACAGCGTGATCCGCATCACGCCGCCTGACCTTCGCCTGCCCGATAACAGCCTTTACCGGCTGCGTCCGGCGAACAATGTTCCCTTCCTGATTGAAACTGACCCGCGCTTCACCAATCAGAAGCAGTGGCTGAGCAGCGACTATATGCAAAGCCAGTTTGCCCTGGATGGCGGGAATATCCTCAAACGTCTGGGCGACGGTTTTTATGAGCAGAATCTGATCCGCGAGCAGATTACAGACCTGACCGGCAATCGCTTCCTGAAAGGGTTTGATAACGATGAGAACCAGTATCGCTCGCTGATGGATGCGGGCGTGGCGTTTGGCAAACAGTACCACCTAATCCCGGGAGTGGCGCTGACGCCCCAGCAAATGGCGCTCCTGACCAGCGACATGGTGTGGCTGGTGAAACAGGACGTGACATTGCCTGACGGTTCAGTAGAAAGCGTACTGGTGCCTCAGGTTTATGCCCGCGTTCGCTCCGGCGATCTTGATGGTAGCGGCGCGCTGATATCCGGCAGCAATATTGCGCTGAACGTGAAAGATGATCTCACCAACAGCGGGCACATCAGCGGACGTGATGTCACACAGATCACTGCCGAAAACATCACCAACAGCGGCTATCTTGGCGGCAACCGTATCAGCCTTCAGGCACGTACCGATCTCAATAACATTGGTGGTACGCTGCAGGCTGGCGACAGACTGATTGCCGTGGCTGGACATGACCTCAACAGCATTACCACCATGCGGGGCGACGGCATCAACAACTGGATAGACCGCCCGGCCGGGATATTCGTGCAGAACGAAGGGGGGGAGCTGGGGCTGCAGGCGCTGAATAATATCAACCTGACCGGCAGCCAGGTCAGCAACAGCGGCAAAAACAGTAAAACGCAGCTGATTGCCGGAAATGACCTGAACCTGAATACGGTGACTGCCACCCATACGGAGTCCGGCGACTGGGGCGGCGGCAATGACCGGCACGTGATCCAGACAACGGACACTGGCAGCCAGATCAATGGCAACGGCAGCGTAGCGTTGAGCGCCGGACATGACGTGAATGCTCGCGCAGCAGGCGTGACGGCGGCAGACAAACTCGCGATGGTGGCAGGTAATGATATCAGTATCGCCAGCGGCGAATCCTCTTATCAGGTGACGGAGAACAGCAGGCAAAGCTCCGGTGGCTGGCTATCGAAGAAATCGATCACCACCCATGATGACGTGAAAGTCACGGACGCGCAGGGCAGTACGCTGGACGGCGACAGCATCACCCTGCAGGCCGGATATAACCTGACGGTGAAGGGAAGCAACGTGGCGGCAACCCATGACGTTAACCTGATCGCCGGGAACGATCTGACCCTGACCACGGCGGAAAACACCCGTCAGGAAAACCATCAGTACCAGGAGAAAACCTCCGGTCTTTCCGGTACTGGCGGAATTGGTGTGAGCTATGGCAAGAGTGAGCAGAAAACCACAGACGACGGCAAATCACGGAGCAGCACCGGCAGCATGGCGGGCAGCACAGACGGTAACGTGAACCTGAGCGCCGGTAACGCCCTGACGGTGAAAGGCTCGGACGTTCTGGCTAAACAGGATCTGCTGCTGACCGGGAAAGAGGTCAGCATTCTCGCAGCGGAAAACCAGAGTACGCAAACCCACATCACAGAACAAAAAACTAGCGGCCTTACCCTCGCCCTGTCCGGCACGGTAGGTAGCGCGGTGAACCAGGCGGTGAGTCAGGCGAACTCCGCCAGAAAAGAGAGCAATGGCCGCCTTGCAGCCCTGCAGGGTGTGCAGTCAGCACTGAGTGGTGTGGAAGCCTACCAGGGGAACCAGCTTAATAATGCCGAAGGCGGTTCACCGGGTAGTGTGGTGGGCGTGAACCTCTCCTGGGGCAGCCAGTCGTCGAAATCTACTCAGACCCAGACCTCGAACCAGAGCCAGGGCAGCCGGCTTACAGCCGGGAATAATCTGACGATGAAGGCCACCGAAGGCGATATCCATGTACAGGGCAGCGAGCTACAGGCCGGCAAAGATATGCTGCTGGACGCGAAGCGCGATGTGCTGCTGGAGTCCGCGCTGAACAGCCAGAAGCTGGACGGTAAAAACGAAAGCCACGGCAGCTCCTATGGCGTGGGGATCAACTTCGGCAGCGGGGCAAACGGGATTTCAGTCAATGCCAGCGTAAACAAAGGTAAAGGCAGTGAGAAAGGTAACGGCACTTCACATACCGAGACGACGCTGAACGCGGGCAATGCTCTCAGCATTGTCAGCGGGCGGGACACGACCCTGACCGGGGCGCAGGCAAGCGGCAACAATGTGAAAATGGACGTGGGCCGGAACCTGACGCTGACCAGTGAGCAGGACACAGACGATTACGACTCGAAACAGACCAGCATGAGCGCCGGAGGCAGCGCGAGCATGGGCGGTGGCTCGCTGTCCCTGAGCATGTCCCGCGATAAAATGCACAGCACGTACGCGTCGGTGCAGGAACAGACAGGGATTTTCGCCGGAAAAGGCGGAGCAGATATCTCGGTTGGCGAGCATACGCAACTGAACGGGGCGGTAATCGGCTCGACGGCAACGGCTGACCGGAACCGGCTGGATACCGGGACGCTGGGCTTTAAGGACATAGAGAACAGCGCGGAATACAAGGTGGAGCACCAGAGCGTGGGGATAAGCTCGGGCGGTAGCGTAGGGAGCCAGTTCCTGGGTAACGTGGCGAGCGGGCTGCTGATGGGCGCAAACGGCTCCGGCAGCGCCAACTCCACGACGAAATCAGCAATCAGCGAAGGAACCATCATCATTCGCGACAGGGAGAGGCAGCAGCAGGATGTGGCCAGCCTGAGCCGCGACGCAGAGCATGCAAACCAGACGCTGAGTCCTATCTTTGACAAAGAGAAAGAGCAGAACCGACTTCGCGAGGCGCAACTGATAGGGGATATTGGGGTTCAGGCAGGAAATATAGCGGCGACACAGGGGAAAATTGAAGCCACCCGTGCGGCGAACGAGAAGATGAAAAATGTCTCGCCGGATCAGCTCAGGGCCGCGAAGGAAGCGCTGATCAAAGCCCATCCGGACAAAGAGCCTACTGACAAAGAGATTGCCGGTCAGGTTTACCAGTCGTTTTATGACCAGGCATTTGCTGACTCCGGCTTTGGCACGGGGGGGAAGGTCCAGCGGGCTATTCAGGCGGCCACGGCAGCGGTACAGGGTCTGGCGGGTGGAGATCTGGCTAAAGCGGTGGCGGGAGGATCTGCGCCTTATATAGCGAATGTCATCGGACACAGCGGTCTGGACGATGGCGGGAAAATACTTGCTCACGCGGCGGTGAATGCGGCACTGGCGGCGGCGCAGGGAAACAATGCCCTGGTGGGGGCATCGGGTGCCGCAACGGCAGAACTTGTCGGCATGGTAGCGGTGAATGCTTACGGTAAAACTGTCAGCGAACTGAATGAAACCGAAAAACAGACGGTAAGTGCACTGGCCACGCTGGCCGCTGGGCTTGCAGGCGGGTTGGCCGGAGGCAGCACAGCGGATGGGTTCACGGCAGCACAGACCGGTAAAACGACGGTTGAGAATAATTCGCTTGCCAGTGTCCTAGCGGCAGCCGATGCCAATAAGCCAGGTACTACGGAGAAATGGAAAGATGAGCAGCAAGCAGCGATTAAAGATGCGTGTAGCGGAGATACTCCAATATCATGTCAGCAAGCTGTAGCGCTCATGGGAACTGTTGCGTCAATGCCAATTACTCCTATTGAACTTGTAGCGGCTGGATTGAGTAGTGCTGGTGCTGTAGCTATTGCTGACCAAGGTATTAATGGTTCCGTCGATCTCAATAACGTTATGGCTGCTTATTGGGTGACAATAATCACTAAAGATATGGAATTTGTTCCTACGGTCGTCGTGAATGCTACTGCCGGCGCCACTGTTAATTATGTTGAAGGTAATAATCCTGGTGTTGGTTGGCTTGCAGGTACGCTTGGTGGATCGCTTGGTTATGCCGTAGGTAACAAGATAGCAACCCCACTTTTGGATAAAATATTCAATACGGCAACTCCCAGTTCTCTCTGGACTGATATTGGAATGGGAATAAGCAAAGGTGTGCAGCCAAGCTCTATTCCTGCAATTACTGGCGGAACGATTGGTGGTGGTGCAGGTGAAGCAGTGAGCGATGTAACGAACAATGCAGCTCAGAAGGCTGGTGTAAAATGAGAAAGAATCTTATATTTATTTTCATATATCTATTTACTGTTTTTCCATTGAGCATAATGGTTTGTTTTCTACTTATCTATTTTGGGTCCGTCATATTTGTGCATTTTTTCTATCATGTTCCAATGTTTGTTTCGTTAGAAGATATATGGAAGTATGCCAGAACAGGGCTTGTTGTGGGCATTTATTTGGCAATGATTGTTTTTATTGGTGCGTTATTGCAAAAAAAAAGAAATAGCAACATAACTTAAATCCTGCCCATAATTAGCAGGATTTTTTATCCTGAACTCCTCCTATTAGAGACAAGATATGTTTTTGGAACACTGCAGTAATCGGCACTCCAAAAAATATCCCGTCAGTGTGAAGCCCCGTTCCCCTAAAAAACTGGTAGATGCGGCAAGTAAAGCTGATGCGGCCCAGCAACAGAAGGCACAGTCTACCCAGATTAGTAAGGATTATCTGGTGAAACAGCAGGACGCGCTGATTAAACTCATGCAGTCCCCTGGCTGTGATGCTGATTACCAAAAACTGGCGCAGTACAGCATAAACCAACTTACACCAGTAATTGATAACTATGACCAGTTGCAGAGATCGAACAACATTCCCAAAGCAGCAATCGCAACGATTTCACTCGCTATGCCTGCGTTAGGCAAGGCTGTTGCACCCTCTGTAGCTGAATGGGCGGGTAGCTCAACTCTGGTTAATAGAGGCATAGTTGCGGGAACTAATGGTGTCGGGAACCTTTTAGCTCAAGGGGACAAAATGTATGTTGATCCTAACGAAAAATTTAGCCTGAATAGTTTTTACGCTGCCGTAATTGCAGGAGGTACGACAGCTAATATGGGCTTTTATGGCACTACGACGGTAAATACAGCCGCTGCGGGCATTTCCAGCGCATTAGATGGCCAGTCTCCCTGGGTTCCTATGGCCACAGGAATGGCTGGTTCAATGGTCGGTTATGGAGTTGGCGGGAGGGTGCAAAAACACTTCGAGTATGTATATAACCCTTGGTCTAATGGCTTTCAAGAAACGTATAGCTTAAAGATGCCACCACTTTCCACTGGAGCGAATAAAATATCTTTGCTTCCATCCGCTATTGGCGCAGGTGCTGGTTCAACCAGCTCTGAGTTTACAAGTTGGTACCTAAGTGAACAGGGTAAAAAAATTCTTAAAGGAGATGGGAAGTGAAAGTAATGGTTTATTTCGTAATTCTTTCAGTAGTTCTTACCACAGTAATGAGTGCTCTTTTTTTAGCATTGAAAGTAGCTGTTGTGCTGATTTTTTATTTTAAAACAAATGTTTTTGCTTTTGATGTTAGCGATATCAGGGATGTTGTACTCCCTGGATGTGTTATAGGGGTATGGCTGAGTCTGGTAACAGTTCTTATTCTGTACCTTCAGCACAGGAAAAATAAACGCGATTTTTTTTGATACAGAGAATTATTGGCCCTGGAATGTTATTTGGGTTACCACTTAAATTAAATCCTGTGTCACAGAGGATTACGAATCGTGAGCACCTGCGGCTATCAATGAGGCTTGTGATGGTGAGGTATGACCCTGACCCGAAATCCTGCTCCATTCAGAAACAGAATTCCGGCATGATGATGACTCCCCCGAGTGGAGGTTGTGCCGATGAAAAAGTCACGATTCACCGAAGAGCAGATTGTCTTTGCCCTGAGGTAGGCTGAACTGGGTACGTCCGTGCCGAAGTCTGCCGTAAGCTGGGCATTTCCGACGCCACGTTTTACACCTGGCGAAAAAAATACGGCGGGATTTCTCCTTCAGAACTGAAACATATGCGGCAGCTCGAAGAGGAAAACCTTCGCCTGAAGAAGCTGGTTGCCGATCTGAGCCTCGACAAGGCCATGCTGCAGGATGTGCTGGCAAAAAAGAACTGACGCTGGCGCGTCTGCGCGAATGGGTCCGGGATCTGCAGGCACGCTACGGAGCCAGTGAGACAGGTCTGTTTTGCGCTACGGGTCAGCCGCAGCTCTTTCCGCTACCGTTCTGTGGCGGCCGATGACAGTGCGCTGCGCCTGCGTATCCGCGAGATCACGGAAACCCGCGTGCATTA
>NZ_JXAG01000018.1 GCF_000814905.1 Enterobacter sp. Bisph1
GGATTCGAACCTGCGACCAATTGATTAAAAGTCAACTGCTCTACCAACTGAGCTAACGACCCATACGGGTAGTGACTTCGAAGAAAATTCTATTTAAGACCACATCTCGTGGTGAATCGTGGAGGCGGGTCTTGCAGCGGAACGCTGTCGACAACATGCTGCCCTTCACGTTTAACACTTTCGCTTATCGTGAAAGTGGTGGGTCGTGCAGGATTCGAACCTGCGACCAATTGATTAAAAGTCAACTGCTCTA
>NZ_JXAG01000019.1 GCF_000814905.1 Enterobacter sp. Bisph1
CGGGATCGAACCGCCGACCCCCTCCTTGTAAGGGAGGTGCTCTCCCAGCTGAGCTAATCACCCGATACTACGCTGGTAAGATGTTTCCATCTTAAATGGTGGGCCGTGCTGGATGACCTGGCTTCGCCTCGTTGCTTAAGCAACGTTATCCTTCACGTTTTACTTTCACCCATCGTTGAAAGTGGTGGGTCGTGCAGGATTCGAACCTGCGACCAATTGATTAAAAGTCAACTGCTCTACCAACTGAGCTAACGACCCACTTTTGCTGCTTTCGGCTTATGCGATAACCCTTGGCAACGGCGGCATATATTACTGATTTAAGGAGTCAGCGCAACAACAATTTCGATCAATGTCACTTAACTGCTTATGATTCATGCGACAAGACCAGAAATAGTCCGATTTCTGGTCATGCGCTATGCATTACATCGAAGAAAGTCGTTTTTGCGCCTGTTTGGCACCTTCGGTACCAGGGTACTTACTGACCACCTGCTGGTAGACCGCTTTCGCTTTCGCCGTATCCCCTTTGTCTTGCATAATCACGCCGACTTTAAACATCGCGTCGGGTGCTTTAGGCGACTTGGGGTAATTTTTCACCACCGAGGCGAAATAATAGGCCGCATCGTCTTTTTTACCCTTGTTGTAATTCAGTTGCCCGAGCCAGTAGTTGGCATTGGGTATGTAGGTTGAATCCGGGTATTTTTTGACGAAATTCTGAAATGCGACGATAGCATCATCCTGGTGGGCTTTATCCTGCACCAGCGCTACGGCGGCATTGTAATCGGTATTTGCATCGCCGCTTTGTACCGGAGCGCCACCGGTCGCCGCTCCCGTATTGGCGTCGGCTGCCGGAGCCTGCGCTGCCGCACCGCTCTGACCGCCAGAAGCCTGCTGCGTTTGTCCAGCTGCGCCGCTGCTAAGATTGCCTATCTGCTGCAAAATTTGCTGTTGACGTTCAACGATCTGATTGAGCTGATACTGATTTTCCTGGATTTGCCCACGAAGCGTATCAATATCGGCCTGATTATCGGAAAGTTGCTGCTGGAGTTGAGTTAAAAGCTGGCTGTGAGCATTGGAAATACGCTCAAGTTGAGTGACGCGGTCTTCGACCGAGCCTGAGCCGACACTACTGATTGGCGCCTGAGCATTAGCGGCCCAGGGGGCCGCTATGCCAACCAGTAACGACAGACTCAACAGATGATGTCTGAAGTTACTGCTCATGCAATTCTCTTAGTAAACCAGTACGGCGCGACGGTTTTTAGCGTAAGCCGCTTCGTCGTGACCCAGTACTGCAGGTTTTTCTTTACCGTAAGAAACGATGGAGATCTGGTCAGCGGAAACGCCTTTACCCTGCAGGTACATTTTAACGGCGTTAGCACGACGTTCGCCCAGGGAGATGTTGTATTCCGGGGTACCACGTTCGTCAGCGTGACCTTCTACGGTAACTTTGTAGGACGGGTTGCTGCGCAGGAAGTTAGCGTGAGCATCCAGCATCGCTGCGAAGTCAGAACGGATGTCATACTTGTCCAGATCGAAGTAAACAATGTTGTTCTGCTGCAGCTGTTGCATTTGCAGACGCGCTTGTTCTTCAGAGGACATGTTGCCGCTACCGTTCATGCCAGTGCCAGCACCCATCATGCCTTCGCCGCTCTGGTCACTGGTGTTGTTCTTGTGAGAAGAACATGCAGCGATCGCCATTACAGGCAGAGCCAGCATCAGGCCTTTCAGCACTTTGTTCAGTTGCATTTCTTTGATTCCTTTATAATTCAATTATTTATTATTACAGATACGGAGACCAGGCAGGGAATTTAACCTGTCCATCAGTCGCCGGAATACGCGCTTTGAAACGCCCATCTGTAGAAACCAGGTTCAGCACGGATCCCATCCCCTGAGAAGAGCTGTAGATTACCATTGTGCCGTTTGGTGCCAGACTTGGCGTTTCATCCAGGAACGTGGACGTAAGAACCTGCACGCCACCCGCTTCCAGATCTTGTTTAGCGATGTGCTGCTGACCACCTTCAGAGCTAACCATCACCATAAATTTGCCGTCGCTGCTGATATCTGAGTCCTGGTTCTGCGAACCCTGCCAGGAGATACGCTGCGCTGCGCCGCCGTTAATACCTACTTTGTAAACCTGCGGACGTCCAGCCTGGTCGGAAGTGAAAGCCAGCGTCTGGCTATCCGGGAACCAGGTCGGCTCCGTATTGTTGCTGCGGCCATCGGTTACCTGACGAATCTGGCCAGAACCGATATCCATGACATAAATATTCAGGCTACCGGTTTTCGACAGCGCAAACGCAAGCTTAGTGCCGTCCGGTGAGAAAGCCGGCGCGCCGTTGTGACGCGGGAAGGAAGCCACCTGACGAATACTGGCGTTTGCCAGGGTCTGAATCACCAGCGCGGAACGACCGCTTTCAAAGGTGACGTACGCCAGTTTGGAACCGTCCGGAGACCACGCCGGAGACATCAGCGGCTGCGGAGATTTGTGTACCAGGAACTGGTTGTAACCATCGTAATCAGACACACGCAGTTCGTACGGGAACTGGCTGTTAGCGGTCTGCACCACATAGGCGATACGGGTACGGAACGCGCCTTTAATGCCCGTCAGTTTTTCGAACACTTCATCACTGGCGGCGTGAGCGGCATAACGCAGCCACTGTTTGTTCACTTTAAAGGAGTTCTGTGCCAGCACGGTACCCGGCGCACCGCCGGTATCGACTAACTGGTAAGCAACATTGTAGCTGCCGTCCGGATTAGGCGTTACCTGACCCACAACCACCGCGTCAATGCCCAGCGCAGACCAGGCGGCAGGCTGAACTTCCTGCGCGCTGCCCGGTTGCTGCGGCAGACGGGATCTGTCGAGTGGATTGAATTTGCCGCTGTTGCGCAGATCCGCAGCGACGATACCGCCCGCGTCTTCAGGCGCAGCGCCAGGGCCTGCCCACTGGAAAGGCACAACGCCGATCGGGCGTGCCGAGTCCACCCCTTGGGTGATCTCGATACGTACTTCTGCGTGCAGCACCGCTGCCCACAGCATAAGAAAACCAAATGCAACACGTAATGCCTGCTTCATCATATCTCCCTTATCCGGGTGGAAAACCCGCGATAATTTAGCAGAATTTTAACAAACTCAAATAGACAAAACTACTCGCGTCAGGACAGCCTGAGTTTACTCTCCTCCGCTGTCCGCGAAGGAAAGTGTACCTTAAGGTTTAAAGTCCAGCGGCGCATTTTTGAACACTTCATACACAGCCTGACTTGGCGGTTTCGGCATTTTCGCCTGTCGTGCTGCAGCCAGTGCAGCCTGACAGAGCGCCGGATCGCCACCTTCCGACTGGATATCTAACAGCGTACCGTCCGGCGACAGTTTGATACGTAACGTACAGGTTTTCCCCGTATAAGAGGAGGCATCATAGAAGCGGCTTTCGATTGCCGATTTAATCTGCCCTGCGTAGTTACTGATATCGGCACCGGATGCGCCGTTGTTCTTAGTGTTACCAGAACCAGCGGCGGCTGCATTATTCCCTTTCGCTCCACCGCCCGTTTTCGGCGCATTCTTACCGGAGCTCAAATCGCCAAACAGGTCGTCAACGCCGGATGCATCCGCTTTTTCCGCCGCAGCTTTCTTCGCGGCTGCGGCCTTCTCAGCCGCTGCTTTCTTGTCGGCAGCCGCTTTTGCTGCGGCCGCTTTCTTATCGGCGGCCGCCTTTTCAGCGGCAGCTTTCTCGGCTGCGGCTTTTTCAGCCGCTGCGGCTTTTGCTGCAGCCGCTTTTTCAGCCGCTGCGGCTTTCGCTGCGGCCGCTTTTTCAGCGGCAGCTTGTTTAGCCGCTTCAGCCTGTGCTTTCTTCGCCGCGTCCGCTTCGGCTTTTTTCTTCGCATCAGCGGCAGCTTTTGCGGCTTCCGCCTCGGCTTTTTTCTGTGCGTCAGCAGCCGCTTTTGCAGCCTCCGCTTCGGCTTTTTTCTTCGCATCGGCGGCGGCTTTTTTCGCGGCTTCTTCTGCCGCTTTGGCCTGTGCATCCGCCTTCGCTTTCGCGTCCGCAGCGGCTTTCGCGGCAGCCTCTTCAGCCTGCTTCTGCTGCTGTTGCGCCTGTTTTGCCGCCTCTTCCGCTTTTTTCTGCTGTTCAGCCTGCTCGCGTGCCGCTTCCTGCGCCTGCAAACGCTCCTGCTCCAGCTGTTTCAGTCGTTCTTGCTCAGCAGCCTGCTTTTCACGCAGCTCTTCCGCTTGCTGCTGCGCCTGTTTTTCACGCTGCTCTTTTGCGCGCTGCGCGCTGGCTTGCTGCTGCTGTTGGCGATTGTAATTTTCCACCACAGCGCCCGGATCGACCATCACCGCATCAATCGCAGAGCCACCGCCGCCCCCTGAAGAAGCATCAATATGCTCATCAAACGAGCTCCAAATCAGCAGTGCCACGAGAATGACGTGCAGCACTGCCGAAATGATTATCGCTCGCTTAAGCTTGTCGTTTTGTACGGTTGCCTTTGACACTCTCGGTTCCCAAAAACTGTCCGCCTGTTAAGCCGGTGATCAGATAGGCTGGGTCATTAAGCCGACTGATTTAACACCCGCGCTATGTAACAGGTTCAGCGCTTTAATGATTTCATCGTACGGCACATCTTTTGCCCCGCCGATTAAGAACACGGTTTTCGGATTGGACTGCAGGCGACGCTGCGCCTCGGCAATCACCTGCTCCGGCGGCAGTTGATCCATACGATCTTTTTCCACCACCACGCTGTACTGTCCGACACCGGAAACCTCAATAATGACCGGCGGATCGTCGTTGGTGCTGACGGTCTGCGACTCGGTCGCATCCGGCAGATCCACCTCTACGCTTTGCGTAATGATCGGCGCTGTTGCCATGAAGATCAGCAGCAGCACCAGCAACACGTCCAACAACGGTACGATGTTGATTTCAGACTTGAGCTCACGACGGCCCCGTCCACGCGTTCTGGCCATGGCTTACTCCTTGTTGCTGTCGCTGCTGGCAAATGCCTGGCGATGCAGAATAGCCGTGAACTCTTCCATAAAGTTGTCGTAATTCAGTTCCAGTTTGTTCACGCGCTGATTCAGACGGTTGTAGGCCATTACCGCCGGAATAGCGGCAAACAGACCAATCGCTGTCGCGATCAACGCTTCGGCAATCCCCGGCGCAACCATTTGCAGCGTGGCTTGCTTCACCGCGCCCAGCGCAATAAAGGCATGCATAATCCCCCACACCGTACCAAACAGACCGATATACGGACTGATGGAGCCAACGGTACCGAGGAAAGGAATGTGGTTTTCCAGCGCTTCCAGTTCACGGTTCATCGAAATGCGCATGGCACGAGCCGCCCCTTCGACAATCGCTTCCGGCGCGTGGCTGTTAGCACGATGCAGACGGGCAAACTCTTTGAAACCGCTGTAAAAGATTTGTTCCGAACCGCTCATATTATCGCGGCGCCCCTGGCTTTCCTGATACAGGCGAGAGAGCTCAATACCGGACCAAAACTTGTCTTCAAAGGCTTCCGCTTCGCGCCCTGCTGCGTTGAGGATGCGCGTTCGCTGGATGATAATTGCCCAGGATGCGATTGAAAAACCAATCAAAATCAACATGATAAGTTTGACCAGAAGGCTAGCCTTCAGGAACAAATCAAGGATGTTCATGTCAGTCACTGCTTAAACTCCGCGACAATAGACTTGGGAAGCGCACGAGGCTTCATTAAGAGTGGATCAACACAGACAATCAGTACTTCAGCTTCGTTCAGCACAATGTTCTCTGCGTTGACAATCCGCTGCGTGAAAACCATTGAGGTTCCACGCATTGATGTAACTTCCGTTTGGACTTCGAGCATGTCGTCGAGTCTGGCGGGTGCAAAATACTCCAGCGTCATTTTACGTACCACGAATGCGACGCGCTCAGCCAGCAGAGCCTGTTGGCTAAAGTGATGGTGGCGCAGCATCTCAGTGCGGGCTCTTTCATAAAAAGCAACGTAGCTGGCGTGGTAAACCATGCCACCGGCATCGGTATCTTCGTAATAGACCCGAACCGGCCATCGAAACAGCGTTGTATTCACTTTACATCCCGGTAATGCAAAAAAAGTTAGAGCTTTTAAGCTTCGCTACTATACGCGCGGGGAAGGTGCTTTGGAATGGGTTCAAGTAAACGGATAGTAAAAATTTATGGGCTTTTGCAAGCCCATGAGGATAACGGATATTTATTACTCAAAAGAAGAAAAAGAGCAGACCCGCAAGCATCACCGCCATAGCGACGGAGGGGCAGAAAAAGCCCTGCCAGTGCAGCGCGCGCGGGCGAAAACCAACGCCGTGCACGACGCCCGTGCATACCGCCCATATCAGCAGCAGCCCGTGCCAGATTTCCAGCTCGCTGGTTTTTGCGGCGAAACGGGAGGGATCCCAGAATATACAGCCCGCCAGCAGTAATGCCATGATGAGGGAAAGGGCCCGTAACGGGCCCTTGTCCATTACCGCATAGAGCTTTGCGATAATCTTTTCCATCAATGCTCTTCTTTCCCGGCTTTGGTGGCTTCAACGTGTTCCAGCGCCAGCGCGGTAATCACTCCGAAAGCACAGGCAAGAAGCGTTCCTAAAATCCATGCGAAATACCACATATTCTGCTCCTTACTTAGTACAGAGAGTGAGTGTTGCTTTCAACGTGTTCTTTGGTGATACGTCCGAACATTTTCCAGTAGCACCAGCTGGTGTACAGCAGAATAAGCGGTACGAATACCAACGCCACATAGGTCATCAGATTCAGCGTCATCTGTGTGGATGTCGCATCCCACATCGTCAGGCTTGCTTTCAGCATGGTGCTTGACGGCATGATGAATGGGAACATCGCGATGCCCGCCGTCAGGATGATGCATGCCAGCGTCAGGGATGAGAACACAAACGCCCAGGCCGCTTTATTCAGACGCGCCATAAACACCGTCAGCAGTGGCAACACTACGCCCAGAGCCGGCACCAGCCACAGTACAGGCATATTGTTGTAGTTAGTCAGCCAGGCACCCGCCTGAACCGCCACTTCTTTGGTTAATGGGTTAGACGGTGCATGGTGATCCATCACAGAGGTCACTACGTAGCCATCGATACCGTACACCACCCATACACCGGCCAGCGCAAAACAGACCATCGTTACCAGCGCGGCAATCTGCACCGTCGCGCGGGCACGCAGATGCAGCTCACCCGCCGTACGCATTTGCAGGTAAGTCGCGCCCTGAGTCAGGATCATCGCCACGCTGACGATACCTGCCAGCAGACCAAACGGGTTCAGCAGCTGGAAGAAGTTACCGGTGTAGAACAGGCGCATGTCAGTATCGAGGTGGAACGGCACGCCCTGCAGCAGGTTGCCGAACGCCACGCCAATGACCAGCGGCGGAACAAAGCTGCCGATAAAGATGCCCCAGTCCCACATACCGCGCCAGCGCACGTCTTCAATCTTCGAGCGGTAGTCAAAACCGACCGGACGGAAGAACAGCGAAGCCAGCACGAGGATCATCGCCACATAAAAACCGGAGAAAGCCGCAGCGTAAACTGTTGGCCAGGCGGCAAACAGCGCGCCGCCCGCGGTAATCAGCCAAACCTGGTTACCGTCCCAGTGCGGCGCGATGGTGTTGATCATCACGCGGCGCTCGGTATCGCCTCGACCCAGTACGCGCGTTAACATCCCCACGCCCATGTCGAAGCCATCGGTCACGGCGAAACCTATCAGCAGGATGCCAACCAGCAGCCACCAGATAAAACGTAATACTTCATAATCGATCATTTGACGACTCCTGTCTTAGCGTGCCGGCTGAGAAGCCACGGTGGACTGCTCGTAGTGATAGCGACCTGTTTTCAGACTGCTCGGCCCAAGGCGAGCAAATTTGAACATCAGGAACACTTCCGCCACCATAAACAGCGTATAAAGGCCGCAAATCAGAATCATTGAGAACAGCAGATCGCCGACCGTCAGCGAGGAGTTAGCCACTGCCGTCGGCAGTACCTCACCAATCGCCCACGGCTGACGGCCGTACTCAGCCACAAACCAGCCTGCTTCAATAGCAATCCACGGCAGCGGGATACCATACAGCGCTGCGCGCAGCAGCCATTTTTTCTCACCGATGCGGTTACGAATTACCGTCCAGAACGAAGCACCGATAATCAACAGCATCAGGATACCGCTCGCCACCATCAGGCGGAACGCGAAGTACAGCGGCGCAACGCGTGGGATTGAGTCTTTGGTCGCTTGCTTAATCTGCGCTTCGGTCGCATCCGCCACGTTCGGCGTATAGCGTTTCAGCAACAGGCCGTAGCCAAGGTCTTTCTTAATGTTATTGAACTGATCGCGAACGGCCTGATCGGTCGAACCGCCGCGCAGCTGTTCAAGCAGCTGGTACGCTTTCATACCGTTACGGATACGTTCTTCGTGCTGCACCATCAGATCTTTCAGACCGATAACCGGGGTATCAACAGAGCGGGTAGCGATAATGCCCAGCGCGAAAGGAATCTGCACGGCAAATCTGTTCTGTTGCTTATCCTGATCCGGTATACCAAATAGCGTAAACGCCGCCGGAGCAGGCTGTGTTTCCCACTCGGCTTCAATCGCCGCCAGTTTGGTTTTTTGCACGTCACCCATTTCGTAACCGGATTCATCACCCAGTACGATAACGGAGAGAATAGAAGCCATACCGAAGCTTGCGGCAATGGCAAAAGAGCGCTTAGCGAAAGCGATGTCGCGACCGCGCAGCAGATAGTAAGAGCTAATGCCAAGGATAAAGATGGCACCACAGGTGTAGCCAGAGGCGACGGTGTGAACAAATTTCACCTGCGCAACCGGGTTCAGCACCAGTTCTGCAAAGCTCACCATCTCCATGCGCATGGTTTCAAAGTTGAAATCAGAGGCAATCGGGTTCTGCATCCAGCCGTTGGCGACCAGAATCCACAGAGCGGATAAGTTAGAGCCGAGCGCTACCAGCCAGGTCACCGCCATGTGCTGTACTTTGCTCAGACGATCCCAGCCGAAGAAGAACAGACCGACAAAGGTAGACTCGAGGAAGAACGCCATCAGACCTTCAATGGCCAGCGGCGCACCGAAGATATCCCCAACATAGTGAGAATAGTATGACCAGTTAGTCCCGAACTGGAACTCCATCGTCAGACCGGTTGCCACGCCCAGTGCGAAGTTGATGCCAAACAACTTGCCCCAGAACTTGGTCATATCTTTATAAATCTGTTTGCCGGAGAGGACGTACACCGTTTCCATAATAGCCAGCAGGAACGCCATACCGAGCGTTAGTGGCACAAACAGAAAGTGGTACATCGCGGTCAAGGCAAACTGTAAGCGCGACAGTTCGACTATATCTAACATTATGACTCCTTGCTCATCGCAGAAGACTCCGAGAGTAAACCCCGTTAGCGAGGGTTCACACGCATGCCCCAAAAAATTTACCGCACTGTTTTATTCATTGCGCGAGAATCGTGACAAAGAATGAAAAAGTTACGGCAAGGTTAAAAAGAAATTCGAATTGATCTCTCGAATATATTACTCCGTAAACCCATTACAATAAAAAGGTTTTTATTGAGTTTGTTTTACGTTTTTCGACGGCGATCAATTTATGCCTAATTTAGCACTTTTGCTGCAATTTGATCGGCGACAATTTAACGATTTTTGCCGTCTTTTCCAAGCTTTTAAAGATTGATTTAAATCAAGATTATTCCATCATGTTAATTTTGTGTACTGCGTATAAGTATCGTAAATTACTTGTTAAGAGTATGTTCATACTAACGCCACGAATAGTTATCAATCGGTGGGTTAACACAAATAATAGCGACTTTATTTAACGTTTAGCGTTAATGTTAAAAAAGCGTCTCTATATCGGCATGGTAAAAATAAAAAATGAGAGGTGCGGCGGTTATTTTACAATTAATTCACCTTAACGATAATGACAATTAACACCGTTTCGTTATTATTTTATAAATGCCCTACACATTAAAGCCCTACTTTTATAAAGGCTACCGTGGCGTTTCATCTTCCCGCAGATGACATTCCCCGATCGCCGATAGCGTCGTTAAAATGATTTTGGCGGCCTTTTTACCGCTCCCTGATCTTCTGACGCGCCCTCAGCGCCACCTACTGCACCGCTCAGCGTTCGCTGCGTAAACTGCAGCCATAAAAAAGGCCGCTACGAAAGCGGCCAACCATGTCGAAAGGATACTTGCTCCCCTACATGGAGGAGCAATGAGGTTTTATTTGATAACAGATTTCAGTGCTTCGCCGATATCGGCCAGGCTGCGCACTGTTTTGACGCCTGCGGCTTCCAGCGCGGCGAATTTCTCATCCGCCGTGCCTTTACCACCAGCAATGATGGCGCCTGCGTGGCCCATACGCTTGCCTTTTGGCGCGGTAACGCCTGCGATATAACCGACTACCGGTTTGGTGACGTGATCTTTGATGTAGGCTGCAGCTTCTTCTTCCGCGCTGCCGCCAATCTCACCGATCATTACAATCGCTTCGGTCTGCGGATCTTCCTGGAATAGTTTCAGGATATCGATAAAGTTGGAGCCCGGAATCGGGTCGCCACCGATACCGACGCAGGTAGACTGACCAAAGCCGTAATCGGTGGTCTGTTTAACTGCTTCATAGGTCAGCGTACCGGAACGGGAAACAATACCGACTTTACCCGGCTGATGAATATGGCCAGGCATAATGCCGATTTTGCACTCGCCTGGGGTGATCACGCCCGGGCAGTTTGGACCAATCATGCGCACGCCAGCTTCATCCAGCTTCACTTTCACCGTCAGCATATCCAGCGTCGGGATACCTTCGGTGATGGTAATGATCAGTTTGATGCCCGCATCGATAGCTTCGAGGATCGAGTCTTTGCAGAACGGTGCCGGAACGTAGATAACGCTCGCGGTGGCACCTGTCGCTTCAACAGCTTCGCGCACGGTGTTAAACACCGGCAGCCCGAGGTGCGTGGTGCCGCCTTTGCCTGGCGTTACGCCGCCAACCATCTGCGTACCATAGGCAATCGCCTGCTCGGAGTGGAATGTACCCTGGCTTCCGGTGAAGCCCTGGCAGATAACTTTAGTGTTCTTATCAATCAAAACAGACATTATTTCCCCTCCACTGCGGCAACAACCTGCTGTGCTGCATCCGTCAGACTTTTCGCTGCGATAATATTCAGGCCGCTGTCCGCCAGGCGTTTCGCGCCCAGTTCAGCGTTGTTCCCTTCCAGACGCACCACCACCGGTACGTTAACGCCCACCTCTTCGACCGCGCCGATAATACCGTCAGCGATCAGGTCGCAGCGGACGATACCGCCGAAGATGTTAACCAGTACCGCTTTAACGTTTTCATCAGAGAGGATGATTTTAAAGGCTTCGGTTACGCGCTCTTTGGTCGCGCCGCCGCCCACATCCAGGAAGTTAGCCGGTTCGCCGCCGTGCAGTTTAACGATGTCCATGGTGCCCATCGCCAGGCCTGCGCCGTTAACCATGCAGCCGATGTTGCCATCCAGCGCCACATAGTTTAGTTCCCAGTGTGCTGCCTGCGCTTCACGCGGGTCTTCCTGAGACTGGTCGCGCATTTCGCGCAGTTCCGGCTGGCGGAACAAAGCGTTACCGTCTGCGCCCAGTTTGCCGTCGAGGCAGATCAGATCGCCCTGTTTAGTGATAACCAGCGGGTTAATCTCAATCAGCGCCAGATCGCGCTCCAGGAAAATGGTCGCCAGACCCATAAAAATTTTGGTGAACTGCTGAACCTGTTTGCCTTCCAGGCCTAGTTTGAACGCCAGATCGCGTCCCTGATACGGCATTGGGCCGGTCAGCGGATCGATAGCGGTTTTATGGATCAGGTGCGGAGTCTCTTCCGCCACTTTCTCGATTTCCACGCCACCTTCAGTAGAGGCCATGAACACTACGCGGCGTGAGCTACGGTCAACTACCGCGCCCAGATACAGCTCTTTGTCGATATCCGTTGCCGCTTCCACCAGAATCTGGTTTACCGGCTGGCCATTGGCGTCCGTTTGGTACGTTACCAGACGTTTGCCGAGCCAGTTTTCAGCGAAGGCGCGGATATCTTCTTTACTATTGACGACTTTTACGCCGCCCGCTTTACCGCGGCCGCCTGCGTGGACCTGGCATTTTACCACCCACGGACCGGCACCGATTTTAGATGCCGCTTCTTCTGCTTCACGCGGGGTAGTACAGGCATAACCAACGGGAGTCGGCAGTCCTGACCGGGCAAACAGCTGTTTCGCCTGATACTCGTGTAAGTTCATGTGTTCTATCCATCCTTCATTAAATTTGTCACGCCGGATGACGGCTTACAAAGCAGGTGTTCGTTATAGTTGCCCGGTAACATACGCTACCGGGCACTGGCCGCTACACGTCCAGCAGCAAGCGAGTCGGATCTTCCAACAGTTCTTTAATCGCCACCAGGTAGCCCACGGACTCACGGCCATCGATCAGACGGTGGTCATAAGAGAGCGCCAGATACATCATCGGCAGGATTTCCACCTTGCCATCAACGGCCATCGGGCGATCTTTAATGGCGTGCATGCCAAGAATTGCGCTCTGCGGCGGGTTGATGATCGGCGTCGACATCAGGGAACCGAACACACCACCGTTGGTGATGGTGAAGTTACCGCCGGTCAGATCTTCAACGGTCAGCTTGCCGTCGCGGCCTTTCAGCGCCAGCTCTTTGATTTTCTTCTCGATATCCGCCATACCCAGCGTATCAACGTCACGCAGCACCGGCGTGACCAGGCCACGCGGCGTAGAAACCGCCATGCTGACATCGAAATAGTTGTGGTAAACCACATCATCGCCATCGATAGACGCGTTGACTTCCGGGAAGCGTTTCAGCGCTTCAACTACCGCTTTAACGTAGAAGGACATAAAGCCCAGACGGATGCCGTGACGTTTTTCAAACGCCTCGCCGTACTGCTTACGCAGATCCATAATCGGCTTCATGTTGACTTCGTTAAAGGTCGTCAGCATGGCGGTAGAGTTTTTCGCTTCCAGCAGACGCTCGGCAACGCGTTTGCGCAGGCGGGTCATCGGAACACGTTTTTCGGTACGGCCAGCCAGCTGCGGAGCCGGAGCCGGAGCCGGGCTGCTCACCGGCGCGGCTGCCGTTTTTTCCTCTTTCGCCGGGCCTTTCGCCAGATGTTTTTCCACATCTTCGCGCGTCAGACGGCCGCCGACGCCAGTGCCTTTAATGGCGCTGGCTTCAAGGTTGTGCTCAGCCAACAGGCGACGGATCGCCGGGCTCAGGGCGTCGTTGCTCTGCTCTTCCAGCGACGCCTGCTGGCGCTGGGCCGGAGTAGACTCTTTCTCTTCAGACTTAGCGCTGCTCTCTTTACCGGCGCTGTTGCCCTCTTTCAGGCGGCCCAGAATCTGGCGGGAAGTCACGGTGGTGCCTTCATCTTCCAGCACCGCGTCCAGAATACCGTCCGCTGAAGCCGGTACTTCCAGTACCACTTTGTCAGTTTCGATTTCGACCAGCACTTCGTCGCGTCGTACGCTATCGCCTGGTTTTTTGTGCCAGGTCGCAACGGTCGCATCAGCAACGGACTCAGGGAGATCGGGAACGAGAATATCTACGCTACTCATTATTTATCCTTTAATTAATCGACGTTCAGCGCGTCATTGACCAGATCTTGTTGCTGTTTCTGGTGAACGGACAGGTATCCCACCGCCGGGGAGGCGGAGGCCGGGCGACCTGCGTAACGCAGAGCGGCCCCAAATGGAATCACATCACGGAAATGATGCTGGCTGCAGTACCATGCGCCCTGGTTAAGGGGCTCTTCCTGGCACCAGACAAAATCATGTACGTGTGCGTAAGGTTTTAGCGCTTCCTGCACCGACTGGTGCGGGAACGGGTAAAGCTGCTCGATACGCACAATGGCGACATCCTTCTGGTCGTTCTTACGACGCTGTTCCAGCAGATCATAATAGACCTTCCCGGAGCAAAGGATAACGCGCTTAACACCCTGCGGATCGAGATCGTCAACTTCACCGATGGCGGGCATAAAGGTGCCGTTCGCCAACTCTTCAAGGGTAGAAACCGCTTGCGGATGACGCAACAGCGACTTCGGCGACATAACAATCAGCGGGCGACGCATACCGCGCAGCGCCTGGCGACGCAGCATGTGGTAAACCTGCGCCGGCGTTGACGGCACACACACCTGCATATTTTGTTCAGCACACAGCTGCAGATAGCGTTCCAGACGTGCAGAAGAGTGCTCAGGCCCCTGCCCTTCATAGCCGTGCGGCAGCAGCATTACCAGACCGCACATACGGCCCCACTTCTGCTCGCCGGAGCTGATGAACTGATCGATCACCACCTGCGCGCCGTTGGCGAAGTCGCCAAACTGGGCTTCCCAGATGGTCAGCGTACGCGGCTCTGCAGTAGCGTACCCGTATTCAAATGCCAGCACCGCTTCTTCAGAAAGCACGGAGTCCCACACGCGGAACTGACCTTGTGAATTGTGCACATGGCTCAGCGGGGTATAGGTTGAACCGTTCGCCTGATTGTGAATAACCGCATGGCGATGGAAGAAGGTGCCACGGCCGGAGTCTTCACCCGACAGACGCACCGGAATGCCTTCATCAACCAGCGTGGCATAAGCGAGAGTTTCTGCGCCGCCCCAGTCGAACAGCTTCTCACCGTTCGCCATCAGTTGGCGGTCGGCATAGATTTTTGCTACGCGGGACTGCATTTCGATGGCTTCCGGCACCGTACTGATCCGTTTTGCCAGTTCCTGCAGACGCTTCATCTCGACCTTGTTCGGGTAGCTCTCATCCCACTCATGGTTGAGATACGGCGACCAGGTAAAGGAGTGCATATTCATCGGACGCCATTCGGCAACCACGCACTCGCCCGCATCCAGCGCATCGCGGTACAGGTTGACCATTTCGGTGGCATCTTCAAGCGTGATGGCTTTTTCCTGCTCCAGACGATCGGCGTAGATTTTACGCGGCGTCGGGTGCTTTTTGATTTTCTGATACATCAGCGGCTGGGTTGCGCTCGGCTCATCGGCTTCGTTGTGCCCATGACGACGGTAGCAAACCAGGTCAATAAAGACATCGCGTTTGAAGTTGTTACGGTAGTCGAGGGCCAGACGGGTAACGAACGCTACCGCTTCCGGATCGTCGGCGTTAACGTGGAAAATCGGCGCCTGGACCATTTTACCAATATCGGTACAGTATGGCGTGGAGCGCGCATCCAGCGGGTTGGACGTGGTAAAGCCCACCTGGTTATTAATCACAATACGCACCGTACCACCGACTTCGTAGCCGCGCGCTTTAGACATGTTCAGGGTTTCCTGCACCACACCCTGGCCCGCAACGGCCGCATCGCCGTGAATGGTAATCGGCAGCACTTTATTGCTACCAGGCTCAGCCAGACGATCAAGACGCGCACGCACGGAACCGATAACTACCGGGCTTACGATCTCCAGGTGCGACGGGTTAAACGCCAGCGCCAGGTGCACCAGGCCACCTTCGGTTTCCACATCGGACGAGAAGCCCATATGGTATTTCACGTCGCCGGTGCCGAGGTGCTCTTTATGCTTACCGGCAAACTCGTCGAACAGATCCTGCGGCTGTTTACCCAGCACGTTGACCAGCACGTTGAGACGGCCGCGGTGCGCCATACCCAGCACCACTTCGCGCGTGCCGCTTTTGCCCGCGTGGCGGATCATCTCTTTTAGCATCGGTACCAGCGCATCGCCGCCTTCCAGCGAGAAGCGTTTCGCACCAGGGAATTTCGCGCCCAGGTAGCGCTCAAGCCCTTCCGCCGCGGTCAGTTCCGTCAGGAAGCGTTTCTTCTCTTCGCTGCTGAAGCTGGATTTGCCCGTTGCGGATTCGATACGCTGTTGGATCCAGCGTTTCTCTTCGGTGCTGGTGATATGCATATATTCCGCACCGATCGAGCCACAATAGGTCTCTTTCAGCGCGTTAATCAATTCGCCCAGCGGCATGGTGTCTTTGCCGATAGCAAAAGAGCCGACGTTGAACGTGTTCTGGAAATCGGCTTCCGTCAGGTCGTGATAGGCCGGATCGAGATCGGCAACCCTTTCTTGCTGCCACAGTCCCAGCGGATCGAGATTCGCATGCTGATGACCACGGAAGCGGTATGCGTTGATAAGCTGCAGGACTTTAACCTGCTTCACATTGGTATCAGGGTCGGAAATAGAGGAAGAGTAACGTGAAGCATCTTTCGCCAGCTGACGGAAATAATCACGCGTTTTGGAGTGGAACTGATCCGGTTTGACTCCGGTGCCCGGTAACTGCTGGAACATAGATCGCCAGTTTGCATCTACCGAGTCAGGATCGGTTAAGAAGTCTTCATAGAGCTGTTCTATCCAGCTCTGGTTAGACCCAGAGAGGTAAGAAGAGTCCAGCCAGGCTTTCATTGCGCCGTTCTGCATCGTGATCCCTTAAGCATTGTTATGCTTACTTCGCCGTGGATAACTACGACGTACACAAGTTAGCGCACGTCCCAGGGTTCACTTGCGGGCTCTTGGTGGCCCGCGAAGGAACCTTTAAAAACTGCCCTAATCTTCGTTGTTTGGGCTGCGACTGCGTTGGCTGCCTTCGCTTACCCAGGTCACATAGTTCACTATGCTCCCAGGGATGAGCTCAGTTGCCGCCTTGTCTCGCGCCAAACATCTCGATTATGACTTTTGTGGCAGTTTTTAGAGGTTTCCTGCATTTTTGCCGCCTGGCGCTGCATTTCGGCCTACAGACGTAGGCCCGACAAACAGCGCCAGGCGGCGTTGGTTACTTATGCACTACGCTGCAGCAGCATCGACTTAATATGGCCGATGGCGCGCGTCGGGTTCAGCCCTTTAGGGCATACACTGACGCAGTTCATAATGCTATGGCAGCGGAAAACGCTGAAAGCATCGCTTAACCCTTCCAGACGGTTGTCGGTTTCCGTATCGCGACTGTCGATCAGGAAACGGTACGCCGCCAACAAACCTGCCGGGCCGATAAATTTATCCGGGTTCCACCAGAACGACGGACAGGATGTTGAGCAGCAAGCACAGAGAATACATTCATACAGACCGTCGAGTTTTTCACGCTGCTCCGGTGCCTGCAGGTGCTCTCGTGCTGGCGGATTTTGCCCATTATTCAACAAGTAAGGCTTAATCTTCTCATATTGAGCATAGAACTGCCCCATGTCCACCACCAAATCACGGATCACCGGCAGGCCTGGCAGAGGACGGATCACAATCTTCTGTTTGCCATTACCGAGAGCGGAGATCGGGGTGATACACGCCAGACCGTTTTTACCGTTCATGTTCAAACCATCGGAACCGCACACCCCTTCACGGCAGGAGCGACGAAACGACAGCGTAGGATCTTTTTCTTTCAGCTGCATTAATGCATCCAGCAGCATCATGTCACGCCCTTCTTCGCCTTCAAGGGTGTAATCCTGCATGCGCGGAGCATCATCGACATCCGGGTTATAACGATAGATCGAAAATTCGAGTTTCATCATCCAGTCTCCGCATTAATAAGTACGAATCTTCGGCGGGAACGCCGGACGCAGTTTCGGCTCCATATTGACGCTGCGACGCGTCATGGATTCCGTTTCTGGCAGATACAGGGAATGGCACAGCCAGTTTGCATCGTCACGATCCGGATAGTCGAAGCGGCTATGGGCGCCACGACTCTCAGTGCGGAAGTTTGCGGACACCGCCGTCGCATAAGCGGTTTCCATCAGGTTATCCAGCTCCAGGCACTCAACGCGCTGGGTGTTAAACTCGGTGGAAGTATCGTCCAGACGGGCGTTTTTCAGGCGCTCGCGAATCACTTTCAGCTGCTCCAGCCCTTTCGCCATCGCATCGCCTTCGCGGAATACCGAGAAGTTATGCTGCATGCACTCCTGCAGCGCTTTGCGAATAGTGACCGGATCTTCGCCGTTACGGTTGTTGTTCCAGCGGTTGAGACGTTCAAGAGAGGCTTCAACATCCGATTCGCTGGCATCACGTAGCGCGCCCTGCTCGGCGATAGACTCTTGTAAATGCAGACCGGCCGCGCGGCCAAAGACCACCAGGTCCAGCAGCGAGTTGCCGCCCAGGCGGTTTGCGCCATGTACCGATACGCAGGCAATTTCACCTACCGCGAACAGCCCAGGGATCACCACATCTTCGCCCTGCGCGTTCACCGTCAGCGCCTGGCCGGTCACTTTGGTCGGAATGCCGCCCATCATATAGTGGCAGGTTGGGATCACCGGAATAGGTTCTTTTACTGGATCGACATGGGCAAAGGTGCGCGACAATTCAAGGATCCCCGGCAGGCGCGATTCCAGCACCTCTTTACCCAGATGATCGAGTTTCAGTTTAGCGTGCGGGCCCCACGGACCGTCGCAGCCGCGACCTTCACGGATTTCGATCATGATGGAACGCGCCACCACATCGCGACCCGCCAGGTCTTTGGCATTTGGCGCATAACGCTCCATAAAGCGCTCGCCATGTTTGTTCAGCAGATAACCGCCTTCACCGCGGCAACCTTCCGTTACCAGCACGCCCGCGCCGGCGATACCGGTCGGGTGGAATTGCCACATTTCCATATCCTGCACCGGCACACCGGCGCGCAGCGCCATGCCAACACCGTCGCCGGTATTGATATGCGCATTGGTGGTGGACTGGTAAATACGGCCTGCACCACCGGTCGCCAGCACCGTTGCACGGGCTTTAAAGTAGACGACTTCACCGGTTTCAATGCACAGCGCGGTACAACCCACCACGGCGCCATCCTGGTTTTTCACCAGATCCAGCGCATACCATTCGGAAAAAATCGTCGTGTGGTTTTTCAGGTTCTGCTGATAAAGCGTGTGCAGCAACGCGTGACCGGTACGGTCAGCCGCAGCCGCAGTACGCGCCGCCTGTTCGCCGCCGAAGTTTTTCGACTGGCCGCCAAACGGACGCTGATAGATACGGCCATCATCCAGACGGGAGAACGGCAGGCCCATATGTTCCAGTTCCAGAATCGCTTCCGGGCCGGTTTTACACATATATTCAATGGCATCCTGGTCGCCGATGTAGTCGGAACCTTTTACCGTGTCATACATGTGCCATTCCCAGTTATCTTCATGGGTGTTACCCAGCGCAACGGTAATACCGCCCTGCGCAGATACGGTGTGAGAACGGGTTGGAAAGACTTTAGAGAGCAGCGCACAGGTTTGCCCGCTCTGGGAAATTTGCAGTGCCGCGCGCATACCTGCGCCACCAGCACCAATAACAACAGCATCAAATTCTCTGACTGGCAGCTTCATTACACACCCCACACCACAACGAATCCATAAATCACGTAAACCGCAAGCGCAACGACAATTGCTAGTTGCAGAATCAGGCGTACAGCCACGGGTTTAACGTAGTCGGTCAACACCTGCCACATGCCAATCCAGGCATGTATCAGCAGCGAAAATAACGCCAGCAGCGTGAAGACTTTGGTGAACGCGGAGGAGAAGAAACCCGTCCAGACTACCCAGGTCAGATCGCCATGCAGGGCGAAAAAACCGACCATATAGATGATGTATAACGTCAGAACGATGGCAGTAGCACGGACAAGAATAAAATCATGTACGCCGTTGCGTCCTAATGCGGAGGCGTTGCTTACCATACGAGGACTCCTGCGAGGATTGACAGCACGACAGTGATAACAAAAGAGAGATTAGCGGAACGCTTTCCTGCTTCGAAGGTTTCTTCCAGCCAGCCAAAATCCATAAACATGTGGCGAATACCGCCGACAGCGTGATAAGCCAGCGCTGTGAGGATGCCCCAGAAAATGAATTTGACGAAAAAACTGCTCATGATGGCGGAGGCGGCTTGAAAGCCCTCTTCAGACGCGAGCGACAGACCCAGTAACCACAGCAGAATACCAACCGCCACGAAAGTAATGACGCCGGAAACGCGATGGAGAATGGAAGCTATAGCCGTAACAGGAAACCGAATTGTTGCCAGATCAAGATTGACAGGCCTTTGTTTTTTGACATTTTTAATCATGAATAACGCCCACATGCTATTCTTATAGTTTCCTTCCTCCGGTCTGCGTGCGGGTCAGACAGCGTCCTTTTCTATAACTGCTCGTTATGCAAAAAATCAGCTTCCAGATGCTAAACGACAGGTTACAACGCTGGGTGGCTCGGGATTGCAGGGTATTCCGGAGACCTGGCGGGAGTATAGGTCGTTCACAAAATCATTACAATTATCCTACATATAGTTTGTCGGGTTTTATGCAGAACAGTGACCCCCATCACGATAACAACATTCTTTTAAATTTTAATCATCTGATTTGACAAAAGTTAAACATTCTTGTTACAAACTACCCCAGAAAGGGCTTATAATTCGCAAAAGTTATGGGGTCAAACTTTCACCTGACAATAAGTTATGCAACAGTGTGATGGTATTGACCGAAGTAATCAGGACAGTTATTAGTGGTATACAGGTTTGACAAATTCGGACTGCTAAGACGCTGATTTGCTGTTTTTTCGCTGTGTTTTCAATGTGTACTTGCACGCGCCCATCGCTCTGTACCCTGGTACCTCCTCTTAACAGAGCTGCGAGCTAAACAATAGACGAGTAACGTTGATCTGCAGTTGAATGCAAATCCGGTGACTGGCGGTCTTAAGCATAAGGCGCTAAGGAGACCGTAAATGGCTGATAAGAAAGCAAGAATCACCTACAATGGTGACGCTGATATTGAACTGGATGTGCTAAAAGGCACGCTCGGTCAGGATGTAATTGATATCCGTAGTCTCGGTTCAAAAGGGGTATTTACTTTTGACCCAGGTTTTACCTCTACTGCGTCATGCGAATCAAAAATCACCTTTATTGACGGTGACGAAGGTATTCTGCTGCACCGTGGTTTCCCTATCGATCAGCTGGCGACCCAGTCCAACTATCTGGAAGTATGCTACATCCTGCTGTACGGTGAAAAACCGACCCAGGAACAGTTCGACGAATTCAAACTGACAGTAACCCGCCACACGATGATCCATGAGCAGATTACCCGTCTGTTCCACGGTTTCCGTCGCGATTCACACCCGATGGCAGTGCTATGCGGCGTGACCGGCGCGCTGGCGGCGTTCTATCATGACTCGCTGGACGTTAATAATCCGCGTCACCGCGAAATTGCTGCGTTCCGTCTGCTGTCGAAAATGCCAACCGTTGCGGCAATGTGTTACAAATATTCCATCGGTCAGCCGTTCGTTTATCCGCAGAACAATCTCTCCTACTCCGCTAACTTCCTGCACATGATGTTCTCCACGCCGTGTGAGCGTTATGAAGTTAACCCGGTGCTGGAGCGCGCGATGGATCGTATTCTGATCCTGCACGCCGATCATGAACAAAACGCTTCTACGTCTACCGTACGTACCGCAGGCTCTTCAGGCGCGAACCCGTTCGCCTGTATCGCCGCCGGTATCGCCTCCCTGTGGGGGCCGGCGCACGGTGGTGCCAACGAAGCGGCACTGAAGATGCTGGAAGAGATCAGCACCGTGAAACACATTCCGGAATTCCTGCGCCGCGCGAAAGACAAAAACGATTCGTTCCGCCTGATGGGCTTCGGTCACCGCGTCTATAAGAACTATGACCCGCGCGCTACCGTAATGCGTGAAACTTGCCACGAAGTGTTGCGTGAGCTGGGAACGAAAGACGATCTGCTGGAAGTGGCAATGGAGCTTGAGCACATTGCGCTCAACGACCCGTACTTTATCGAACGTAAGCTCTATCCGAACGTCGATTTCTACTCCGGTATCATTCTGAAAGCGATGGGCATTCCCTCCTCCATGTTTACCGTTATCTTCGCGATGGCGCGTACCGTGGGCTGGATTGCACACTGGAATGAAATGCACGATGACGGCATCAAAATCGCCCGTCCGCGTCAGCTGTACACCGGCTATGAGCAACGTGAGTTCGCTTCCGACCTGAAAAAAAGCTGATTGCGAAAACGTAATGCGAGCTTAGTGAAACGCGCCTTCGGGCGCGTTTTTATTTGGATCTAAGCGGCCACCGAATGGCGGGAATGATTTTCCATCTTAAAATATTAAAGGCCACCGGGGGTGAGCCGGTGGCCTTACTTACGTTTTCTGATTGCTTATGGTAAGCAAGCCAGAATCAGCTCAATCAAAGCGACAAGCGCTTTCAGAGCGATGACAGCGATTTGCAAAAATCCCTTCACCACGTTGCTCCTTAAGAAGCACGACATCACCGCTAAAGCTTTTACACTGCCTGGTTAACGGTGCTGCACTGTTAGTGGATGCGTGACGCGCTCTGGTTGAAGCTCTGGAGCGGCACCACCCGTAATCCAGCCAGGGCTAAACACTTTATGCCTTCGGTAACGTCGCCAACGCAAAGCGCGCCACCCACTAACGAGGCGATTATAAAATGATCAGTAGTGTAATTAATGACCTATAACAAATAACAGGCAAGAAAAAAGCCCGACTGGTGAGGTCAGGCTTGTTTTCTTTGGGTGCTTAGAGTGAAGAATCCCAGTTCAAGTTAATCAGCTTCAACCAGAGTGCGTCACGCATCCACTAACAGGAAGTCAGTTTACTCACCAAAAACAGAGGATGCAATCACCTGTAGCTTATTGCAGCATCAATATGCCTGATATTATTTTGTAAAACTGATTTCCATTTTGCACATCCTTGCCCCAAACTATTCGAGATCGGCTCTTCCTGCTCTTTCCACAGACGCGATCGCGTAGTGCCGCTACGTTAATAATAAGGTCATTAACGCTGGCAGGCCGGGCACCAGTAAAACGGGCGCGACGACATGGTGGTTTTTTCGATTGTTGCGCCGCAGCGCTCACACGGTTTACCTGCCCGGTGAAACACCTTAAAGCGAAACAGCGCGCCGTGATGCTTTTTCTCATTCACTGTACCGCGCGTCTGATACGACAAACGTGGAATATCGAGCAGCGCCTGCGCCAGCACGTCCAACTGTTCTTCGCTAAGCTGCGAGGCGTTACGCTGCGCTGAGAGCTGGCTTTGCCAGAGGATCTCTACGCGCAGATAGTTGCCCAGCCCGGCGAGAAACGCCTGATCGAGCAACAGCCCGGAGAACTGACGACGGCGAAAACGTGGCGATAACAGCCGCTCTTTAACCTCAGCGACGCTGAGGGTCATATCCAGCACGTCCGGCCCGACACGCTGCAAAAACGGGTGCTGCGCCAGTTGTTCAGGGGTAAGCAGCGCGATATCCGACGCGCTGTAGAGCAAAATCGCCTTTTCCGCCGTTTGTAGCCGCACGCGTAAAATACGCGTGGTCTGCGGCGTTTCGCCTGCCCCGACCACGCGCCAGACGCCGTAAAGCTGATTATGGCTGTAGAGAGTTAGCCCGCCGGAGAAATGCGTCAGCAGCGCTTTTCCGCGGGTTTCTATCTTGTCGATATGCTGCCCAATCAATTCGGCAGCAAAACCCGCTAACGCAGGCAGACCAAACCATACTTCCGTCAGCGCTTTACCTTTAACCGCAGCTTCAAGGGTATCCGCCGCCCGGCGGATCTCTGGCCCTTCCGGCATTTTTGCTCCTTAGGTTACTCGGCGCTAAGCATTACGCCGCGTTGCAGGAAAGCAGCGTGTAAGCGCCGGGCAAACAGTAGCGCATGTTCACCGTCGCCATGCAGACAGACCGTTTGCGCCTCTACGTTGACAAACTCACCCGTGACGCTTTTCACCCGCCCGTTAAACACCATCTCCAGGGTTTGCGCCAGCGCAATATCATCATTCTCCAGCAGCGCGCCAGGCTCGCTGCGCGGAACCAGCCGACCATCGGCGCGATAACCGCGATCGGCAAATACCTCCTGACGCGTACGCAAACCATAGCGCTCACCGGCGCGAATTAACTCGCTGCCCGCCAGGCCTACCAGAATCAACTCGGGATCCACAGCGTATACCGCGCCGGCAATCGCATCGGCGAGCATCGCGTCCTCCGCCGCCTGGTTATAAAGCATGCCGTGAGGTTTGACATGGTGCAGTTTGCCGCCTTCTGCGCCGACAATCGCCGCCAACGCGCCAATCTGGTACAGCGTTTGCGCATAGACCTTTTCTGTTGGCAGCTGCATCGCCGTGCGGCCAAAATTTTCGCGATCCGGAAAGGAAGGGTGCGCGCCGACTTCCACACCGTTGCGCAGTGCGTCGCGCACGCAGGTCAGCATCGTCTGCGCATCGCCGGCGTGAAAACCGCAGGCGATATTGGCAGAAGAGACCAGTTGCAGCAGCGCCGCATCATTCCTGCAGCCTTCGCCGAGGTCGGCATTGAGATCAATTTTCATTGTGTAGCCGCCATGCCAGTTGGTCGAGAAAGAGACGCTGCTCGCGCCGCGCCTTCAGCGCCTCATCCAGCGAACACTGGACAAAGTGGATCGGTTGTCCCGGCGGGATCTGCGCCAGATGGTACATATCTGCTTCGATAACGCAGGCAATGCGTGGGTAACCACCGGTGGTTTGCGCATCATTCATCAGGACAATCGGCTGCCCGCCAGAGGGAACCTGAATCACCCCCGGCAACAAGCCGTGGGAAAGCAGTTCACGGTTAGTGGTACGCACCAGCGGTTGCCCCTGCAAACGGTAACCCATACGGTTACTTTGCGCACTGACCTGCCACGGTAAGCGCCAGAACGCTTCCTGCGAGGTACTATCAAATTCGTGATACTCCGGCCCCGGCAAAGCACGGATGCGGTTGCCCCACAATAATTGCTTCACCCCTTGTTGCCCGTGGAACTCGCGCAGCGGTTCGCCCAGCGGCAGCATATCGCCATCGCGCAACAGGCGTCCGTCCAGCCCGCCAATCGCCGTTTTAAGATCGGTGCTGACCGAGCCCATTACCGCCGCGATGGCGAAACTACCGGCCACGGCGAGATAACTGCGCGCACCGTGCACCGGTCTTTTTAGCACCAGACGCTGCCCCGCTTTGGCGGCAAACCGCCAGCCGGTCCATACCGCTTTGCCATCCAGTTTCGCATCGCAGCCTGCGCCGGTAAGGGCAAACCAGGTGTCACGGCCAAACTCGAATTCGCAATGACTGAGGGTGATTTCCAGCGCTGCCGCACCGGGGGCGTTACCCACCAGCGCATTGGCGATCTGTAGCGCCGGTTCATCCAACGCACCGCAATAACTGACGCCGGACTGGCGCAATCCAATGCGTTTGCCGCCCTGCAAGGTGGTATACATTCCCGCGCGGATAACCGTCAGCATATGCCCTCCTTACGCGGCACAAACCGCAGCGTATCGCCCGGACGTAACAGTACCGGCTCCGGCAGACGTGGATTGAACAGCGCCAGATCGGTGCGGCCAATCAGATTCCAGCCGCCGGGGGTTTCCAGCGGATAGATCCCCGTCTGCGCGCCGCCAATGCCAACAGAACCGGCAGGAACGCGCACCCGCGGTTCAGCGCGACGCGGTGTCGCCAGCGCGTCGGGCATGCCGCCCAGATAAGGGAAACCAGGCTGGAACCCCAAAAACCACACCACATATTCGATGGAGGCATGCAGTTCAACGACCTGCTTTGGCGTCATCGCACAGTGTTCCGCCACGCTTTGCAGATCCGGCCCGGCCTCTTTGCCGTAGATCACCGGAATTTCAATCATCCGCGATTCCGGCTCCAGCGCCTCGCTCTCTTCCCACCAGCGCTGTAAACGCTCAATAGCGTCGAGGGCCAGCGAATGCGGATCGCGAAGTACTACCGTGATGTTATTCATCCCCGGAATCACTTCCACCACGTCGGGGACCTCCGCCAGCCGTTGCGTCAGCCGCCAGATACGTTTTTGCGTCGCCAGCTGTACCGGCGGCTCAAGCTCCAGCACTACCGCGCTTTCGCCTAATAAATAACATCGCGCTCGCTGCACGTGATCTCTCCTTACGCCGGGTTCGGAATATCAATAAAGGTGACGTCAAGATCGCTGTTTTTATTCAGCCAGTCGCTGAGGGCGCGAATACCGCCGCGTTCGGTTGCATGATGGCCGGCGGCATAGAAATGCAGCCCCTGCTCACGGGCCGAATGTATCGTCTGCTCTGAAACTTCACCGGTGATAAACGCATCAACACCGAAGCGTGCGGCTTTATCAATAAAGCTCTGACCGCCGCCGGTACACCAGGCGACACGGGTGACATGTTGCGGCCCGGTATCGCCGCACCACAGCGGTTTTCGGCCCAGACGCGCTTCGATCCACGAGGCTAATTCCTCGCCCGGTACCGGTATGGACAGCTCACCCCACGGCAGCAGTTCGTCAATTTCACCCATCACCTTGATACCGAGCAACGCCGCCAGTTGGGCGTTGTTGCCCAGCTGCGGATGGGCATCGAGTGGCAGATGCCAGCCGTACAGGTTGATATCATTGGCCAGCAATGTTTTCAGGCGATTACGCTTCATCCCACGAATAATCGGCGCTTCGTTTTTCCAGAAATAACCATGATGCACAATCACCGCATCTGCTTGCTGGCGCACTGCTTCATCCAGCAGCGCCTGGCTTGCGGTCACGCCGGTGATAATTTTCTGCACTGTTTCCCGCCCTTCGACCTGCAGCCCGTTCGGGCCGTAATCGCTGAACGCCGCACTGTTAAGTTTTTCGTTAATCAGTTTTTCCAGTTCGGTATTTTTCATCATTACTCCTTTACCCTTTGCGGGCGGCGTCATAGGCCGCAAGCGTAGCAACCCGCGCCTGTTTATGGTCAACAATCGGCCGGGGATAAGCGAGTTGTATCCCCTGTTTATCCGCCCACTCCCAGGGCTGATGCACGAATTTTTCCGGCACCGCCTTCAGTTCCGGCAGCCACTGGCGGATAAACACGCCTTGCGCATCAAAGCGTTCACCCTGGGTGGTGGGGTTAAAAATACGAAAATAGGGGGCCGCATCGGTGCCCGTCGAGGCGGCCCACTGCCAGCCGCCATTATTTGCCGCATGATCGCCATCGATCAGCTGCGACATAAAATAACGCTCCCCCGCCCGCCAGTCGATCAGCAGGTCTTTCACGAGGAAGCTCGCGGTGATCATCCGCAAGCGGTTATGCATCCAGCCGGTAGCGTTCATCTGGCGCATAGCAGCATCGACAATTGGATAGCCAGTCTGACCGGCTTGCCAGGCGGCTAAATGCTCGGCGCTATCCTGCCACTGTACTTTATCGGTCCAGCTAATAAAGGGACGATGTTTACACAACCAGGGATGGTAAGTGATGAGATGGCGATAAAACTCGCGCCAGATAAGTTCATTTAACCATACCGCCCCTGGCCCACCGTCGAGGGCCTGCGGCTGTTCTGCCAACAAACGATGCAGACACTGGCGCGGCGACAGCGCGCCAATCGCCAGGCATGCTGATAAACGACTGGTGCCCTCGATCGCCGGGAAATCACGCTGCTGGTCATACACCCCCGCCAGATGCTGGCAAAAGTCACGAAGCCTTGCGATAGCGCTTTTTTCATCTGCCGGGAACAGGCTGGCATCGAATGACTCTTGAGGATAATTTAGCGTCACCGGCGTGGGTACCACTTTGCTGCCTTCACGCTCGCGCGGCGCGGCTACGCACTCCGGCAGATCCTCTTTCAGCCGCCTGACAAAGGCATTTTTAAACGGCGTAAAGACTTTATACATCTCATGATTGCCGGTCGTTACGCTGCCCGGAGCGAGGATTACGCTGTCGTCAAAGCCCTGGCAGATAACGGACGGCAGGGCTTTTTCTACTGCCGCATCGCGCTGACGCTCATTAAATTCATACTGATAATTATAAAAAAGATGGCTGACCTGCTCGGCAGCGCACACCTCGGCCAGCGTTTGCACACTGTCGGTAAAGTCTGTCGCTTCGCGGTAAATCAGCGCAATGCCCTTTTCCGCCAGCGCCAGCTGGAGCGCGTTAAGATGGGCATTTATATAGGCTGCCTGGCGCGGGGCCATATCATGTTGCCGCCACTGTTCAGGCGTGGCGATAAACAGGGCTTTCACACACGCGTCATCGCTGCGACAGGCAGCGGCAAGGGCAAGATTGTCGTGCACGCGCAAATCCGCGCGAAACCAGACCAGATGGGTGGTCATACTGCTCCTGATGTCAAAAACGTAAGCGCAGCGCCGCAGAAAGGCTGTCATCACCGCTGGCAAGCCCGCTACGCGTTGGAAAATTCCTTTCTATAGTGTTTGAGTAATGTCAGCGGCGCAAGCGGCGACTGAATCACCCGGCTATCACCGAAGAACCGCCTGTCAAACTCGCAGTAAGTGTAGCCAAAAGCCACAGGTAAAAAAAACCACCGCAGAGGCGGTGGTTGAGCGGTTTGCTGTGTGTAAACGATTAATAAAAGTCGCAGGTTGCTTTCTCTGCGAGATCCATCCACACCGGTTTTTCGCTGGTTTTTGACCAGACGCGATGCAGATAGCTATAAAAACGTGCGCGATCTTTCCAGAATAACATCACCGGTAACGCCAGCACCCCCGCCACAATGGCGAAAGCACGTCGCATCAACACGATATGTGCAGGAAACGCTTTGTATGTGTCCATTATTCTCTCCCCTTTGTCAGGCCGGTAAGCCACACCGGAAAATGATTCACCGTCACTGAAAGCCAGCTATGTAAAAATCAGTGTGGCATTGAAAACTGATTAAAATAATACCGTTTTGTTTGTAATTTTACTACTCATCCGACCACTATTTTTTGTCAATATGGGCTTAATTTACATTCAGCCAGTAAATAAGTTACAAAACAGTTAAATTAATACTAACCATTAGTTAAATTGTGGTTTTTTGTTCATTCTTTATCTTTCCACGCCAGCCTCCGTGCACGTCATCTCTGCCAGCGCGTTTATCTGCGCGCCATTTTTATATTTTTTTTACACCGCTCCCGGCGATTTTTGCGAAATCTTTGCGTTGAAAACTCTACTTTCACTGCACATCGTAAAAAACACCCCGGAGGTGGACTGTGAGTGCAGGCGTAATAATCGGCATTGGGCTGGTTTTCCTGTTATTGGGCTATCTGGTTTACGCCCTGATCAACGCGGAGGCTTTCTGATGGCGCTTCAGGGGTTTCTTCTGCTTGCCAGCTTTCTGTTGGTACTGTTTATTCTTGCGCGTCCGCTGGGTTCGCTGCTGGCGAAAATGATTGCCGGTCAGCCCTTCCCCGCCGTACACGGCGTGGAAAACCTGCTCTGGCGCGGGCTGAGCATTAATACCCGCGAAATGCACTGGCGGCACTATTTGCTGGCTATTCTGTGGCTGAATATTTTTGGTCTTCTGCTGCTATTCGCGATCCTGATGCTGCAAGGCATTCTGCCCCTCAATCCACAAAACCTGCCGGGGCTTTCCTGGCATCTGGCACTCAATACCGCCGTCAGTTTTGTTTCTAACACCAACTGGCAATCCTATGCCGGGGAAACCACCCTCAGCTATTTCAGCCAGATGATTGGGCTGACGGTGCAAAACTTTTTATCCGCCGCCACCGGGATTGCCGTGGTCTTTGCGCTGATCCGCGCCTTCTCGCGCCGCAGCATGGAAACCCTCGGTAACGCCTGGGTCGATATTACGCGCATTACCTTGTGGATTTTGTTGCCCATCGCTCTGCTGATTGCGCTGTTTTTCATTCAGCAAGGCGTGCTGCAAAACGTCTCAGCCTACCAGCCTTATACCTCGCTGGAAGGCGTACAGCATCTGATGCCAATGGGACCGGTCGCCTCGCAAGAAGCGATCAAAATGTTGGGGACTAACGGCGGTGGCTTCTTTAATGCCAACTCGTCGCATCCGTTCGAGAACCCGACGGCCCTCACCAACTTTGTGCAGATGGTCGCCATCTTTCTGATCCCGGCGGCGCTCTGTTTCGCTTTTGGTGACGTAGTCGGCGATCGCCGTCAGGGGCACATGCTGCTGTGGACCATGTCCATCATCTTTGTGGTGTGTGTCGGGATAGTGATGTGGGCCGAGTGGCAAGGTAATCCGCATTTCCTGCAATTCGGTGCCAATAGCGCCAGCAATATGGAAGGGAAAGAGAGCCGTTTTGGCATTCTCGCCAGTAGCCTTTATGCCGTTGTGACTACCGCGGCCTCCTGCGGGGCTGTCAATGCCATGCATGACTCCTTTACCGCCCTTGGCGGGATGATCCCGATGTGGCTGATGCAGATTGGCGAAGTGGTGTTCGGTGGCGTGGGCTCAGGGCTGTACGGCATGCTGCTGTTTGTCCTGCTGGCGGTGTTTATCGCCGGGCTGATGATAGGTCGTACACCGGAATTCCTCGGCAAGAAAATCGACGTGCGTGAAATGAAAATGACCGCACTGGCGATCCTGGTTACCCCGGCGCTGGTACTGATCGGTACCGCGCTGGCAATGATGACCGACGCCGGGCGCAGCGGCATGCTCAACCCTGGCATTCACGGCTTTAGTGAAGTGCTGTACGCCGTTTCCTCCGCCGCCAACAACAACGGTAGCGCCTTTGCGGGCTTAAGCGCTAATACCCCGTTCTGGAACTGCCTGCTGGCGTTCTGCATGTTCTTTGGCCGCTTTGGCGTAATTGTGCCGGTAATGGCGATTGCCGGTTCGCTGGTGACGAAGAAAATCCAACCCGGCAGCTCCGGCACGCTCCCCACTCACGGCGCGCTATTTATCGGCCTGCTGATTGGCACCGTGCTGCTGGTAGGAGCTTTAACCTTTATTCCTGCCCTGGCCCTCGGCCCGGTGGCGGAATACCTGCAATTTTAAGAGTGGCGGAGACGCGTGATATGAGTCGTAAACAACAGGCGCTTTTCGAACCGAATCTTGTTCGCCAGGCGCTGATAGATTCCGTGACCAAGTTAAGCCCGCACGTACAGTGGCGTAACCCGGTGATGTTTATTGTCTGGATGGGCAGCGTATTAACCACCCTGCTAACACTGTTGATGGCCACGGGCCATCTCGACGGTAGCGCGTGGTTCACCGGCGCGATTAGTGGCTGGTTATGGGTGACGGTTTTGTTCGCCAACTTCGCCGAAGCGCTGGCGGAGGGACGCAGTAAAGCACAGGCCAACAGCCTGAAAGGGGTGAAAAAAACCGCCTTCGCCCGCAAATTGCGCGCACCGCAGCACGATGCGCAAATTGACCATATTCCGGCGGCGGATCTGCGTAAAGGCGATGTGGTGCTGGTGGAAGCAGGCGACATTATTCCCTGCGATGGCGAGGTGATCGAAGGCGGTGCCTCAGTGGATGAGAGCGCGATTACCGGCGAATCAGCACCGGTTATCCGCGAGTCCGGCGGCGATTTTGCCTCGGTGACCGGCGGTACGCGTATTCTTTCCGACTGGTTGGTTATCCAGTGCAGCGTTAACCCAGGCGAAACCTTCCTCGACCGGATGATCGCCATGGTAGAAGGCGCGCAGCGGCGCAAAACCCCCAATGAAATCGCGCTGACCATTTTGCTGGTGGCGCTGACCATCGTGTTCTTGCTGGCAACGGCAACTTTATGGCCTTTCTCCGTTTACGGCGGCACGCCGGTAAGCGTTACCGTGCTGGTGGCGCTGCTGGTTTGTTTGATTCCAACCACCATCGGCGGGCTGTTATCGGCCATTGGCGTGGCGGGGATGAGCCGCATGTTGGGTGCCAACGTCATTGCCACCAGCGGGCGCGCGGTGGAAGCGGCGGGCGATGTCGACGTTTTGTTGCTGGATAAAACCGGTACCATCACCCTCGGTAACCGTCAGGCTTCCCATTTTCTCCCGGCCGAGGGGGTGGATGAAAAAACCCTCGCCGATGCCGCGCAACTCTCCTCTCTGGCGGATGAAACGCCGGAAGGCCGCAGCATTGTGATCCTCGCCAAGCAGCGCTTTAACCTGCGCGAACGGGATATGCAGAGCCTGCAAGCGACATTTGTCCCCTTCACCGCGCAAACGCGCATGAGCGGGATTAACGTGCAGGATCGCATGATCCGCAAAGGCTCGGTGGATGCTATTCGCCGCCATATTGAAGCCAACGGCGGCCACTTCCCGGCGGATGTCGACGCGCTGGTCGAGCGCGTGGCGCGCCAGGGGGCAACGCCGCTGGTGGTGGCTGAAGGGGCAAAAGTGCTGGGTGTGATTTCGCTGAAAGATATCGTCAAAGGCGGTATTAAAGAGCGCTTCGCTCAGCTGCGCAAAATGGGTATCAAAACGGTGATGATCACCGGTGATAACCGTCTTACTGCCGCGGCGATTGCCGCCGAAGCGGGCGTCGATGATTTCCTTGCCGAAGCGACGCCGGAAGCCAAGCTGGCGCTGATTCGCCAGTATCAGGCGGAAGGTCGGCTGGTGGCGATGACCGGGGATGGCACTAACGATGCCCCGGCGCTGGCGCAGGCGGATGTTGCGGTAGCGATGAACTCCGGTACGCAAGCAGCGAAAGAAGCGGGCAATATGGTGGATCTCGATTCCAACCCCACCAAGCTAATTGAAGTAGTGCATATCGGAAAACAGATGTTGATGACGCGCGGCTCGCTGACCACCTTCAGTATCGCTAACGATGTGGCGAAGTACTTCGCCATTATCCCGGCGGCGTTTGCAGCAACCTATCCGCAGCTGAATATGTTGAACGTGATGCACCTGCACTCCCCGGCCTCGGCGATTTTGAGCGCGGTTATTTTTAACGCGCTGGTGATTGTGTTTCTTATCCCGCTGGCGTTGAAAGGAGTGAGTTATAAACCCCTGACCGCCTCCGCCATGCTGAAGCGCAACCTGCTTATCTACGGGCTGGGCGGTTTGATTGTGCCGTTTATCGGTATCAAGGCGATTGACCTTATTCTCACGCTGTTCGCACTGGTATAAAGGAAGATAAAAATGGCTTTAATACGCCCGACATTTCTGCTGTTGATCCTGTTGACGCTGGTCACCGGCGGGCTCTATCCGCTGCTGACCACCGCGTTGGGACAGTGGTGGTTTCACGACCAGGCCAACGGCTCACTGATCCGTGAAGGCGACAACGTGCGCGGTTCACGCCTGCTGGGCCAGCAATTTACCCAGCCGGGATATTTTCATTCGCGCCCTTCCGCCACGGCAGACGCACCGTATAATCCTATGGCTTCCGGCGGCAGCAACCTCGCGGCTAGCAATCCGGAACTGGATAAAGAGGTTGCACAGCGCGTTGCCGATCTGCGGGCCAGTAACCCGCTAGCGAATGCCCATATTCCGGTGGAGCTGATTACCGCATCGGCGAGTGGTCTTGACGGACAGCTCACCCCGGCGGCGGCCGCGTGGCAAATTCCGCGTATCGCGCAGGCGCGTAACCTGCCGGTGCGCGTGGTGGCAAAACTGGTGGCGGAAAATACCGCAACACCGCTGGTGAATTTTATCGGCCAGCCGGTCGTGAACGTTGTCGAACTTAATCTGGCGCTGGATGCGCTCAAGGATCAATAAAGCATGACTGACGAGCCTTTGCGCCCCAATCCCGACCGCCTGCTGGAACATGCCGCCACGGCGCACCGGGGCAAGCTGAAAGTCTTTTTTGGCGCTTGCGCCGGGGTGGGTAAAACCTTTGCCATGCTGCAGGAAGCACAGCGGCTACGGGCGCAAGGGCTCGATATTCTGATTGGCGTGGTGGAGACTCACGGACGAAAAGAGACCGCTGCGCTGCTGGAAGGGCTGGCGACGCAGCCCGCCCGCCGCATTCACCATCGCGGCCGCTTAATTCAGGAGTTCGATCTCGACGCCGCCCTTGCGCGGCGTCCGGCGTTAATTTTGATGGACGAACTGGCACACAGTAACGCGCCCGGTTCGCGCCACCCAAAACGCTGGCAGGATGTTGAAGAGCTGCTGGAAGCGGGAATCGACGTGTTTACCACCGTCAACGTTCAGCACCTTGAAAGCCTCAATGATGTGGTCAGCGGTGTGACCGGCATCCAGGTGCGTGAAACGGTGCCGGATCCCTTTTTCGACAGCGCCGATGAAGTGGTGCTGGTGGACTTACCGCCGGACGATCTGCGCCAGCGCCTGCACGAAGGCAAAGTCTATATCGGCGGTCAGGCGGAACGCGCCATCGAACACTTCTTTCGTAAAGGCAACCTTATCGCCCTGCGTGAACTGGCGCTGCGGCGCACCGCCGATCGCGTGGATGACCAGATGCGTGCCTGGCGCGATCGCGCCGGCGAAGAGAAAGTCTGGCATACGCGCGATGGGATTTTGCTCTGCGTTGGACACGGCGCAGGTAATGAGAAACTGATTCGTACCGCCGCAAGGCTGGCGGCAAAGCTGGGCAGCGTCTGGCATGCGGTGTATGTCGAAACCCCGACGCTGCATAAATTACCCGAGCCGCAGCGGCGGGCGATTTTAAGCACGCTGCGGCTGGCGCAGGAGCTGGGAGCGGAAACCGCAACCCTTTCCGATCCCGCTGAAGATCGCGCTATTTTGCGCTATGCGCGCGAACATAACCTCGGCAAGATCCTGATAGGCAGGCGCAATAAACGCCAGTGGTGGAGCCGGGAATCTTTCGCCGATAAGCTGGCCCGTCGCGCGCCGGATCTCGATCTGGTGATTATCGCCCTTGAGGATGCCCCCGCAGCACTGCCCGCCCGCGCTGGCGATACGCGCCCGTTAATGGAGCGCTGGCGCGTGCAATTAAAAGGCTGTGCCGTCGCCCTTGCGCTGTGCGCCGCCATTACGTTAATCGCCATGCAGTGGCTGACGGCCTTTGATGCCGCCAACCTGGTGATGATCTACCTGCTTGGCGTGGTGCTGGTAGCGCTGTTTTTTGGTCGCTGGCCTTCCGCTTTCGCCACGGTGATTAACGTTGTCAGCTTCGATCTCTTTTTTATCGCCCCGCGCGGCACGCTGGCGGTTTCCGATGTGCAATATCTTCTCACCTTCGGCGTGATGCTGACGGTCGGCTTGCTGATTGGTAACCTGACGGCGGGCGTACGTTATCAGGCGCGCGTGGCCCGCTACCGGGAACAGCGCACCCGCCATCTGTATGAAATGTCAAAAGCGCTGGCGGTGGGACGCAACAACCAGGATATCGCCGCCACCAGTGAAACCTTTATTCACTCCACCTTTAACGCACGCAGCAAACTGCTGCTGCCGGACAGCCACGGCCAGCTGGTGGCGCTGACCCAGACGCAGGGCATGACGCCATGGGATGACGCGATTGCGCGCTGGAGTTTTGATAAGGGCCAGCCTGCGGGCGCAGGTACGGATACCCTTCCCGGTGTGCCCTACCAAATTTTGCCACTACAGAGCGATCAAAAAACCCACGGGTTATTGATTGTCGAACCGGCGAATTTACGCCAGCTGATGATCCCGGAACAGCAGCGCCTGCTGGAAACCTTTACCCTGCTGGTCGCCAGCGCGCTGGAGCGCCAGGCGTTAGCCACCAGCGAGGAGCAGGCACGGCTCGCCAGCGAGCGCGAGAGCATTCGCAACTCGTTGCTGGCGGCGCTCTCTCACGACCTGCGCACGCCGCTGACCGTGCTGTTTGGTCAGGCGGAAATCCTCACCCTGGATCTGGCGAGCGAGGGATCAAAGCACGCGCCGCAGGCAAATGAAATCCGCCAGCATGTGCTTAATACCACGCGGCTGGTGAACAATTTACTCGATATGGCGCGTATTCAGTCCGGCGGCTTTAATTTGAAAAAAGAGTGGCTGACGCTGGAAGAGGTGATTGGCAGCGCCCTGCGAACTTTGGAGCCGGGGCTTGGCGGCCAGCATATTACGCTGTCCCTGCCCGACCCGCTGATGTTAGTGCATGTTGACGGTCCGTTATTTGAGCGGGTGCTAATTAATCTGCTGGAAAATGCGGTGAAATACGCAGGGCATAACGCTGAAATTGGCATTACCGCCCACAGTACACCGGCGTTACTGACGCTGGATGTCTGGGATAACGGACGGGGGATCCCGGAAGGCCAGGAGGCGGCGATATTTGATAAGTTTGCCCGCGGCACCAAAGAGTCGGCCATTCCCGGCGTTGGGCTGGGTCTGGCGATTTGCCAGGCGATCGTTGAGGTACACGGCGGCACCATCGCGGCGCGTAACCGTCCGCAGGGCGGCGCGCTATTTTGTGTTACACTTCCACGAGAAACGCCGCCGCAACTTGATGAATTACCTGAGGATCTGTGATCAACGTTCTGATTGTCGAAGATGAGCAAGCTATCCGCCGTTTTCTGCGCACCGCGCTGGAAGCCGAAGGGCTGCGCGTCCATGAAGCGGAGACGTTACAGCGCGGTTTAATTGAAGCCGCGACGCGTAAACCGGACCTGGTGATCCTCGATCTCGGGCTGCCGGACGGCGACGGCCTCGATTTTATCCGTGATCTGCGCCAGTGGAGTCAGATGCCGGTAATTGTGCTGTCGGCGCGCGTTGAAGAACACGACAAAATCGCCGCGCTGGATGCGGGGGCCGATGATTATCTCAGCAAGCCTTTTGGCGTTGGCGAACTGCAGGCGCGTTTGCGCGTCGCGCTGCGCCGCCATGCCGCAACCTCCCCCGGTGAGCCGGTGGTGACCTTTTCCGATATCCGCGTTGACCTTGCCAACCGCCGTATTCAGCGCGGCGAGGAAGAGATTCATCTGACGCCGATTGAGTTTCGCCTGCTGGCAGTGCTGCTCAATAACCACGGTAAGGTCCTGACGCAACGCCAGCTGCTGAGCCAGGTATGGGGCCCGAACGCCGTGGAGCACAGCCACTATCTGCGTATTTATATGGGTCATTTGCGGCAGAAGCTGGAAGTGGATCCGGCGCGTCCTCGCCATTTGCTTACGGAAACGGGGATTGGCTACCGGTTTATGCTCTAGGGGTGTAAACAAAGTGCACTGCGGATCGCGCGGGGATAAAAATACTGGCAGTAAAGAAATATCCTCCTACATAGCCGGAGGTTTTTCATATGCGCCTGTAAGGCTCTGTTACCAGCCACGCCCTGCCAGGCGCATAGCAATCTGACATTTGCATTTCTGGATTACTTGCCGCCCGTAAAAGGGCTTCCCGGATACGGGATGGATAACTGCTCACCGAGTTTATCCTGTTCAAGCTGGTACTTTATGTAGTCCTGCATCCTGGCCGTGTTCTTTCCCACCGTATCCACATAGTAACCACCGCACCAGAACTCCCTGTTTCTGTATTTGAATTTCAGATCGCCAAACTGCTCATACAGCATCAGGCTACTTTTACCTTTCAGATATCCCAACTCATTTTCGGCGGTATTTCGACAAGCATATGGATACGATCCGGACAGCGTTCCGCTTCAAAGCAAAAGGGGTTTAAAAAACCGGCCTGAAGCTGAAAGCTTCACGGAATCCCCAGCCTGGCTGGGGGGCCTATAGACAAAAAGACCGGCATTCTGAGTGCCGGTCTTATGGCTTCATCCAGGCATCAATTTTGCCATGAAATGATGTCGTCCAGACCAGAGAGCAGCTCGGGAAAGTAACTTTCATCAATATCGAAGGAATCATCAAGGGTAATACTGTCAGCATGGTTTTCAGGCTTAAGTACCAGACTAACACCAACAGCCCCGGCAAAATGTGCCTGATGAAACTTAAGCACAACCTGCTCGAATGCCGAGGTTAAATTAATATCCTTCATTTTCGCCCCTGTCTTTAAGGCCTGATGGAAACCATATGTATCATTCCTGAACTGCTCCAACTGACCAACAAAAAACTCTGCAGCAAACTCTGTTTTTAAGGCAGGGATTGAGAATTCAACCCAAACCATAATACGGCTATAGGCAGGTTCCTCGGGCTCAGTCAGCCTTTCATAAGGCGTTAATTTAAGGTGTCTGTCACCGCTTGTGATATCTATCATGATCCCCCCTTACGGCATGTACTGAAAATGCATGATAGTCCAGTCAACTTCCCTGACCAAAACCTCAAGACGGTAAGACTTATAAATATAAGTGCCTTTATTTTGCCTGTCTTCCACAAGCTTATACATACGAGCCTCGTAACGGAAAAGCCCTGGCTTTTTGAGAGGGTCCGGCGTTCTTATGCCATAACGAATGGCCTTTTCCTGAATCTGTAAAGGTACATAACGACCTGGGGTCAGCATGTGTTTCGCCGATGACTCACTCATCCTGAGCGCACGAGCTGATAAGCCCATTTTAAGACGGCCACGCAAGAGACTGATGGTAGCCTCACTGAGGCTCACAGTTACGGTGACTTTGACACTACTCTCCAGTAACGCCTTACCTGCCCGAAAAAGACGAAATGCACCAAAGGCAATTAAAGCGAGGTCTGTTGGGTCAATCAGGGGGACTTCTAATGGCGCTTCTTCCAGCCTTACAAACATGCCGTCGGCATCATATATCTGCCATAAACCGGGGGACTGAGCGACGGAATAACCAATACACATCCCGCTTTCGTCATCAACGATAGGTTTTGAGTTCAGTGGAGGATTGCGGGGGCGAAATTCGAAATATTCACCGGCTGGCAATGTAGACTGGAAGATGTAGAAACGTCCTGGCTCGTCTGTAATTAATCCAACCTTCATTGTCATGATTTCCCTATGGGCTAACCTTTGGGTCATCATAAAGGACGTTTTTACTTCAATCTACTTTTCCTGACTCTGATTTTATCGACTTAGAAGCTAACGCCTCGCCGGGCTCGTTGTTTTACATCACCGACACTGAAAGCGAGTTTAAGCACTGGCGGCGTTTGCTATCGTCGACGTGGCGGCGGAATTATCGAACCTCTCACCGGGGTGAACATCTCAATTTTCGTATCGCTGATATCGCAATATTTGCGGTGATTTTCTCTTCCGATAATTAGCCGTGTGAATTAAATAATCTTTCATAAAGCCCATTACTGAAGTCTTGTCTGGCGCGGCTTTCCAGTTACGCCAGACATTAAAAAGGCTCCCGCAGGAGCCTTATCTTCAGGCGTTTTTCAGCACTTCGCTGACAATCTCTACCGCCTCTTTCTCGATCTGCTGACGATGTTCAGCGCCGAGGAAGCTTTCGCAATAGATTTTGTAGGCATCTTCCGTGCCCGACGGACGGGCGGCGAACCAGCCATTATCGGTCATCACTTTCAACCCGCCAATCGACGCGCCATTGCCCGGCGCTGCCGTCAGACGTGCGGTGATCGGATCGCCCGCCAGGGTGCTGGCGCTGACCATTTCCGGAGAGAGCTTCGACAGCGCCGCTTTCTGTGCGGAAGAGGCGGAAGCCTGCAAACGGTTGTAGCTCGGTGCACCGAAGCGCTGAGCCAGTTCGTCATAATGCTGCTGCGGGTTTTTACCGGTCACTGCGGTGATTTCCGCCGCCAGCAGGCACATGATGATACCGTCTTTATCCGTTGACCACGGAGTGCCGTCGAAACGCAGGAAGGACGCGCCCGCGCTCTCTTCACCGCCGAAGCCAAAGCTGCCGTCATGCAGACCATCAACAAACCATTTAAAGCCAACCGGCACTTCCACCAGCTTACGGCCCAGATCGTTGACGACACGGTCAATCATCGCAGAAGAGACCAGCGTTTTCCCTACCGCAACCTCGTTGCCCCACTGTGGGCGGTGCTGGAACAGGTAGTTGATGGCAACCGCCAGGTAGTGGTTCGGGTTCATCAGACCCGCAGGCGTCACGATGCCGTGACGGTCATAGTCCGGATCGTTAGCGAAGGCCAGATCGAACTTATCACGCAGCGCCAGCAGGCCCGCCATCGCGCACTCGGATGAGCAGTCCATACGGATCACGCCATCTTTGTCGAGATGCATAAAGCGGAAGGTTTGATCGACCTGATCGTTAACGATGGTCAGATCCAGCTTGTAGTACTCGGCAATACGTTTCCAGTATTCAATACCGGAGCCGCCCAGCGGATCGACACCCAACTTGAGGCCCGCTTTCTGGATAGCCGCCATATCGACGATATCCGCCAGCCCTTCGATAAACGGCTGCACCAGATCTTTTTCCGTGACATGACCGGAGGCCAGCGCGGCATCCAGAGTGATGCGTTTCACGCCTTGCAGGCCATCGGCAAGCAGCGCGTTAGCACGATCTTCCACCACTTTGGTGACGTTGGTATCCGCCGGGCCGCCGTTTGGCGGGTTGTATTTGATACCCCCGTCTTCCGGCGGGTTGTGGGAAGGCGTAATGACGATACCGTCTGCCTGCGCGCCACCATTTTTGTTATGCACCAGGATAGCATTAGAGATGGCAGGCGTTGGCGTAAAGCCGTTGTTTTCCTGCACGATAACGTCCACGCCGTTTGCCGTCAGCACTTCCAGTACGGAGATAAACGCTGGCTCAGACAGCGCGTGAGTATCTTTACCCACATAGCACGGCCCGGTGATGCCGTTTTTCGCACGCTCTTCAGCGATGGCCTGGGCTATCGCCAGAATGTGCGGCTCGTTAAAGCTGTGGCGGCCTGCGCTGCCACGGTGGCCCGATGTACCGAATTTCACCGCATGTTCTGAATTACCAGCCTGCGGTTTCAGCACGTAATACTGCGCGGTAAGCTGAGCGACGTTAATCAAATCGCTCTGTTGTGCAGGTTGCCCCGCACGCGGATGGTTAGCCATTGCCTGGTCCTTTCAATGCAAGGATTAAATTGTGCCGCAAACTTTCTCAATCAATTCCGCGGGGAACTGCATTGACTGCATGATGTGCTCGATCATGCTGCATTTACGACCCGTATTGGTGTTGGTTATGACCCAGTAAGGGGTATTGGGCACCTGTTTCGGCTTGGTTTGGTTGCCGTTTTGCAAAAGCGTTTGCTCGTTTGCGGCAAAGTATACGCGTGTGCGCCCGTGCAGAGACTCGGTGGATTCCGTAAACCCCTTTTCATCCAATAAATAGAGTGTAGACAGCACCAGCAGGAAACGATTCACCGCCTTTTTTTGTTCGGCGTATTCATCAGACAGCAGCAGCTCGCGCACGGCGCGGACTTTATCTTTGGCGCTACTGAGAGGTTTAACCTCTTCTGCGGCAGCGACGGTACGCGGCTCTTTCACCGGCATCGGGGAAGCGGCAGGCTGTGACTGGGAGACGGCGGAAAATTTCAACATGCGCCGTAAAATGTCGGATGCGCTCTCGCCAATATGCTTCGTGTGGCCGGCAATATAACTGTAGAGCTCATCATCAACTTCGATCGTTTTCATCTTCATCCAGTGCGATATTATCTGAATACAAGTGTTGGGATTATAAAGTTAAATCTCAACAGCGGATAGCGTCAAACCAGGGTGGCGGCAAAAGTAAGAGTAATGCTTAGCCTTGCAGCCGGGCGGCAGAATGTTCAACATAATAGCCTAACCCGACAGTGTGAAAAAAAGAACTTTGCTATGAAATTGAATACGCGCGCGCAAACTGCGCAGGATCCGCACAACAATTCTCCGATAGTCCTCGTTCATGGTCTTTTTGGCAGCCTTGATAACCTTGGCGTGCTCGCCCGAGAGCTGATTGCCAGTCATGATGTGCTGCAGGTGGATATGCGTAACCACGGTCTTTCCGGGCGCGCTGATGAGATGAACTACCCGGCGATGGCGCAGGATCTGCTGGATACCCTTGACGATCGGCAGATTGAGCAGGCGACGTTTATCGGTCACTCTATGGGCGGCAAAGCGGTCATGGCGCTGACGGCGCTGGCACCGGAACGCATCGACCAGCTGGTTGCCATTGATATCGCACCGGTGGACTACAAAGTGCGCCGCCATGACGAAATCTTTGCCGCTATCAATGCGGTCACGGCGGCGAATGCCACCACGCGCCAACAGGCCGCTGCGCTTATGCGTGAGCATGTTGCTGACGAGGGCGTTATTCAGTTTCTGTTAAAATCCTTCGCCGACGGCCAGTGGCGCTTTAACGTCCCGGTATTGTGGGAGCAGTACCCGCATATTGTGGGCTGGGAAACCGTGCCTGCGTGGGATAAACCGGCCCTGTTTATTTGCGGTGGTAATTCCCCTTACGTCACCGAAGCGTACAAAGAACCGCTGCTGGCGCAGTTCCCGCAGGCGCGAGCGCATGTTATTGCAGGAGCGGGCCACTGGGTGCATGCAGAAAAACCCGAAGCGGTGATGCGCGCCATCCAGCGCTATCTCACTGAAAAGACAAATTGATTAAAAAGGCGGCGACCGGTCGTTTCAGCGCGCCCGGTCGTTGGCGTGTCCGTTGTGCTGATGTATGATGGCGCGCTATTCAGCCCGGGCAGCAGCCCGATTGCTTGTTTTCCCGTAGTATGCTTAGACCATGGCTAAAGAACAAACGGACCGTACGACATTAGATCTGTTCGCGAATGAGCGTCGCCCGGGACGGCCGAAGACAAACCCGCTCTCGCGCGATGAACAGTTGCGCATCAACAAACGCAATCAGCTAAAACGCGATAAAGTTCGTGGGCTTAAGCGTGTCGAATTAAAACTGAACGTAGAAGCCGTCGATGCGTTAAATGAGCTGGCCGACGCGCGCGAGATGAGCCGCAGTGAGCTGATTGAAGAGATGTTGCTGGCACAGCTTAAGGCATTGCGCGGCTAGCGAATCCTCCGAAACCTTCCCAAAATTATACTTTCATGTGGCATACAGTGCACTCGGCGGCAATTGCTATTTTCGCCCGCTTGCCTGTTCTGCTATGATTGCCCTTATCTGTGGGCTTAGCGCCATCACCATAATCATTAAGTTTCAAGAGGTTATTTTACTCATGGCAATTATCGGTATTTTCTTCGGCAGCGACACGGGTAACACCGAAAATATCGCGAAAATGATTCAAAATCAGCTTGGTAAAGAGGTTGCCGACGTCCATGACATTGCCAAGAGCAGCAAAGAAGATTTCGCAGGCTATGACATTCTGTTGCTCGGCATTCCCACCTGGTACTACGGTGAACCGCAGAGCGATTGGGAGGATTTTTTCCCGACGCTGCAAGAAGTCGACTTTAGCGGCAAATTAGTTGCGGTGTTTGGCTGTGGCGATCAGGAAGACTACGCAGAATATTTCTGCGATGCGCTGGGCACCATTGGTACGATTGTCGAATCGCGCGGTGCGATCATTGTGGGCCACTGGCCGACTGAAGGGTATCACTTTGAAGACTCAAAAGGGCTGGTGAACAAGGATCACTTTGTGGGTCTGGCGATTGACGAAGACCGTCAGCCGGAGCTAACCACCGAGCGTGTGCAAAAATGGGTGCAACAGATTCGCGGAGAGATGCACCTCGACGAAATCCTTAATGCCTGATCTTTTTTACGGCGTAATCTGAAGGTTGCGCCGTATTAATAGATAAAAGCAATGAAAATAATTGCTACAAATTTTTAACTTTTTTCTCCATCGCTGTACAATAAGCGCAGCTCAAGCAGGTGGCCTCGCAAAGGAGTTTGCAGGTGACACCACGTTTTATAAGCTTACTTTACTTGAGGACTTGCAGTTTTCATTTAGCCATGGCAGTTCTATAATGAGACGCATTACCTCAGGTGCATTCCTTATCACTTCCCTAAGGAAGTGAATCGTAAAGCAACAGGACAGATTCCGCATGACTGACAACAATACCGCATTAAAGAAGGCCGGCCTGAAAGTCACGCTTCCTCGGTTAAAAATCCTCGAAGTGCTTCAGGAACCGGATAACCATCATGTCAGTGCGGAAGATTTATACAAACGACTGATCGACATGGGCGAAGAGATTGGGCTGGCAACGGTTTACCGCGTGTTGAACCAGTTTGATGACGCCGGCATTGTCACCCGTCATAATTTTGAAGGCGGCAAGTCCGTTTTTGAGCTGACTCAACAACATCATCACGATCACCTGATCTGCCTCGACTGCGGCAAGGTAATTGAATTCAGTGATGATTCTATCGAAGCGCGCCAGCGCGAAATCGCCGCTCAGCACGGCATTCGCCTGACCAACCACAGCCTCTACCTTTATGGCCACTGCGCCGAAGGCGATTGCCGTGAAGATGAACACGCGCACGACGCGAAATAACCCCTTATGATACGAAAAGCCAACCCGCGGGTTGGCTTTTTTTTGCCTGCGATAGGAGCAGCGGTCGAAGCTGCGCCCTGCCCCGATTAGAAAATGGTAAAGGGTGCGATGACCATAAACTTCACGTCGCGCTCATCCTGGAAAATGTTGCCATACCCCCCGCTGTAGCTCGGAATGTCGGAATGATTGTCATACTGAGTGAAGTGCAGTTTGAACATCGTGCCTTTCGCCCGGCCATCCTGCAGGGTATAAACGGCATCAAGGCTGTAAGCGGACTCTTTCAGACGATAGTTAGGATCGTACCAGGCGTCCGGCGTTGCCATATCGGCGGGTTTTGCATCCCAGGCGTAGGCGTAAGACGCGCCGAGGGTCCAGCCCGGCAGATTCCAGTTTTTCAGATCGTACATCGCGCCAAAGAACAGCGCTTTTTCGCCATCGGCATTAAAGTCGGAACGGTTATCCCACCAGATATCCAGCCGACCGTTGGACGAAGCGTAAGTTGGCGTCATACGCTGCAGGAAAAATCCCTGCTGCCCTTCGGCTTTCACCCATGTCCCTTCAAGTCGCAGATCCACCTGACCGACTTTATAGCCAAAAGTCAGCGCCTGCAGCCATGCGGTGCCGTCATAGATATCGTTTACGCCGCCATTGGCTTTATCGCGCGTACCGTAAAACTGATAGCTGGTGCTCAGCGGGCTGCCTGCAACAGCAAATTTATAACTGGCTTTAGCAAAGTATTGATCGATAAAACCTTGCGCCTGGCCAAACGCCGCTTCCAGCAGCAGGTCGTTTTTAAAATCATACTTCGCACCAAGGGAGTGCAGATAATCGACTTTTGTCGTTCTGTCGTTTCGATAGAACTTGTCCATTTCGATATGCCACGGCGATTTATACTCATTGGTCCACATATACGAGAAGCTCAGCGCCCCGGCATCGCCGTAATCAAAATTCGCCCCGACTTCCGCGCCCTGATAGGTGCCCGGCATAAAGCTCCAGTGCGGTGCTAATAATGTCTGCCCGGTTGGCTGAATATAACCGGCGCGTGCCCACACCGGACCATATTTAAATTTTGCCGCCGCTTTATACAGGCTGACGCCACTTTTATCTCCTGACCAGTCTTCTTTATAGGCTTTGTTGCTGGAAGAGAAGGCGATTTCGTTCGGGTGTGCGCTATCGCCATTTTCCGCCATCTCAATGGCCGTAAAGGCGGCGATATCAAAACCAAACATATCCGCCACGTAGCCGGACTGGAAATCCAGATTCGCATTCCATGTGCTATGTGCAAGGTTGGTTTTATATTTGTTTTCCAGCACATCTTTACGGTCACGCTCACGCTGCCAGTAATAGATGCCACCCGTCAGCGTTGAATCATCGATAAAACCCGCCGCATGTACCTGAGGCGCAACCGCCCAGCCGGATATTGCCGTGATGCTGGCGATAGCCAGCGCCAGCGCACTACGTTTGCTCGTAAACGCACGCATAAGTCATTCCTTATAGACAGAGATAAACATCGCCGGAGAAAGCGAAAAAAGTAAAAAAGTTGCGGTAGTAACGAAATCCGCCGATTTCGTTTCTGCATTAAGACTATTTTTCGCGACGCGAATTATCAATGCTTTTAAGTAACGAAATGACAGGATTATGACGAAGTGCACACATTCAGACGTACCTTGAAATATTTTACACAAAACAACGCGACCGTTAATAATATGCGGAAAAATAAAGAAAATAACCCTAAATGATAGCGATTACACATTAGGTATAACTTTTAACAGCAATAAGAATCCTATTTATTTAATGGGAATCACATCAAGGAGAAGACATATTAATTCGCGACGCGAATATTGATAAAAGGTAAAATCCTAATCGATAAGCAAAAAAAAGCGCCGCGGAGAGCGGCGCTTTCAGGCAATTGTTTCTGATTGACTTAGTTAGTCACCGATTTTTGCCCAAGTATCACGCAGGCCAACGGTGCGGTTGAAAACCAGTTTGGTAGCGGTTGCATATCGGCTATCGAGGCAGAAGTAACCTTCGCGTTCAAACTGGTAAGCTTCACCCGCCAGCGCCTGCTGCAGCGATGGTTCGCCGAAGCCTTGTTTAATAACCAGCGATTCCTGATTGATGGTCGCCAGGAAATCATCCGCAGCGCCCGGATTCGGTACGCTAAACAGACGATCGTAGAGACGGATCTCAATCGGCAGCGCGTGCTGTGCGCTTACCCAATGAATGACGCCTTTTACTTTGCGCCCATCGGCCGGATCTTTACTCAGGGTTTCGGCATCGTACGAGCAGAAAATGGTGGTGATAGTGCCTTCGGCATCTTTCTCCACGCGTTCCGCTTTGATGACGTAAGCGTTACGCAGACGCACCTCTTTACCCATCACCAGACGTTTATACTGCTTGTTGGCTTCTTCACGGAAATCAGCGCGATCGATCCAAATTTCACCGCTAAACGGCACTTCGCGGGTGCCCATTTCCGGTTTGTTCGGATGGTTCGGCATGGTGACGATTTCGCTGCCGCCCTGCGGATAATTTTCGATAACCACTTTAACCGGATCGATAACTGCCATCGCGCGCGGTGCGTTTTCATTCAGATCTTCGCGGATGCAGGATTCCAGCGAGGCCATCTCAATGGTGTTGTCCTGCTTGGTCACGCCGATACGTTTGCAGAATTCGCGAATAGACGCGGCGGTATAGCCGCGACGACGCAGACCTGAAATGGTCGGCATACGCGGATCGTCCCAGCCTTCAACATGCTTATCGGTGACCAGCAGATTGAGTTTGCGCTTGGACATCACAGTGTATTCCAGATTCAGGCGCGAAAACTCGTACTGGCGCGGGTGAACCGGAATGGTAATGTTATCCAGTACCCAATCGTACAGACGGCGGTTATCCTGGAATTCAAGCGTGCAAAGCGAATGGGTAATGCCTTCCAGCGCATCGCTGATGCAGTGGGTAAAGTCGTACATCGGATAGATGCACCACTTGTTGCCGGTCTGATGATGCTCGGCGAACTTAATGCGGTACAGCACCGGATCGCGCATCACGATAAACGGCGAAGCCATATCGATCTTCGCGCGCAGACACGCTTTCCCCTCTTCAAAGCCGCCGGCGCGCATTTTTTCAAACAGCGCCAGGTTCTCTTCTACGCTGCGATCGCGATACGGGCTGTTTTTACCCGGCGCGGTCAGCGTACCGCGGTATTCGCGGATCTCATCAGCGGAAAGCTCGTCAACGTAGGCCAGACCTTTATTGATCAGCTCAATCGCGTACTGATACAACTTGTCGAAATAATCTGATGAGTAGCAGATATCGCCAGACCAGTTGAAGCCTAACCATTGCACGTCGTTCTTAATAGATTCAACGTATTCGATGTCTTCTTTCGCCGGGTTAGTGTCATCGAAACGCAGGTTGCATTGGCCCTGGTAATCTTGCGCGATGCCAAAGTTCAGGCAAATAGATTTCGCATGGCCAATGTGCAGATAGCCATTCGGCTCCGGCGGAAAACGGGTATGAACGGTGGTGTGTTTTCCAGAGGCCAGATCTTCATCAATTATCTGGCGAATAAAGTTAGTCGGGCGGGCTTCAGCCTCACTCATCACGGGTTCCTCAAAGCGTAAACAACGTATAACGGCGTATGATCTAATAACAGCGCGCAGGAAACAACCTTTAGTTATACAAATCAGCGTTGCCTGCGGTCGTCGCTTGCAGCCTGCGGGCAGCGTGGAAGGAATAAAGCCTCCGGCGCATCATCGACTACTGGTTTCAACGCGCTGCGTCGCGCGTTGATAAAACGCAGCGCAAAAAAAAGCGGCGGAGGACACTCCCCCGCCGCTTAAGGCATTATTGCTTACTCAGGAGCGGTTAGCCTCTAATTTCAAACAGTGGCGTTTGGCCTGCAATCACCGTGCCTTGCGCTTTAATAACCAGACCGTTGAAGTCATCGATATTGCTGACCACCACCGGGCTAATCATGGAACGGGCGTTAGCATTCAGGTATTCCAAATCCATTTCGAGGATCGGTTGCCCCGCCGTCACTTCAGCGCCCTCTTCCACCAGCCGCGTAAAGCCCTGGCCGCCCAGCGCAACGGTATCGATACCCATGTGGACAACGATTTCCGCGCCTTTAGCCGTTTCCAGGCAGAACGCATGGTTGGTATTGAAGATTTTCACAATGGTACCCGCAGCCGGAGAAACCACCATTTTATCCGTCGGTTTCACCGCCACGCCGTCGCCCACCGCTTTGCTGGCGAAGGCTTCATCAGGCACCTGATCCAATGCCACCAGCTCACCGGTGACCGGCGATACCAGTTCAGCGATAAGGGTCGCGTTCGGTACTGCCTGCGGTTTTACCGCTGCCACAGGAGCCACAGGAGCCACCGCTGCGGGCGCCGCTGCACCGGCCGCCGGGACGTCGCCCGCAACTCTCATTGCGTCAGCGATTTTTTCCGCGATAAATCCGACGATGATCTGCACGCCGGTTTTGTTCAGACGAATAACGCCGGAAGCACCCAGACGTTTCGCCATTGATTCATTCACCAGCGAAGAGTCTTTTACCGATAAACGCAGACGTGTAATGCACGCATCGATACCCGTCAGGTTAGCCGAGCCGCCTACCGCCGCGATATACTGGCGCGCCAGACCGCTAACGTCCTGCTCGGCGTTGGCGCTGACATTCACATCGCGACCATCGGTTTCATCCCCGGCAACCGCCAGTTCACGACCCGGGGTCAACAGGTTGAATTTGGTGATAGTGAAACGGAACACCACGTAGTAGATAACGAAGAACACCAGCCCTTGCAGGATCAGCATCCACCAGTGGGTCGCCAGCGGGTTACGCGAGGAGAGCACCATATCCACCAGACCGGCGCTGAAGCCAAAACCGGCGATCCAGTGCATGCTTGCCGCGATAAATACGGAGATCCCCGTCAGCACGGCGTGAATCACATACAGTACCGGCGCAACGAACATGAAGGAGAACTCCAGCGGTTCGGTGATACCGGTAAAGAAGGCAGCAAACGCGCCGGCCATCATGATCCCCAGCACTTTGGCTTTATTTTCCGCACGCGCGCAGTGATAAATGGCCAGCGCCGCACCCGGCAGACCGAACATCATGATCGGGAAGAAGCCGGCCTGGTAACGGCCAGTGATACCGACCACCGCTTTACCGGCTTCGATAGACTGTGCGCCACCGAGGAAGTTAGGAATATCGTTAATGCCCGCTACGTCAAACCAGAACACGGAGTTAAGCGCGTGGTGCAGGCCGACCGGAATCAGCAGGCGGTTAAAGAAGGCGTAAACGCCCGCGCCAACGGAGCCCAGTTTCTGAATGCTCTCGCCGAAGTCCACCAGGCCCGTAAACACTACCGGCCAGATGTACATCATGATGAAGGCCACCACGATCATCACAAAGGAGGTCAGAATCGGCACCAGACGACGGCCGCTAAAGAAGGAGAGCGCTTTCGGCAGCTCAACGCTGCTAAAGCGGTTATAGAGCTCAGCGGCAATAATCCCCACCAGAATACCGACAAACTGGTTTTTAATTTTGCCAAACGCCGCCGGAACCTGATCCGCAGGAATTTTTTGGATCATCGCTACCGCCGCCGGTGAACAGAGCGTAGTCAGCACCAGGAAACCAACAAAGCCCGCCAGCGCCGCGGCACCATCTTTATCTTTTGACATACCGTAAGCGACACCGACCGCAAACAGCACGCCCATATTGTCGATAATGGCGGAACCGGACTGGATGAAAAACGCCGCCAGCGCGTTCTGTCCGCCCCAGCCGACCGGATCAATCCAGTAGCCGATCCCCATCAATATTGCCGCCGCAGGCAGCGTGGCGACAGGCACCATCAGCGCGCGGCCAATCTTTTGCAGATAACCAAGAATACTCACTTTAATTCCCCCTATGAACCCGATGCGGGCTCACTGAAACAGTCGTTTTTATTGTGTTACAAACCCTGAAGTCACGGCTATTTTCTCACTACCTGACAGAGTGTGTGAAAAATTAATTCGCCTCGCAAATTAAAAGCGTATTTTCTGTGATAAAAATCACTAACTATCGTTTATGAGCCTCCTGAATATTGGCAAACAGGCAAAACTTATTTTATGATTAAAAAAATCAGAACGGATTGCGCCCTTCTCGCTGCGGCGAACCAGGTTACGCTTAGTTTAGCGATCATGCTTTCCGCCTACACTCTTCATATTACTTTTAGAGGTGAACCATGAGATTGATCCCCCTGGCAACAGCCGAACAGGTCGGCAAATGGGCAGCACGCCATATTGTCAATCGTATCAACGCGTTTAAACCCACCGCAGACCGCCCATTTATCCTCGGTCTGCCGACCGGCGGCACGCCGCTTACCGCATACAAAGCGTTAGTTGAGATGCACAAAGCAGGCCAGGTTAGTTTCCAGCATGTGGTCACCTTCAACATGGATGAATACGTTGGCCTGCCGAAAGATCACCCGGAAAGCTATCACAGCTTTATGCACCGCAACTTCTTCGATCACGTTGATATTCCAGCTGAAAATATTAACCTGCTGGATGGCAATGCGCCGGATATCGACGCAGAATGCCGCCGTTATGAAGAAAAAATCCGCTCTTACGGTAAAATCCATTTGTTTATGGGCGGCGTAGGCAACGATGGACATATCGCGTTTAACGAACCGGCTTCTTCTCTCGCTTCGCGCACACGTATTAAAACCCTCACCCATGACACTCGCGTAGCGAACTCGCGCTTCTTTGACGGCGACGTAAATCAGGTGCCGAAATACGCACTGACCGTTGGCGTTGGCACACTGCTGGACGCGGAAGAAGTGATGATTCTGGTACTCGGCGGCGTGAAAGCGCAGGCGCTGCAAGCGGCCGTTGAAGGCAACGTTAATCATATGTGGACCATCAGCTGTCTGCAGCTGCATCCGAAAGCGGTAATCGTCTGCGATGAACCGTCTACGATGGAGCTGAAAGTTAAAACGTTGAAATATTTCAACGAACTAGAAGCGGAAAATATTAAAGGTCTGTAAGTCCGTTACCGCTGCGCGAGGCGGAACCTGCGCAGCGGTAAACCATGTTAACCGGGGGTTGTTATGTATGCTTTAACTCAGGGCCGGATTTATACCGGCCATGAAATTCTGGATGACCATGCGATCATCATCAACAATGATCTGATTGAACGTCTTTGTCCTCTGGCGGAAGTGCCGACAGGCATGGAACAACGCTCGCTGAATGGTGCCATCCTCGCCCCCGGTTTTATCGACGTCCAGCTCAACGGCTGCGGCGGCGTGCAGTTTAACGACACCGCCGAAGCCGTCAGCGTGAAAACGCTGGAGATCATGCAGCAGGCGAATGAACGCTCCGGCTGCACCAGCTTCCTGCCGACGCTTATTACCAGCAGCGACGAACTGATGAAACAGGGCGTGCAGGTGATGCGCGAGTATCTGGCGAAACACCCGCATCAGGCGCTGGGGCTTCATCTGGAAGGGCCGTGGCTGAATATTGTTAAAAAAGGCACCCATAATCCGGCTTTCGTGCGCAAACCGGATCACGCGTTGGTCGATTTCCTCTGCCAGAATGCTGATGTGATTACCAAAGTCACGCTGGCACCGGAAATGGCGGGTGACGAGGTGATTCGCCAGTTGGCAAACGCGGGCATTGTTGTTTCCGCCGGTCACTCAAATGCGACGCTAAAAGAGGCGCAAGCCGGCTTTCGCGCCGGGATCACCTTCGCCACCCATCTCTATAACGCGATGCCCTATATCACCGGACGCGAACCAGGTCTGGCGGGTGCGGTACTGGATGACGCGGATGTGTACTGCGGCGTGATTGCAGACGGGCTGCATGTCAATTACGTTAATATTCGTAATGCCAAACGGCTAAAAGGCGACAAACTGTGCCTGGTCACGGACGCCACCGCGCCCGCAGGTGCGAATATTGAGCAGTTCATTTTTGCTGGCAAAACAATATACTACCGTAATGGCCTGTGCGTGGACGAAAACGGAACGCTGAGCGGTTCAGCCCTGACGATGATCGAAGGGGTACGCAATCTGGTGGAATATGTCGGTATTGCACTGGATGAAGCGCTGCGTATGGCAACCCTGTACCCCGCGCGCGCCATTGGCGTAGACCAACAGCTCGGCAGCCTGGCCGCCGGTAAAGTAGCGAACCTGACGGCGTTCACGCGCGATTATAAAATTATTAAGACCATCGTTAACGGCAACGAGGTCGTCACTGCATAAAGAGACGGTATGACATCAGGCGGACAAGCTCAAATTGGAAACGTTGACCTCGTAAAGCAGCTTAACAGTGCGGCGGTTTACCGCCTGATTGACCAACATGGCCCTATTTCGCGCATTCAAATTGCCGAACAAAGCCAGCTTGCTCCCGCCAGCGTAACAAAAATTACGCGTCAGCTAATTGAGCGTGGGCTGATTAAAGAAGTCGATCAGCAGGCCTCTACCGGGGGCCGCCGCGCTATCTCTATTGTTACCGAAACCCGTAACTTTCAGGCAATCGGCGTGCGCCTCGGGCGCTACGACACGACGCTTACCCTATATGATCTGAGCAGTAAAGTGCTGGCAGAAGAACATTATCCCCTGCCTGAACGTACCCAGGAAACTCTGGAGCATGCGCTGCTCAATACCATCAGCCACTTTATCGAAGCCAGCCAGCGTAAGATCCGCGAACTGATCGCGATATCGGTTATTTTGCCAGGGCTTGTCGATCCGGAAAGCGGCGTAATTCGCTATATGCCGCATATTCAGGTTGAAAACTGGGGTCTGGTCGAGGCGCTGGAAAAACGTTTCAAATTAACCTGCTTTGTCGGGCACGACATTCGCAGCCTGGCGCTGGCCGAGCACTATTTTGGCGCAAGCCAGGACTGTGAAGATTCCATTCTGGTGCGAGTGCATCGCGGTACGGGTGCCGGCATCATCTCCAACGGGCGTATTTTTATCGGCCGTAACGGCAACGTCGGTGAAATTGGTCACGTACAGGTTGAACCGCTGGGTGAACGCTGCCACTGCGGCAACTTTGGCTGTCTGGAAACCATTGCCGCCAATGCGGCTATTGAGAACCGCGTTCGGCATCTGCTGGAACAGGGTTACCAGAGCCGTATGACGCTGGAGGACTGTTCGATCAAGGCTTTGTGTAAAGCCGCCAATAAAGGCGACGTGCTGGCCTGTGAAGTGATTGAGTATGTCGGTCGCCACCTCGGTAAAACTATCGCCATTGCCATCAACCTGTTTAATCCGCAAAAAGTGGTGATTGCCGGTGAGATTGTCGAGGCGGAAAAAGTGCTGCTGCCAGCCATCGAAGCCTGCATTAATGCCCAGACGCTCAAAGCGTTTCGCAAAAATCTACCGGTGGTGCCTTCCGCACTGGATCACCGCTCGGCGATTGGCGCGTTTGCGCTGGTAAAACGCGCTATGCTGAATGGTCTGCTGCTGCAACGTTTACTGGAAAATTAAGCCGCACCGGGATTCTTTTCACTCATCGCTGAGTGCAAGGGATCCCGTAAAAAATCGCCTCTGGCACACCTCTTTAATACCTCACCTGGCCGCAAACGCTTCTGGTCGAGCGAATACCCCGTAATTCAGTGCCGCACCTGGTATAACCTCACCCTCACTTACCCCAATATATTATGTTTCGTCAACGCGCCTGGATGTACACAGAAATCGTTGTCTGGAAGGGAGTAAGTGAATACGCGATTTAGCCAACAAGGAGAGTGAAAATTATGCCTGTCATACAAAAAATGCCGGTCCCCAAAGTTAAACATTTTGGTTTTTACTCTGATATCTACAGGGGGTTTGCCGATATCGCGGGTGAAAAGAATATGCCTGAGCCAGCAAAAACCCGTCTGTATAAGGGGGTTGTCTCTGGCACTGCAGGCCAAAGCGGGAACAATAATTTGTATTGTATTACCGAAGGTAGGCAGGAGGAGTTAATTGTCACTTTTTATGAACAATTATCCGGGACCGGAGAGATGGTCTATCTGTACGATAAAAATGCGCCATTCTTTACTGCCAATAGCAAATTTCTGTCCAAAATTGACACCGACAAGCCGCACCGGCTTTTTGCCACTTTTACCGGGGGAAACTCACTGTTTGCGAGCCGTGCAGCCAGCTTCGTTAGAGAAAAGCTGAAACCCTACACATTTCAAAGTGTGGTCTGGAATAGCTGGTCCTGGCTGCCGCAACGCTTCTCATTCTGTATGCCAAAGAGCTACGTTATCAGGCTGGACCTTAAGACAGGTGACGTCAGATCATTTAATACCCACCACCCTCAGGTGGAACGGTTTCTTACACGTAAAGAATTTCTGAGTGATAACCGCCTCGCGGTGAGGACCAGATTACAGTTCTGGCTAAGAGAGTGGTTTGAGGAACATAAAGAATATCTTGCCTACAAAGATAGAGCGATTGAACTAAGTCAAAAAGATCCCGCCCGATATACCATGAAGTTGTTAAGAGCCATCGGCGGTGACAACTCATATCTCCTCCTCAGCTATGAAAAATATCGAGGCTTTGAGAATGACATGGCTATTGCCGCTGACGACCAGACGGAATTCCTTATTCTTTTACCGGATGCCGAATACGCATTACCAAAAGGTAGAGAGCAAGAGAAATCGCCGGTCGAGAACAAAGAGGCATTTATATTTGAAAAGCCAACAACAACTCCGCTGCAGCGTCGTAAGGTAAAGAAAATCTCCGTTATGCAAGCGCCGGTCAGAGCCTCCGCCGTTCCCTTTCATCGCACTGAATCTGTCTATACGGTAGAGGAGAGTCAATTATTTACTTTGCAACGTAATCTTTTGACTGACTATTGCGGGAAAGAGGCGAAAGACACGCTCTCACATATTGAGGTCATTAAAGCAGATTTGGCCGCCGGGCGGTTGCCAACAAAAAGTGTTGAACACTATCTGGTCGCCGATCTTCCCGCCTTAAGCCGCAGTAAAGGCCGCGGAGCATGGAGACTGTTAATTATCCGTAATCAAAAGGTATTAACCCTTCACATTATTGCCGACTATCACGACGGAACCTGGAAGCAATGGAGTTAACTAACATTTTGCTGTATCGGTTTACTTGAAGGTGAACGTGTTTATGTTAATCCCGTCGATGGCGGCAGCAGCAAGCAGAATCCGTAATCGATATACGACGGATTCTGTCTGCGGCAACGGTTGCTGGAAAACTGAACGGCACCGGAGATTTTACTCACTTAACGCTGAGGGAAAAAGCACCCTTTAAAAAGCCAAAATCAGCATCCCTTGTTTACCGTATCAAATTGCTGGCCAGGCAATTAGCCCTCGAATTCAGTGCCGCACCTGGTACAAAATTCCCCTCACTTAGCGCAATATATTTTTTATCAGCGAGCCCTGAATATATGCGGTAAACGTGTTCAAGAAGAGAGCGAATGAAGACTCGCTTTCAATAACAAGGAGCGTGAAAATTATGCCAGCGTCCAAAAGAATGCCTGTTCCCAAAGTTAAACATTTTGGTTTTTATTTTGATATCGACAGAGGGTTTGCGGATATCACGGATGAAAAAAACCTTCCTATACCAGAAAAAACCCTACTTAGTGAGGGCGTTAATTCTGGAATCGCAGGCCAAACTGAATACAATAATTTATATTGCATCAGTACCGGTTTTCAAGATGAGTTAATTATCGCTTTCTATGAGCAATTATCCGGGTACGGGGAATTAATCTATCTTCACGAAGATAATACGGAATATTTTACTGAATGTAGCAAATTCTTGTCTAAAATTGATATCTCAAAGCCGCACCGACTTTTTGCCACCTTTACCGGGGGAAATGCGCTGCTGGCGAGTCGTGCAGCGAGGCTCGTTACCCTCCAGCTGAAAGATTATACTTTTCAGCGTGTCGTCTGGAACACCTGGTCCTGGCTCCCGCCGATATTCACAGTATGTGTGATAAAGGAATACGTTGTCAGGCTGGATCTTAACACTGGCGATGTCAAATCATTTGCTACGAATTACAACCAGGTTGAAAGATTTATCCGCCGCAAAGGATTTGCAGTGGATATCTGCTTTGCAGCGAGGGAAAAGTTAGATAAATGGTTAAAAGATTGGTTTGATAAAAATAAAGAATATGCTGCCTATAAAGAAAAGGCGCTCCTTCTTAACCAAAAAGATCCCAACGTATATTCAATGAAGATGTTTGAATCGCTCACCGGCGAGCCGGCACGTCTCCTTGCAAGCTATGAAAAAGATCGATATTTCTGTCATGAAAACGACATCATCTCCCATCCCACAACGGAAATACTTATTATGCTGCCGAGTGAAATCTATGACTTGCCTAAAGGAATAGAACAAGTTAAACAGCCAGCTGCTGAAAAGGAGGGTTTCATATTTGAAAAACCTATAACGACTCAGCCGCAGCGGCGCAACGTAAAGAAAGCGCCTGTTAAGGAAATGCGGATCAAACCCTCCGCCGTATCCTTTCACCGTACAGAATCTCTCTATACGGTACAGGAAAGTGAAATGTTTAATGCACAACGTAATCTTCTGGATAACTACTATGGAGAAGAGGCACAACACACGCTCTCACATATTGAGGTCATTAAAAACGATTTAGCCACGGGGCGGTTACCCAGAAAAAGTGTTGAACATTACTTTGTCGCCGATCTTCCCGCCTTAAGCCGCAGTAAAGGCCGCGGCGCATGGAGACTGTTAATTACCCGTAATCAAAAGGTATTAACCCTTCACATTATCGCCGACTATCACGACGGAACCTGGATACAGTGGAGTTAACGTTCCACGTTATAAACATTTCGCTCTACCGGCTTACGTAAAGAAGCGCGCATGTATGTTTGCGCCGTCGAAGGGGCATGCTTGCAAACCGAGTACAACAGTATACAGAATCATTTCCGTATAGGATCACGGCCCGGCGCCTGGTGCGTTTGCCCTGCTCAACACGTCATGAGGAATGGCTTACTACTGCAAAGTTTACTGAAAAGCTGAGCCGAACCGGGGATCCTGCTCACGTAAAGCTGGGTTAAAAGGGATCCTCGTAAAAATCAACCTCAGCGAACCTTATTAACTCCTCAGATTGCTGGCCGAGCTATTACCCGTATAATTCAGTGCCGCACCTGGTACAAAATCCTTCGCAATTAATCCAATATATTTGGTTTCATCAACGAGTCCTGAATGTACGTGATAATCGTGGTCAGTAAGAGAGCGAAAGAATAGTCGATTTAATAATAAGGAGGATGAAATTTATGCCGGTCACACAAAGAATGTCCGTACCAAAAGTTAAACATTTTGGTTTTTATTTTGATATCGACAGTGGGTTTGCTGACATTGCCGGTAAAAAAAATTTGCCTGTGCCAGCAAAAACTCTTCTTACCAAAGGGGCTGTCTATGGTACCGCAGATGAAACCGGGAACAATAATTTGTACAGCTTCACTGACGGTTTTCAAGATGAGTTAATTATCACTCTCTACGAGCAATTATCCGGGACCGGGGAGATGGTCTATTTGCACGAAAATAATCCGGATTTTTTTACTAAACGTAGCAAATTTTTGTCTAAAATTGACCCTATCAGGCCGCATCGGCTTTTTGCCACCTTTACCGGAGGAAACTCATTGTGGGCCAGCCATGCCGCCAGGTTCGTTGGTCAACAGCTAAAACAGTACGACTTTCAAAGTGTGGTCTGGAATACCTGGTCCTGGCTCCCACCACGTTTCTCTTTTTGCATGTTAACTAGCTACGTCGTCAGGCTGGACCTGAAGACAGGTGACGTCAAATCATTCAAAACTAATTGCGGTCAGGTTGAAAGATTTCTTTTGCGCAATAATTTCCTCGAATATAACCGCCTTGCGGTAAGGGAAAGCAGAAATTGTTGGCTAAGAGAGTGGTTTGATAATAATAAGGAATTTTCGGCCTTCAGGAAGAGAGCGCTTGAATTGAGTCAAAAAGATCCCTCCCGATATACATTTAAGATGTTGTCGGCCCTCGACGGTGACAACTCCTTCCTCCTCCTCTACTACGAAAAATATCGAAACTTCCCGCACGATATAGCTATTGCCAGTGACCCCTATACGGAGTTCCTTATTCTATTGCCGAATACAGATTATGCCTTACCACAAGGATGGGAACAAAATAAATTACCGGCCGAGAACAAGTCGTCGTTTATATTTGAACAGCCAACAGTAGAGCAACCACAGCGGCGGCATGTAAAAAAAGAATCGGTTACGCAAGTGCGAGTCAAACCCTCCGCGATATTATTACATTACGCTGAATCGCCCTATACGATCCAGGAAAGTGAGATGTTCAGTGCCCAACGAAAGTTGTTGATTAACTACTGTGGAAAAGAGGCGAAAGAGACGCTCGCACGTATTAATTCAATTGTAACCGATTTGGCCGCCGGGCGGTTACCCAGAAAAAGCGTTGAACATTATTTTGTTGCTGACCTGCCCACGTTAAGTCGTAATAAAGGCCGTGGCGCATGGCGACTGTTAATTACCCGTAAGGGGAAGGTATTAACCCTGTATGTTATCGCCGACTATCACAACGGAATCTGGAAGCAGTGGAGTTAACCTTCGACGTCAGAAATATTTCGTTTTAACGGTTTACCTGACGATAAGCATGTTTATATTCTCTCCGTCAAAGTGGAAGAGCGCGAGTAAATAGTCGATGCAAATAACAAGGAGCGTGCAATTATGCCCATCACTCAAAAAATACCGGTACCACAGGTTAAACATTTTGGCTTTTACTTCGATATTGACAGAGGGCTTGCGGATATCGCAGGTAAAAAAAATATGCCTGTACCAGAGAAAACCCGGTTGGGTAAAGGAGCCCTTTCAGGCACCGCAGGTCAAAGCGGGTCTAATAATTTGTATTGCATGAGCGACGGTCATCAAGATGAGTTAATCGTCACCTTCTATGAGCAATTATCAGGGTACGGGGAGTTAATCTATCTGCACGAAAATAGTGAAGATTTTTTTACTCAAAACAGCAAATTTCTCGCTAAAATCGACATCTCAAAGCCGCACCGACTTTTTGCCACCTTTACCGGGGGAAACTCATTGCTGGCCAGTCGTGCAGCCAGATTCGTTAGCGAAAAACTTAAACCCTACACATTTCAAAGCGTCGTCTGGAATACCTGGTCCTGGCTTCCGCAAGCCTTCTCCTTATGTCTAATAAAGAATTATATCGTCAGGCTGGATCTCACCACCGGCAACGTCAAATCCTTTGCTACAAGTTATGACCAGGTTGACAAATTTACTCGCCGCAAAGGATTTATACTGCATAACCGGAATGCCGTAAGGGAAAACTTAGAAAAATGGTTAAAGGGGTGGTTTGATAAAAATAAAGAATATGCTGCCTATAAAGAAAAAGCGATCCTGTTTAGCCAAAAAGATCCTAACTTATATTTAATGAAGATGTTTGAATCCACCGAGAATAGCAAAACATATATTCTCTTCAGCTATGAAAGAGATCGACATTGCTGGTGTGACGAAGACATCATTGCCCATCCCACGACAGAATTCCTTATTATGCTGCCAGGGGAAGTCTATGCGTTACCTAAGGGAAAAGAACAAGACAAATTGCCAGCCGAGAACAAGGAGGCAATGATATTTGAAAAACCAACAGCGACTCAACCGCAGCGGCGCAACGTAAAGAAGGCACCTGTTAAGCAAGTGCGGGCGCAACCCTCCGCCGTTTCCTTTCAATGCAAAGAACCTCTCTATACGGTACAGGAAAGTGAAATGTTTAGTGCGCAACGTAATCTTTTGAATAAATACTGTGGAGTTGAGGCGCAACACACGCTCACACATATTGAGGTCATTAAAAATGATTTGGCAGCAGGACGGTTACCCAGAAAAAGCGTTGAACATTATTTTGTTGCCGATCTACCAACCTTAAGTCGCAGCAAAGGCCGCGGCGCGTGGCGACTGCTAATTACCCGTAAAGGAAAGGTATTAACCCTTCACATGATTGTCGACTATCACGACGGAACCTGGACGCAGTGGTGTTAACCTTCAATATGATAAACATTTTTCGCGATCGCTTGCCTTACAAGCGATCGCGCTGTCTGTTAGGGTCATCAAAAGGAATTGCGGGCAAACAGAGCGCGGTAGCGCAAAAGATTCGTCATTAATGATGAATGTCGGACCCGTGTACCGCAAAAGGCGCATTCGCGCTGGTTTAGGCTAAAATGCCTTAGTCATTTTTTTAGCTGACAAAACAACGAGAATCTTCAATAAAAATCGCGTTATTTTGACGATTCATCAATTTCTACGCCTGTATCACCCTCATTTTTTCAGCATTCGATAATCACTATTGCGTTATTTCTTTTACGCACGGTAAAAGGCTTGCGCCCTGCCCCGCTTTTGCGGCATTTTGACTACCAGCAGACAACAATACAGCATTGCCCTCAAGGTTAACGGAGAAGTCTATGTGTTCAATTTTTGGCGTACTGGATATTAAAACCGACGCGGTCGAGTTACGTAAAAAAGCGCTGGAATTATCCCGCCTGATGCGCCATCGCGGCCCGGACTGGTCCGGCGTTTATGCCAGCGATAAAGCGATTCTGGCCCACGAACGTCTCTCCATCGTCGACGTTAACGCCGGCGCGCAGCCGCTGTACAACGAAAAGAAAACACATGCGCTGGCGGTCAACGGTGAAATCTATAACCACCAGGCGCTGCGCGCAGAATATGGCGACCGTTACGCTTTCCAGACCGGCTCCGACTGCGAAGTGATCCTCGCCCTGTATCAGGAAAAGGGTCCGGCGTTTCTCGATGAACTGCAAGGCATGTTTGCTTTCGTACTATACGACAGCGAAAAAGAGGCGTATCTGATTGGCCGCGATCATATCGGTATTATCCCGCTGTATATGGGTCACGATGAGCACGGCAACTTATATGTCGCATCGGAAATGAAAGCGCTGGTTCCCGTTTGCCGCACTATTAAAGAGTTCCCGGCGGGCAGCTACCTGTGGAGCAAAGAGGGTGAAATCCGCTCTTACTACCAGCGCGACTGGTTTGATTATGATGCGGTAAAAGACAACGTTACCGATAAAGCCGAACTGCGTCAGGCGCTGGAAGATGCGGTCAAGAGCCACCTGATGTCTGATGTACCCTATGGCGTGCTGCTTTCAGGCGGTCTGGACTCGTCGGTCATCTCAGCTATCACCAAAAAATTCGCCGCCCGTCGCGTGGAAGATCAGGAAAAATCAGAAGCCTGGTGGCCGCAGCTGCACTCCTTTGCGGTTGGTCTGAAAGGCGCGCCGGATCTGAAAGCAGCGCAGGAAGTGGCAAACCATCTTGGCACCGTACACCATGAAATTCATTTCACCGTGCAGGAAGGGCTGGATGCCATTCGTGATGTCATTTACCACATTGAAACTTACGACGTCACCACCATCCGTGCATCGACGCCGATGTATCTGATGTCACGCAAGATCAAAGCGATGGGCATCAAAATGGTGCTCTCCGGTGAAGGTTCCGATGAAGTGTTTGGCGGCTACCTCTATTTCCATAAAGCGCCGGATGCCAAAGAACTGCATGAAGAAACCGTGCGTAAGTTACAGGCGCTGCATATGTTTGACTGCGCCCGCGCCAACAAAGCGATGTCCGCCTGGGGCGTAGAAGCACGCGTACCGTTCCTGGATAAGAATTTCCTCGACGTCGCCATGCGTATTAACCCGCAGGACAAAATGTGCGGCAGCAACGGCAAGATGGAGAAACACATTCTGCGCGAATGTTTTGAATCCTACCTGCCGGCTAGCGTCGCATGGCGGCAGAAAGAGCAGTTCTCCGACGGCGTCGGTTACAGCTGGATTGATACGCTGAAAGAAGTGGCGGCGCAGCAGGTGACGGATCAGCAACTGGCAACCGCCAGCTACCGTTTCCCGTATAACACGCCGGCGTCGAAAGAAGCGTATCTGTACCGTGAGATTTTTGAAGAGCTGTTCCCACTGCCAAGCGCGGCAGAATGCGTTCCCGGCGGTCCGTCGGTGGCCTGTTCTTCCGCTAAAGCCTTCGAATGGGATGAAGCGTTCAAAACCATGAACGATCCGTCAGGCCGTGCGGTGGGAATCCACCAGTCAGCTTATTAATATTTAACTGTTAATCTTACAGGCCCTGCGGGGTCTGTTGTTTTTTGTACGCTGATTTAATACATAAAATCGATTTTTGCCGAATTTAGCGCCATGCTGTTCGCAACCTAACCAAACAGTCACATTCCGGCAATTTTCGATGAAAAAGGTATTGACGCTGTCAGGCCCAATACGCATAATGCGCCCCGCAACGCCGATAAGGTAACGCGAAAAAAAGATGGCTACGTAGCTCAGCTGGTTAGAGCACAGCACTCATAATGCTGGGGTCACAGGTTCGATTCCCGTCGTAGCCACCATCTTTTTTTGCGGGAGTGGCGAAATTGGTAGACGCACCAGATTTAGGTTCTGGCGCCGCAAGGTGTGCGAGTTCAAGTCTCGCCTCCCGCACCATTCCCAGGACGCGTTGCACGGATGGGGTATCGCCAAGCGGTAAGGCACCGGTTTTTGATACCGGCATTCCCTGGTTCGAATCCAG
>NZ_JXAG01000002.1 GCF_000814905.1 Enterobacter sp. Bisph1
GCAGCTACCGATAATCGGTGAACCGTTCTCATCTTCAAGCCATAAATGTGCGGGAGTAGACATGGGAGATCCTTATTAATAAGTTAAATTAAAATAAGTAAGCAATATTTACCATTTCACATAAAATGGAAATATATATACAACAAGTAAGAAGAATAACGGTATAAACCAAAGTGGAAGATTAGGGAATAATTTGATCTGGGCAATAGCATATATCACTGTTATTACGGAAGGGCCGTACATTGAGATCAAAGATTTAAACATACGAACAAAAAATCTTTTGATAAGGTTCAAGGTAATGTTCAAGATAAAGTTCAATATACTCATCGAATCATCCTGCTGATTATGTTTGTAATATCTTCATCTGAGGTGGATTGTTTAAATGCCTCGGCACGTACAAATAGTGGCTCGATCATGAAATACATCATTTCCAGTTCCTGATCATATAGCGCCGCGTAAAAATCAGGATGCTGATATTGAAGACGATGTGCGCTTTCAGCGGCCTTCTGGACAATTCCGTACAAACCGATACCTGTAGCAACATAAGCCGCTCTGCGCCTTACCATAGTATTTATCTCCAGGCTCATATTCATACCGATGGCGACTGATAAGGCGACACCTGCGGCAAATCCCTGAGTCGTAAGAGAGTTGGCGGAAATATGAATATTCACTGCCATTAGCTGTTGTTTGATGTATTCTAATTGCTCATTAGTTTTATATTTTAAAATGTTATTAAAATATATTTTAAGCATTTCAATGGTGACATTGCCATGCCTTATTAGATAGTAAATACTCAGGCCAAACCGTAAGTCTTCACTCCTCTGCTGCTTACAAACGTCTTGATACTCTTCTGTAAAACATGACGTGTAATAAAGCGCACGCGTTAAACCCGCTTCTAACGTATCAATCGAATCCGCAACCATCTCTCCCGTGCCCGTTAAAACGCGATCGAACTGGAGCGCCAGAATTTTATTATCCTGTAAATAACCGATGACTTCATCGTCGTAATACATCCTTGCTCCTTGCCGGTTTTCATCATGGCCAATCTATCAACGTGCTGAATACAGGAGTCTTTCAGTATTAACTATGCAGGTAATAATAGGTTCTGGTTTTGGCAAAACAGCCGTGGCGTCTGTTTTTTGAACAGGCCACGTTATATCAACAGATACTCTCTCGCGCTATACAGTGGAGTACTGAAAAT
>NZ_JXAG01000020.1 GCF_000814905.1 Enterobacter sp. Bisph1
AAATGCCGCTGCGTTTAGGCTCGATTGAGTTGAAATCTTTTACCCACGGCGTCACTATCCCCGTCGATCCGAGCTGGGGAAAATTGACCAGTACACGCATTCATCGGCCCATCACGGTAGTAAAAGATTTCGACCAGACCACTCCTCTCTTATACCGCACCGTGTGCGAAGGCCGAACATTGAAGCAAGCGACCATCAAAATGTACCGCATCCTGGAATCAGGTATCGAAGCGGAGTATTTCAATATCATTCTGGACAACGTCAAAATCACCACGGTCTCGCCTCATCTTTCTCCCGGCGGTATGAGCAGTACCCATCTGGAAACCCTCGAAATGCGTTACGAAGCGATTACCTGGAAATATACGGAAGGCAATATACTCTACCGCGATACCTGGAACGATCGCGCCTGTGCCTGAAAAGCACACACTGAAAAGAAAGTAATATCTTCTATTACTTAAAAAAACATCACTAAATGCCGGATATGCGTTACCGCAAACAGTAGCGAGAGCGAGAGCACCGCGAGGGCAATCAACAGCTTGTCCCGCGCCGCGCCGGGTAAGCCGATATCAACGTCCTGTACGTCCATCAGCATGCGCCTGCGGGTATATCGCCACAGCAGCAGCGCCACGCCCAGTAAGATACCTAGTGAGATCCAAAACGGCAGGCCCGATTCCTGCCAGTTATGCTTCACCGCCAGCGCCATTAGCGCACCGTAACCGAATAAGGTGCGCAGCCATGCAAGCGAAGTACGTTCCGGCTGCAGGCCGGGATCGGCTTCGCGGCGCGCTTTACGGTTATTCGCCATAAAACACCAGCACCATTACCACCAGCGCAACGGCCAGCAGAATAACGCTTATCAGCATCAGCGCGGGGGTGTAGGGCAGATCCTCTTTCAGGCGCATCGCCTTTTCATTGCGCAGCCAGCGCAGATAACCATACAGCGCCAGCCCGCCGGCGAAGAGACACAGCAGCAGCGCCAGCACTTCGCGAATCATCGGCGTGGCAAAGCCCGGCGCTAACTGCTCGAGGCCGACACCGGCGGCAAGAAAGCCGAGGGCCGTACGGATCCAGGCAAGAAAAGTACGTTCATTCGCCAGCGAGAAGCGATAATCCGGCGCTTCGCCGACGCGAGAGATTTTCATGGAGGCTCCTTGTTGGGACACTGCACAACAAAGTAGCGGATACGGTAAGTTTTTTCGACAGGTTTGACGTTAAGGACCGGCATCCTGACGATGCCGGTCGCGGGGATCAATGCAGTTCGGGCCAGAAATCCTTATTCGCCTCGACTAAATCATCCAGTATAGCTTTGGCAACGGAGGCGCTGGGCACGGTTTTCGACAGGGTTATCGCCTGCCAAAGCTTCTGGTATGAACGTTGTTCCCAGGCATCCACCACCAGTTTTTCGACCGCCACCTGCTGGCTCATCAACCCTTTCTGGAAGTGAGGAATATCGCCAACGGTTAACGGTTCCGGTCCGTTTTTGCCAACAAGGCAGGGGATCTCCACCATCGCATCGGCATCAAAATTATGAATCGCGCCGTTGTTCGGCACAATCAGCAGCATGCGCTCCTGGGTATTAAAGGCGATGGCGGTCGCCAGATCGACGATGTACGAAGCATGTTCGTCGATTTCCAGCTCACCGGCCGCAGAATTCCCGGCGGCAATAATGGCGCGGCAGGAACCGAATACCTGTTTTTCGCGGTGATCCATCACTTCGTTGGCGCGGGTACGCTCAGGATTGGCGTGCGCAACCACGTAATCAGAGAACAGATAATATTTCAGATAGGTGTTCGGCATGGTATCGGGATCGAGGGCCTGCACATCTTTCGCTTTAGCAAAAGTATCGTTCCAGCTGGCTTCAGTATGAGCATCCTGTGCCGGAGGCAGATAGCCGTTTTTCGCTACATATTCGCGTAATTTAGGCATTAAATCGTTGCCACTCAGATCTTCAATCGAGGTCCACCAGCCGAAGTGGTTTAGCCCGTAGTAGCGCACGCGCATCTGTTTGCGGTCTTGCAGGCCGACAATCTGCGCCATGCGCCCTTCAATGCCGATCGGCATATCGCAAATGTTGAGAATTTTGGCCTGCGGGCGCAGACGGCGCGTTGCTTCCGCAACAATCGCCGCCGGGTTGGAGTAGTTCAGCATCCAGGCATTCGGGGAATATTGCTCCATATAATCCACCAGCTCCAGCACACCGCCAATAGAGCGCATGCCGTAAGCGATACCGCCAGGTCCGCAGGTTTCCTGGCCGACAACGCCATGACGCAACGGGATTTTTTCGTCCAGTTCTCGCATCGGATATTTACCCACGCGAATATGCGCCATCACAAAATCCACATCCGTAAAGGCGGTTTTGGGATCGGTGGTGTAGCTGAATTCGATGTCCGGTGCCTGCTCCTGCAGAATGATTTTACAGGCCTCGGCAATGGTTTCCTGACGCGCGCCATCGTTGTCATAGAACGTCAGCGCCCGCAGCGGAAAACGTTCGCGGTTGGCCAGTAACATCAGAACAATACCGGGCGTAAAGGTGCTGCCGCCACCGGCAATAACAACGGAGAATTTTTTCATGATACAGCCTCTGTCAGGGTGGATGGTTCAGGGTTTAACGGGGTTTTCATTAGCGATTCGATCTGTTCACGCACCTGCGGAACATGCAGACCGACAATGACCTGGATGCCGGTGCCGCGACGAACGACACCGTGTGCGCCAAGGGCTTTAAAGTCGTCATCGCTTTGCGTTTTCGCCATGTCGACCAGCGTGATACGCAACCGGGTAGCGCAGTTATTGACGCTGGCGATATTGCCCGCGCCGCCAAGGGCCAGCAGGAAACCGGCCGCCTGACCCGCCTGGCTGTTTGCCGCCGCCGTGGTTTGTCCGCGCGCGGCTTTATAATCGGCTTTGCTGTAGAGCTTCACTTCGCTCTGTTCCCGACCGGGGGTTTTCAGGTTGAAGCGCACAATCAGCGTGCGGAACACCACGAAATAGACGGCGGTAAAACTCAAACCGATGGCGATTTGCGTAAACACCATCGCGGAATGGTTGTGGAACATCGGGATCCAGTTTTGCGTTAAGAACTGATCGAGCAGCCCGCCGCCCATGTTGCCGACCACGCCGAAGCTGTACATCACCGTCGCCATTGTCGCCGCCAGCACTGCGTGTACGGCAAACAGCAGCGGCGAGATAAATAAGAAGGTGAACTCCAAAGGCTCGGTGATCCCCACCAGTACGGCGGTAAGGGTGGCAGGAATCAGCAGCCCGGCAACCTTAACGCGGTTTTCCGGCGCGGCGGTGTACCACAGCGCCAGTGCGATACCGACGGAGCCGAACACTTTCGAGTTACCGTGCAGGGCAAAACCACCTTCCGGAAAGAGGGTTTTCAGGGGTTCGGTACTCTGGCTGAACTCTTGCAGATGTTGCGCCCAGTAGACCTGAATGCCGCCTTCTACCACCGCCGGACCAAAGACAAAGGGGCCATAAACAAAGTGATGCAGCCCGGTAGGGATCAGAATGCGTTCCAGGAAGGTATAAACCCACACTCCCAGCGCACCGGCGGAGCGTAAAAAAGCCTGCAAGGATTCAATACCTAACTGCACTTTCGGCCAGCCGAGCAGCGTGAGCCAGGCACAGGGCAGCATCACCAGAAACGCGATAATCACCACAAAAGAGGAGCCCTGGAAAATCCCCAGAAATACCGGCAAGGGTTTATCGAAGTAACGGTTATGCAAGGCGGTGACAATGCCGGAGATAACAATCGCGCCAATAATGCTGGTATCAAGGGTTTTAATACCGGCAATCAGCGTTAAGCCGCTGCCCGCGACGGGTTCTGCTGAAAAGTCGACGCCGAAGAAGTGTCCCCAGGTGACACCCATCGCGTTGATAAAGTAGTTCCAGGTCAGGAAGCTGATCATCACTGCCAGACAGGCACGACCCGGCGCCTGCTTCGCCAGACCAATGGGTAAACCGACGGCGAACAGCAGCGGCATATTACGAAACACCGTCCAGCCACCCTCTTCAACGATGTGCACGATTTGCGCAAAGAGATTATCGGGTGCGGTTAATGCTTCACCGACGAACAGCGGGTTGCCGAGCATAATGGCGATGCCGACCACCATGCCCGCGAAGGGGAAAAGCAGCACCGGGGTAAACATAGCGCCGCCAAAACGTTGTATTTGACTGAGCATTTTTAAATCCTCATGTAACAACCTGTAGGGGAGAGAGGCCTTGTTATGTTTTGGTGGCCTGCAGTGAGCATATGGAGTCGCCTTCGCGGCGGCAGGACACGCCGTTACGTTCCGTGATCCCTTTCATGGTTTTATTTCACCCTCTGAGGTCTACTTTTTGCATAAAAAATGGACATGTCGGGCAGGTTTGTTCCCCTTAAGCGGCGTAAAGAGGTCTACAGGTGATCTATAAATCGATAGCGGAACGGCTGCGTCTACGGCTGAATTCGTCGGATTACAATATTGGTAGCCCGTTACCGGGTGAAAAAACCCTGGCGCAGGAGTTCGGCGTGGCGCGAATGACCCTCCGCAAAGCTATCGATCTGCTGGTGAGCTGGGGATTGGTGGTGCGCCGCCACGGGAGCGGAACCTTTGTCGCGCGCAAGGATGTACACCATGAAACCACCAATCTTACCGGGCTGGCGGAAGTGCTGCGTCGACAAGGCAAAGAGGTGCACAGTAAGGTGCTGCTGTTTGAGGTGATGCCTGCGCCGCCCGCTATCGCCAGCCAGTTACGCATTCAGGTTAACGAGCGCATCTACTTTTCCCGCCGGGTACGCTATGTCGATGGCAAACCGCTGATGCTGGAAGACAGCTATATGCCGGTAAAGCTGTTCCGCACGCTCTCGCTGGGGCATCTGGAAGGATCAAAGTTTGACTTCATTGAGAAGGAGTGTGGGATAACCATCGATGGCAACTACGAGAGCCTGACGCCGGTGCTGGCGGATAAACAGCTGGCGCAAACGCTGAATATTCAAGAACAAACGCCGCTGCTGCGCATCACCTCACTTTCCTATAACGACAGCGGCGAGTTTCTTAACTATTCGGTTATGTATCGTAATACTCGCGATTACCAGGTGGATTACCATTTGCGGCGCATCCACCCGGAAACGCCGTTAGGTCATCCCCCAGAAGATCACCGCCAGTAGCTGCGGAGTAATAATGCGCAGAAACATCACCAGCGGATAAACCGTGGCATAAGAGAGCGCCGCCGCACCGCTGGTGGGATGCAGCGCGTTGGCGAAGGCCAGCGCGGGCGGATCGGTCATGGAGCCGGCCAGCATGCCGCATAAAGTCAGATAGTTCATTTTTGCCAGCATCCGCGCCAGCAAACCGACGGTGAGCAGCGGAACGGCGGTAATAAAAATGCCGTAGCTCATCCACTTCAGACCATCGCCGTGGGTGAGCGTAGTAATAAAATCTCCGCCGGATTTCAGCCCGACCACCGCCAGGAACAGCACAATCCCCAGCTCCCGCAGCGCAAGATTGGCGCTTGGTGGCATAAACCAGTACAGCTTACCGATGCTGCCGATACGCCCAAGGATCAGTGCTGTGATCAGCGGCCCGCCGGCCAGGCCCAGCTTTAGCGCCACCGGGAATCCGGGAATAAAGAGCGGTATCGAGCCGAGTAACACCCCGAGCCCAATGCCAATAAAGACCGGCAGCATCTGCACCTGCTGCAGTTTTTGCCGGGCATTGCCAACCTCGTTTGCCGCCGCTTCGATAGCCCCCGGACGGCCGACGAGGCTGAGAATGTCGCCGAACTGCAGACTGGCAGCACTGCTGGCAACCAGTTCCACCCCGGCGCGGTTAAGCCTTGAGATCACCACGTCGTAGCGCTCTTTAAAGTGCAGATCGCGGATTTTTTTCCCCAGCACTTTTTCATTGGTGACCACCACACGCTCGACGCGCAAATCCGTTCCGTGGGTGGACAACGAGACATCCACTTCCTGGCCAATCACCAGTTGGGCATTGTGCAGATCGTGGGGAAGCCCCACCAGATGCAGCAAATCTCCAGTCTCAATCAGCGTCGTCGGCGCCGGCACCATCAGCAGATCGCCGCGTTTTAAGCGTGAGCAGATAATTTTTTCGCTGTTGAGAATCGGCACATCCTGCAGCGCCATTTTGTCGAGATTGGGGTTTTCTACGCGAATATTAATGGTGCGAATCAGGGAAGTTCCGTGGCTCATAGTGGCATCGTGCCGCCGCGCTTCCTCCTCAACGTTCACGCGGAACAGTACGCGCAGCAGCCACATGCAGAGCAAAATGCCGCAGATGCCGAACGGATAGGCCATCGCGTAGCTCATGCCCATCTGATCCACCAGCGGGCCAGTCACGCCCAAATCATGCAGGATCTGCTGTCCCGCGCCCAGGGCTGGGGTATTGGTGACCGCACCAGAGAAAATCCCCAGTACCACCGGTAACGGAATGGCGAATAGCTTATAGAGAATGGCGGTGACAAGACCCCCAAGAAGCACTATCAGAATAGCAAATAGATTCAACCGCAGGCCTGAGACGCGTAACGAGGCGAAGAAGCCCGGTCCCACCTGAATCCCGATGGTATAAACAAACAGGATCAGACCAAACTCCTGCACAAACAGCAGCATGGGGCCGCTCAGCGAAATGCCCATTTTATCAATAAAGTGGCCAACGATTATCCCACCGAACAGCACGCCACCAATGCCGAACCCCACGCCGCGGATCTTCACATTGCCTATCCATAAACCGACCACGGCGACGAGCGCCAGAATGCTTACGGTTAACGCGATATCACTCATGAGCTTTTCCCTGTACAGAATGGCTACAGGAATATTGGCAGAACCCGTCATAGCGGTTTGGGTGATGCCGCACAAAGTGCAGGGATTTTATTGGCGCGCGGTTGGCGCTTTTTAGGCTGAAACTCTGGCTTGCAGAAACAAAAAAGGCCCCGCAATGCGGAGCCTTTTCGTTATCTAACCTTAGCTGTTTAATGCCGGGCGAGTACTGATAGCGATACGCTGTGGCGCGGCGCTTTCCGGCACGTTACGCAGTAAGTCGATATGCAGCAGACCGTTGGTGAAGGTCGCGCCAGAGACTTCCATATAATCCGCCAGCGTGAAGCTCAGGCTAAAGGGTTGAATAACCAGCCCTTGATGCAGCCATTTCGGCTCGTTGGCCGGTTTTTCCGGCGTGCCTTTAACGGTTAAACGGCCATTTTCCAGCTGGATATCCAGCTCTTCCTGGCGAAAGCCCGCCAGCGCAAGGGTAATGCGGTAGTGGTTATCATCGCCCTTCTCAATATTGTAGGGCGGGAACGCCTGCTGCTCGTTGCTGCTTTGCAGGGCGTTAGCCAGTTTGTCAAAGCCGATCCATTGACGCATCAGCGGGGATAAATCGTAGTTACGCATTGTGTTTCTCCTTCTAAGAAGCGAGTGAATACCGGCGAGCGCGTAAGCTCACCTGTGCCCCCTGTCGGCGAGCATCTTCGGGATGGGCCGCCAGCGCGACCCAAGAAATTAGTTAATTTCGATACGACGCGGTTTTTTCTCTTCCGGGATCACGCGTTCTAACTCGACATACAGCAGGCCGTTTACCAGGTTGGCACCCTTAACATGGATGTTTTCTGCCAGCTGGAATTTGCGCTCGAAATTACGTTCGGCGATGCCCTGATAAAGGTAAGTGCGCTCTTTCTGTTCGTCGGTATGGGATCCTTTCACCACCAGCAGGTTGTCCTGCGCGGTGATATCCAGTTCGCTTTCAGCGAAGCCCGCCACCGCGATAGCGATGCGGTAATGGTTTTCGTCAACCAGCTCGACGTTATACGGAGGGTAACCGCCATTGCTCTGATTTTGATTGTTTTCCAGCAGGTTAAACAGACGGTCGAAACCAATAGCTGAACGATAAAGCGGGGAAAGATCGAAGTTACGCATACTAAAAGCTCCTGATATCAGCGAGAGTTTTATGCCTTCCACCATGGACAGGCGATTAACGTAGCCGAACACCCTTCCGGCATGTTCCGGGGCTACACTCATAAAATGGGAATGAAGAGACGAATTTCAAGGACGCGTTTGTGACTTTTTTTTGCACTTTCTGCTGTAATGCATAGACTGGAACCGCAGCACAAATCGTTAAATTTCCCATACCGCCACAGCGCGGAGCCAGAACGCTGTTGCTTTCTTGCTGGTGAGGCTAATCCCCACACGGACAGCATTCAAACGATAGACAACGATGATGAATCGATGATGAAAATTATTCTGATTATTTCTGCATTGCTTAGCGGGATGCTGTTATCGGCGTGTTCAAGCGTGATGTCGCATACCGGCGGCAAAGAGGGAACCTATCCCGGCACGCGCGCCAGTTCAACGATGCTTTCTGATGATGACACGAGTGTCGCGACAAAATCGCTGGTGGCGCTGGATATGCCTTTTACCGCTATCCTCGATACGCTGTTGCTGCCATGGGATCTCTTTCGTAAGGATAACTCGCTAAAATCCCGTGTCGAACAGAGCGAGAAAGCCTCTCTTGCCACCGACTCCATTATCCCGCCAGCACCGATGCCGACGCACTGAGTTACCAGCCGGTTTCCGTCATCCACAGCTGGCGGAAACCGCTGACCTCTTCCATCCACGCTATCTTTTTGCCATCCGGTGAAAAGACTACCGCATCCGCCGACGGCGGGTTTGCATGATCGGCGCTCAAAAAGGTGATTGAGCCCTGGCGGGCGTCGCACAGCGCAATACGGTCATCCAGCACAAATCCCAGCGCTTCACCCGACGGATGCCAGTTAAAGGCCGACTGAATCCCGCTGGTGGTGTGAGTTAACTGGCGCGGTTCACCGCCTTGCGGGCTTATCAACCACAGCTGCACCACGCCATTGTCGTCGCGCATCAGAAACCCTATCTCGGTGGCCTGCGGATTACTGCGCACCCAGTGACGCGGCATATTGACCAGGCCCGGGAAGCGGCGCTGATGCGTAAAGGTCAGGCGCTTTTGCACGACGCCTTTTGGCGGTGCGGGCAGGGTCGTTTCGCTCCCCGCCAACGGCGCATCGCCCGGCGTTTTCCAGCCCTGCTCATCGTCGGGAAGCGCGACAATAAACAGCTCCGGCACTTTTTCACCTGCAATCGACAAGGTATCGCCGATAAAGGCCAGCCGCTGATTACCCACCCAGCCCTCTTCATACGCGCGGTTGATCTCATCGCTGCCCGGCCGCGGCGTGGGCGTGGTGCGACTCACCAGCACGCACCAGTGACTGCCGCTGTATTCACGAGGGTGATAACAGGGCGGTGTGACCGGTCCAAACGGCACTGCGACGCCAACATTGCGTAAATCGAGCGCCGGATCGCACTCATGCAACACATGGTCGTTATAGGTGAAACTGACGTTTTCGCCGTTCGGGCTGTAAACATGAACGTGGGTACCGCCGCGTAACGCACCGGGGGTGAAGGGCGCGGTAATATCCAGCGCGTCGAGATTTTGTACTGCGCCGTTTTCCGCTATCACGCCGCGGCGATGGTGGAAATCGTACTGCCAGCTGGCGTCCGGATTCTCCGGGCCGTGAATAAAAAGGTATTTCTCCGCCGTCGGGCTTACCGTCACCACGCCAACGTGCGCGCCATCGGTGGCAGTATACAGAACCTCAATTTCACCGCTGTGCACATTGACCCGCTCAATGGTTTTGCCGGTAAACGAAGCGCCGGAGGGGCGAACATCAAATACCAGCCACTGGCTGTCCGCTGTCCAGACGTTGATATTAGTGAGTTGATGATGACGCGGGGCAAAGGTGAGCTGTTTCATGACAAAACCTGCAAGCCAAAATATCGCTTCAGGGTAGCGCACTGCGCGAAATACGCCTACTGCCATTGCGGGGGAAAACAGAGCGGCAAGGGCGAATTGCCCCTGCCCGTGTGCGGATTTAATTCAGCGCGAACTTCTCAATGGCATAAGCAACACCATCTTCCAGATTCGATTTGGTGACAAAATCCGCCGCCTCTTTCACCGAGGGAATTGCGTTCTCCATCGCCACGCCAACGCCTGCGTACTCAATCATTGCGATGTCGTTTTCCTGATCGCCAATCGCCATGATCTCTTCCTGCTTGATATTCAGCACCTCGGCCAGGGATTTAACACCGGTGCCTTTATTGACGCGTTTATCGAGGATTTCGAGGAAGTAAGGCGCGCTTTTCAGCACGGTATATTTCTCTTTCACTTCCTGCGGAATGCGGGCAATGGCCCGATCGAGAAGGGTGGGTTCATCAATCATCATCACTTTCAGCAGCTGGATTCTCGGATCCATCTTTTCTGCTTCGCAGAACACCAGCGGAATAGTGGCGACATAAGATTCATGCACCGTGTAGTAGCTGATATCACGGTTGGCGGTGTAGAGCGTGTTGCGATCTAAAGCGTGAAAATGTGAACCCACTTCCCGGGAGAGCTTCTCCAGATAGCGGTAATCGTCATAGCTCAGCGGGGTTTGTGCGACGGTGCTGCCATCGCTGGCGTTCTGCACCAGCGCACCGTTATAGGTAATGCAATAGTCTCCTTCGCGCTCCATATGCAGCTCTTTCATATAGCTGTGCACGCCCGCGTAAGGCCGGCCGGTGGTGAGCACGACGTTGATACCGCGTTCGCGAGCGGCGGCAATGGCATTTTTAACCGCAGGAGAAATAGTGTGGTCCGGCAGCAGCAGCGTACCGTCCATATCGATTGCAATAAGTTTGATAGCCATGAGATCCCCAGGTGAGATATTCCGAGGCTCATGCTAACGCGATTCCGCTCAAAAAACAGCACGGGAATAGGCGGAAAAGGGGGATAGAAACGGGGCGGGAAGTGCCTCTTTTAGATTTCCCCTCTCCGGATGGAGAGGGGAGGAATCCATTAGATATCGATGTTCGCCGCTTTCAGGGCGTTCTCTTCGATAAAGGCGCGGCGCGGTTCAACCGCGTCACCCATCAGCGTAGTGAAGAGCAGGTCGGCGGCAATGGCGTCTTTCACCGTTACGCGCAGCATACGGCGACTGTCCGGATCCATGGTGGTTTCCCACAGCTGATCCGGGTTCATCTCGCCCAGCCCTTTGTAACGCTGGATAGCGAGGCCACGACGCGACTCTTTCACCAGCCAGTCCAGCGCCTGCTCGAAGCTGGCTACCGGCTGACGGCGCTCGCCGCGTTCAATGTAGGCATCTTCTTCAATCAGGCCACGCAGTTTCTCGCCCAGCGTGCACAGTCGACGATATTCGCCGCCGGTAATAAATTCATTATCCAGCGGATAATCGGTATCGACGCCGTGGGTACGGACGCGAATAATCGGCTCGAAATGGCTCAGCTCGCTGTTCACGCGAACCTCGAACTTCCACATGCTACCGTGCTGCTCGCTTTCGTTCAGCTCGGTAACCAGCGCGTTCACCCAGCGGGTAACTTTCTGTTCATCACCCAGATCGGCTTCGCTCAGGGTCGGCTGATAGATAAGCTCTTTCAGCAGCGTGCGCGGGAAGCGGCGCTCCATGCGGCCAATCATTTTCTGCGCAGCGTTGTACTCAGCTACCAGTTTTTCCAGCGGCTCGCCCGCCAGTGCCGGAGCGCTGGCATTGGTGTGCAGCGTCGCGCCATCAAGAGCGATAGCTATCTGATACTGATCCATCGCTTCGTCGTCTTTGATGTACTGTTCCTGCTTGCCTTTCTTCACTTTATACAGCGGCGGCTGAGCAATATAGACATGACCGCGTTCTACGATTTCCGGCATCTGACGGTAGAAGAAGGTCAGCAGCAGCGTACGGATGTGCGAACCATCGACGTCCGCATCGGTCATGATGATGATGCTGTGGTAACGCAGTTTGTCCGGGTTGTACTCATCGCGGCCAATGCCGCAGCCCAGCGCGGTAATAAGCGTGGCGACTTCCTGAGAAGAGAGCATCTTGTCAAAGCGTGCTTTCTCGACGTTAAGGATTTTACCTTTCAGCGGCAGAATCGCCTGGTTCTTACGGTTACGGCCCTGCTTCGCAGAACCGCCCGCGGAGTCCCCTTCCACCAGGTAGAGTTCGGAGAGCGCCGGGTCGCGTTCCTGACAATCCGCCAGTTTACCCGGCAGGCCAGCCAGATCTAAAGCGCCTTTACGACGGGTCATTTCGCGGGCTTTACGCGCCGCTTCACGGGCGCGCGCCGCATCGATAATTTTGCCAACCACGATTTTCGCGTCGGACGGGTTTTCCAGCAGGTATTCCGCCAGCAGTTCGTTCATCTGCTGTTCCACCGCCGTTTTCACCTCGGAAGAGACCAGTTTATCTTTGGTCTGAGAGGAGAATTTCGGATCCGGCACTTTCACCGAAACCACCGCAATCAGGCCTTCGCGGGCATCGTCGCCCGTTGCGCTGACTTTGGCTTTCTTGCTGTACCCTTCTTTATCCATATAGGCGTTCAGCGTACGGGTCATCGCCGCACGGAAGCCTGCAAGGTGGGTACCGCCATCGCGCTGTGGAATGTTGTTGGTAAAGCAGTAAATGTTTTCCTGGAAACCATCGTTCCACTGCAGCGCGACTTCAACGCCGATACCGTCTTTTTCGGTGGAGAAGTAGAAGATATTGGGGTGGATCGGCGTTTTGTTTTTGTTGAGATACTCAACAAACGCGCGGATGCCGCCTTCGTAATGGAAATGATCTTCTTTGCCTTCTTCGCGCTTATCGCGCAGGCGGATGGAAACGCCGGAGTTCAGGAAGGAGAGCTCACGCAGGCGCTTCGCCAGAATTTCATATTCGAATTCGATAACGTTGGTGAAGGTTTCATAGCTCGGCCAGAAACGCACCATCGTACCGGTTTTTTCGGTCTCGCCGGTTACCGCCAGCGGTGCCTGCGGCACGCCGTGCTGATAGATTTGGCGGTGAACTTTGTTATCACGCTGGATAACTAACTCCAGCTTCTGCGACAGGGCGTTTACGACAGAAACGCCAACGCCGTGCAGGCCGCCGGAAACTTTATAGGAGTTGTCGTCAAACTTACCGCCTGCGTGCAGAACGGTCATGATCACTTCCGCGGCGGAAACGCCCTCTTCCGGGTGAATACCCGTTGGGATGCCGCGACCATCGTCCTGTACGGAGACGGAGTTATCGCTGTGGATAGTGACGACAATGTCTTTACAGTACCCAGCGAGCGCCTCGTCGATAGCGTTATCTACCACCTCGAATACCATATGGTGCAGACCGGTGCCGTCATCCGTATCGCCGATATACATACCAGGGCGCTTACGCACCGCATCCAGCCCTTTCAGGACTTTGATACTGGAGGAGTCATAAGAATTCGACATCAACGTTTCTCGCTCATTTTGTCTTGGGTTAATCCGTTATTTTACCCTTTTCCACGGTGAACATCTTCGAATTTTTGTCCGACATGTCCATCACGTGATCGGCGCTAATCGCGCTGACGAAAACCTGTGACTGCGTCGCTTTTAAGCGGCTGGCTAGCAGCCCGCGCTTCGCGTCATCAAGTTCTGAGGCAAAATCATCTATCAGGTATAAACAGCGTCGTCCGCTCTCGCGCGTTAAAAACTCCCCCTGCGCCAGACGCAGCGCGCACATCAGGAGTTTTAGCTGTCCGCGCGACAACGTATCCTCTACCGGCGCACCGTCGGCCCGAATGCGGAAATCCGCCTTGTGCGGGCCATGGGCGGTGTACGTTAACAGGCGATCGCGTTCAAAATTACGTTCCAGCACTTCGCCGTAGTCCGTCTCTTTCTCCCAGCCGCGCTGAAAAGAGAAGGTTAACGCGAACTCCGGTAAAAATTGCTGGCACGTATCCGCCATATCTTCGGCGATAGCTGCGCTGTATTCCGCTCGCCAGCGGCTGATTTGCTCCGCCAGCGGGATAAGTTCTTTATCCCACGGACGCAGCTGTGCGTGGTGGCTCACCTGGCGCAATGCGGCGTTGCGCTGTTTCAGCAGGCGTTTGAGGTTGCTCCAGGCGGTAAAAAACCCGGTTTCGTTATGAAAGCAACCCCAGTCAAGGAATGCTCTTCGGTATTTGGGGCCGCCGTTGAGTAAAGTAAACCCCTCCGGCGTAATCAGCTGCATCGGCATCAGCAGCGCAAGCTCTGCCACCTTGTGACCGTCGGTACCGTCAATACGCACCGTGCTGTCGCCAAGCTTATCTTTGGTCAGCCCGATGGCGGTTTCCCGCTCCGCGCCCTGTAAACGTCCGTGCAGGATAAACGCATCCTGCTCATGACGAATCACGCGACCGATTTGCAAACTGCGAAACGCACGACCGTGGCCGAGGGTGTAGATCGCTTCCAGCACACTGGTCTTACCGCTGCCGTTGGCACCCACCAGGAAGTTAAAACCAGGGGATAAAGCAAGATCTGCGTTTTCGATATTGCGGAAATCTTTAATCAGTAATCGGGTTAGCGACATGATTTACTCATCACCAGGGCGTTATCGTCGCCGTTAATCTGGTTACGGCCAGCGCGCCGCAAACGCAGCGTACTGCTGTACGTGAGTAGTGCGAGCGCTGCCCGAAGCCAGAATAACAAGTAAGATAGCCCGATACTTTTCTACAAGCGCATTGGCATAACAACGTAAGCCGCCGATTGCGATGCGGCATCTTCAATCTGCACACTCGATACGGAATCCGTCAGCAGAATGCGTACATTTTCGCACTTCAGCGCATTCAGTACATCCAGCACGTAGCTGACGTTAAAGCCGATTTCCATTTCGCTGCCGCCGTAGGTGACATCAAGAAACTCTTCCGCTTCTTCCTGCTCGGGGTTGTTGGCGGTGATTTTGATCTGATTGGTACTGACATACAGACGTACGCCGCGGAATTTCTCGTTCGAGAGAATTGCCGCGCGGGCAAAGGCCTGTTTTATCGCATCACAGCCCGCTTCGAGGATCTTATCGGGGTTTTTCGGTAATACGCGGCGATAATCCGGGAAACGACCGTCAACCAGCTTCGAAGTGAAGATAAAGTCGCCAACGTGGGCGCGAATATTATTGCTGCCAATTTGCACGCGCAGCGGCGTATCGCCGCCGTCGAGCATACGCATCAGCTCGATCACCCCTTTACGCGGCACGATCACTGAATGGTTCGGTAACGATTCGCCAATCGGCATAGAGCAGACCGCCAGACGGTGCCCGTCGGTGGCAACCGTGCGCAGCTCTTCGCCTTCGGTTTCAAACAGCATGCCGTTTAAGTAGTAACGCACATCCTGATGAGCCATGGAAAACTGCGTCGCTTCGATAAGCCGCTTCATGGTCGCCTGCGGAAGCGTGAACTCCACTTCGCTTTGCCAGTCGTCCAGGTTCGGGAAATCCGCAGCGGGCAGGGTAGACAGAGAGAAGCGGCTGCGCCCGGAACGGATTAGCATCCGTTCACCTTCCAGCTGCATCGCTATCTCGGCGCCTTCCGGCAGCCCACGGCAAATATCGAAGAATTTACGCGCCGGTACGGTGGTTGCACCCTGTTCATGAGGCTGAACTAAGGCTACGCGTGCCACCATTTCCATTTCAAGATCGGTGCCGGTTAACGATAATGCGCCTTCCGTTACCTGAAGCAGCAGGTTACCGAGAATAGGCAACGTCGGGCGTCCGCCCAGCGGGCCGCTCACCTGTTGCAGCGGCTTTAATAAATGTTCACGTTCAACGGTAAATTTCATAGCGTCACGACGATAGGGTTCTGATTAAATTGGAGAAATCTTCTTTGATATCGTGGCTTTCTTCACGCAGTTGCTCAATCTTACGGCAGGCGTGCAGCACGGTAGTATGGTCGCGACCGCCAAAGGCATCGCCAATCTCCGGCAAGCTGTGGTTGGTCAGCTCCTTTGCCAGCGCCATCGCCATCTGGCGCGGACGGGCAACGGAACGGGAGCGACGCTTCGACAGCAGATCCGCAACCTTAATCTTGTAGTACTCCGCCACCGTCTTTTGAATATTGTCGATGGTGACGAGTTTTTCCTGCAACGCCAGCAGATCGCGCAGCGCTTCGCGGACAAAATCGATAGTAATCGCACGGCCGGTAAAGTTGGCGTTGGCGATCACGCGGTTCAGCGCCCCTTCCAGCTCACGGACGTTGGATCGCAGGCGCTTGGCAATAAAGAAGGCCACTTCGCCCGGCAGACGAATATCGTTTTCATCGGCCTTTTTCATCAGGATCGCGACGCGTGTTTCCAGCTCCGGCGGCTCGATCGCTACCGTTAAGCCCCAGCCGAAGCGGGATTTCAGACGATCCTCAACGCCGTTGATCTCTTTTGGATAACGATCCGAGGTCAAAATGATCTGCTGATTGCCTTCCAGCAGGGCGTTAAAGGTGTGGAAAAACTCTTCCTGGGAGCGCTCTTTATTAGCAAAGAACTGGATATCATCGATAAGCAGGGCGTCAACGGAGCGGTAGTAGCGTTTAAACTCTTCGATCGCATTGTTTTGCAGGGCCTTTACCATGTCCTGGACAAAGCGCTCGGAGTGCATATACACCACTTTGGCGTTGGGCTTTCGCGCCACAATGCCGTTGCCTACCGCATGTAGCAGGTGCGTCTTACCAAGCCCGGTACCGCCGTATAAAAACAGCGGGTTATAGGCGCCGCCTGGGTTGTCGGCAACCTGACGCGCCGCCGCACGGGCCAGCTGGTTCGATTTACCTTCAACAAAGTTATCAAAGGTATGCTTCACGTTTACGTTTGAGCGGTAGGTAGGTTCGGCAGGCGCCGGGACGTTATCCCAGCCAGAACGCGCGGCAGGCGGCGTGCGTGGCACAACAACCTGAGCGGCCTGAGCGGGCGCCGCAACAACCGCGGGTTCTCTCAGGGTCTGGTTGGCCGGACGAGAGCCGACTTCAAAGCGCAGTTGCGGAACATCCGTACCGCAAAAATCGTTTAGCAGCCCGTTGATATTATTAAGGTATTTATCCCTTACCCAGTCGAGCACGAAACGATTTGGCGCATACAAAGCCAGCGTGTTATCGCTCAGTTCCGCCTGCAATGGGCGTATCCACATACTGAATTCTGTGGCTGGTAACTCATCCTGCAATCGGGCAAGACACTGCTGCCAAAGCGAAAGTGACACGGCGGACTCCACTCGAACGAAAATCGATAAATAGTAAAGACAGAGACATTAATGTTTTTAGACACACGTCGATAAGACCCAACCGGGTGACGTGCGAACCGCTATAGACGGTTTTTTGCCCGGCTCACGATCCTGGATCGCGATCGGGACCGCGGATCATAGCCTAAACCGCAGAAGAGATCTTCTGTTTCTCACAGATTCTTCATGATTTATCCACAGGGCTTAGCGGAATCGGATAAGTGTAAACGATCCGGGCAGGGGTGCGAGACGATTTACGCCGCATATTGGAAAATTTAATGATTGACGGTGAATTAGAGCGTAAACGATCTAACGAAGATCCCGACGGATCCTTGCGCTTTGCCATTGGCTCCGTATAATTCTTCCCCCGGCGCGTTATGCTGCTCTTCCGGCGTCGAATGCTGCTTATTTTTTGTGCGAACTTGTGCAAAAAAAGGGGCGCAATAAGGAAAGAGAATTGACTCCGGAGTGTACAATTATTACAATCCGGCCTCTTTAATTACCCATGGCTTGCGCGCCAGTCGTTCGATATTCGTTCAGGCATACGCAAAAGTCAGTGAATTTATTCAAGTTTAGGTAGAAACCGCCATGAAACGCACTTTTCAACCGTCTGTACTGAAGCGCAACCGTTCTCACGGCTTCCGTGCTCGTATGGCTACTAAAAATGGTCGCCAGGTTCTGGCTCGTCGTCGCGCTAAAGGCCGCGCACGTCTGACCGTTTCCAAGTAATAAAAGCTAACCCCTGAGTGGTTAAGCTCGCTTTTCCCAGGGAGTTACGTTTGTTAACTCCCACTCATTTCACTTTCGTCTTCCAGCAGCCACAACGGGCTGGCACGCCGCAAATCACCATCCTCGGCCGCCTGAATTCGCTGGGGCATCCCCGTATCGGTCTTACCGTCGCCAAGAAAAACGTCAAACGCGCCCATGAACGCAATCGGATTAAACGTCTGACGCGTGAAAGTTTCCGTTTACGCCAGCATGAACTGCCGGCAATGGATTTTGTGGTGGTGGCGAAGAAAGGGGTTGCCGACCTCGATAACCGTGCTCTCTCGGAAGCGTTGGAAAAATTATGGCGCCGCCATTGTCGCCTGGCTCAAGGGTCCTGATAGCCCTGATTCGGGTCTATCAGCGCCTGATTAGCCCGCTACTCGGGCCGCATTGCCGTTTCACCCCAACCTGCTCTCACTATGGAATTGAGGCATTGCGCAGGTTTGGAGTGATAAAAGGCAGTTGGTTGACAGTGAAACGCGTATTAAAATGCCACCCTTTACACCCGGGTGGAGACGATCCCGTCCCGCCAGGACCTTCAAAAACCAGAGAACACTAACGATGGATTCGCAACGCAATCTTTTTATCATCGCTTTGTTGTTCGTGTCTTTCATGATCTGGCAAACGTGGGAGAAGGATAAAAATCCTCCTCCGGCGCAGCAGCAGACCACGCAGACTACGACCACCGCAGCGGGTAACGCAGCCGACCAGGGCGTTCCGGCCAGTGGGCAAGGGAAACTGATTACGGTTAAAACCGACGTGCTTGAACTGACCATCAACACCCGTGGTGGTGATGTTGAGCAGGCGCTGCTTCCGACCTTCCCGAAAGAGCTGGGTTCCAGCGAACCGTTCCAACTGCTGGAAACCACCCCGCAGTTTATCTATCAGGCGCAGAGCGGCCTGACAGGGCGTGATGGCCCGGATAACCCGGCGAACGGCCCACGTCCGCTGTATAACGTGGAAAAAGATACGTTTGTGCTGGCCGAAGGTCAGAATGAACTGGCGATCCCGCTGACCTATACCGACGCGGCTGGCAACACCTTTACCAAAACGTTCACCCTGAAACGCGGTGAATATACGGTAAACGTCGGCTATAACGTGCAGAACGCCAGCGAAAAACCGCTGGAAGTGGCGACCTTCGGTCAGCTGAAGCAAACCATCAATTTGCCGACGCATCGTGATACCGGCAGCAGCAACTTTGCGCTGCATACCTTCCGCGGCGCGGCATACTCCACGCCTGACGCGAAGTATGAGAAATACAAATTCGACACCATCGCCGATAACGAAAACCTGAACGTCAGCTCTAACGGCGGCTGGGTGGCGATGCTGCAGCAGTATTTCGCGACCGCGTGGATCCCGAACAAAGACGTTTCCAGCAACTTCTACACCAGCAACCTGGGCAACGGCGTGGCCGCTATCGGCTACAAATCCCAGCCGGTCCTCGTACAGCCAGGCCAAACCACCGCGCTGAATAGCACCCTGTGGGTTGGCCCGGAGATTCAGGACAAAATGGCTGCTGCGGCACCGCATCTGGATCTGACGGTAGATTATGGTTGGTTGTGGTTTATCTCTCAGCCGCTGTTCAAACTGCTGAAATGGATCCATAGCTTCCTGGGCAACTGGGGCTTCGCCATCATCGCTATTACCTTTATCGTCCGTGGCATTATGTACCCGCTGACCAAAGCGCAGTACACCTCGATGGCGAAAATGCGTATGCTGCAGCCGAAAATTCAGGCGATGCGCGAGCGTTTGGGCGATGACAAACAGCGTATGAGTCAGGAGATGATGGCGCTGTACAAAGCGGAGAAAGTGAACCCGCTGGGCGGCTGCTTCCCGCTGCTGATTCAGATGCCTATCTTCCTGGCGCTGTATTACATGCTGATGGGTTCCGTTGAGCTGCGCCATGCGCCGTTCGCCCTGTGGATCCATGACCTGTCCGCGCAAGACCCGTACTACATTCTGCCGATCCTGATGGGCGTAACGATGTTCTTCATTCAGAAGATGTCGCCGACCACCGTGACCGACCCGATGCAGCAGAAGATCATGACCTTTATGCCGGTCATCTTCACGGTGTTCTTCCTGTGGTTCCCGTCAGGTCTGGTGCTGTACTACATCGTCAGCAACCTGGTGACCATTATCCAGCAGCAGCTAATCTACCGTGGTCTGGAGAAGCGTGGCCTTCACAGCCGCGAGAAGAAAAGCTCCTGATTGCGCTAAGCAGTCGCTAAACTAAGGGCGGTCAGATGACCGCCTTTTTTATTGGTATTAAACGAGACAAACCATGAACCATAACGACACGATTGTCGCCCAGGCAACCCCACCGGGACGCGGTGGCGTGGGCATCCTGCGTATTTCAGGCGCCAAAGCGCGCGAGGTGGCGCAGGCGGTACTGGGCAAGCTGCCGAAACCGCGTTATGCCGATTATCTGCCGTTTATGGATGGCGACGGTGCGGTGCTCGATCAAGGGATTGCGCTGTGGTTTCCTGGCCCAAATTCCTTCACCGGTGAAGACGTGCTGGAGCTACAGGGCCACGGCGGTCCGGTTATCCTCGATCTGCTGTTAAAACGCATCCTGACGCTGCCAGGGCTGCGTATCGCCAATCCTGGTGAGTTCTCGGAACGTGCCTTTCTGAATGACAAGCTCGATTTGGCGCAGGCGGAAGCGATAGCCGATCTGATTGACGCCAGTTCCGAGCAGGCGGCGCGGTCGGCAGTGAATTCATTACAGGGCGTCTTTTCCGCACGCGTCAATCATCTGGTGGAAGCACTTACTCACCTGCGCATCTACGTCGAAGCGGCGATTGATTTTCCCGATGAGGAGATCGACTTCCTCTCCGACGGCAAAATCGAAGCCCAGCTTAATGACGTTATTGCCGATCTGGACGCCGTACGCGCCGAAGCGCGCCAGGGCAGCCTGCTGCGTGAAGGGATGAAGGTAGTGATTGCCGGGCGGCCAAACGCCGGTAAATCAAGCCTGTTGAATGCGCTGGCCGGGCGCGAAGCGGCTATCGTCACGGATATTGCCGGTACCACCCGCGACGTGCTGCGCGAACATATTCATATTGACGGTATGCCGCTGCATATCATCGATACCGCCGGGCTGCGTGAAGCCAGCGATGAAGTGGAACGCATTGGTATTGAGCGCGCCTGGCAGGAGATAGAACAGGCTGACCGCGTGCTGTTTATGGTCGATAGCACCACCACCGATGCCGTTGACCCGGCAGCAATCTGGCCCGATTTTATCGCCCGTCTACCGGCAAAACTGCCCATCACCGTGGTGCGCAACAAAGCGGATGTCACCGGTGAGCAGCCAGGCCTTAGCGAAGTGAATGGTCACTCACTTGTGCGCCTCTCTGCACGCTCGGGCGAAGGCGTAGACGTGCTGCGCCAGCATCTTAAGCAGAGCATGGGCTTTGATACCAGCATGGAGGGCGGTTTCCTCGCGCGCCGTCGTCATCTGCAGGCGCTGGAAACCGCTGCCGACCATCTGCAGCAGGGCAAAGCGCAACTGTTAGGTGCCTGGGCCGGGGAGCTGCTGGCCGAAGAGTTGCGTCTGGCGCAGCAGAACTTGAGCGAAATCACCGGTGAATTTACCTCGGATGACTTACTGGGACGGATTTTTTCTAGCTTCTGTATTGGCAAATAATCGCACAGCGGCCGTTTTTACGGCCGCTTTCGTGGCAACGGTATGATTATCCGAAAGTGCGTCGAATCACTAAAGAAAGTGTAAATATCACCCGTTAGGACTTTTCAGATGCGATTTTCCGCATTAAAACCTATGCAGTATGGGCGATAATATTGATTATCGATTCGATTAATTCAGACCATTATCAAGGAGAGAAAAATGGCGACGCACTTTGCAAGGGGGGTTTTGTCAGAAGGGCATCTCGTTTCAACCCGGCTCCCCCTTTCCTGCCACGATATGGCGCGTCAGCTACCTGAACACCGCCGCTCACGCTTTCTCGCTTCCCGCGCACTGCTCGCTGAAATGTTATTTATGCTGTATGGCGCCAGCGAGTTACCGGAAATTGAAATCGAGCCGGGCGGAAGACCACGCTTTGTCGATACCAGCCTGCCACACTTTTCGCTGGCCTATGCGGGAAATATGGTAGGCGTCGCCATCACTACCGAAGGCGAATGCGGATTGGATATGGAGCTACAGCGCGCAACGCGCAGCTTCCATAGCCCGCACGGGCAGAAATATACCTTCACCAACAATGAACAGTTGTGGATCAACAATCAAAACGATGCCAACGAAGCGCAAACTCAGCTGTTGACCATTCGCCAGAGCGTGATGAAGTTGTTGCACCAGATGCATGACGATCCGGGTTTGCTACAGCTGTTGCCAGGGGCGGGACGCCTTCGCGCTGCGCATCTGACGCAGGTAGAAGTGATGTGTGACGCGGAAGACGTGTTGATTTGGTCCGTCGCCGTTAGTCCGGCGATTGAAAGCCTGAAAATCTGGGAGTTCGATAGCCAAAAAGGGTGGCGATATCTCGCGGATGTGCAAACGCGGGCTAACGATCCCGCTTCCCGCTTAATGCGTTTTACCAGCCTGCCTGCGGAAAAAGCTCTGACTTTTAACTGATCTTATCGCGATAGCGCGTCAAGGGGCCAGGAAAAGCGGTTGCTCTGACGAGGCAGCGATACCGCTATCGGCGATGACCTTCGTCGCGTCAAGCGGTAGATACTCGTCCTCTCCCGGCCGGGAGAGGAGAGCGCTTAGTGAGCGTCGATAAAGACGATTTTAAGCAGGAACAGCAGCGCAACCACGATCACGCACGGACTGAGATCACGCAGGCGACCGGTACCGATCTTCATCACGCAGTAAGAGATAAACCCGAGCGCAATCCCTTCGGTAATGGAGAAGCTAAACGGCATCATCACCGCGGTGATAAACGCCGGCACGGCTTCCGTCAGATCGTCCCACTTCACCCGCGCAAGGCTCGAGGTCATCAGCACGCCAACATAAATCAGCGCGCCAGCCGCAGCATAGCCCGGCACCATTCCCGCCAGCGGCGAGAGGAAGATAACCAGCAGGAACAACAGACCCACAACCACCGCCGTCAGGCCGGTACGACCGCCGACGGAGACGCCGGAAGAGGATTCGATATAAGCCGTAACGGAAGAGGTGCCAATAAACGAACCGGCAACCGAAGAGATACTGTCGACAAACAGCGCCTGCTTCATGCGCGGAAACTTGCCTTTCTCGTCCACCAGCCCGGCTTTATCGGTCACGCCAATCAGCGTACCGGAGGAGTCAAACAGGTTAACCAGCATAAACGAGAAGATCACACCCGCCAGACCGATATTGAACGAACCGGCCAGATCTACGTTGCCAACCACGGACGCGACGCTCGGCGGCGCGGAGATAATGCCGTGGTATTGCACATCGCCCAGCATCCAGCCCAACAGCGTCGTTACGACGATGGAGACCAGCACAGCGGCGTGAATATTGCGGGAAGCCAGAATGGCGATGATAAAGAAACCGAGAGCGCCCAGCAGAACGCTGTGGGAGGTCAGGTTGCCGATGCTCACCAGCGTCTCTTTGTTGGCGACGATAATACCGGCGTTTTTCAGCCCCATCATGCCGATAAACAGGCCGATACCGCTGGTAATACCCACGCGCAGGCTAACCGGGATATTGGCAATCATCCAGTAACGTACGCGGAAAATCGTCAGCAGCAGCAAACCTACCGCGCCCCAGAAAATCGCCCCCATGCCAATCTGCCATGAGAGGCCCATTGCACCAACAACCACAAACGCAAAGAAGGCATTCAGACCCATCGCCGGAGCCAGCGCCACCGGCAGGTTGGCGACCAGCCCCATCAGGATGCTGCCGAATGCAGCAATCAGACAGGTGGTAACAAAAACGGCGCTGGTGTCCATCCCGGCGACGCCCAGAATCTGGGGGTTAACAAAAACGATATAGACCATCGTCAAAAACGTTGTAAAACCCGCGATCACTTCCGTGCGTGCAGAAGTACCGTGCTCACGCAATTTAAACACGCGGTCAAGTAACCCCTGGCCCGCAGCCTGGGTAGTCTGTTGTTGGCTCATTATCAATTTCCGGAATAGGAAGGAAAATTCGTCGCTATCCTATACCAAAATGAGACAATATTGACGGTTATCACACAATTTTTTTCATTGAATTTACTTATACGGCAACGATTGCGTCCCGCCATCTGCGATAAGTAAACGTTAAACTTGCAATAAAAAACAGGAAACGGCATGTCCCACATTGAAGCGGTTTTTTTCGACTGTGACGGCACCCTGGTCGACAGTGAAGTAATTTGCTCGCGCGCTTATGTCCATATGTTTGCCGAATTTGGTATCACTCTCGAACTTGAAGAGGTGTTTAAACGATTTAAGGGCATGAAGCTGTACGAGATAATCGATGTTATCGGCGAAGAATCAGGTAAAACACTGGATAAAAGCGCGCTGGAGCCGGTGTACCGCGCGGAAGTGTCGCGTCTGTTTGATAGCGAGCTGGAAGTGATTGCCGGCGCGAACGCGTTACTGGAGGCGGTAGAGATTCCCATGTGCGTGGTTTCCAACGGCCCGGTCAGCAAAATGCAACACTCTTTGGGCAAACTTGGGATGCTACATCACTTTCCTGAAAAACTGTTTAGCGGCTATGACATACAACGCTGGAAGCCCGATCCGGCGTTAATGTACCATGCAGCTAAAGCGCTTGAAGTCGATCCGGTGAATTGTATTCTGGTAGATGACTCCATTGCCGGAGCGCAATCTGGTATCGCGGCAGGGATGGAAGTATTTTACTTCTGCGCCGATCCGCATAACAAACCCATCGACCACCCTAAAGTGACGACGTTCACTGAGCTGGCGCAGTTACCAGCGTTGTGGCGAGCACGAGGGTGGCATGTTACGCGTTAATTTAAACCACTAAACAGGATGTTTATATGGCCCAGAAACTTGGCCCTCTACCGGTATTTAAATATCACCCGCGCCCCCTGGAAACAGGGGTGTTCTCTGAAGACAAAACGGTCACTTGCGCCTGCTGTCAGCAGTCGACCGACTGCTACTACACGAACCCGTTCTATAGCCAGCAAGAAATCGACTATCTCTGCCCGTGGTGCATTGCCGACGGCGCAGCGGCAGCGAAATTTAACGGCAGCTTTCAGGACGAATCTTCGCTGGAGGGTATCGAAAGCGAGTTCGATGACGAAGGCGAATTTACCGGCTTCAAAAATCCCTGGCCGGAAGCTCGCGTGATTGAACTGACCGAACGAACGCCGGGGTATTGCGGCTGGCAGCAGGAGTACTGGCTGGCGCACTGTAATGATTTCTGCGCCTTCGAGGGGTATGTTGGCTGGGCCGATATTGCCGACAAACTGGAGCAATTTGCCGATCTGCATGCCGACTGCCATGCCATCGGTATCGAGTATGACAAGCTGCCTGAGACCCTACGGGACGGCGGCGATTGCCAGGGCTATCTGTTTCGCTGTCTGCACTGCGGCAAGCTGCGTCTGTGGGCGGACTTTTCCTGATACAGCCTGAGGAAAGCAGATGAGTGACGTGCTTGCATGGGCCACAGGCGAGGCTATCGGTAGCGCCAAAGAGACGTTTAGGCTAGTAAGCACAATAGAAGGTTTTCACTGACGGGCGGGCGAGACTTCTGTGGCTTCGTACCTTGCGAAGCTGGCGAGAAAGCGTCCTGAAACAACAACCCCCTCGTGCCTTGAGGGGGTTTTTACATCACTCTTTCGGATCTTTTCCGGCGAGCAGTTTATCCAGCTCATCGCCGCCGACGTGACGGAAATCCTGCCCCTTCACGAAGTAGAAGATGTATTCGCAGATATTCTGGCAACGGTCGCCGATACGCTCGATAGAACGGGCGCAGAACAGCGCAGTCAGGACGCTCGGAATGGTACGGGAATCTTCCATCATATAGGTCATTAACTGACGCACGATGCCTTCATATTCCTGGTCCACTTTTTTATCTTCGCGATAAATACGCACCGCTTCGTCCAGATCCATACGGGCGAAAGCGTCAAGCACATCGTGAAGCATCTGTACGGTATGACGGCCCAGCGACTCAAGGCTGACCAGCAGCGGCTGATGCTGGTGGGAGAACTTCTCCAGCGCCGTACGGCAGATTTTGTCCGCCACATCGCCGATGCGCTCAAGCTCAGCGATGGTTTTAATAATCGCCATCACCAGACGTAAATCGCTCGCCGTGGGTTGCCGTTTGGCGATAATACGCACGCAGGCCTCATCGATGGCGACTTCCATCATATTGACCTGTTTGTCTCCCTCAACAACGCGCTTTGCCAGCTCGCTGTCCTGGTTGTGCATGGCGGTGATCGCATCAGAAAGCTGCTGCTCCACCATCCCACCCATGGTCATTACCTGAGTGCGAATGTTTTCCAGCTCAGCGTTAAACTGAGCGGAAATATGTTTATTAAGGTTGAGATTGTCCATGGTGCACTCCAAATGCCCGACAGATTTCACGTTGTAACAGGGTGGCTGATACCTTTACGGTTCGGTAAATCAACCATAGCGCCCGGTAATATAGTCTTCCGTTTGCTTCATTTTCGGCTTCGTGAACAGATCATCTGTAATGCTGAACTCAATCAACTCACCGAGATACATAAAAGCCGTGTGATCGGAGCAGCGCGCCGCCTGCTGCATATTGTGCGTCACGATAACCACGGTGTAGTCCTGTTTAAGCTCGGTAATCAGCTCTTCGATACGACCGGTTGAAATCGGGTCAAGAGCCGAACAGGGCTCATCCAGCAGCAGCACTTCAGGACGGATCGCGATACCGCGCGCGATGCACAGACGCTGCTGCTGACCGCCGGAGAGAGAGTACCCGCTCTGATGCAGTTTATCCTTGGTTTCGTTCCATAATGCGGCTTTGGTCAACGCCCACTGCACGCGCTCGTCCATTTCCGGGCGAGAGAGCTTCTCAAACAGACGCACACCGAACGCGATATTGTCATAAATCGACATCGGAAACGGCGTTGGCTTTTGAAACACCATGCCCACTTTGGCGCGCAGCAGCGCGATGTCCTGGGTATTGGTGAGAATATTGTCGCCGTCGAGCAGGATTTCCCCTTCAGCGCGCTGATCGGGATAAAGCTCAAACATTTTGTTAAAGGTACGCAGCAGCGTCGATTTGCCGCAGCCTGACGGCCCGATAAACGCCGTCACCTGATTTTTAGCAATATCCAGGCTGATGTTTTTCAGGGCATGGAATTTGCCGTAGTAGAAGTTCAAATCGCGAACCTGAATCTTGTCCGGCGTCGTTTCAACCATACTCATTTATCTCGTTCCTCAACTCGACGCCGCCTTCGCCGCGTCGCAAAAATTAACCGTGTTTACTCTTCGCGAAGATAACGCGCGCCAGAATATTCAACAGCAGTACGCAGAGAGTGATAATCAGCACCCCGGCCCAGGCCAGCTGCTGCCACTCGGCAAACGGGCTCATAGCGAATTTGAAAATCGTCACCGGCAGGTTAGCAATCGGCTGCATCATATCGGTGCTCCAGAACTGATTGGAGAGCGCCGTAAACAGCAGGGGCGCCGTTTCACCGGCGATACGCGCAACGGCCAGCAGCACGCCGGTCATAATCCCGGAAACCGACGCTTTCAGGGTAATCGCGGAGATCATCTTCCACTTCGGCGTGCCGAGGGCGTAAGCCGCTTCGCGCAGGCTGTCCGGCACCAGTTTCAGCATGTTCTCGGTGGTACGAATAACGATCGGCACCTGTAACAGCGCCAGCGCAATCACCCCCGCCCAGCCGGAGAAGTGCTGCATTTGCGCCACAACAATGGTGTAGACAAACAGGCCAACCACAATCGACGGTGCTGAGAGCAGAATGTCGTTGATAAACCGGATTACTTCCGCCAACAGCGATTTACGGCCATATTCCGCCAGATAAATCCCCGCCAGAATCCCCAGCGGCGTACCGACCACCGTTGCCCAGAGGATTAACAGACCGCTACCCGCCAGGGCGTTAGCCAGCCCGCCGCCCGCCGTATTCGGCGGCGGCGTCATTTCGGTAAACAACGCCAGCGACATGCCATCAAAGCCGCGCGTAACCGTCGAGAGCAGGATCCAAATCAGCCAAAACAGACCGAACGCCATGGTCGCCATCGACAGCGTCAGGGCAATGCGGTTTTTAAAACGGCGGCGCGCCTGCATTTTGCGACGCGATTCGACCAGCTGTGCGGTGCCTTGCATTTCAATCGTAGCCATTAGCGTGCCCCCTCGTTTTTCGTCAGGCGCATAATCATAAATTTGGAAATGGCCAACACGATAAAGGTGATCACGAACAGGATCAGGCCCAGCTCCATCAATGCCGCCACATGCAGCCCCGATTCGGCTTCGGCAAATTCATTCGCCAGCGCGGAGGTAATACTGTTACCCGGCATAAACAGCGATGCGCTGTCGAGCTGGTAGGTGTTACCGATGATAAAGGTGACCGCCATGGTTTCACCCAGCGCGCGTCCCAGGCCGAGCATTACACCGCCAATCACCCCGTTTTTGGTAAAGGGCAATACGATGCGCCAGATAACTTCCCAGGTGGTGCAGCCGATACCGTAGGCCGACTCTTTCATCATCACCGGCGTTTGTTCGAAGACATCGCGCATTACTGCCGCGATGTAGGGAATGATCATAATGGCGAGGATCACCCCGGCGGCCAGAATACCGATGCCGAATGCCGGCCCGGAAAAGAGCGCGCCAACAAAAGGAATATTGGAAAGGACGTTGCCCACCGGTTCCTGAAAGTAGGTGGCAAACAGCGGCGCGAAAATAAACAGCCCCCACATGCCGTATACAATACTTGGGATCGCCGCCAGCAGTTCAATCGCGATCCCCAGCGGGCGCTTCAGCCAGTTTGGCGACAGCTCCGTCAGGAACAGGGCGATACCAAAACTCACCGGTACGGCGATCAGCAGCGCAATGAACGAGGTGACAAGGGTGCCGTAAATCGGTACCAGGGCACCGTAGACGTCATTGGGCGCATCCCACTCTTTGGTCCACAGGAAAGAGAAACCAAACTTTTGAATGCTTGGCCATGAGGAGAAAATCAGGGACACAATAATGCCGCTGAGCAGCAATAAAACAATCAGCGCAGCCAGTCTGACCAGTGCGCTGAAAAAGATGTCGCCTTTTTTACCCGGTGGGTTAAATGCCGGCTTGGTTGCAGCCATAAATTACTCTTCAGTTTAACGTCTTACGAATTTGCCCATGCTTACTTATGCTTGCCGGGCCTACAGCGGATCTGTAAGGCGGATGGTGTAAGCGCCATCCGCCATGGTGTTCAAAAACGTGTGATTAGTACAGTGCTTTACCGCTGCTGTCTTTCACATTGGTTTTCCAGGCCGCGCGTACTTGTTCAACCACGCTATCCGGCAGGGAAGCGTAATCGAGATCGTTAGCCTGTTTCGCGCCTTTTTTGTAAGCCCAGTCAAAGAATTTCAGCACTTCAGCGCCCTGTTCAGGTTTCGCCTGCTCTTTGTGCACCAGGATGAAGGTGGTGGAGGTGATTGGCCACACATCCGCGCCTTTCTGGTTGGTCAGATCCTGGGCGAAAGATTTGCTCCAGTCGATATCTTTGGCCGCGTTGGAGAAGCTGGTTTCCGTCGGGCTAACCGCTTTGCCATCGGCTGACATCAGTTTGGTATACGTCAGGTTGTTCTGCTTAGCGTAAGCGTATTCAACATAGCCGATAGAACCCGGCAGACGCTGAACGAATGCGGCGATTCCGTCGTTACCTTTACCGCCCAGACCGGTCGGCCAGTTAACGGTAGAACCAGAACCGACTTTCGATTTCCACTCTTCATTCACTTTCGCCAGGTAGCTGGTGAAAACGAAAGAGGTACCGGAACCATCGGCGCGACGCACGACGGCGATATTCTGCGCAGGCAGTTTCAGACCCGGGTTGAGTTTGGCGATGGCCGCGTCATCCCATTTTTTGATATTGCCCAGATAGATATCACCCAGGGTTTTGCCATCCAGCACCAGCTCACCGGATTTCACGCCCGGTACGTTGATAGCCAGCACGATACCGCCGATTACGGTCGGGAACTGGAACAGGCCTTCCTGCGCCAGTTTGTCATCAGCCAGCGGAGCGTCGGAGGCACCGAAATCCACGGTTTTAGCGGTAATTTGTTTTACACCACCGGAAGAGCCGATACCCTGATAGTTAACTTTATTGCCCGTCTCTTTCTGGTAGGTATCCGCCCATTTGGCGTACACCGGTGCAGGGAAAGTTGCACCCGCGCCCGTCAGGCTGGCCGCTGCGTTAACAGCAAAAGCACTCAGAGAAAAGGTCGCGGCGACAACAGTTGCGACAGTGGTACGCATAACGTTCATAATGTCTCCTGCAGGGATCGTAAATCGTTGTTTGAGTTGCTACTGGGAGCAAAATAGGACACTTTGATGACAGTTATATGCAAAGATTGTTACTGTTTGATGACAGCCTCAACGTTTTACTGCGCTATCTCTTAATTAGTTGATAAACATATAAATTATCTGACAAATTTACATAACCGATATGTAAAGGTTTTCATTTTATGAAAACGTACAAGAGGTTTCAAAACACCGGGACGAATGCAACGTTATTAGTAGTAATTCCTCTTTCGCGCATCCTGCGAACGTGCTTTCATTTATCAGCGTCTTAAAAAGCGCGCGTCAATTCGACATCTATCCATGCTGTGCAAACATATTGAATACTACGTAACCAATATTAAGGAACAATGATGCGCAAATCGGTTGTTTTCCCTGCAGCACTGTTAAGTCTTCTCCTGTCTCTTTCCACTCAAGCCAATGCGAAGGAAATAGCCTTAGGTAATGGGAGTTTATCCAACGATCCGATCCTGGTTCTCTCCCAACAAAGATCGGATGTAATAACAATCGTACCCTCATCGCAGTTGAACACTGCTGACCTAATCAATATTCAAGAGAAATTCCCTGAGCAACAAAAAGATATAGGGAATATGAAAAGCAAGCTTGAGGATATCGAACGAGAAAGAGATGAATTGAAAAGAGATAATGAAAACTTAAGCCGCAAAGTGGATGATATGCAGCGCAGCATCGATGGACTGGAAAGGTCGCTAAATGAATTGAGCAGCAAAGTTAACAAATAACGATGCCGCTCCTGGGTGACACATTTTCCCTGTCCGATGGGGAAAAAGTGTCACCGCTATTCAGGTCTGGCTAAAACCAGGTTATCACGCAGACCTGGCAAAGATTTAACAGGACAGCTGCTGCGTAACCCGCCTACGCGTTGAACTACTTATCAAAGATAAAAAGAATATGGCGGTCGTCGAGGTACTTGATATCGACGTTTTGCCCTTTTTGCATTTTTGACGCGTAGAAAGCCGCGATTGTCTCAGTGCCCGCCACTGCACGCGTGAGGCTTCCATCGTGGACCGCCAGCCGGTAGCGAATATTTAAGGTCCCGTTATCATTGGAGCTGATATAGGTGACATCTTCGATGGTGGCCTGCAATTCTCGCCCGTGGGTCTGAATACGGTGATCGCGATTAAACAGATACACGATGTAAGCAATCATACCGACAATAAAAACGACAGAAAAAACGATGGCAATTTTCATTCCGCTCATCCCTTACATAAACATCGTTAAACCATGGACCGAAGCCATCACCTGACCGTATTGCATCATCGCTTTACCAAATTCAACGCGACCATCATGAGACGCTAAATCGAAAGCCGATTTATCAAACTTCAGGCCCGTTAAAGCTACCTTACTGATGGCCGAAACGGTAAACGAAGAGGCTTCCGTGACCACTTTCAGGGCGGTGAAATCAAACGAGAAGAGCGAGGCAGACTCTTTATGATCTTTATATTCAAAGGCATGGGGCGTTTTCACATGCACTTTTTCTGCACTCTCAATGGTGATCACTTTTGGCGAATAGATTTTCGCTCCGCCGTTAATGGTCTGGTTCCACTGACCTTCTATTGTGGTCACGCTGTTGCCCTGAATGGCCTGCGTCAGGTGCTGTGAAATATGCTCTTCGCGCGAGCCGGTAATGGTCGATTTTACGCCGCTATCAAAGGTATAGCTCACTGATTCAGTCACATGCTGAAAAGCGGTTCCTTCAATTTCCTCTTTTCTGCCGCCTTTGATCGCTACCGTTTCGCCACCGCTGGTGACGGTTTTCTTACGGCCATTGGTGACGGTAAGCTCTTCACCGTTTTTTACCGTGCGGGAATCTTTATCTTCCACCAGCACCGTGCGCGTCGCATGGTATTTGAAATCGGCTTTTTTCGTCACCTCATCGCTGAGTTCTCCGGCAACCGTCAGGCTTCTGTTACCGCCGACGGTTATCACCTGATTGTTCTCCACGGAGATATTCATATCCTTTTCCGCATGCATATCGACCCGCTCAACCCCAAGCTTATCTTCGAATAACAGATAGCTGGCGTTATCGCAGCTGCCGGTTTTGGAACGGGTCATAAATCCCATTACCGTGGCCGCGGCAGGTAACGCCCAGGGTGGCATATTGGCATCGTTATAGACGCGCCCGGTGACGATAGGGCGGTCGGGATCGCCATTAATAAAATCAATCACCACTTCATCACCGACGCGCGGAATTTGTACCCCGCCAAATCCCTGGCTCGCCCACGCGCTGGAGACGCGCACCCAGCAAGAACTGGTTTCATCATTATTACCCAACCGATCCCAGTGAAACTTCACCTTGATACGGCCATATTTATCGGTCCAGATTGTCTCACCCGCGGGGCCAACAACGCGGGCGGTTTGCGGACCATAGGTGCGTGGCCAGGGGGTTTTCTGCGCCGGGCGATACACCAGCGACGCGGGAATTACACTAAAGCTAATAAGCCGCGAGCTTGCGCCATCATCGCCGCTGGCATAACGGTTTTCCTCACACTGCAGCCAGGTTCTCGTGACCAGATAGCTGCCATTATCCTCAGGATAAGGCGCGTGGGTGAGCTGGAAACGGCGCCCGGTAGCAATACCGGTTGCCGTGGCGGTAGCGGTAATTTGTTGATGCTCAACCTGCCAGCGCTCCTGCTTGATACGGGCATAATATTCCCCGTCATTCTGTTCAACAAAACGCCCCGGCCATTCATAGACATCGATTTTACCCGGCGAAGGTGAGGCCGGATTCTGCCGCGCCTGAAACAGCCAGGCGTTGGGTTTGCGGAAATCATAATCTTCCGTGCTGAACAGGCCCGGCGTGACCCTTTCTTGCATCGACCACTGGCTGATGCCTTCATAATCTGCCACACCGCCCGCCGTCGTCTGAATATAGGGAATCAGCTCATATCCGGGAGCGGTAGGGAAAACAGAACCTGCATCTGTAAGCACCAGCGTATGGCTATCGGGCGCGTGGCGGAAATACCAGCTAATCCCTTCAAGCTCCATCAGGCGGCTAATAAAATCGAGGCTGCTCTCCTGGTACTGCACGCAATAATCCCAGATGCGGTAACTTTGCGTCAGCTGAGAATCTATTTTCACACCCTGTTCTGCCAGCATCGTCTGTACAATTTGCGGCACCGTCTGCGCCTGAAAGATGCGCATATTGCGCTCCAGCCGCATCGGCCACAGATCCGACTCCAGGGTGACTTGCCAGGCGGCATAGCGCTCACCGGAAAGCTCCACGGAAGAGACCGCCACGCTGGTGATCTTGCCATTGAGATAGCGTATCGCAGCCTGCCCCGGTGCCGGGATTTCAACGGTCAGCGGCTGCCCAAGCAGCTTCCCTCTGTCGAGCCTGCCATCTTCACCGAGCAGCGTGAGGGTATATTCAAAAGGTTCTGAAAGGGATTCACTGCCAGCCATTTTCCAGAAAAGCAGATCGGGCGCGGCGGCCAGTTTTACCGTGATGCGGGAAAGCATGGGAATTCTCCGGTAGGGAACAGGATGATTAACGGCTTGCGAAGCGGGGGAAACAGCACGAAAACCTATAGTCGTCGCCGTACTGCGCGCGGAAGAATTCAGGAATGGTTTGCTTAGGGATAGACATAAAAAAATCCGGTATGCTTTTTTTCAAAAGCATATCCGGACTTATTTACACTCCGATTAACGTCAACGCCCCTGACGGGAAATGACGCCAGTTTCGGATTATTCCACCGTTACAGATTTCGCCAGGTTACGCGGCTGGTCCACGTCGGTGCCTTTAATCAGCGCCACATGATAAGCCAGCAGCTGCAGCGGCACGGTATAGAAAATAGGCGCAATCGCTTCTTCGACATGCGGCATCTCGATAATGTGCAGATTGTCGCTGCTGGTGAAACCGGCATCCTGATCGGCGAAGACATACAGCACGCCGCCGCGGGCGCGCACTTCTTCGATGTTGGATTTCAGTTTTTCCAGTAACTCATTGTTCGGCGCGACAACAATCACCGGCATATCCGCATCAATCAACGCCAGCGGGCCATGTTTCAACTCGCCTGCGGCATACGCTTCTGCGTGAATATAGGAGATCTCTTTTAACTTCAGCGCACCTTCCAGCGCGATCGGGTACTGATCGCCACGGCCGAGGAACAGCGCATGATGTTTGTCAGAGAAATCCTCCGCCAGCGCTTCGATGCGTTTATCCTGCGACAGCATCTGTTCAATACGGCTCGGCAGCGCCTGCAAACCATGCACAATGTCGTGCTCAATAGACGCATCCAGCCCTTTCAGGCGGCTCAGTTTCGCCACCAGCATCAGCAATACGGTGAGCTGCGTAGTAAAGGCTTTGGTGGAGGCCACGCCGATTTCGGTCCCGGCTTTGGTCATCATCGCCAGATCCGATTCCCGCACCAGCGACGAGCCAGGGACGTTACAAATCGCCAGCGAACCTAAATAACCGAGCTCTTTTGACAGGCGCAGCGCCGCCAGCGTATCCGCCGTTTCACCGGACTGCGACAGGGTGATCATCAGGCTGTTGCGACGCACCGCGGATTTGCGGTAGCGGAATTCAGAGGCGATTTCGACATCGCACGGCACGCCCGCCAGCGCTTCAAACCAGTAGCGTGAAACCATACCGGAGTTGTAAGAGGTGCCGCAGGCGACGATCTGGATATGTTCAACCTTTGCCAGCATATCGTTGGCGTTCGGCCCCAGTTCACTCAGGTCCACTTCGCCGTGGCTGATGCGACCGGCCAGCGTGTTTTTGATGGCGTTCGGCTGCTCATAGATCTCTTTCTGCATGTAATGGCGATAGATACCTTTATCGCCAGCGTCGTATTGCAGATTGGATTCAATCTCCGGGCGTTTTATCTGCGCGCCGGATTTATCAAAAATGACCACGTTACGGCGGGTCACTTCGGCGATATCGCCCTCTTCGAGAAAGATAAAGCGACGGGTAACCGGCAGCAGCGCCAGCTGATCGGAAGCAATAAAGTTTTCACCCATGCCGAGGCCAATCACCAGCGGGCTACCAGAGCGCGCCGCCAGCAGGACTTCTGGATTACGGCTATCCATGATAACCGTGCCATAAGCGCCGCGTAGCTGCGGGATGGTGCGCAGTACCGCTTCGCGCAGCGTGCCGCCCTGTTCAAGCTCCCAGTGCACCAGGTGAGCGATAACTTCGGTATCCGTTTCAGAAACAAATACATAGCCGCGTTCTTTTAACATTTCACGCAGCGGTTCGTGGTTTTCGATAATACCGTTATGCACCACGACAATGTGGTCAGAAACATGGGGATGCGCGTTGCCTTCCGACGGTTCGCCGTGGGTTGCCCAGCGGGTGTGAGCAATACCGGTGCCGCCATGCAGCGGGTGTTCTTCCGCCGCCTGGGAGAGCATCTGCACTTTACCGAGGCGACGCAGGCGGGTCATACGACCTTGCGCGTCAACCACTGCCAGGCCGGCAGAGTCGTAACCACGGTACTCCAGACGACGTAAACCTTCGAGAAGGATTTCAGCTACATCACGTTGCGCGACTGCGCCAACAATTCCACACATAGTTTTTGATTCCGATTTTGGCGTTATGCCATATGTTGTCGGTCAACCTGTATACACCGGATGTATCATCCGGTGTCTGTGTCCGATTTACGGACGCCCCGAGCCTTGTAGAGAGTGGGGTTATTTTTATAGTTACTGCAGTGTGGGCGGAGGAATTATCTTTCCCCTCATCCCGAATTCGTTACTTCTTCACCGGGCGACGCCAGCCTTGTTTATGCACCTGCGGGACACGGCTTAATACCAGTTCGTTCTCCGCGACATTACGCGTCACAGTAGTGCCTGCGGCAATCGTTGCGCCGTTGGCAACCGTCACCGGTGCGACCAGCTGGGTATCTGAACCAACAAACACATCGTCGCCAATAATGGTTTTATGTTTGTTCGCGCCATCATAATTACAGGTAATAACGCCAGCGCCGACGTTCACGTTGTCGCCGATCTCCGCATCACCCAGATAGGTGAGATGACCCGCTTTCGAGCCTTTACCCAGACGCGCTTTTTTCATTTCGACAAAGTTGCCAACGTGCGCGCCTGCTAATAATTCTGCGCCCGGACGCAAACGTGCGAACGGCCCGATGGTGCATTCAGCCTCCAGACGCGCATCTTCAACCACGCTATAAGGGCTGATTTCGCAATCATCACCAATTACGCTGTTCTTCAGGATGGTGCCCGCACCGACCTTCACGCGATCGCCAAGCGTAACGTGACCTTCAATGATGACGTTAGCATCGATCTCGACATCCCGCCCATGCTCCAGCGTACCGCGCAGATCGAAACGCGCCGGATCGCGCAGCATTACGCCCGCCAGCAGCAATTTTTCCGCTTGTTCAAGCTGGTAAGCCCGCTCCAGACGGGACAGCTGAAGGCGGTTATTTACGCCTTCAACTTCACTCAGGCGCTGCGGATGAACGGCAACAATTTCACGCCCTTCCTGGAAGGCCAGCGCAATAATATCGGTGATGTAGTATTCACCCTGCGCATTGTTATTGGTGAGCTTACCGAGCCAGCGTTTTAAATCCCCACCGTTGGCGATCAAAATGCCGGTATTGATTTCATTAATCTTACGCTGCTCGTCGCTGGCATCTTTCTGCTCAACAATGCCCGTCACCGCGCCGTTTTCACGAGTGATACGGCCATATCCCGTTGGATCGTCCAGCACGACCGTTAATAAACCGATGCCGCCTTCGGGTTTGGCGGCGCGAAGACGTTCCAGCGTTTCCAGGGAAATCAGCGGCACATCGCCGTAGAGCATCAATATCTCTTCGTCATCGGCAAAGAACGGCGCGGCCTGCTGCATCGCGTGGCCTGTACCGAGCTGTTCAGCCTGCAGCACCCAATTCAGTTTATCGTCACTGAGACGTTGTTTAAGCAGATCGCCGCCGTGTCCGTAAACGAGATGAACATGGTTTGCGCCAAGAAGCGTAGCAGTATCAATGACATGCTGAACCATCGCCTTCCCGGCAAGAGTATGCAGCACTTTGGGGAGATCGGAATACATGCGTGTACCTTTGCCCGCTGCAAGGATCACCACGCTCATTTTTCTGTTCAACATACGTGTCCTGACTTGATTTTGGGAAAGAAGTTAACCTCTTTCGCGTTGAAAATTCTACATATTTTGCCGCACGAAATGGGCTGCCCATGAAACGTACAACAATCACATTTCCCGGCCATTTAACGGCGGTTTGCAGGGCAGAGTAAAGCAGTTTACCGCTGAAAAGTAGCGCCATTGTTTGTACTGCGTAATTCATACAATGAGTTAGCTATTTTTTTTCATCCTGAATAAAGATCGCTAAAAAATAAAACAGTGTTTTATTCATCAAAGAGTGTGACGTATAAAAAAGAAACAGTGTTTCAAACTGTTGATAATGTCGGGCAATAATTACTCAGGAGAATAAAATGAATTATAAAATATCTCTGGCCCTTACCGTTTGCAGCTCGCTTATTTCGGCCACAGCGCTGGCCGCACCGGCACCTGTGTGGAAAGCAATTACCTTTGGCCAATCTACCGACGTCAATTTTTCATCGAACGTGCTGGCGGAAAAAATCGGCGTTAACGATGTCACTATCGACGGTAAAAAGCTTTCTACCTCGGATGAGGCAGATTTAAGCAAACCTGTTACCGTTGAAAGCCGCGGCGGCAAAATTGCCAACTCCCACGATGGGCTAACATTTTTCTATACCACGCTTCCTGGCGAGGAAAATTTTGTTCTGCAGGCAACCCTTACCGTTGAACAGTTCGGGCCGGAAAACGGTGCCAAACCTGCCGCTCAGGAAGGGGCAGGTTTGTTGGTGCGTGATGTGATCGGTACGCCGCGCCAGCAGCCGTTGAAAGAGGGTTATGAAGAGTTTCCTGCTGCGTCGAATATGGTGATGAACGCCATTATGACGCAGGATAAGAAAGATAATGTTCGCGTCAAAATGCAGGCTATTACCCGCGAGGGCATCAGCCAGCCGTGGGGCAATGCGGGTGCGGCTATCTCGAAACAAAGCTATCACGAAGAGATCGATCTTCGCCAGACGCCAACGTTTCGCCTGAAACTGGAACGCACCAATGATGGGTTTATCAGCGCCTGGGCTCCGCAGGGCAGCGATCAATGGGTGAGCAGTAGCGTACCGCATGCCGATCTGATTTCAGTACAAAATAAAGGGCACTATTACGTCGGTTTTTTTGCTTCACGTAACGCCAAAATTATCGTCAGCGATGCCTCACTCACCACCAGCAAAGCGCGGACGGTTGCTTCTGCGCCCTGGCAGCCTAAACCGTTACCGCTGGTGGTCCAAATCGCCTCGCCCGCACAAAGTATCGGTGATGCCTATACGGTACAGGCCCGCGCGAATACCGATGGTTTATTTAGCGTGCGGCTGAATGAAGTGGTGATCGGTAATGAAAAACCGGTAAAAGCGGGAGAGATGTATACGCTTCCCACCACGCTTGGGGCGGATAATCTCTTTTCCGTGACCTTTATTCCGAGCAGCGGTAACGAGACAGCGCCTGCCACGCAAACCTTTAAAGTTGATCGGGTGGCCGGAACCCCCTCACCAGAACTGTATGCCGCCGCCGACGGGAAACCTGACGGTGAAGGCACCGCTACGTCACCGCTTGATTTGCCCACCGCCATTGCTCTGCTTGCGCCCGGCGGGACAATCCATCTGCAAGCAGGAGAATATGCCCGGACAGACATTCCCCTTACTGCCAGCGGTCTGCGCGATAAAATGAAAACCCTGCAGGCGCAGGGAAAAGTGGTGATCCGCGGTTTGCTGCTGGATGCCAGCTACTGGCATATCAACGGTATTACGGTAACGGACAAAAGCCTGCGTATTCAGGGCAGCCATAACCTGATTGAAAAGGTGGTGGCCTCGCACAATGACGATACGGGCATTCAAATTTCCTCACCAGAAAACGTCGGCCGCCCGCTATGGGCCAGCTATAACCGGGTTGTCGATTCTGAATCCTCGGGCAATGAGGATCCGGGGAAAATCAACGCCGACGGTTTTGCCGTGAAGATGCGCGTCGGCGAGGGCAACCAACTGGAGCGATGCTACGCACATGACAATATCGATGACGGTTTTGATTTGTTTAACAAGATAGAAGACGGAGCCAACGGCGTTGTGGTGATCGAGAATTCTATTGCCCGCAACAATACCAGTAACGGCTTCAAGCTGGGGGGAGAAGGGCAGCCCGTCGCGCATCAGGTGCGTAACAGCAAAGCGATAGGCAATCATCTGGACGGTTTTACCGACAACTTTAACCCCGGTGCGCTGGTGGTTGAGAACAATATTGCGGTAGATAACCAACGCTTTAACTTTATCTTCCGCCCAAGCCCGTACGGCAAGCCGTCCACGCAGGGGATCTTTAGCCGTAATAAATCCGTGCGCAGCGTGCCGGGACGTTATGACGATGCGGTGGTCGGGAATATAGATGAGACGAATTATTTTATTACGCAAGGGCAGAGCGTAAACCGTAAAGGCGAGATGCTGGATAGCGGGGCGGAACTGGCAGAACTGAAGAAGTAGCAGATGGCGCTCGCTTATCACACTACGGTAAGCGTGGCGCCACTCAGCAGATCAGCAATTAATGATTGAACGTACCGAAAGAGATGTTCATGTTGCTGAAGAGAGCGATGATTTTGTTGATCAGTTTCATGGTGGTATCCTGATTTTTTAAGGTTGATTATGTGACTTACTTCACAAAAAGAAGTCTACTCCTCAAATTTTAACCGATCAACATTTTTGTGACGCATATCACATAAAAATTAAACTGCCTTTTCAGTTTCAAATTTTTCGAAACCAAAGCATAAAAAAAGCCAGCCTGGAAACCAGACTGGCTTTTTAACGTTCAAGCCGGTGTTACATCGCTTTTTTAGTCAACTCGATAACACGCAGTTTCGCGATGGCTTTCGCCAGCTCCGCAGACGCCTGAGCGTAATCCACGTCACCGTGAGAGCCTTTAATGTGCTCTTCTGCTTTACGCTTCGCTTCCAGGGCTCGCGCTTCGTCGAGATCCTGGCCACGAATAGCGGTATCAGCCAGAACGGTCACGCTGCTCGGTTGCACTTCAAGAATGCCGCCGGACAGATAGATAAACTCTTCATGACCGAACTGTTTAACGATGCGGATCATACCAGGCTTAATGGCGGTGAGCAGCGGTGCGTGGCCAGGGAAAATCCCCAGTTCACCTTCGCTACCCGTTACCTGGATTTTCTCGACCAGACCAGAGAACATCTGTTTCTCTGCGCTGACGACGTCCAGGTGGTAAGTCATTGCCATATCACCCTCCGATTAAGGCGTTAAAGTTTTTTGGCTTTTTCCACTGCTTCTTCGATGGAACCAACCATGTAGAACGCCTGCTCCGGCAGGTGATCGTATTCGCCTTCCATAATGCCTTTAAAGCCACGGATGGTGTCTTTCAGGGAAACGTATTTACCCGGAGAACCGGTAAACACTTCCGCTACGAAGAACGGCTGGGAGAGGAAGCGCTGGATCTTACGAGCACGCGCTACCACCAGTTTATCTTCTTCAGACAGCTCATCCATACCGAGGATGGCGATGATGTCTTTCAGTTCCTGATAACGTTGCAGCAGAGACTGTACGCCACGCGCGGTGTCGTAGTGTTCCTGACCAACCACCAGCGGATCCAGCTGACGGCTGGTGGAGTCCAGCGGGTCAACGGCCGGGTAGATACCCAGAGACGCGATCTGACGGCTCAGTACCACGGTTGCGTCAAGGTGCGCAAAGGTGGTGGCTGGCGACGGGTCAGTCAAGTCATCCGCAGGTACGTATACCGCCTGCACGGAGGTGATAGAACCGGTTTTGGTGGAGGTGATACGTTCCTGCAGAACGCCCATCTCTTCCGCCAGCGTCGGCTGGTAACCTACCGCTGAAGGCATACGGCCCAGCAGTGCGGATACTTCAGTACCGGCGAGGGTGTAACGGTAGATGTTGTCCACGAACAGCAGAACGTCACGACCTTCGTCACGGAACTTCTCAGCCATGGTCAGGCCGGTCAGCGCAACGCGCAGACGGTTTCCCGGCGGCTCGTTCATCTGGCCGTAAACCAGGGATACTTTATCCAGAACGTTAGAGTCGGTCATTTCGTGGTAGAAGTCGTTACCCTCACGAGTACGTTCACCCACACCCGCAAACACAGAGTAACCGGAGTGCTCGATCGCGATGTTACGGATAAGCTCCATCATGTTTACGGTTTTACCTACGCCCGCACCACCGAACAGACCAACTTTACCGCCCTTGGCGAACGGACACATCAGGTCGATAACTTTGATGCCGGTTTCCAGCAGTTCCTGAGAGCTTGAAAGCTCTTCATAGGAAGGTGCCGCGCGGTGAATAGCCCAACGCTCTTCTTCACCGATGTCGCCTTTCATGTCGATCGGCTGACCGAGCACGTTCATGATACGACCCAGTGTAGCTTTACCTACCGGGACTTCGATCGGGTGCGCAAGGTCGGTGACATCCAGACCACGACGCAGACCGTCGGAAGAACCCATGGCGATGGTACGTACGATACCGCCGCCGAGCTGCTGCTGAACTTCCAGCACCAGCGTCTCGTTACCATTTTTAACCTCAAGAGCATCGTACACGCGCGGTACGGCATCCTGAGGGAATTCGACGTCAACTACGGCGCCGATTACCTGGACAATTTTTCCAGTAGCCATCATGAATCCTCTACGAATTAACCTGGTTATACCGCGGATGCACCACCGACAATCTCGGTGAGTTCCTGAGTAATGCTGGCCTGACGAGCTTTGTTGTATACCAACTGCAGCTCTTTAATCAGGCTGCCGCCATTGTCGGTCGCGGCTTTCATCGCCACCATACGTGCGGCCTGCTCGCTGGCCAGGTTTTCCACAACACCCTGGTAAACCTGAGATTCAACATAACGACGCAGGAGGGTATCCAGCAGCGCTTTTGGATCAGGTTCATACAGATAATCCCACGCTTTATGCTTCAACTCTTCGTCTTCTGCAGCCGGTAATGGCAGCAGCTGAACGATGGTTGGTGCCTGAGACATGGTGTTGATAAATTTGTTGCTAACAATATAAAGCTTGTCGAGACGACCTTCGTCGTAGGCCTGCAGCATCACTTTTACCGGGCCGATCAGTTCTGACAGAGACGGGTTATCCCCCATGCCAGTCACCTGAGCGACGACGTTGCCGCCTACGGAATTAAAGAAAGAGACGCCTTTAGAGCCGATCATCGCGAGTTCGCTCTGAACGCCTTTATCAGACCATGCTTTCATATCCGCCAGCACTTTTTTGAACAGGTTAATGTTCAAACCACCGCACAGACCACGGTCGGTCGACACCACCAGGTAGCCCACGCGTTTAACGTCGCGTTCTTCCAGGTAAGGGTGCTTATATTCCAGATTCCCTTTCGCAAGGTGACCAATCACTTTGCGCATGGTTTCTGCATAAGGACGGCTGGACGCCATGCGATCCTGCGATTTACGCATTTTGGAAGCGGCGACCATCTCCATCGCTTTAGTGATCTTTTGCGTGTTCTGGACGCTTGCGATCTTACTACGTATCTCTTTTGCGCCGGCCATGAGCTTCTCCTCAATGCCTTGCGGCCTGCCCTAAGACAAGCCGCCAGACGTTACCAGGACTGGGTTGCTTTGAAGGAATCGAGGAGGCCTTTCAGCTTGCCTTCGATTTCATCGTTATAGCCACCGGACTGGTTAATCTCTTGCATCAGCGGAGCGTGATCACGGTCAGCGAAAGCCAGCAGAGCGGCTTCGAAGCTACCGATTTTCGCCAGTTCCACATCTTCGAGGTAACCGCGTTCAGCCGCGAACAGCACCAGGCCCTGTTGTGCAACAGACATAGGGGCATACTGTTTCTGTTTCAGCAGCTCGGTCACTTTCTGACCGTGGCTCAGCTGTTTACGGGTTGCTTCATCCAGATCGGAAGCGAACTGCGAGAACGCCGCCAGTTCACGATACTGCGCCAGCGCGGTACGAATACCACCGGACAGTTTCTTGATGATCTTGGTCTGCGCTGCACCACCCACACGGGATACGGAGATCCCCGGGTTAACCGCCGGACGAATACCGGAGTTAAACAGGTTGGTTTCCAGGAAGATCTGACCATCGGTAATCGAAATTACGTTAGTCGGAACGAACGCGGAAACGTCACCCGCCTGGGTTTCGATGATCGGCAGCGCGGTCAGAGAACCGGTTTTGCCTTTCACTTCACCTTTGGTGAAGTTCTCAACGTATTCAGCGTTTACGCGGGATGCGCGCTCCAGCAGACGAGAGTGGAGATAGAATACGTCGCCCGGGAATGCTTCACGTCCTGGCGGACGACGGAGCAGCAGGGAAACCTGACGGTAAGCGACAGCCTGTTTGGACAGGTCATCGTAAACGATCAGCGCATCTTCACCACGGTCGCGGAAGTATTCACCCATTGCGCAACCGGCATACGGCGCCAGGTATTGCAGTGCGGCAGATTCAGAAGCGGTCGCCACAACAACGATAGTGTTGGACAGCGCGCCGTGCTCTTCCAGTTTACGCACCACGTTAGCGATGGTGGACGCTTTCTGGCCGATAGCGACGTATACGCATTTGATACCGGAATCACGCTGGTTGATGATCGCATCGATCGCCATCGCGGTTTTACCGGTCTGACGGTCGCCGATGATCAGTTCACGCTGACCACGGCCGATTGGGATCATGGCGTCAACGGATTTATAACCCGTTTGTACCGGCTGATCGACGGACTGACGATCGATTACGCCCGGTGCGATAACTTCGATTGGTGAGAAGCCATCGTTATCAACCGGACCTTTACCGTCGATCGGCGCGCCCAGGGTGTTGACCACGCGGCCAAGCAGGCCACGGCCAACCGGAACTTCCAGGATACGGCCAGTACATTTTACCGTCATGCCTTCGGCAAGGTCGGCGTACGGACCCATTACCACCGCACCTACAGAGTCGCGCTCCAGGTTCAGTGCGATAGCGTAACGGTTACCCGGCAGAGAGATCATCTCGCCCTGCATACATTCGGCCAGGCCGTGAATGCGGATAACGCCGTCACTTACAGAAACAATAGTACCTTCGTTGTGCGCTTCGCTCACAACACTGAACTGAGCAATGCGCTGCTTGATCAGTTCGCTGATTTCGGTGGAATTCAGTTGCATGCTCCAGTCCCCTTAAGACTGCAAGACGTCTGCAAGGCGTTCAAGACGGCCGCGTACGCTGCCATCAATGACCATATCACCCGCACGGATGATTACGCCTGCCATTACAGACTTATCGATATTGCAATTCAGCTTAACTTTGCGTGACAGACGTTTTTCCATCGCGGCACTAATCTTCGAAAGCTGTTCTTCACTCAGTGCGGTCGCGGAGGTCACTTCGACTTCAGCGATAGCCTCGCTGGCTGCGCGCAATTGAATAAACTGCTCAAGAACATCAGGAAGCGCCTTAATACGACCGTTTTCAGCCATTACCCGAATCAGGTTCTGACCTTTGTCGTCAAGTTGCTCCCCACAGACTGCGATAAACGACTTAGCGAGCGTTTCCGGCGCTAACGCGCCGGAGATGAGCTCTGCCATGTCTTCATTTTTCGTCACCTCGGCGGCGAACACCAGCATATCCTGCCAGTGGTCAACGCTCTGAGTTTCGACGGCAAAGTCAAAAGCTGCTTTGGCGTAGGGGCGAGCTACCGTTACAAATTCAGACATCAGCCCCTCCTCCTTACAGTTCAGCGACCAGTTTATTCACGATGTCGCTGTTAGCAGCTTCATCCACGGAACGCTCGATGATTTTCTCGGCGCCGGCTACTGCCAGCAGAGCCACTTGTTTACGCAGCTCTTCGCGGGCACGTTTGCGTTCGGCGTCAATTTCCGCCTGCGCCTGCGCCACGATTTTGGTACGTTCCTGCTCGGCTTCTGCTTTTGCTTCGTCCAGGATCTGAGAACGGCGTTTGTTCGCCTGTTCAATGATTACCTGAGCTTCAGCTTTCGCTTTTTTCAGCTGGTCGGTCGCATTGGCCTGTGCAAGGTCAAGGTCCTTTTTAGCTCGTTCTGCGGAAGCGAGACCGTCAGCAATTTCTTTCTGACGTTTTTCGATGGCAGCCATTAACGGCGGCCATACGTACTTCATGCAGAACAGAACGAACAGGACAAACGCGATGGCCTGGCCGAGGATTGTTGCGTTTAGATTCACAGCACAATGCCTCTTATCTGGTTAACGTTCTAAACAATTGCTTGTAAAGCAACCCTTACTACGCGACAGCAAACATCACGTACAGACCCAGACCCACAGCGATCATCGGGATAGCATCCACCAGACCCATTACGATAAAGAACTGAGTACGCAGCAGAGGAATCAGATCCGGCTGACGCGCTGCGCCTTCCAGGAATTTACCTCCGAGGATGCCGATACCGATCGCAGCACCGATTGCCGCCAGACCCATCATCACAGCGGCAGCCAAGTACAGCAGATCCATATTCAGGTTTTCCATGACAGTCTCCAGTTTGTTTCAGTTAAAACGTAGTAGTGTTGTTAAAAATCAGTGCTCTTCGGATGCCATCGACAGATAGACAATCGTCAGAACCATGAAGATAAAGGCTTGCAGCGTAATGATCAGGATGTGGAAAATGGCCCAGGGCACATTCAGAATCCACTGTGACCACCACGGCAGAAGACCCGCGATCAGAATGAAAATCAACTCACCCGCGTACATGTTGCCGAACAGTCGCAGACCGAGAGAAACCGGTTTGGACAGCAGGCTCACGCCCTCAAGGATAAGGTTTACCGGAATAAATACCGGATGGTTGAACGGCTGGAGAGTCAGCTCTTTAGCGAAACCGCCAATACCCTTCATTTTGATGCTGTAGAACAGAATCAGGATAAACACGCCCAGCGCCATCGACAGGGTGATGTTGACGTCCGCAGACGGCACCACGCGCAGTGCAGGCAGCCCCAACACATGCTCACCGATGTACGGCAGCAGGTCGATAGGCAGTAAATCCATCAGGTTCATCAGGAATACCCAGACGAAAATCGTCAGGGCCAGCGGGGCGATAAGCTTGCTTTTGCCGTGGTACATGTCTTTGACGCTACCATGAACAAAACCAATCACCAGCTCAATCGCCGTCTGGAGTTTCCCCGGGACGCCGCTGGTGGCTTTTTTCGCTACGCTACGGAATATCACCAGGAACAACAGACCCAGAACCACTGAGAAAAACATGGAGTCGATATTCAGCGTCCAGAAGGTGGCCGGGGGGTTATGCGGATCCACCAGCGAGAAGGTACGCAGGTCGATCTGAAGGTTATTCAGATGGTGACCTATGTATTCCTGCGGTGTTGAGATTTCTCCTGCAGACATGATGCCTCTTACCCTTTGTTGTTAATTACAGCAGGCGCCAGTATCTGAACGACCAGCACCGAAACCCACGTGACTATCAGCGGCAAAAAAGCCACCTTGAAAACCGCCAGCGCCATCACCAGTAGCACGAATGTCATCAACACCTTGAGCGCTTCACCGAGGGCGAAGGTCCAGGCCACACGGCCTTTAGCGGGTGTATGCGCCTGATGACGCCAGGCAAAAATCATGAACAACACATTCGGCAGTAACACTGCCATACCTCCGCACACGGCGGAAATGCCCCAGAAGGGGTCTTTGAGGCTAAACAGCAATCCACTTGCCATTACCGCCAGAAACTGAGTAAGCAGAAGCTTGCGAGCAACGTTGCGACTATAGAGCGACACAGACATGACGTTTATTAACTCCTGCTCCCTATGGGGTATGCCGCGAGTCGTATAAAACGTCCTTTAGGTCCCGGAGTCAAGCTTCAAAAAGCGGTCAAATTATACGGTGCGGTCTCGTGATTTCAAACAATAAGTAGCAAAAAGGTGAATAAATGTTTAAATAATTTTCCCGGGGGCTATTTTTCAAATTTTATGGAAACTGTGAACCTTTGGGCAAAAGTGGTAATAACGCGAAAAACCTGACGATAAAGCGTGCACTCGGTCACAAAATAAACATTTAGGCCTCTGTCCTGTTTAACGCTTGAATATTTTGATACTTTTCATCGTTTTGAAATTAAAGCTATTTTTTTACAACTCTTTTTAAAAAAGCCCTGTCTACGTTAAAAACGTTTTATTGACATTTTTAATAATTATTTAACATCATTTTTTGCTTCTGGAAGCGGATTTTTAGCGGGCTGATATTTTCAATGTTGATTATTTTATCTGTTAATAAAATTCTCATCGTTAAATGTCAGAAAAATCCTGGTAAAAATTCGGTTAAATGTAACTGAACGTATCACCCTTTTTGCTGCCGTTTTTTAACATCTTTACAACCGCACGAATGATACATTTTTTGATAAAAATTAAACTTTATTTGCCTTAACGACCACCAGATGACGCTCGCCATCCAGATGCGGAACGGACAGTTTGACAACACTTTCCACGTTTAAATCAGCGGGTAACAGCGCAATCTCCTCTTCCGGCACCAGGCCTTTAAGGGCATAGAAGCGCCCGTCAGCGCCGGGCAGGTGACGACACCAGGCCACCATATCGTTGAGTGACGCGAATGCACGGCTGATAACGCCATCAAAAGGCGGTTCGGCAGGGAAATCCTCGACGCGGCTCTGCACCGGTTCGATATTCTCTAGTTTTAGCTCGTGCTGAACCTGACGTAAAAAACGTACGCGTTTACCAAGGCTATCGAGCAGGGTGAAGTGGGCTTCAGGACGCACGATAGAGAGCGGGATCCCCGGCAATCCAGGTCCAGTGCCGACGTCGATAAAGCGCGAACCCTGCAGGTAAGGCGCAACCACAATGCTGTCGAGGATATGGCGAATCAACATCTCGTTGGGATCGCGTACCGATGTCAGATTGTACGCTTTGTTCCATTTGTGCAGCAGTTCGACGTAGGCTACCAGCTGCTGTTGCTGGCTTACGGACAACGAAATGCCTGCTTCTTCGAGCAGACGAGAGAGTTTGTTAAGCACGATTGTTACCTGTGGAATTAAGCTACCCGGTAAAGACCGGGCAGCTACTTAAGATTAGGCGCTGCGGCGCAGCATACCTTGTTTTTTTAGCCAGACCAGCAAAATGGAGATGGCCGCCGGGGTGATCCCCGAAATGCGCGATGCCTGGCCAATGGACGATGGCTTATGATCGTTAAGCTTGGCGATCACTTCATTGGACAGGCCATTCACCTGACGATAATCCAGCGTGGCCGGCAGCAGCGTGTTCTCATTGCGCTGCTGCTTTTCGATCTCATCCTGCTGACGGGCGATATAGCCTTCGTATTTCACCTGGATTTCCACCTGCTCGGCGGCCTGGCGATCGTCAAGGCCCGGTGCAAACGGTGCGATCTGCACCAGCTGCTCGTAGGTCATTTCCGGACGGCGCAGCAGATCCTCACCGCTGGCTTCACGCGACAGCGGGGCGGTAAGATGCGCGTTAACCGCAGGGGCATGTTCAGACGCCGGGGAAACCCACTGGGATTTCAGGCGCTGACGTTCACGCTCGATAGTTTCCAGCTTCTGGTTGAAACGCGCCCAGCGCTCGTCATCCACGAGTCCCAGCTCACGACCCGCCTGGGTCAGGCGCAGATCGGCATTGTCTTCACGCAGCATCAGGCGATATTCCGCCCGGGAGGTAAACATGCGGTACGGCTCTTTAGTACCCAGCGTGCAGAGATCGTCCACCAGCACGCCAAGGTAAGCCTGATCGCGACGCGGTGCCCAGCCCTCTTTTTCCGCCGAGAAACGTGCGGCATTAAGCCCTGCCAGCAGCCCCTGAGCGGCGGCTTCTTCGTAACCTGTGGTGCCGTTGATTTGGCCGGCGAAGAACAGACCGTGGATAAATTTGCTCTCCAGCGTCGGTTTCAGATCGCGTGGGTCGAAGAAATCGTACTCAATGGCGTAGCCAGGACGAACAATCTTCGCGTTTTCCATCCCCTGCATCGAGCGGACAATTTGCATCTGTACATCGAACGGCAGGCTGGTGGAGATGCCATTCGGGTAAATTTCATTGGACGTCAGACCTTCCGGCTCGAGGAAAATCTGGTGCTGATTGCGATCGGCAAAGCGCATCACTTTATCTTCGATCGACGGGCAGTAACGCGGGCCGATCCCTTCGATCACCCCGGCATACATCGGGCTGCGATCGAGGTTATTGCGGATCACATCATGGGTTTTTTCATTGGTGTAGGTGACGTAACACGGCACCTGACGCGGGTGTTGCGCCACGTTACCCATAAACGAGAAGACCGGCATCGGGTTATCACCGTGCTGCTGCGCCAGCACGCTGAAATCGATCGTGCGGGCATCAATGCGCGGCGGGGTACCGGTTTTTAGACGACTCACACGCAGCGGCAGCTCACGCAGACGGCGCGACAGCGGAATTGACGGCGGATCGCCTGCACGGCCGCCGCTGTAATTATCCAGGCCAATATGGATCTTACCGTCGAGGAAGGTACCAACGGTCAGCACTACCGCTTTTGCACGGAATTTGAGACCCATCTGCGTTACCGCGCCCACCACGCGATCGTTTTCGACGATCAGATCTTCCACCGCCTGCTGGAAGATCATCAGGTTCGGCTGGTTTTCCAGCGCCGTACGTACCGCCTGTCGGTAAAGCACCCGGTCGGCCTGGGCACGAGTAGCGCGCACCGCCGGGCCTTTGCTGGCGTTTAGTATCCTAAACTGAATACCGGCCTGATCGATCGCTTTCGCCATCAGCCCGCCAAGCGCATCCACTTCTTTTACCAGGTGTCCTTTCCCAATACCGCCGATCGCCGGGTTGCAGCTCATCTGCCCCAGCGTGTCGATATTGTGTGTCAAAAGCAGAGTCTGCTGACCCATACGCGCTGCGGCCATCGCGGCCTCAGTGCCTGCATGACCCCCGCCAATGATAATGACGTCAAAAGGATCCGGATAAAACATGGTGGTATGCCTCGCCTGAGCGGTTAGAAATTGGATTGAAGCCTGGGCCGTGGATTCTACTCAACTTTAGCCCAGTGAGAAAGGATCGGATCCCGGCTATTAAAAAGAAGATCTTCTAACTTGAGAGATCTGTTCTGTTATGATCTCTTATTACGATCGAGGATCTCTGTGGATAACCCGGATCATCACTTTAAGATCAATTCATTAGGCACGATCATTAACTGTGAATGATCGGTGATCCTGCAGCGTATAAGCTGGGATCAAAATGGCTAGTTATACACAGGTCAAAAACTGACGCAGGGTTATTCAGGGATAACTACCGGTTGATCAGTGCTTTTAAGTATAGTTATCCACATCTGATCGCTCGATCTTTAAGCGTTATTGAGTAAATTAATCCACGATCCCAGCCATTCTTCTGCCGGATCCTCCGGAATATCATGCTCAAGGATGTTGATCCTGAGGGTTTCACCGATCTGTTTTGCCCCCGATGCCTTTAATGAGGCATCCAGTTTTTCGATGGCCTGACAGAAGGTGTCATATTCCCGGCTGCCGATACCAATCGCACCGAAGCGAACCTGAGAGAGATCCGGTTTCTGCTCATTGATATCATCTAAAAACGGCTGCAAATTCTCCGGCACATCGCCTGCGCCATGGGTTGAGCTGATCACCAGCCAAATCCCCTGCGCAGAGAGATCCTCTAATAGCGGACCATGCAGCGTCTCGGTACTGAAACCCGCGTCTTCCAGCTTTTCCGCCAGATGTTCCGCCACGTATTCCGCGCCGCCAAGGGTACTGCCGCTAATAAGAGTGATGTCTGCCATAAAGTCCCGCTCCGTTTTATTCGCCCTGCGGCGACAAAGAGGGGAGCATTGTACGCTGTGAATCGGCTGGGATCTACCTGTGGATAATATGGGTATTGTTTGCGGATGAAAACGCCCGGTTAAGGGCGGATGGTACGCATGATCGGGTTTTGCAGGGAGATCAATGTCTCTGTGGATTGGATTTCATCAATGGTTTGGATCTTGTTGATAAGTACCTGCTGCAGGGCGTCGATCGAACGGCACATTACCTTAATAAAGATACTGTAGTGGCCGGTGGTGTAATAGGCCTCGGTTACCTCTTCGAGGCTTTCGAGTTTCGCCAGCGCCGAGGGGTAATCTTTCGCGCTTTTCAAAATAATGCCGATAAAACAGCACACGTCGTAACCCAGCTGCTTTGGGCTGACGTCGATGCGGGCACCGGTGATGATGCCCGCTTGCTTCATCTTTTCTACGCGTACGTGAATGGTACCGGGGCTGACGCCAAACTGCTTAGCCAGTTCGGCATAGGCGGTACGCGCGTTGGCCATCAGTGCCTCGAGGATGCCGCGATCCAGATTATCGATCTGATAATTTTCCATAGGGTTTTCTTATGAGTAATAACGATTCTGACTATTTTAGCCTGCTATTTTAACGGATCAAAAGCGCTGACGGCTTTTTAATTGATGATTATTGAGTTACTGCGTTTTTTTGTTGCTTAATGAACAGCAACAGAACACAGGAGTTAAATAATGAAAACCGCTTACATCGCCAGACAGCGCCAGATTGCTTTCGTCAAATCCTTCTTCTCCCGCCAGCTGGAAGATAAATTGGGGCTGATTGAAGTTCAGGCACCGATCCTCAGCCGCGTCGGTGATGGCACCCAGGATAACCTGTCGGGTTGCGAAAAAGCGGTACAGGTCAATGTGAAAACCCTGCCGGAGGCGCGTTTTGAAGTGGTGCACTCGCTGGCCAAATGGAAACGTCAAACCCTCGGCCAGCATGATTTCAGCGCCGGGGAAGGCATCTACACGCATATGAAAGCCCTGCGTCCAGATGAAGATCGTCTCTCTTCTATTCACTCCGTGTATGTTGATCAGTGGGATTGGGAACGCGTGCTCGGCGACGATCAGCGCCAGCTGTCTAGCTTAAAAAGTACCGTTGAGGCGATTTGGTCGGGGATCAAAGCGACGGAAATGGCGGTGAGTGAAGCCTTCGATTTAACGCCGTTTCTGCCCGCGCAGATCCACTTTGTGCACAGCGAAACCCTGCTGCGTCGTTTCCCGGATCTTGATGCCAAAGGACGTGAGCGCGCGATTGCCAAAGAGCTGGGTGCGGTGTTCCTGATGGGCATTGGCGGTAAGCTGAGTGACGGTAAGCGTCATGATGTTCGCGCCCCGGATTATGATGACTGGAGCAGCATGGTGGAAGAGGGCTTTAGCGGGCTGAACGGCGATATCCTGGTGTGGAACCCGGTACTGGAAGATGCGCTGGAACTCTCTTCAATGGGCATTCGCGTTGATGCTGCGGCCTTAAAACGTCAGTTAACGCTGACCGGCGATGAAGAGCGCTTACAGCTGGAGTGGCACCAGGCGCTGCTGCGCGGTGAGATGCCGCAAACCATCGGCGGCGGTATTGGTCAATCCCGTCTGACGATGCTGCTGCTGCAGTTGCCGCATATTGGCCAGGTGCAATGCGGCGTGTGGCCTGCGCAGGTGCGTGAGCAGGTTTCCGGCCTGCTTTAACGTCGCCAGCGGCGTAACAGGCGGCTGCGCATCCCGGTATCGAAACGCCAGATATGATCAAATATGCGCATGATGCCGGGTTTGCCGTGAGAAGACATGGCAACGGCGTGAAAACGGTGTTGATGAAGCTGCTGCAGCGTCTTTATCTGGCTCACCACATCGTCCGGCAGACGCTGGGCGATGAAATCTGAAATCACTACCGCGTCGGCGTCATACCACTCTCCACCCTGCATCCGTTCAACGATAGCGCGAAAGCAGCTTGCCAGATCGGTGCCGCCGCGAAAACGCTGGCTGAGAAAGCGGATCGCCTGCTCCAGCCCCTGTGCGCTGGTTAGTTCATAACGCACCACTTCGCTGGAGAACAGCATAATAAAGCAGCGTCGTTTATCCGCCAGCGCAACGCGCATCAGCGCCAGACAGAAGGCTTTTGCGCACTGCTCATTAAAGCCGCCCATCGAACCCGAGGTATCGACACAGACAATAAACGGCCCGCGCGGCTGCTCATCAAAATCCTGATGCACCACCGGGCGTTCGGTCACTTTTTCCCGCCAGGCGTCACCGTGCAGACGGTAGGTTAGTAGCTGTTTTTCCACCAGCCGCCGGTAAAACTCGTACTCCAGCTCGGTGATACCCAGGGTTGCCAGCTCCGGGGGCAACAAGCGCAGAATATCGTCGCTCTGATGTAAGCCATCAACCTGCTCCGGAACGATGGCCGGTTCGCGCACCAGCGTACGGAAGGTTTCCATCGGCGCATCTTTTCGCGGCACCGATCTCGCTTCCCGCGAACGGCCAAGCTGCTCGGCAAGCTGGCGCAGTTCCGGCTGCTCTTGCAGGAAATCGCCATACTTAACGATAAGCTGGTAATCACCGCGTTTTAGCTGCCCGGCGCTCATATCCCACAGCCGTCCGGCGGCATTTTCATTCTCAATCAGTACCGGTTCTAGCTGGCCGCTCAGGGTCATGCGTTCCTGCACTTCACTGAGTAATTGCTCGCGCTCTTCTTCCAGTAGCTGCTGATTTAAAGCGGTGGTTTGCACCACCAGGCTCAGGCGCCAGCGCTGTAAAAACAGCGTATGCAGGGCCGGGGTGAGAACCGGGTTATCCGTTACCATTTGCCGCGCCTGGGCGGCGAAAGGGGAGTGCAGCTTATCCAGCAGGGCGAGGATTTGCGGCAGTTGCACGGTGAACTGTGAGGTGGAAAGCAGCTGGTTTTGCTGGTAGCTCAGCACCTCTTGCGCCAGCTCCGGCGGCACTTCGGACTCTTGCAGATGCTTTTTTAGCGCTGCGCGCCAGCGCGGAATATCGTCGGTAAGGGCATGTTTAAGTTTGGGGAATTTTTCAAAAAACAGCGCCAGCTGCGGTGAGGCCAGCAGGAGAACGATCAGCTCATCCACCAGCGCCTCTTCGCTAATGGTGAGCATCACATTCAGGGTATCCAGCGTTAACATTGCCGCGCCTGTTGGATTTGCGCTCGGACATCCTGCAGGCTGGCTTCAATGCGGCCTAACCAGTCGGCAGGGATAAACAAACATTTCTGCTGTTCACTAAAGCGGGTGTGCTGCTGATGCCAGGTATTATCAAGGGCTTCCAGCTCTTGTTTGATCTCTTCCGGCACGTTTTCCGTAGTGGCGGAACCCGGCAGCGCGAGGCGCGATCCCTGCAGGCTGACATCGCGGATCAGCAGATGCAGGCTGGTATCCACTTCCAGATTAAGCACCTGGGCAAAGCCAATACCGTTGAGCTTGCCGCGGATCTCGCCGCCTTTTGCCAGCCACTGCGCCAGCGCGCTGCGCTCAATGGTGACGTGAATAACCTGTAGATCGTGCAGTTTTAACGGCTGCTGCAGTAACAGCGTCAGAATCGGATCCGTCAGCTCAGCGGGCAAATCATAATGGGGCCGGCGGCTAAACATTCCGCCCTGGCGGCTGACTTTGAGCGCCGTTTTATCGCTTTGCTGCTGCTGGAGCTGCAGATGCCGTTGTGAAATAGCGCTGAGGCGGGCAATCATCGATTGCTGTTGCCAGGCGTGCCCGGTCATCAATATTTCCAGCTGCTGCTGTAATAAACGCATGCCATCGGCGTCATGCCAGAGGCAATCTTTCAGCAAGATTAAATCGATCGGCGCAACCGCATCACGGCCGCTGAAAAAGGCGCTGGACTGCAATAAACGGATCGCTTTTTTCCAGCGGCGGTCAGAAACATAGGGCGCGTTTGGCAGCGCATCCAGCTGCTGGCGCAGCGTATAGATAAGCTCAAAGACATTATCCGGCAGTTTGATTTTACCGATCTCCACTTGCCAGCTGGCATACTCTTCGTCGGTGATTTGCAAATCATGGGGCACGGGATTGTCGTTTTCGTCTTGCTGGCTAATCAGCATCGAACGGAAGTTGCCTTTATCCTGCACTTTGTCCAGCCACAGGCGAATCAGCATGCGGTCATACAGTGCTTCAAGGCTGCTGTCCGCTTCCGGCAGTTCGTTTGAAGCCGCCACCAGCAGACGCATCGGGATCTTCTCTTCACTGGCACCATTACGAAAGCGCCGTTCGTTAATGGCGGTCAGCAGGGTGTTCAAAATGGCCGGACCGGCTTTCCAGATCTCATCCAGAAAAACAATTTCCGCTTCCGGTAAATAGCCGCTGGTTAAACGCTCATAGCGTCCTTCATCTTTTAGCGCCTGAATAGACAGCGGGCCAAACACCTCTTCCGGCGTCGAGAAACGGGTCATCAGGTATTCGAAAGCACGGGCGCGTTTGAAGGCAAATTTCAACCGGCGGGCGATTAAGCTTTTGGCAATGCCCGGCGGGCCCAAAAGAAACACGCTTTCGCCGCTTAGTGCGGCCAGCAGACAGAGGCGAATAGCATGGCTACGCTCAAAAAGCCCTTTTTCCAGCGCGCTGCTTAAGCGGGAAATTCTTTCTGCTAATAAATGTGTGTGCGCCATAATAGATTTGCGTCCTTTCGCCGCGTTATCCGGCTTGAAAAAGCGAGTATAGACGTTCCTGAAAGTGCTTGTAATAGACTGAAGAACGGCTTTATTTTCTTTATGGCCGATTAACGTGGCCGCATTTAGGGGTACGATTTCACAAATAATCGTGCATACTGTGCGCTTTTCGTGGGCCAAGGGACTAAGCACACATTGTTGCATTCAATCAAAAGATTAGTCTATGAGCACTGATAATAAGCAATCATTACCCGCTGTTACGCTTGCGGCGATTGGCGTTGTCTACGGGGATATCGGTACCAGCCCGCTTTATACACTCCGTGAATGTTTGTCCGGTCAGTTTGGTTTTGGCGTTGAGCGCGATGCCGTATTCGGCTTTTTGTCGCTCATCTTCTGGCTACTGATTTTCGTTGTTTCCATTAAGTATCTGACGTTTGTCATGCGGGCGGATAACGCCGGTGAAGGCGGGATCTTAACCCTGATGTCGCTGGCCGGGCGCAATACCTCCGCCAGGATGACGTCGGTGCTGGTGATTATGGGGTTGATTGGCGGCAGCTTCTTCTACGGTGAAGTGGTCATAACGCCCGCCATTTCGGTGATGTCGGCGATAGAAGGTCTCGAAATCGTCGCCCCTTCACTTGATACGTGGATTGTCCCCCTCTCAATAGCGGTCTTAACCCTGCTGTTTGCGATCCAGAAACATGGCACCGGGCTGGTGGGTAAGCTGTTTGCACCCATTATGCTGGCGTGGTTTTTGATTCTCGCCGTGCTGGGTCTGCGCAGCATTATTGATAACCCGGAAGTGTTGCAGGCGCTGAACCCAATGTGGGCGGTGAATTTCTTCCTGCAATATAAAGCGGTCTCTTTTGTGGCGCTGGGCGCGGTCGTGCTTTCCATCACCGGGGTAGAAGCGTTATATGCCGATATGGGTCACTTTGGTAAGCTGCCGATCCGCGTGGCCTGGTTTACTGTTGTGCTGCCGTCGCTGGTGCTGAACTACTTTGGCCAGGGCGCGTTGCTGTTGAAAACCCCGGAAGCGATTAAGAACCCCTTCTTCCTGCTCGCACCGGAGTGGGCGCTAATCCCGATGTTGATCATTGCGACGCTGGCGACGGTTATCGCCTCGCAGGCGGTTATCTCCGGCGTCTTTTCCCTGACGCGCCAGGCGGTACGTCTGGGCTATCTTGCGCCGATGCGTATCATCCATACTTCCGAACGTGAATCCGGGCAAATCTATATTCCTTTTATTAACTGGCTGCTCTATTTCGCCGTGGTACTGGTTATTGTTAGCTTCGAACACTCCAGCAACCTGGCAGCGGCGTACGGCATCGCGGTTACCGGCACCATGGTGCTGACCTCGATTCTCTCGACCACCGTGGCGCGTAAAAACTGGCACTGGAATAAAGTGCTGGTGGGTCTGATTTTGGTGTTCTTCCTCTCATTCGATGTGCCGCTGTTCTCGGCGAACCTCGACAAAATCCTTTCTGGTGGCTGGTTGCCGTTAACCCTCGGGTTAGTGATGTTCCTGGTGATGACCACCTGGAAGAGCGAACGTTTCCGCCTGCTGCGCCGTATGCATGAACACGGCAATTCACTGGAAGCAATGATTGCGTCCCTGGAGAAATCGCCGCCGGTGCGCGTACCGGGTACGGCGGTGTATATGTCCCGTGCGCTGAATGTTATTCCGTTCGCCATGATGCACAATCTCAAGCACAACAAAGTGCTGCATGAGCGTGTGATCCTGTTAACGCTACGCACGGAAGATGCGCCATACGTGCACAATGTGCGCCGGGTGCAGATTGAGCAGCTGTCGCCGACGTTCTGGCGCGTGGTCGCGAGCTACGGCTGGCGCGAAACGCCTAACGTGGAAGAGGTGTTCCACCGCTGCGGCCTTGAAGGGCTTAATTGTCGGATGATGGAAACCTCGTTCTTTATGTCTCACGAGTCGTTAATTGTCGGCAGACGGCCCTGGTATCTGCGCCTGCGCGGTAAGCTCTATCTGGTACTGCAACGCAATGCGCTGCGCGCGCCTGACCAGTTTGAGATCCCGCCAAACCGGGTAATAGAACTCGGAACGCAGGTCGAAATTTAATGCTTATTAACCCCTCTTAATGAGGGGTTTTTATTATAAAATCCTGTCGATTTACGATAATTTAGCAAAGCTGTTTTTTTCACCGTTTCGACAAGCGAAACGTTTCGATATCGATCACATTTCTGCAACGGCACGATGGTTTTCTGCACATTCTTCGTACTACACTCGTCGTTAGCGAAACGTTTCGCTGATGGAGCATAAAAAATGAAAAAAGGTCGTGTGCTTAACGCTGATATCTCGTCAGTCATCTCTCGTCTTGGTCATACCGATACGCTGGTGGTATGCGATGCCGGGTTGCCGGTGCCGTGTAATACCCAACGCATTGATATGGCATTAACCCAGGGCGTACCTTCCTTTATGCAGGTTGTGGAAGTGGTGACGGCGGAAATGCAGGTTGAGTCCGCGATTATCGCGTCGGAAATTAAGCAGCATAATCCGCAGCTCCATGAAACGTTGCTCAAGCATCTTGAGCAGCTGCAAAAACACCAGGGAAATACCATCGATGTGCGGTACGTTACGCACGAGCAGTTCAAAATAAAGACCGCGGACAGTCATGCGGTCATTCGCAGCGGGGAGTGTTCCCCGTTTGCGAATATCATTCTCTGTGCTGGCGTCACCTTCTGAGGCCATCATGGACGCATTATTACAACTCAAAGGCATCGATAAAGCCTTCCCCGGCGTAAAAGCCCTTTCCGGTGCCGCGCTAAACGTTTATCCCGGCCGCGTCATGGCGCTGGTGGGGGAAAACGGCGCCGGCAAATCGACCATGATGAAAGTGCTGACGGGGATCTACAGCCGTGACGCCGGATCGCTGTTGTGGCTGGGTAAAGAGACCACCTTTAGCGGACCGAAATCCTCCCAGGAAGCCGGTATCGGCATTATTCATCAGGAACTCAACCTCATACCGCAGCTGAGCATCGCCGAGAACATCTTTCTTGGCCGTGAATTTGTGAACCGCTTTGGCAAAATAGACTGGAAAAAGATGTATGCCGAGGCCGATACGCTGCTGGCGAAACTCAATCTGCGCTTTAAGAGTGACCGGCTGGTGGGTGATCTGTCGATTGGCGATCAGCAGATGGTCGAAATCGCCAAAGTGATGAGCTATGAATCGCAGGTCATCATTATGGATGAACCAACGGATGCCCTGACCGATACCGAAACCGAGTCGCTGTTTCGCGTGATCCGCGAGCTGAAAACCCAGGGGCGCGGCATTGTCTATATCTCCCACCGAATGAAAGAGATCTTCGAGATTTGCGATGATGTGACGGTTTTTCGCGACGGACAATTTATTGCCGAGCGCGAAGTGGCGACGCTCACCGAAGATACGCTGATCGAAATGATGGTCGGCCGTAAACTGGAAGATCAATATCCGCGTCTGGATAAAGCGCCGGGCGAGGTTCGCCTCACCGTAGATAAGCTGTGTGGGCCGGGCGTGGAAAACGTCAGCTTCACGCTGCGTCAGGGTGAAATTCTGGGCGTGGCCGGGCTGATGGGCGCGGGCCGCACCGAGCTAATGAAAGTGCTGTATGGCGCGCTGCCGCGTACCAGCGGCTATGTAACTCTCGACGGCCATGAAGTGATCACTCGCTCGCCGCAGGACGGGCTGGCGAATGGCATTGTCTATATTTCCGAAGATCGTAAGCGTGACGGGCTGGTGCTCGGCATGTCGGTTAAAGAGAACATGTCGCTGACGGCGCTGCGCTACTTCAGCCATGCGGGCGGCAGGCTGAAACACAAAGATGAACAGCAGGCGGTAAGTGATTTTATCCGTCTGTTTAATGTCAAAACGCCGTCGATGGAGCAGGCGATTGGTTTGCTCTCCGGCGGCAATCAGCAAAAAGTCGCCATTGCGCGCGGGCTAATGACGCGCCCGAAAGTCCTGATCCTTGACGAACCGACCCGTGGCGTCGATGTTGGGGCGAAGAAAGAGATTTATCAGCTAATTAACCAATTTAAGGCCGATGGCCTGAGCATCATTCTTGTCTCCTCCGAAATGCCGGAAGTGTTGGGCATGAGCGATCGCATTATGGTGATGCATGAAGGGCATCTCGGCGGTGAGTTCACGCGCGAGCAGGCCACTCAGGAAGTGTTGATGGCTGCCGCAGTTGGCAAGCTTAACCGTGTGAATCAGGAGTAAAAAAGATGACTACCCAGGCTGTTGCTGGTCGCCGATATTTCACCAAAGCATGGTTGATGGAACAAAAATCGTTGATTGCCCTGCTGGTGCTGATTGCGATTGTGTCGACCATGAGCCCCAACTTTTTTACCGTTAATAACCTGTTGAATATCCTGCAACAGACCTCCGTTAACGCCATTATGGCGGTCGGTATGACGCTGGTAATTTTAACCTCCGGCATCGATCTTTCCGTCGGTTCGTTGCTGGCGCTGACCGGCGCGGTTGCCGCCTCGCTGGTGGGTATGGAAGTTAACGCGCTAGTGGCGGTTGTCGGTGCGCTGGCGCTGGGCGCGGCAATTGGAGCGCTAACCGGGACGATTGTCGCAAAAGGCCGCGTGCAGGCGTTTATCGCCACGCTGGTGATGATGCTGCTGCTGCGCGGTGTGACGCTGGTTTACACCAACGGTAGCCCGATTAATACCGGCTTTAACGATAACGCCGATCTCTTTGGCTGGTTTGGGATTGGCCGTCCGTTCGGCATTCCGACGCCGGTGTGGTTGATGGCAGTAGTATTTATCGCCGCGTGGTATCTGTTGCATCATACCCGTTTAGGCCGTTATATCTATGCGTTAGGCGGTAACGAGTCGGCAACGCGCTTGTCTGGTATTAGCGTCGATAAAGTCAAAGTTATCGTTTACTCCCTGTGCGGCCTTCTGGCCTCGCTGGCGGGCATTATTGAAGTGGCGCGTCTCTCCTCGGCGCAACCTACTGCGGGCGCCGGTTATGAACTGGACGCTATCGCTGCGGTTGTACTGGGCGGGACCAGCCTCGCGGGCGGCAAAGGGCGTATCGTCGGGACCTTAATCGGCGCACTGATCCTTGGCTTCCTCAATAATGGATTGAATTTGTTGAGCGTCTCCTCTTATTACCAGATGATCGTTAAAGCAGTGGTTATTCTGCTTGCGGTGCTGGTAGATAACAAAAAGCAGTAATTACCTACCCAACAGGACTCATGAAAATGAACATGAAAAAACTGGCCACTCTGGTTTCTGCTGTTGCACTGAGCGCCACCGTAAGCGCAAACGCGATGGCGAAGGACTCTATTGCTCTGGTGATCTCTACGCTGAATAACCCGTTCTTTGTTTCCCTGAAAGAGGGCGCGCAGAAAGAAGCGGACAAACTGGGTTACGACCTGGTGGTGCTGGATTCACAAAACAACCCGGCAAAAGAGCTGGCGAACGTGCAGGATCTGACCGTACGCGGAACCAAACTGCTGCTGATTAACCCAACAGATTCCGACGCGGTGGGTAACGCTATCAAAATGGCAAACCAGGCGAAAATCCCGGTTATCACACTGGACCGCGTAGCGAGCAGTGGCGAAGTGGTGAGCCATATTGCTTCTGATAACGTCCTCGGTGGCAAAATCGCCGGCGATTACATTGCCAAGAAAGCGGGCGAAGGCGCGAAAGTGATTGAGCTGGCGGGTATTGCCGGAACATCTGCCGCCCGTGAACGTGGCGAAGGCTTCCAGCAAGCCGTTGCAGCGCACAAATTCAATGTACTGGCCAGCCAGCCTGCTGACTTCGACCGTACCAAAGGCCTGAACGTGATGCAGAACCTGCTGACCGCGCATCCGGATGTGCAGGCTGTCTTTGCACAGAACGATGAAATGGCGCTGGGTGCGCTGCGCGCCCTGCAAACTGCCGGTAAATCTGATGTGATGGTGGTGGGCTTTGACGGCACGCCGGACGGCGTGAAAGCGGTTAATGACGGTAAACTGGCGGCAACCGTCGCACAGCTGCCGGAGCAGATCGGCGCGAAAGGCGTCGATACCGCAGATAAAGTGCTGAAAGGTGAAAAAGTCTACGCCAAAAACCCCGTTGACCTGAAACTGGTTATCAAGCAGTAACTCGTCATTCTGGTGGAGGGCGCAGGCCTTCCACCTGAGGGATAATACATAAGAAAAGCATGGCACGCGCCACCAACAAGGTGGCGCATTTTACGGACAAGCTCATCATGAAAACCGCAGGCAAACTCGTTGTCCTTGGCAGTATTAATGCCGATCACATTCTTAACCTTGAGTCTTTTCCCACGCCCGGTGAAACCGTGACGGGCAGCCAGTATCAGGTCGCTTTTGGTGGTAAAGGGGCAAACCAGGCGGTTGCCGCCGGACGTAGCGGCGCGAATATTGCGTTTATCGCCTGTACCGGCGATGACGATACCGGCACGCGTGTACGCAAACAGCTTGCAAGCGACAATATTGATGTCGCTCCGGTTAGCGTCGTGGCGGGGGAATCCACCGGCGTAGCGCTGATTTTCGTTAATGGTGAAGGTGAGAATGTTATCGGCATTCATGCGGGAGCGAATGCGGCGCTCTCCGTTGAACGTGTTAATGCGCAGCATGACCTGATTGCCCAGGCGGCTGCACTGTTAATGCAGCTGGAATCGCCGGTGGAAAGCGTACTGGCGGCGGCGCGCATTGCCCAGCAGAACAATACCATTGTGGCGCTGAATCCTGCGCCTGCTCGCGAACTGTCCGATGAACTGCTGGCGCTGGTGGATATCATCACGCCGAATGAAACGGAAGCGGAAAAGCTTACCGGGATTAACGTCGCCAGTGACGAAGACGCCGCGCGCGCAGCGCACGTGCTGCACGGTAAAGGCATTAAAACGGTGATCATTACCCTCGGTAGCCGCGGCGTATGGGCCAGCGTCAATGGCGAAGGGAAACGCGTAGCGGGTTTTAAAGTGAAAGCCATCGATACCATTGCCGCCGGTGATACCTTTAACGGTGCGTTACTGACGGCACTGCTGGAAGAGAAACCGCTGGATGAGGCCATTCGTTTTGCTCATGCCGCCGCGGCGATTGCCGTGACGCGTAAAGGGGCGCAACCGTCCGTGCCGTGGCGCAAAGAGATTGACGATTTTCTCGCTTTGCAGAGGTGAAACTTGGCAACGATGAAGGATGTTGCCCGCGTGGCGGGCGTTTCCACTTCAACCGTTTCTCACGTTATCAACAAAGATCGCTTTGTTAGTGAGGCGATTAGCGAAAAAGTGGAAGCGGCGATCAAGACGCTAAACTATGCGCCTTCGGCTATCGCACGCAGTTTAAAGCTCAACCAGACGCGCACTATTGGGATGTTAATTACCGCCAGTACCAATCCTTTTTATTCGGAACTGGTACGTGGCGTAGAGCGCAGCTGTTTCGAGCGCGGCTACAGCCTGGTGCTGTGCAACACCGAAGGCGATGAGCAACGCATGAATCGTAACCTGGAAACGCTGATGCAAAAACGCGTCGACGGGCTGCTATTATTGTGCACCGAAACGCACCAGCCTTCGCAAGAGATCGTGCAACGCTATCCGTCAATTCCAACAGTCATGATGGACTGGGCACCCTTCGACGGCGATAGCGATCTGATTCAGGATAACTCCTTGCTCGGCGGCGATATGGCCACGCAATATCTCATCAATAAAGGGCATACGCGTATCGCCTGCATAACCGGCCCGTTAGATAAAACCCCTGCGCGCCTGCGCCTCGAGGGCTATCGCGCAGCCATGAATCGCGCCGGATTAACCATTTGTGATGGGGATGAAATCGAGAGCGATTTTGAGTTCGGCGGCGGTTTCGATGCCATGCAGGCATTACTGGCGATGAACGAACGTCCGCAGGCGGTATTTATGGGTAATGATGCGATGGCGGTGGGGGCTTATCAGGCTCTTTACCAGGCGGGGCTGAAAATTCCGCAGGATATGGCCATTGTCGGTTATGACGATATTGAACTGGCGCGCTATATGACGCCGCCGCTCACCACCATTCATCAACCGAAAGATGAACTGGGTGAGCTGGCGATTGATGTGCTTATCCACCGTATTGCCGAGCCGGGTCTGCAACAGCAGCGTTTACAGCTCACGCCAGTCCTGATCGAGCGTGGTTCAGCCTGACTTGTGCCTTTCTTTAATCAGGTTGCGGCCATCTTTGGCTTTTAACAGCATAAACACCAGCGCGGAAACCAGGGTGATGCCCCCCATGGTAATAAAGGTATAGTGGAATTGCTCCACGGTGTTCGCACTGTCAAACCCTTCATAGAAACGCAGCACTGCCGCGCTAACGGCAACTCCTAAGCTTATCGACAACTGTTGCGTTACCGCCAGCACGCTATTGCCGCTGCTGGCGTTCTCATCGGTTAAGTCGGCAAGGGTTATCGTGTTCATCGAGGTAAACTGCGTGGACATCGCCATCCCGAGGACAAACAGCGGCACTACCAGCATCCACACCGCCATCGCCGGCGTTTGCAGGGCGAACTGCGCCACCATCAATCCAATAAACAGCGTGACGCCGATCAGCGTTTTTCGGTAGCCAAACCAGCGTAATATCTGGGTTACCATTGATTTCGCCAGAATAGAACCCAGCGCGGTAGGCGCCATCATACAACCGGCGATTAACGCCGGATAACCGAACCCGACCTGTAACATCAGCGGCATCAAGAAAGGAACGCAGCCGGTACCTAACCGTGATGCTATATTCCCGGCGATGCCGACGGAAAAGGTACGGGTATGAAACAGGTTAAGGGAGATTAGCGGCGTCGGATGGCGGCGCGCGTGGCGAATGTAGACCAGTAACAATAAAACGCCGCTCATAATAATGGCAAAGGCGAGCCAGCTGGCGACCAGCTTCTCACCAAACAACTCCATCCCACTTGAGAACAGCACCAGGCTTAAACCAAACAGGAAAAAACCGCCGAGATCGAAACTGCGCCTGGGCGTTGTGAAGTTGGGCATGTATTTACGTGCGTAAATCAGACCGGCGAGGCCAATCGGGATATTAATTAAGAAGATCCAGTGCCAGCTTGCCCAGGTGACCAGCACACCGCCCATCACCGGACCCAGAATCGGGCCGACCAGCCCTGGCATGGTGACGAAGTTAAGGACCGGCAGCAATTCACTTCGCGGGTAAGCACGCAGCAGCGCCAGGCGTGCGACCGGCATCATCATCGCTCCGCCGACGCCCTGAATAACACGACACACGACCAGCATCGGCAACGAATTCGACAGCGCGCAGGCCAGCGAACCGAGGGTAAAGAGGCTCACCGCCAGCATAAAGACACGGCGCGTACCGAAGCGGTCGGCCAGCCAGCCGCTCATCGGGATAAGCATGGCGACGGTCAGCGTATAGCTGATAATGGCCGATTGCATCGCTAAAGGGGAACGATTGAGACTTTGTGCGATAGCGGGAAGAGCAGTGTTAAGAATGGTGGCGTCCAGTGCCTGCATAAAAAAAGCCATGGCTGCAATCCACGGCAGGCCCGCCATACTGCGCGCTTTCTTCTCTGTCATACTTTGTCCTGTTAATTCGGCGTATTCAATAACAGCTGACACGCCCGGAACGCGCTTTCGCCGTCGCTTTCCTGGATAGCGTCCACAATCGCCTGGTGAAGGTCGAGCTTAACCACTTCATTATGGGTAATAGAGGTAAAGTAGGTGTGATAGACCGAATGAAAGAGCGACGAGAAGGAGATCAGAAACGGGTTATCGCTCATCGCGTAAATATGTTCATGCCACGCCGTATCAACTTCAACCCAGCGTTCACGATTGAAGTTCTTTTTTAGTAACACCATCTCTTCCATTAATGTATTGAGATGGCCTTTTTGTTCCGCGCTACCAAGCGTTGCGGCGAGCAGGCAAGCCTGAGGCTCAAGGCTGCTGCGCATAATAAGAAAGTGTTGAATAACCTCCTGGAAGTTATCCTCACGCATCCACCAGGAGAGCAGTTCCTTATCAAGGAAGTTCCAGTTCTCTTTCGGCATGACGCGCGTACCGATACGCGGGCGAGGCAATACCATGCCTTTGGCGGTTAATGTCTTTACCGCTTCCCTGACGGCCGTGCGGCTTACACCAAACTTCTCACCCAGCTCCATCTCGCCAGGCAAAATAGTGCCGGGGGCGTACTCTCCATTCAGGATCTGTTGCGCCAGTTTCTCCGCCAACACCCAGGAGATATTTTTCTGCGCGGCAAGTTGTTGTGCATTCAACGACATTTATCACGTCCTTATTTCTTTATTTCACACGCTAGTATGCCATCCGCCTGGTCTCTCACGGTGGCAAAAACAGCTAAATCGGCCATTTATGCCGCTTTTTACCGCGCTTTGTTGAAAAAAGAGGCGGTTGGAAACTTTTTTCAAATTAGGGGTTGTCAGCCGGAATTAACTCCCTATAATGCGCCTCCACTGACACGGCACAACGGCAAACAAACCGGCCGGTCAGGTGAAGAAATCTGAAAATAAACAGTTGACTTCACGGCGGGAAAACGTAATATACGCAACCCGCGCCGCAGCAAAAAACGCAGCGGCACTGCTCTTTAACAATTTATCAGACAATCTGTGTGGGCACTCAGATGACTGGATTCTTAA
>NZ_JXAG01000021.1 GCF_000814905.1 Enterobacter sp. Bisph1
CTGGTTAGAGCACAGCACTCATAATGCTGGGGTCACAGGTTCGATTCCCGTCGTAGCCACCATATAAAGGTGTAATGTTTCAGGACATTAAACCGAAAAAAGATTTGTTGGGGTATCGCCAAGCGGTAAGGCAGTGGATTCTGATTCCACCATCCCGAGGTTCGAATCCTCGTACCCCAGCCATCTTCAAGACGTTTGCTTTTGCGAACGCACTTTTGGGGTATCGCCAAGCGGTAAGGCAGTGGATTCTGATTCCACCATTCCGAGGTTCGAATCCTCGTACCCCAGCCAACAAAACAAAAAAGCTCGCTTCGGCGGGCTTTTTTGTTTTTATCACACGCAAAATCCGGCGGCGCGCTCGCCGCCCGTTACTACAACCCTAAAGCATATTTCAGCGCCTGACGTTTCAACACGCCAGCTCGCGCCGCCGCCATCAGACCGAGATTGCGCAGCAGCCGCACCGGCCCCAGTGAGTTGCTGAACCCGGCGTAAAAAAGATCCATCCCGCTTTGCATAATGAAATTATCGGCCATACGGCGCATCTGATAACGCTTTAACACCCCAAAACTGGACCAGGCTTCTCCATGTGTACGCGCGCTGGATAATACATCCAGCAAAGCCTCCACATCGCGATATCCCAGGTTTACCCCCTGCCCCGCCAGCGGATGAATGGTATGCGCCGCGTCGCCCACCAGCGCAAGACCTGAACGCACGTATTGCAACGCATGGCGGCGAGCCAGCGGGAACGAGGCAGCAGCCACCGGTTTAACCGCGCCCAGCCGCGTCGGGAAATGGCGGCCGATCTCCTGCTCCAGCTGCGCCATAGTTAACGTCTGCAATTGGCGAATGCGCGCGGGTGTGTCATACCACACCAGTGAAGCCCAGTTATCATACAGCGGTAAAAAGGCGCGCGGCCCCGCCGGCGTAAAATGTTGCCAGGTGCTATCCCCCGCTTCGCTCGCGCACTGCGCGGTAATCAGCATGCAGGATTGCTGATATTGCCAGGCGTGAATGCCAATCCCCGCAGCCTGTCGCACCCATGAATTGGCACCATCGGCACCGACCACCAGTTTTGCCGTCAGCGTTTCGCCATCGGCGAAGGTTAATTGTTGGCGATCGCCCTCGGCACGTAGCGCTGATAATGCATCGCCGGTTCGGAGCGTCACCTGTGGGTGCGCCTGTAACGCATCCCATAGCGCGCGCTGGAGCACGCTGTTTTCGACCATATACCCGAGCAGCGGTAATTTAAGCTCGCGGGCGTCAAACAGCACATGGGCGTTTTCCCACTCCCAGGTTTCCAGCTGTCGATACGGGTGGCAGCGCATCGCCTGAATGCTCTCCCAGACGCCCAACCCACGCAGCAACGCCACCGAGGCAGCGCTTATCGCCGAAATACGCACATCCGGCTGCGCCGTTGCATCAAAGGCCGCTGGTTCGCTTTTTTCAATCACGGTCACCGCAAAACCCTGCTGCGCCAGCCCCAGCGCCAGCGCCCCGCCGACCATACCGCCGCCAACGATGGCAACGTCAGTGGATTGATTTGTCATGGCTAATAGTCCTTGAACAAGAATGCCTTAAGTTTACCGGATTTTTTACTCCTTGAGGCTGACAACCGTCATACTGGTCAGCGCGCGACCAAAGCATTACAATACGCGGCCTGCAATCCTGGCTGATCCCCGTCATACTCAGGGTAAACGAACTTAAGCAAGAGCAAGTCGATGACAAAAAAACTCCATATTAAAACCTGGGGCTGTCAGATGAACGAATACGATTCATCAAAGATGGCCGATCTGCTGGATGCCACACACGGCTATCAACTGACCGAAGTGGCGGAAGAGGCGGATGTGCTGCTGCTTAATACCTGCTCAATCCGTGAAAAAGCGCAGGAAAAAGTGTTCCATCAGCTGGGCCGCTGGAAGCTGCTGAAAGAGAAAAATCCGGATCTAATTATCGGTGTCGGCGGCTGCGTGGCATCGCAGGAAGGTGAACATATTCGCCAGCGCGCGCACTATGTTGATATTATTTTTGGGCCGCAAACTCTGCACCGCCTGCCGGAAATGATCAACTCCGTGCGCGGTACCCGCAGCCCGGTGGTGGATATCAGTTTCCCGGAGATTGAAAAATTCGATCGCCTGCCGGAACCGCGCGCCGATGGCCCAACCGCTTTTGTATCGATTATGGAAGGCTGTAACAAATACTGTACTTACTGCGTGGTGCCTTATACCCGCGGTGAAGAGGTCAGCCGTCCTTCCGACGATATCCTGTTTGAAATTGCCCAACTGGCGGCCCAGGGCGTACGCGAAGTGAACCTGCTCGGGCAGAACGTTAACGCCTGGCGCGGCGAGAACTTCGACGGCAGCGTCGGCACCTTTGCGGAGCTGCTGCGCCTGGTGGCGGCGATTGATGGTATCGACCGCATTCGTTTTACCACCAGCCATCCGATTGAGTTCACCGATGACATTATCGACGTCTATCGCGACACGCCAGAGCTGGTGAGCTTCCTGCATCTGCCGGTACAGAGCGGCTCCGATCGCATTCTCAATCTGATGAGCCGCACCCATACCGCGCTGGAGTACAAAGCGATTATCCGTAAGCTGCGTGAAGCGCGCCCGGATATTCAGATCAGCTCCGACTTTATCGTTGGCTTCCCGGGTGAAACCACCGAGGATTTTGAAAAGACCATGAAGCTGATTGCCGATGTCAATTTCGACATGAGCTACAGCTTTATCTTCTCCGCCCGCCCGGGTACGCCGGCAGCCGATATGGTTGACGATGTACCGGAAGAGGAGAAAAAACAGCGTCTCTATATTCTGCAGGAACGCATCAACCAGCAGGCGATGGCCTGGAGCCGCCGTATGCTCGGTACTACCCAGCGAATCCTGGTAGAAGGCACCTCGCGTAAAAGCATTATGGAGCTATCCGGCCGTACGGAAAATAACCGCGTGGTGAATTTCGAAGGCAAACCGGAGATGATCGGGAAATTTGTCGACGTGGAAATCGTTGATGTTTACCCGAACTCCCTGCGCGGCGTGCTGGTGCGCACCGAGGAAGAGATGGGCCTGCGCGTGGTGGAATCACCGCAATCCGTCATTGCCCGTACCCGTAAAGAGAACGATCTCGGCGTCGGTCTGTATCAACCATAATACCTCCGGCCTGCCCTTCCGGCAGGCCTTGCTTTTCCTTTCGTCTGACCCAACATCATGCGCAATGCTTGCGACTTCCCGGTATGCCGTGAATAATTCCCTAATGGGCGTAGCCCTCGACACATCGAAAAGAGGAACAGTTTGAACATAGATACGCGTGAAATTACCCTTGAGCCTGCGGACAACGCACGTCTGCTAAGTCTGTGTGGCCCGTTTGATGACAACGTCAAACAACTGGAGCGGCGACTGGGCATCGAAATCAACCGCCGCGATAATCACTTCAAACTCACCGGTCGCGAAATTTGCGTTAGCGCCGCAGCCGACATTTTACGTACCCTGTATGTCGATACCGCCCCGATGCGCGGTCAGATTCAGGATATCGAACCCGAACAGATCCATCTGGCAATCAAAGAAGCGCGCGTGCTGGAACAGAGCGCGGAGAGCGTGCCGGAATACGGCAAAGCGATTCACATCAAGACCAAGCGCGGGGTGATCAAACCGCGTACGCCGAACCAGGCGCAGTACGTCGCCAATATTCTCGATCATGACATCACCTTCGGCGTGGGCCCGGCGGGCACGGGTAAAACCTACCTTGCGGTCGCCGCAGCGGTGGATGCGCTGGAGCGTCAGGAAGTACGCCGTATTCTGCTGACCCGCCCGGCGGTGGAAGCGGGTGAGAAACTCGGCTTCTTACCTGGGGATCTCAGCCAGAAAGTCGATCCCTATCTGCGCCCGCTGTATGACGCGCTGTTTGAGATGATTGGCTTTGAACGTGTGGAAAAGCTGATTGAGCGCAACGTGATTGAAGTCGCGCCGCTGGCCTATATGCGCGGCCGAACGCTCAACGACGCCTTTATCATTCTTGATGAGAGCCAGAACACGACGATTGAACAGATGAAGATGTTCCTGACGCGTATTGGCTTTAACTCGAAAGCGGTGATCACCGGCGATATCACGCAGATTGACCTGCCGCGCAGCACCAAATCCGGCCTGCGCCATGCGATTGAAGTGCTGGCGAACGTCGATGAAATTAGCTTCAACTTCTTCCACAGCGAAGACGTGGTGCGCCATCCGGTGGTCGCCCGCATCGTTATTGCCTATGAAGCCTGGGAAGAAGCGGAACAGAAACGTAAAGCCGAGCTGGCCGCCGAGCGCAAACGCGAAGCCCATGAGCAGGAGCAGAAATGAGCCAGGTGATCCTCGATCTCCAGTTAGCGTGTGAAGATAACAGCGGCCTGCCGCAAGAAGCACAGTTTCAGCACTGGCTGGACGCGGTTATCCCGCAGTTTCAGGAAGAAGCGGAAGTGACCATTCGTCTGGTCGACAATGCGGAAAGCCATGAGCTGAACCTGACTTACCGGGGCAAAGACAAACCCACCAACGTGCTCTCTTTTCCCTTCGAAGCGCCTCCGGGTATCGAACTGCCGCTGCTGGGGGATTTAATTATCTGCCGCCAGGTGGTGGAACAGGAAGCGCAAGAGCAAGGTAAACCGCTGGATGCGCACTGGGCGCATATGGTGGTGCACGGCAGTTTACACCTGCTGGGTTACGATCATATTGCCGATGATGAAGCCGAAGAGATGGAAGGGATCGAGACAGAGATAATGCTTGCTCTGGGCTATGAGGATCCGTACATTTCCGAGAAAGAGTAAGTTGCCGCGCACGAAGGTGCGCGCAATCTGCTAAAAATGCCGTCCGGCGCTGAGTTTACGCGTGACGAGCGACACATTCACTAACACGAGAACCCACACGACGCCATGAGCGACGATAACTCACACAGTAGCGATAACACCACTAGCAAAAAGGGATTCTTCTCCCTTTTACTGAGCCAGCTTTTTCACGGCGAACCCAAAAACCGCGATGAGCTGCTGGAACTGATCCGCGACTCCGGGCAGAACGACCTTATCGATAACGATACGCGCGATATGCTGGAAGGGGTAATGGATATTGCGGACCAGCGCGTTCGCGACATCATGATCCCCCGCTCACAAATGATCACCCTGAAACGCAACCAGACGCTGGACGAATGTCTCGATGTCATTATCGAGTCTGCCCACTCGCGTTTTCCGGTGATCAGTGAAGACAAAGATCACATCGAAGGGATCCTGATGGCGAAGGACTTGCTGCCGTTTATGCGCAGCGACGCCGAAGCGTTCAGTATGGAAAAAGTGTTACGCCCGGCGGTGGTTGTGCCGGAAAGCAAGCGTGTCGATCGCATGCTGAAAGAGTTCCGTTCCCAGCGTTACCATATGGCTATCGTGATTGATGAGTTCGGCGGCGTATCCGGCCTTGTCACTATCGAAGATATTCTTGAACTGATCGTCGGCGAAATCGAAGATGAGTACGACGAAGAAGAGGATATCGATTTCCGCCAGCTCAGCCGTCACACCTGGACGGTACGCGCGCTGGCACCGATAGAAGATTTCAATGAAACCTTTGGTACCCATTTCAGCGATGAGGAAGTGGACACCATCGGCGGTCTGGTAATGCAGGCCTTTGGTCATCTACCGGCACGCGGCGAATCCATTGACATTGATGGTTACCAATTCAAGGTCGCGATGGCCGATAGTCGACGTATTATTCAGGTCCATGTCAGAATGCCGGATGATTCTCCGCAACCGAAACTGGATGAGTAGTGTAAATGGTATTTGCCACCCTTTTTGAGCGCCAGCGCGTACGTCTGCTGCTGGCGTTGTTATTCGGAGCCAGCGGAACGCTGGCTTTTTCTCCTTATGACCTCTGGCCCGCCGCCGTTATCTCCCTGATGGGTTTGCAAGGTTTAACCCTTCATCGCCGTCCGTTACAGGCAGCCTGGATCGGGTATTTCTGGGGGCTTGGCCTGTTTGGCAGCGGCGTACACTGGGTGTATGTCAGTATTGCGCAGTTCGGCGGCATGCCGGGCCCGGTCAATATTTTCATCGTGGCTCTGCTGGCGGCGTATTTATCCCTCTACAGCGGGCTGTTCGCCGGTATTCTGTCGCGCCTGTGGCCACAAACCAGCTGGCTGCGCCTGGCGATTGCCGCGCCCGTGGTGTGGCAAATCAGTGAGTTCCTGCGCGGCTGGGTGCTGACGGGTTTCCCGTGGCTGCAGTTTGGTTATAGCCAGATAGACGGGCCGCTGAAAGGCCTCGCACCGGTGCTGGGCGTAGAAGCGATTAATTTCCTGCTGATGGCGGTTAGCGGTTTGCTGGTACTGGCGCTGGTTCGCCGTAGCTGGCGAGCGCTCGCCGCGGCGCTGGTGCTGTTTGCTCTGCCCTTCCCGCTGCGGTATATCCAGTGGTATCAGCTGCTGCCGGAACGTACCACCCAGGTTTCACTGGTGCAGGGGAATATCCCGCAGTCCATGAAGTGGGATGAAAATCAGCTGCTCAACACCCTGAATATCTACGGTCAGGCCACCGAGCAGGTCATGGGCAAATCCCAGCTGATTATCTGGCCGGAGTCGGCGGTGCCGGATCTGGAAATTAATCAGCAGCGCTATTTAAACGCCATGGATAATCTGCTGCGGGCGAACAACAGCACGCTGATCACCGGGATTGTCGATGCGCGGCTGAATAAGCAAAACCGGTACGATACCTACAACACCATTATTACCCTCGGCAAAGATAACGCCTACAGCTATAGCTCCAGCGATCGCTATAACAAGAACCATCTGGTGCCGTTTGGCGAGTTTGTGCCGCTGGAGTCGATTCTGCGCCCGCTGGCACCGTTCTTCGATCTACCGATGTCCTCATTCAGCCGTGGCGCGTACGTTCAGCCGCCGCTGATCGCGCACGGGCTGAAACTGACGGCGGCGATTTGCTATGAGATCATTCTTGGCGAGCAGGTACGGGATAACTTCCACCCCGATACGGATTTTCTGCTGACTATCTCTAATGATGCCTGGTTTGGTAAATCGATTGGCCCATGGCAACACTTCCAGATGGCCCGCATGCGCGCCCTCGAACTGGCCCGCCCGCTGCTGCGCAGCACCAACAACGGTATTACGGCGGTGATTGGTCCGCAGGGTGAGATTCAGACCATGATCCCGCAGTTTACTCGCCAGGTACTGACGACAAACGTCACGCCAACGACAGGCCTCACGCCGTACGCTCGTGCGGGTAACTGGCCGCTGTGGATCATTACCGCGCTGCTGGGCTTTGGCGCGCTGGTGATGAGTCTGCGTCAGCGCCGCCGTTAATCCTACATACTTCGCCCGGTAGCGCAGTGCCTGCCGGGCTTTTTCCCCCCTTACTCTGCAATTTCCCCAGAAGCCATTTATGGCATGCCGTTTGCTTATAGTAATCAGGTGGCTTTGAAATCCGCTGACGGGCAAGCATCTCGCACCGACAGCGATCGGTAGCAGCACTATTCTGGTGCAACGGAAGATTTTTGCCTCTAAACGGTGCGGCGCGCCTCGCAAAAATAAACAATACCGCAGCAAAATCTTTACATTAAGCCAGACTAAATGTAACAAACACAACTGCACACAAATGTCGCAGAAAAAAAACAACACAATACACACAACGGGTATCAACTGGCGTCTCTGGCGCTGACGATAAAGGAGTCTGGATATGCAATTACGTAAACTGGCCGCCGCGATGCTGGTGATGGGACTGTCCGCCGGTCTGGTGCACGCTGAAGATGCAAAACCTGCCGACGCCGCCGCGCCGGCCGATCAACAAGCTACGCTGGATAAAATTGCTAAAAACGGCGTTATCGTCGTAGGCCACCGTGAATCTTCCGTACCGTTCTCCTATTACGATAACGAACAGAAAGTAGTGGGCTATTCTCAGGATTACTCCAACGCTATCGTTGAAGCAGTAAAGAAAAAGCTTAACAAGCCGGATCTGGCGGTGAAGCTTATTCCTATCACCTCGCAAAACCGTATTCCGCTGCTGCAAAACGGCACTTTCGACTTTGAATGTGGCTCCACCACCAACAACGTTGAGCGCCAGAAACAAGCCGCCTTCTCTGACACCATTTTCGTCGTCGGAACGCGTCTGCTGACCAAAAAAGGCGGGCCTGTCAAAGATTTCGCCGACCTGAAAGGCAAAGCCGTGGTCGTCACCTCCGGCACCACCTCGGAAATTCTGCTTAACAAGCTGAACGACGAGAAGAAAATGGAGATGCGCATTATCAGTGCCAAAGACCATGGTGACTCGTTCCGTACCCTCGAAAGCGGCCGCGCCGTGGCCTTTATGATGGATGATGCGCTGTTAGCGGGCGAACGTGCGAAGGCGAAAAAACAGGACAACTGGGAGATCGTCGGCACGCCGCAATCAAAAGAAGCTTACGGCTGCATGCTGCGTAAAAACGATCCGGAGTTTAAAAAGCTGATGGATGAAACCATCGCTCAGATGCAAACCTCCGGTGCGGCGGAAAAATCCTTCACCAAATGGTTTAAGAACCCAATTCCGCCAAAAAACATGAACCTTAATTTCGATCTCTCTGACGATATGAAAGCGCTGTTCAAAGAACCGAATGACAAAGCTCTGAACTAATTAAAACCATTAGGGGCGGGTGCGCCTGCCCTCTCGATTGTCGAAGCAGCACGGACAGACTATACGCTGAGTGGTCGTTCCCCACCCGGCGAGAAAACTCGCTCTTCATACAATCTTCGAGGGTAGCGCTGCTACCCTTTTTTTCCGGAGTAGATTTATGTCCATAGACTGGAACTGGGGAATATTCCTGCAACAGGCCCCGTTCGGCAACACCACCTATCTTGGCTGGCTATGGAGTGGTTTTCAGGTCACTATCGCCCTTTCCGTGACGGCCTGGATTATCGCTTTTCTTGTAGGCTCTCTGTTTGGCATCCTGCGAACCGTTCCCAACCGTCTCCTGTCCGGCATTGGCACTTTATATGTCGAACTGTTCCGTAACGTGCCGCTGATTGTGCAGTTCTTTACCTGGTATCTGGTGGTGCCAGAACTGCTGCCGGAAAATCTCGGCATGTGGTTTAAATCGGAACTGGACCCCAATATTCAGTTCTTCCTCTCGTCGATGATCTGCCTCGGGCTGTTTACCGCCGCCCGCGTCTGTGAGCAGGTGCGTGCCGCGATTCAGTCGCTGCCGCGCGGGCAAAAAAACGCCGGTCTGGCAATGGGGCTGACCCTAACGCAAACCTACCGTTATGTATTACTGCCGAATGCGTACCGGGTAATTGTGCCGCCGATGACCTCAGAGATGATGAACCTGGTGAAAAACTCCGCCATCGCCTCGACCATTGGGCTGGTGGATATGGCGGCGCAGGCGGGGAAATTACTCGATTACTCCGCCCACGCGTGGGAATCGTTTACCGCCATCACCGTCGCCTATGTGCTGATAAACACCCTGATTATGGTGGTGATGAACCTTGTTGAACGCAAAATTCGCCTGCCGGGCAATATGGGGGGCAAATAATCATGTACGAGTTTGACTGGAGTTCAATCGGGCCTGCACTGCCCTATCTGCTGGCGGGGCTTCTCGTCACCCTGAAGATCACGGCGATTGCCATTGTGGTCGGTATCATCTGGGGAACGCTGCTGGCGGTGATGCGTCTGTCGACCTTTGCCCCGCTACGCTGGTTTGCCAAGAGCTACGTGAACGTATTCCGCTCCATTCCGTTAGTGATGGTGCTGCTGTGGTTTTACCTGATCGTACCGGGCTTTCTGCAAAACGTGCTGGGACTTTCTCCGAAAACCGATATCCGGCTGATCTCTGCGATGGTGGCCTTCTCAATGTTTGAAGCGGCTTACTATTCAGAAATTATTCGCGCCGGTATCCAGAGTATCTCTCGCGGGCAGTCGAGCGCCGCGCTGGCGCTGGGTATGACGCACTGGCAGTCGATGAAATTAATTATTTTGCCGCAGGCGTTTCGCGCCATGGTGCCGCTGCTGCTTACGCAGGGGATCGTGCTGTTCCAGGATACCTCGCTGGTCTATGTGCTGAGCCTCGCGGACTTCTTCCGCACCGCCTCGACGATTGGCGAGCGTGACGGTACGCAGGTCGAAATGATCCTGTTTGCCGGTGCAGTCTATTTTGTTATCAGTCTTAGTGCTTCGCTGTTGGTCAGCTGGCTGAAGAAAAGGACCGTCTAATGATTTCCCTGAAAAATGTTTCTAAATGGTATGGTCACTTTCAGGTGTTGACCGATTGCTCCACCGAAGTGAAAAAAGGCGAAGTAGTGGTGGTTTGCGGTCCGTCGGGCTCGGGCAAATCGACCCTGATTAAAACCGTTAACGGCCTCGAACCGGTGCAGAAAGGCGAGATTGTCGTCAACGGCACCAAAGTGAATGATAAGAAAACCAACCTCGCGGAGTTGCGCTCCCACGTCGGTATGGTGTTCCAGCACTTTGAGCTGTTCCCGCACCTGTCGATCATTGAGAACCTGACGCTGGCGCAGGTAAAAGTGCTAAAACGCGACAAAGCTGCCGCCCGCGACAAGGGGCTGAAGCTGCTGGAGCGCGTCGGGCTGTCGGCGCATGCCAATAAGTTCCCGGCGCAGCTTTCAGGCGGTCAGCAGCAGCGCGTGGCGATTGCCCGCGCGCTGTGTATGGATCCGGTGGCGATGCTGTTTGATGAACCGACGTCGGCTCTCGACCCGGAGATGATCAACGAAGTGCTGGATGTGATGGTCGAACTGGCGAACGAAGGGATGACCATGATGGTGGTTACCCACGAAATGGGCTTCGCGCGCAAAGTGGCCAGCCGGGTGATCTTTATGGATGAGGGGAAAATTGTCGAAGATTCAGCGAAAGACGCCTTCTTCGACAATCCGAAATCGGAACGGGCGAAAGACTTCCTCGCGAAAATTCTGCATTAATAACAGGCGCCTGCCCCTATTGGGCAGGCGCTCTCTGTTAGGGTTCAAACGGGCGACGCTGGAACTGATCGTGGCCGCATTTCGGACAGAGCGGCAAGATATCCGGCGTATAAACCGCCAGATGGAAATGACACTTTTCACACACCAGATTCCCCAGCCCCACCACTTCACCGCTGTGGTAGACACCGTGATGATTGAGATCCTGGAAAACTTCGCGCCATTCAAGCTGCGTTTTATCGGTAATATCCGCTAATTCCTGCCAGATACTCTCTTTAATCACCCGCATAAAGACGCTGTCGGTCACCTCTTCCTGACTTTCACTGTAGCTGCGGGCAAACTCCTCCAGATCGCGGCGGATAGCCCGCATCAGCTCGTCAACTTCGGTATGCGTTAACTCACCGGTCCTGGCGACGTGCTGGCGCGCCTGTTCAACCAATGCGTCAATATCACGCTCTCCATTGCGCAAGCGTTCGGTCAATGTCGCCACCTGTTGACGGTAAAAATGAGCAACCTTGTTCATCGTTTCACCTCCCGGTTCAGTAACTCTCTCTAATGGTAGACGTTATTTGCAACTGCCAGTGCCGACTCACCCGCACAGTTGGCAAAAAGTTGTCGGCGAAAAGGCACGGCAATTTCGTCCCCGCGTCGCGGAAAGGCTGTTTTGAGAGTGGCGTTTGGGCTATGCTATGCCTTTCGAAAAATCACGTCACAACGCTACATTTGTAGCTGTAGCAAAAACAGGACTACTGGCTGCCATGCAAGAGCAATACCGCCCGGAAGAGATAGAATCCAACGTACAGCGCCACTGGGAAGAGAAGCGCACATTTGAAGTCACCGAAGACGAGAGCAAAGAGAAATACTATTGCCTGTCAATGCTGCCCTATCCTTCTGGCCGACTACACATGGGCCATGTCCGTAACTACACCATCGGCGATGTGATTTCCCGCTACCAGCGCATGCTGGGCAAAAACGTGCTGCAGCCGATTGGCTGGGACGCATTCGGCCTGCCGGCGGAAGGCGCGGCGGTAAAAAATAACACCGCACCGGCACCCTGGACCTACGACAATATCGCCTACATGAAAAACCAGCTCAAAATGCTGGGCTTCGGTTATGACTGGAGCCGCGAGCTGGCGACCTGTACCCCGGAATATTACCGCTGGGAACAAAAATTCTTCACAGAGCTTTACAAAAAAGGGCTGGTGTATAAGAAAACGTCGGCGGTGAACTGGTGCCCGAATGACCAGACGGTGCTGGCAAACGAGCAGGTGATCGACGGCTGCTGCTGGCGCTGCGACACCAAAGTTGAGCGTAAAGAGATCCCGCAGTGGTTTATCAAAATCACCGCCTACGCCGACGAACTGCTGAACGACCTGGATAATCTGGACCACTGGCCGGATACCGTTAAAACCATGCAGCGTAACTGGATTGGCCGTTCCGAAGGTGTGGAAATCACCTTTGACGTGCAGGACAGTGAGCAGAAACTGACGGTCTACACTACCCGCCCGGACACCTTTATCGGCGCGACTTACCTGGCCGTTGCGGCGGGTCATCCGCTGGCGCAGCAGGCAGCGGCGAACAAACCGGAGCTGGTTGCCTTTATTGACGAGTGCCGTAATACCAAAGTTGCCGAAGCAGATATGGCGACAATGGAGAAAAAAGGCATTGATACCGGCCTGAAAGCTATTCACCCATTGACCGGCGAAGCGATTCCGGTATGGGCGGCAAACTTTGTGCTGATGGAGTACGGCACCGGCGCGGTGATGGCCGTTCCGGGTCACGATCAGCGCGATTACGAGTTCGCCACCAAATACGACCTGCCGATTAAACCGGTTATTCTCAATGCGGACGGCACAGCGCCGGATCTCAGCGAGCAGGCAATGACCGAAAAAGGCGTGCTGTTTAACTCCGGCGAATTCGACGGTCTCGACTTTACCGCTGCCTTCAACGCCATTGCTGACAAGCTGGCGGCGAAAGGCGTGGGCGAGCGTAAAGTGAACTTTCGTCTGCGCGACTGGGGCGTTTCCCGTCAGCGTTACTGGGGCGCACCGATCCCGATGGTGACGCTGGAAGACGGTACTGTGATTCCAACGCCAGAAGAAAACCTGCCGGTGATCCTGCCGGAGGATGTGGTGATGGACGGTATCACCAGCCCGATTAAAGCCGATCCTGAGTGGGCGAAAACCACCGTTAACGGCCAGCCTGCGCTGCGTGAAACCGACACTTTTGACACCTTTATGGAGTCTTCCTGGTACTACGCGCGTTACACCTGCCCGCAATACAGCGAAGGTATGCTCGACCCGAAAGCGGCGAACTACTGGCTGCCGGTTGATATCTACATCGGCGGTATCGAACACGCCATTATGCACCTGCTCTACTTCCGCTTCTTCCACAAGCTGATGCGCGACGCGGGCATGGTCAACTCTGACGAACCAGCCAAACAGCTGCTGTGTCAGGGTATGGTACTGGCGGACGCGTTTTACTACGTGGGTGTAAACGGCGAGCGTAACTGGGTTTCGCCGAAAGACGCTATCGTTGAGCGCGACGAGAAAGGCCGCATTGTTAAAGCGACAGACCCGGCAGGCCACGAGCTGGTGTATACCGGCATGAGCAAAATGTCCAAGTCGAAAAACAACGGTATCGACCCGCAAGAGATGGTTGAACGTTACGGCGCGGACACCGTACGTCTGTTTATGATGTTTGCTTCACCGGCCGATATGACGCTGGAGTGGCAGGAGTCCGGCGTGGAAGGGGCTAACCGCTTCCTGAAACGCGTCTGGAAGCTGGTGTATGAACACACCTCGCAGGGTCCGGTAAGCGCGCTGGATGTGGCGGCGTTAAGTGAAGATCAGCAGGCCCTGCGTCGTGACGTGCACAAAACTATCGCCAAAGTATCCGATGATATTGGCCGCCGTCAGACCTTCAACACCGCCATCGCGGCGATTATGGAGCTGATGAACAAGCTGGCAAAAGCGCCGCAGGAGAGCGAACAAGATCGCGCGCTGCTGCAGGAAGCACTGCTGGCCGTCGTGCGTATGCTTAACCCGTTCACCCCGCACGCCAGCTTTACCCTGTGGCAGGAGCTGGGCGGCGAAGGCGATATCGACAATGCGCCATGGCCGGTAGCTGACGAAAAAGCGATGGTGGAAAACACTACGCTTGTGGTCGTACAGGTCAACGGTAAAGTGCGTGGTAAAATTACTGTTGCCGTCGACGCGACGGAAGAACAAGTGCGTGAACGCGCAGGCCAGGAACATCTGGTAGCAAAATATCTTGATGGCGTTACCGTGCGTAAAGTGATTTACGTACCGGGTAAACTGCTTAATCTGGTCGTTGGCTAAGCGCGGGAGGAAGCGTGCGATATTTGGCAACATTGTTCATATCACTGGCGGTGTTAATCACCGCCGGTTGTGGCTGGCATTTGCGAAGCACCACTCAGGTGCCGAGCGAAATGAAAACCATGTTCTTTGACTCCAGCGATCCGAATGGCCCGCTGAGCCGCGCCATCCGCAGCCAGCTGCGTTTGAACGGCGTCGAAATTCTGGATAAAACCTCCACACGTAAAGACGTGCCGTCTCTGCGTCTGGGGGCGGTGGCCGTTTCCCGTGATACCGCTTCTGTATTCCAGGATGGTCGTACCGCGGAATATCAAATGGTCATGAGCGTGAACGCCACCGTATTGATCCCGGGTCATGATATCTACCCGATCAGTACCCATGTTTACCGCTCCTTCTTTGATAACCCGCAAACGGCGCTGGCGAAAGCCGCAGAACAGGAAATGATCGTTCAGGAGATGTACGACAAAGCCGCCGAACAGCTGATTCGTAAACTGCCTGGCGTGCATACGCAGGATGCGAAAAACACGCATAATGCCGTCTCCACAACGCCGGCCTCTACGTCGGCGCAACCGGGTAGCTAATGCTCAGGTTGTATTCGGAACAACTCCGCGCGCAGCTTAATGAAGGGCTGCGCGCGGCGTATTTATTATTGGGTAACGATCCGCTGCTATTGCAAGAGAGCCAGGACGCCATACGCCAGGCCGCTCAGCAGCAGGGCTTTACCGAACACCACAGCTTTACGCTGGATAACAGCACTGACTGGGATGAGATTTTCTCCCTCTGCCAGGCAATGAGCCTGTTCTCCAGCCGCCAGACCTTACTACTGCAATTGCCTGAAAATGGTCCCAATGCCGCCCTCAACGAACAGCTGGTAAAACTGGTCAGTCTGCTGCATGACGATCTGCTGCTGACGGTGCGCGGAAACAAACTGACCAAAGCGCAAGAAAACGCGGCATGGATAACACAGCTTAATAACCGCGCGGTGCAGGTCAGTTGCCAGACGCCGGAACAGGCGAATTTACCGCGCTGGGTGGCAGCCCGAGCGAAGCAAAACAAGCTGGTGCTGGATGACGCAGCCAATCAGCTGCTCTGCTACTGCTACGAAGGAAATTTGCTGGCGTTGGCGCAGGCGCTGGAACGCTTGTCGCTGCTGTGGCCGGACGGCAAATTAACCCTGCCCCGCGTAGAAAGCGCCGTTAACGACGCTGCGCACTTTACCCCTTTCCACTGGGTCGATGCCCTGCTGGCAGGGAAAAGCAAACGCGCGCTGCATATTCTCACGCAGCTGCGGCTGGAAGCGTGCGAGCCGGTGATTCTGCTGCGCACCGTGCAGCGCGAGTTAATGTTGCTGCTGACGCTGAAACGTCAGTCGGCCCATACGCCACTGCGGGCGCTGTTCGATAAACATCGGGTGTGGCAAAACCGTCGTGGCGTAATGGGCGAGGCAGTTGCACGCCTGAGCCTCGATCAACTGCGTCAGGCCGTCCATCTGTTGAGCCGAATCGAATTGATTGTTAAACAAGATTTTGGCCAGTCGGTATGGGCCGAACTGGAAGGGCTCTCTTTATTGCTCTGTCATAAGGCACTGGCAGACGTTTTTATTGAGGGTTGATATGAATCACTTACAGGCACTGTATGGCGGGACATTCGATCCAATCCATTATGGGCATCTGAAACCGGTGGAAGCGCTGGCCAACCTGATTGGTCTTTCCGGGGTCATTATCATGCCCAATAACGTGCCGCCCCATCGCCCGCAGCCGAAAGCCAGTAGCCAGCAGCGAAAACAGATGGTCGAGCTGGCGATTGCCGACAAACCTCTGTTTACCCTTGACGATCGTGAGCTTCTCAGGGATTCGCCCTCTTACACGGCGCAAACGGTACGCGCCTGGCGTGAAGAGCAAGGCCCGCAGCGCCCGCTGGCGTTTATCATTGGGCTGGATTCCCTGCTGACGTTCCCGAGCTGGTATCAATACGACACCATTCTGGATAACTGCCATCTGATCGTTACCCGCCGCCCAGGTTACCCGTTGACGATGGCGCGCGAGCAGGATCAACAATGGCTCGATGCTCATCTCACTCCCCATGCCGACGAGCTTCACGCCCTCCCCGCCGGTCGGATTTTCATTGCGGAAACCCCGTGGTTTAACATTTCGGCCACGCTGATTCGCGAACGGATTTCCCACGGTGAAGAGTGTGACGATCTGCTGCCCCCGCCGGTGCTGGACTATATTAACCAGCAAGGTTTGTACCGCTAAGCACCGCCGTCATTGCAACGATAAGCCGATTGTTTTCTGCCTCGCTACGCACCGCCACGCGATAATAACGCCCATCCAGCCCAGGATAGTTTGCGCAGCTGCGAATTAAAATATGCCGGGCAAGCAATACCCGCTGTAAATCCAGATTCGGTACATCACAGCGCAAGAAAAGATAGTTCGCCACGCCTGGCCAGACGGTTAATCCCGGCAGGGCGTTTAACGCCGTAAACAGACGCGGGCGCGCCATCGCCAGCCATTGCCAGCTGGCCTGCTGATAGTCGCTATCCTGTAAAATCACCTCCCCCGCCAGCGCAGCAAAGGCATTGATGGACCAGGGCATCTGTGCCTCGCGCATTCGCTGAATCTGCTTTTCGTCGCTGCCCAGCAGATACCCCAGCCGCAAACCCGGTATGGCGTAAAACTTGGTGAGCGAACGCAGTACCCAAACGTGCGGGTTGCGCGCCAGGTGCGGGATAAACCCTTCGCGATCGGCAATAAAATCCATAAACGCTTCATCAAGGATCAGCGTGATACCGAGGGTTTTACAGCGCGCGGCAATGCGATGCAGCAGCTCATCATCCGGCAATAATCCGGTGGGATTATTGGGGGTACAGAGAAACAGGCAATCCAGCTCGGGCGTCAGCGCATTCAGCAGGGCATCCGTTAGTTGCCAACCCTCTTCTTCATGCAGTTGAAAGTCGCTAATCTCACAGCCGACCTGCGTCAGCGCGCGGCGATACTCAGCAAACCCCGGCGTTATCAGCAGCGCTTTACGCGGTTTCAACTGATTTACCAGCATAAAAATCGCTTCCGTCTCGCCGTTGGCTGCGAGGATCCATGCCGCAGGCAACTGGTGATGGGCGGCAAGAACCTGATGCAGACGCTGATATTCCACATCCGGATAGCGTTCGGCGAGAGACAAATTGTCCTGCAACGCACGCTTGAGAGATGGCGGCATACCCGCCGGGTTAATATTGGCACTGAAATCAAGCAGCTGCTCCGCCGGGACGCCTAACAACTCTGCCGCCTCGCGGGTATTACCGCCGTGGGCGCTATGAAATAAAGCCATCTTTCCCTCCGGGCAAAGCCGCTATCTTAAAGGAAAAAGGCGCTCTGTTTGCGACTGCGATGATAAACTTTACGCTGCAATCCAGACGGGAGATAACCATGCGACTCTGGCTAATACGCCACGGCGAAACGGAAGCGAACGTTGCCGGGCTTTATAGCGGTCATTCCCCTACGCCGCTAACGCCAAAAGGGCTGGCCCAGGCACAAACGCTGCACGATTTACTTATTGATGTGCCTTTTGACTATGTGCTCTGCAGTGAACTTGAACGCGCACAACAGACGGTGGCGCGGGTGCTGCACGCGCGCGATCTTAGGGTTCATAACACGGCGCTCCTTAACGAAATGTTTTTCGGCGACTGGGAAATGCGCCATCACCGTGATTTAACCCACGAAGATGCGGAGAGTTACGCCGCCTGGTGTACCGACTGGCAGCATGCCGTTCCCACTAATGGCGAAGGTTTTCAGGCTTTTTCCAGCCGCATTGAGCGGGTGATCTCGCAGGTAAGAGAGTTAAAAAGCGCCTACCACGATGTATTGATCGCCAGCCACCAGGGCGTTTTAAGTCTGCTGATCGCCCGCTTGCTGAATATGCCCGCCGCGTCGCTGTGGCATTTTCGTGTCGATCAGGGGTGCTGGAGCGCGATCGATATCCAGGATGATTACGTCACGTTACGGGTGCTAAATAGTCGGGCAGTTTGGCGTAAAGACGAAACGTAGTCTGTTTTTCGCCCATCCTGTTTAGCGCGCTGATTCGGCCATTGACACGCCCTCACAGGCTGCTATCCTCCGCGCGCAGAGATTGTTTTACAAATTTGGCAATGCATTCGCGCCGCCGGGATGGGATGATAGCCGACTTTTGACGTTGCAGGGCCTCACACACCCCGACAATCAACGCATTTCAGGTATAATGTCAGGCCGTTCATTAACAGTACGTTTTTTAATCACCCCAGGGGGAACACTTGCAGGGTAAAGAACTCCAGGATTTTGTTATCGACAAAATTGATGACCTGAAAGGTCAGGATATCGTCGCCATTGACGTTCAGGGTAAGTCCAGTATCACCGATTGCATGATTATCTGCACCGGTACCTCTACTCGTCACGTTATCTCTATTGCGGATCACGTTGTCCAGGAATCTCGCGCCGCAGGCATGCTGCCGCTGGGTGTCGAAGGTGAAAGCGCCGCCGATTGGGTGGTGGTTGATTTGGGCGATGTGATTGTCCATGTCATGCAGGAAGAGAGCCGTCGCCTGTATGAGCTGGAAAAACTCTGGAGCTAATGCGTGAAACTGCAGCTGGTCGCCGTCGGCACAAAAATGCCGGACTGGGTACAGACAGGTTTTAGCGAATATCTGCGCCGTTTTCCAAAAGATATGCCGTTTGAGCTGATTGAAATTCCGGCAGGAAAGCGCGGCAAGAATGCAGATATTAAACGCATTCTCGACAAAGAGGGTGAACTGATGCTGGCCGCGGCTGGCAAAAACCGCATCGTTACCCTCGATATTCCAGGTAAACCCTGGGATACGCCGCAGCTGGCAAATGAGCTGGAACGCTGGAAGCAAGACGGGCGCGACGTCAGCTTGCTTATCGGCGGGCCGGAAGGGCTTTCCCCGGCCTGTAAAGCGGCGGCAGAACAGAGTTGGTCCCTCTCTGCGCTAACGTTACCTCACCCGCTGGTGCGCGTGCTGGTTGCCGAAAGCCTCTATCGCGCATGGAGTATTACCACCAACCATCCTTATCACCGTGAGTAATGACGAGTCTTGGGTAGATTAAGCAGCGGATGAAATTACAGAGTTCTTTTCGCGACTATACGGCTGAGTCCGCGCTCTTCGTGCGCCGGGCGCTGGTCGCCTTTACAGGGATTTTGCTGCTTACCGGCGTGCTGGTAGCCAATCTTTATAATCTGCAAATCGTTCGCTTTGCGGATTACCAGACCCGCTCCAATGAAAACCGCATTAAGCTGGTGCCCATCGCGCCAAGCCGCGGCATTATCTACGATCGCAACGGTACGCCGCTGGCGCTGAATCGCACCATCTACCAGGTTGAGATGATGCCGGAGAAGGTCGATGACGTGCAGCAAACGCTGGAAGCCCTGCGTGATGTGGTTGACCTGAACGACGACGACATCGCCAACTTTAAAAAAGAGCGCTCGCGCTCGCACCGTTTTACCTCGATCCCGGTAAAAACCAACCTGACGGAAGTGCAGGTGGCGCGTTTTGCGGTCAATCAGTACCGCTTTCCCGGCGTCGAAGTCAAAGGCTATAAGCGCCGCTATTACCCTTATGGTTCCGCGCTGACCCACGTGATTGGCTACGTATCGAAAATTAACGATAAAGACGTCGAGCGGCTGGATAAAGAGGGCAAACTGGCCAACTATGCCGCCACGCATGATATCGGCAAATTGGGTATTGAGCGCTATTACGAAGATGTGCTACACGGCCAGACCGGTTACGAAGAGGTGGAAGTTAACAACCGCGGCCGCGTCATTCGCCAGCTCAAAGAAGTGCCGCCGCAGGCCGGGCACGATATCTATCTGACCCTCGACTTGAAACTGCAGCAGTATATCGAAACGCTGCTTTCTGGCAGCCGTGCGGCGGTGGTGGTTACCGACCCGCGCAATGGCAGCATTCTGGCGCTGGTATCGATGCCAAGCTACGATCCAAACCTGTTTGTTGACGGAATTTCCAGCAAAGATTACTCCTCGTTACTTAACGATCCGAATACGCCGCTTATCAACCGCGCCACGCAAGGGGTTTACCCGCCTGCCTCGACGGTGAAACCGTATGTGGCGGTTTCCGCCCTTAGCGCCGGGGTGATCACACGCAATACCAGCCTGTTCGATCCCGGCTGGTGGCAGTTACCGGGTTCGGAAAAACGCTATCGCGACTGGAAAAAATGGGGTCACGGCCATCTGAACGTCACCAAATCCCTGGAAGAGTCTGCGGATACCTTCTTCTACCAGGTCGCCTACGATATGGGCATCGATCGCCTGGCGGAGTGGATGGGAAAATTTGGCTACGGCCACTATACCGGCATCGATCTTTCTGAAGAGCGCGCCGGGAATATGCCCACCCGCGAATGGAAACTGAAGCGCTTTAAAAAGCCGTGGTACCAGGGCGATACCATTCCCGTGGGTATCGGCCAGGGTTACTGGACCGCGACGCCTATTCAGATGAACAAAGCAATGATGACGTTGATTAACGATGGCAACGTCAAAGTACCGCATCTGCTAATGAGCACCGTGGAAGATGGCAAACAGGTTCCGTGGCAACAACCTGCCCAGCCGCCGGTGGGCGATATTCACTCTGGCTATTGGGAAATCGCCAAAGACGGAATGTATGGGGTGGCTAACCGTCCGAACGGTACCGGCCATAAGTATTTCGCTAATACGCCGTATAAAGCAGCGGCGAAATCCGGTACCGCGCAGGTGTTTGGTCTGAAAGCGAATGAAACCTATAACGCCCACCGTATTGCCGAGCGTCTGCGCGATCATAAATTGATGACCGCTTTCGCCCCTTACGATAATCCGCAGGTCGCCGTGGCGATCATTCTTGAGAACGGCGGCGCAGGTCCGGCGGTAGGTACTATCATGCGCCAGATCCTCGACCATATTATGCTTGGCGATAACAACACCGAACTGCCAGCGGAAGCCCCATCCGCGGCGGCGACGGAGGACCAATAACATGACGGATAATCCGAACAAAAAATCGTTCTGGGATAAAATCCACATCGATCCGATACTGATGCTGATTATCCTCGCGCTGCTGTTTTACAGCGCGATCGTTATCTGGAGCGCCAGCGGCCAGGATATCGGTATGACGGAGCGTAAAATCGGTCAGATTGCCATGGGGCTGATTATCATGGTTATCCTCGCGCAGGTGCCACCGCGCGTGTATGAAGGCTGGGCGCCCTATCTCTATATTTTCTGCGTGATCCTGCTGGTGGCGGTTGATGCCTTCGGCGCTATTTCTAAAGGGGCGCAGCGCTGGCTCGACCTGGGTATCGTACGTTTTCAACCTTCGGAGATCGCCAAAATCGCCGTGCCGCTGATGGTGGCGCGCTTTATCAACCGTGATGTTTGCCCCCCGTCGCTGAAAAACACCGCTATCGCGCTGGCGCTGATTTTTGTACCGACGCTGCTGGTGGCGGCGCAGCCGGATCTCGGTACCTCAATCCTGGTGGTGCTCTCCGGGCTGTTTGTGCTGTTTCTTTCGGGTCTGAGCTGGCGGCTTATCGGCATTGCGGCGGTGCTGATCGCGGCGTTTATTCCGGTGCTGTGGTTCTTCCTGATGCATGATTATCAGCGGCAGCGTGTGATGATGCTGCTCGATCCGGAAACCGATCCCCTCGGCGCGGGCTACCATATTATTCAGTCGAAAATCGCTATTGGCTCCGGCGGCCTGAGCGGTAAAGGCTGGCTGCACGGCACTCAGTCACAGCTGGAGTTTTTGCCCGAGCGCCATACGGACTTTATCTTCGCCGTACTGGCGGAAGAGCTGGGTCTGATTGGGATTCTGATTTTGCTGGCGCTTTATGTGCTGCTGATTATGCGTGGGCTGTGGATTGCCGCCCGGGCGCAAACTACCTTTGGCCGGGTTATGGCCGGCGGTTTAATGTTGATTTTGTTCGTTTATGTGTTCGTAAATATTGGTATGGTGAGCGGTATCTTGCCGGTAGTTGGCGTACCGCTGCCGCTGATCAGCTACGGGGGCTCCGCCCTGATCGTACTCATGGCCGGGTTTGGTATCGTTATGTCGATACATACCCACAGGAAAATGTTGTCAAAGAACGTATAAGAGGTGGGCAATGCGTAAGCAATGGCTTGGGATCTGCATCGCAGCGGGATTACTGGCGGCATGTTCGAACGATGATGGTCAGCAACAGACGGCCGTAGCGCCTCAACCTGCGGTGTGTAACGGTCCTGTCGTTGAAATTAGCGGTGCGGAGCCTCATTACGAAGCGCCTAACGCAACGGCAAATCAGGATTATGAACGCGACGGTAAACGCTACAAGATAGTGCAAAATCAGGCGAACTTTAGCCAGGCCGGGCTGGCGGCTATCTATGATGCCGAGCCGGGCAGCAATTTGACCGCCTCCGGTGAAGCGTTTGATCCGATGCAGCTGACCGCCGCGCACCCGACGCTGCCGATTCCGAGCTACGTGCGCGTCACCAACCTCGCTAACGGCCGGATGATTGTGGTGCGCATTAACGATCGCGGCCCCTACGGTAACGATCGGGTGATCTCCCTGTCGCGCGCGGCGGCGGATCGCCTCAACACATCCAATAACACCAAAGTGCGAATCGATCCGATTATCGTCGCGCAGGATGGTTCTCTCTCCGGTCCCGGCATGGCCTGTACTAAAGTCGCCCAGCAGACCTATGTGTTGCCGGCGCGTCCCGATCTTGGCGGCGGTCTCGGCAGCGTCTCCTCTGCGCCGCAGCCCGTCGCGCCGCAGGCTAATGTGCAGCCGATCAGTAACGATACGCTGAAAAGTGACGATACCGATACCACCGCCGGTGCGCCGGTGCGCAGCGGCGGCTTCCTCGGCGCGCCAACCCCGCTGGCTTCTGGCGTACTTGAAAGCAGCGCCCCAGCCGCTGGCGCTATGCAGCCGGTAACGGCAACCGCGCAGCCTGCGGCTGTTGCCGCTCCCGCTACCGCGGTGACGCCTGCCGCAACCCCGGTCACTCAGAGCGCACCGGCCGCACAGACTTATACGCCTTCGCGCACCTCCCCCGTTACCGCGCCTGGCTCGGTGCAGGGCAGCGTACATACCGCCGTGCCCGCCACCCACGCTGCGGCGGCGACCAGCAGCGCTGCGGCAACCAGCGGCAGCTATGTTGTGCAGGTCGGTGCCGTCAGCGATCAGACCCGTGCCCGCGAGTACCAGCAGCGGCTGGCGCAGCAGTTCGCCGTTCCCGGTCGCGTTACGCAAAATGGCGCAGTCTGGCGCGTACAGTTAGGGCCGTTCAGCAATAAAGCGGACGCCAGCGCGTTACAGCAGCGCCTGCAGAGTGAAGCCCAGCTGCAGTCTTTTGTGGCTAGCGCGCAATAACAAGGCAAGGTAGCCGACTTTGTCAGCTTATGTCAGCAACATTAACAAAGTCATGCTGAAAGTCGGATGCCTGCCGGTAGTGCTTTTGCTATAGTAAGGCACTTTTTTTAAACCCATCACGGATGTCGTTGTTCGACCATGAAGACCACTTTTTCCGTTCGTTTTGTGCAGCGCCTGGCGCTCACCACTGCGCTGGCTGCGGCCTCGCTCTCAGCAGCTCACGCCGATGACCTGAATATCAAAACCATGATCCCTGGCGTTCCGCAAATCGATGCGGAATCCTATATCCTGATCGATTACAACTCAGGCAAAGTGCTGGCGGAGCAAAACGCCGATGCGCGTCGCGATCCGGCAAGTCTGACCAAAATGATGACCAGCTATGTTATCGGTCAGGCAATGAAAGCGGGCAAATTCAAAGACAGCGATCTGGTCACCATTGGTAACGACGCGTGGGCTACCGGCAACCCGGTGTTCCGTGGCTCTTCGCTGATGTTCCTCAAACCGGGGATGCAAGTGCCGGTTTCCCAACTGGTGCGTGGTATTAACCTGCAGTCCGGTAACGATGCTTGTGTGGCGATGGCTGACTATGTCGCCGGGAGCCAGGACGCGTTTGTCGGTTTGATGAACAGCTACGTTACCGCGCTGGGTCTGCAAAACAGTCATTTCCAGACCGTACACGGGCTGGACGCGGACGGTCAGTACAGCTCCGCGCGTGATATGGCGCTGATCGGCCAGGCGCTGATCCGCGACGTGCCAAACGAATACTCGATCTATAAAGAGAAAGAGTTCACCTTTAACGGCATCCGCCAGACCAACCGAAATGGTCTGCTATGGGATAACAGCCTGAACGTGGACGGCATTAAAACCGGCCATACCGATAAAGCAGGTTATAACCTTGTCGCCTCGGCAACCGAAGGCCAGATGCGCCTGATCTCTGCCGTGATGGGCGGACGTACCTTTAAAGGCCGCGAAACCGAGAGCAAGAAACTGCTGACCTGGGGCTTCCGTTTCTTTGAAACCGTCAGCCCGCTGAAAGCCGGTAAAGAGTTCGCCTCAGAGCCCGCGTGGTTTGGCGACAGCGATCGCGCCTCGCTGGGCGTCGATAAAGACGTCTACCTGACGATCCCGCGCGGCCGCATGAAAGATCTGAAAGCAAGCTACGTGCTCAACACCGGCGAACTGCACGCACCGCTGCAGAAAAACCAGGTTGTCGGTTCTATTAACTTCCAGCTGGATGGTAAAACCATCGAGCAGCGTCCGCTGGTGGTGCTGCAGGAGATCCCGGAAGGTAATTTCTTCGGCAAAATCATTGATTACATTAAATTGATGTTCCATCACTGGTTTGGCTAAAAATTGAACACTTGAAAGTGTGATTTACGCCCCCATATACTTAGCATCTCAGAAAAACTCCTGCCCTTACGGCAGGAGTTCTTATTTTTTACGCCGGAGCTGACATGAAAACCAATCTTAAAGAACTGCTTGAATTCCCGACGCCTTTTACTTACAAAGTGATGGGTCTGGCGAAAGCCGAGCTGGTTGATCTGGTGGTTGAAGTGGTACAGCGCCATGCGCCAGGTGATTACTCTCCGCAGGTAAAACCGAGCAGCAAAGGCAATTACCACTCGGTATCCATCACCATCACTGCCACCCATATTGAGCAGGTTGAGACGCTGTACGAAGAGCTGGGCAACATTGAAATTGTTCGTATGGTGCTGTAATTGTTCCTCGCGTTACCCGGAGCCATTCGGGTAACGTTTTCGCTGTGATATACTCCCCCCACTCTTTTCTCCCCCGGAGATGACGTTTTGTCTCAGGACACCATTCTTATCCGCGAGCTTGGCTTGCAGCCTTACGAGCCCGTTTCCCAGGCAATGCATCAATTTACCGACGCCCGCGATGACAGCACGCCTGATGAAATTTGGCTGGTTGAACACTTTCCGGTGTTTACTCAGGGCCAGGCGGGCAAAGCGGAACACGTTCTGGCACCCGGTGATATCCCGGTGATTCAAAGCGATCGCGGCGGCCAGGTCACCTACCACGGGCCAGGCCAGCAGGTGATGTATGTTTTAATCAACCTCAAGCGGCGGAAACTGGGCGTTCGCGAGCTGGTCACGCTGCTGGAAAATACGGTGATCAATACGCTGGCGACGCAGGGTATTAGCGCTCAGGCACGCGCCGACGCGCCGGGTGTCTATGTACAGGGCAAGAAAATCTGTTCGCTGGGTTTACGCATCCGCAAAGGCTGCTCCTTTCATGGCCTGGCGCTGAACATCGCTATGGATCTGGCCCCGTTTATGCGCATCAATCCTTGCGGTTATGCCGGGATGGAAATGACGCAGGTCAGCCGGCTAACGGAAGGCGTTGATATCAATCAGGTTAGGGCAATTCTTGTCCAGCAATTTTTAGCGCTGCTAAACAATCCGCCCCATCAATATATTAACGCTTAATATATTATGTATAGCAACCCGCTTTTTGTGCGGGTCGCTATTTGTTTGGTTTGATAGCGCTTTACAACAGAAGCCATATTCTCTATTTTCAACCTGCCTGCCTTATCGGGCTAATTAGTATTGCAGCACTTCGCCGGGCTTTGTATACGCGCTCCAGGCCAATCTTTTTTTTGCGTCCATTGTCCGGCCTTGCGATGTAAACACGACGTCATAATGTTGAGCGGCCAGACGTTCACTCAAATTAATAAGCAACAAAAAAATTGAATTCAACTATCATTCAGCTTCTGAATGAAACGGAGCACAAGCGTGGATAATAATAACCTGCAGGAAAAGCGAATAATCGTGCGCCCGGACGAAGATAAGCCGCAAGTATTCAGGACACTGCGCAATATTGACCTCAACTTATTGACTATTTTTGAGGCAGTATATGTGCAAAAAGGGATCGTTAACGCGGCGAAAGTGCTCAATCTAACGCCTTCCGCAATTAGCCAGTCCATTCAAAAATTACGCGCCATATTTCCCGACCCCCTTTTCATCCGTAAAGGCCAGGGCGTGACGCCAACGGCTTATGCCACGCATCTACACGAATATATCAGCCAGGGGCTGGAGTCGATTCTCGGCGCATTAGATTTGACCGGCAGCTATGATAAACAGCGCACAATTACTATCGGTACTCCGCCTTCAATTGGTGCATTGGTTATGCCTGTTATCTTTCAGGCAATTAAAGAGAGCGCCCCGCAATTGATGATGCGCAATATTCCGGTTAACGATGCGGAAAATCAGCTCAGCCAGTTTCAAACGGATTTAATTATTGATACCCATCTGGCGAGTTCGCGCACCATTAATCATCACGTTCTTTATAGCGATCGTCTGATGCTGGTGTGCCGTCAAGGGCATCCTTGCTTAAACGGACCGGTCACTGACGCGGCGTTGCAACGCTTTGAGCACACCTTGTTGATGCTGGAAGGGCAAAATCTGAGCGGGCTGCGCCAGCGCGTACAGGAGCTCTTCCCGGAACGTCAGGTGAGTTTTAGCAGTTACAATATGTTTACTATTGCCGCACTGATCGGCAACAGCGATATGCTCGGCCTGATGCCGAAGCGACTGTTTGAATTATTTCGCGGTTGTTGGCCGCTGGCGGAAATTGATTACCCGCCAGTCAGTAAAGAGCAGCTGGAAATATCACTCTATTACAATAAGTTGAGCCTGCGCGATCCGGTTCTGGAGAGCGTAATCGACGTCATCCGACGGGCTTTTTAACGCCCGCCCGTGCCGGGTATCGGCATTAACCTCTCCAGGGCATTTGGCACAAAACAACAACTATTTTACAAATTGCCCGGTTGTCTGGCTGCTTTATCATCCCCATCAATGGTATACTGCGCATAAGTTAATTCAAAAATAGTTGATAAATACAACATTCCCTTGAATTGAAATGCTTACTTCGTTATCCGCAACTGGAACACGCACGCTATGAGTAAACCCATTGTGATGGAACGCGGTGTCAAATATCGCGACGCCGATAAAATGGCGCTTATCCCGGTTAAAAATGTGGCGACAGAGCGCGAAGCCCTGTTAAGAAAACCGGAATGGATGAAGATCAAACTCCCGGCCGACTCTTCCCGTATCCAGGGTATTAAAGCAGCCATGCGCAAAAATGGCCTGCACTCTGTGTGTGAAGAAGCGTCCTGTCCCAACCTCGCTGAGTGTTTCAACCACGGTACGGCAACCTTTATGATCCTCGGCGCCATCTGTACGCGTCGTTGCCCGTTCTGCGATGTTGCCCACGGTCGCCCGGTGGCACCGGATGCCAACGAGCCGCAGAAACTGGCGCAGACTATCGCCGATATGGCGCTGCGTTATGTGGTGATCACCTCCGTTGACCGTGACGATCTGCGCGACGGCGGCGCTCAGCATTTCGCCGATTGCATCAGCGCAATTCGTGAAAAGAGCCCGACGATCAAAATCGAAACCCTGGTTCCCGATTTCCGTGGCCGCATGGATCGTGCGCTGGATATTCTCACCGCCACGCCGCCGGACGTGTTTAACCACAACCTCGAGAACGTGCCGCGTATTTATCGCCAGGTGCGTCCCGGTGCGGATTACAACTGGTCACTGAAGCTTCTGGAGCGTTTTAAAGAAGCGCACCCGGAGATCCCAACCAAATCCGGCTTGATGGTGGGCCTGGGCGAAACCAACGCGGAAATTATCGACGTGATGCGCGATCTGCGCCGCCACGGCGTAACGATGCTGACGCTGGGGCAATATTTGCAGCCAAGCCGCCATCACCTGCCGGTTCAGCGCTATGTCAGCCCGGATGAGTTTGACGAGATGAAAGAGGAAGCGCTGGCGATGGGCTTTACCCATGCGGCATGCGGCCCGTTCGTTCGTTCCTCTTACCATGCGGACATGCAGGCAAAAGGCCTGGAAGTGAAGTAATACTTACTTACATACTGCACAAAAAAACCGGCTCTGCGCCGGTTTTTTATTGCCTGTCAAAGCGCGGTTACTCTTTATGAGAGAGTTTCTCTGCCGTGACTTCGTCAGCTTTTTTCGCTGCATCATCATCATTCATGGCTTTTTTAAAGCCTTTGATGGCTGCGCCCAGGTCACCGCCGAGGGTACGCAATTTTTTGGTTCCAAACAGCAGAACAACCAGTGCGGCCACTACCAGCAGTTTGGTAATACTAATCTCACCCATAGATACCTTCTTTCGTAAAACAGGCTGCTTAAAGCGCCATTATAACCGGACTTCATTAACGGTCATTCGACGCGCGCACACAATAGCAATGTGTAACGAGATGAATCAAGTGTTGATTAAAAAAACATCACAATAAATATGGCGCAGCGAAACGGCGATGCTTAAGTACCGGCAATGATTCCCGCGTTTGCGCCACGCGCTCAGGCGTAGCCTCAGCGAATATCAACTGCGGCTCTTGCGTTGCTGAGGCAATCGTCACGCCTTGCGGGTCAATGACCCGGCTCAGACCGATATTTTTAGTGCCGCACTCACTGGAAGCGACAATATAACAGGTGGTATCCAGCGCACGCGCCGACAGCAGCGTCGCCCAGTGCTGCTCTTTAAGCGGACCACGTACCCACGCGGAAGGCAAAACAAGCAGCTCCGCGCCCTGCAGCGCCAGCGCCATCGCCAGGTCGGGGAAGCGCAAATCGTAGCAGGTCATCAGCCCCACCTGCATCCCCTCAACGGTGATTAATGGCGGCAGCTGTTGTCCGGCATCCACCCGTGCCGATTCCTGCATGTTAAATGCGTCATACAGATGCAGCTTGGCATACTGCGCGATAATCTCTCCGCCGCGCAGCACTACCAGCGTATTGAGCGCTCTACCCTGCGTTGAAGGCACATGAACCGTCAGCACCGTAGTGAGGTTATTACGCTGGCTCTCGCTGCGCAGCAGGCTCAGGAAGCCGCCATCAAGGGGCTGCGCCGCTTTTACGGAAAAGAATGGGTCAGCATCATCTCGTGCCAGGATCGCTTCTGGCAGCACCAGCAGCGATGCCTGACCCTGCGCCGCCTGCGCCATCAATTCGACACAGGTTTGCGCATTGGTCCGCCAGTCTGGCGTCACCACAAATTGCCCGGTTGCAACTATCATCTTTAGCCCTCTCGCTTCTTCACCGTAGCCATAAAATAACGGCGACGTTAAACTCTACGCTCTACCTAATCAAATAGCAGGATTCTGCGGTGTTACAACTTCTTTTAGCAGTCTTTATTGGCGGGGGAACCGGCAGCGTAGCGCGCTGGATGTTAAGCATGAAGCTCAATCCGGCCCATCACGCGATTCCTGTTGGAACGTTAATGGCTAACCTGCTGGGGGCGTTTATTATTGGTATGGGGCTGGCGTGGTTCAATCGTATGACGCATATCGACCCGGTTTGGAAGGTTCTGCTTACCACCGGTTTTTGCGGCGGGCTGACGACCTTTTCAACCTTTTCCGCAGAGGTCGTTTTTTTGCTGCAGGAAGGGCGAATCAACTGGGCGTTATTAAACGTCGCGGTAAATCTGCTCGGCTCGTTTGCCATGACAGCGCTGGCGTTCTGGCTGTTTTCATCGGTTAACGCAAACTGAGGCAATAAAAAACCCGCCAGAAGGCGGGTTTTGGGATTCTTGCTGTACGCAGCTGATTAAACAGGCATTACGTTGGCAGCGGATGGGCCTTTGGCACCGTTAGTGATTTCAAACTCAACGCGCTGGCCTTCAGCCAGGGTTTTGAAACCATTGCTCTGGATTGCAGAGAAGTGTACGAACACGTCTTTGCTGCCATCTTCCGGAGTAATGAAACCGAATCCTTTGGATTCATTAAACCACTTAACGTTACCTTTAATCTTAGACATCAAAATTACCTTTACATGAAAAAACGACACAAATGCTGTGTCGTGTATCAGTACAACAATTGTGACGACTTTTGTCCAGTCGTTATTCATCAAAAAGTGATAAATGTCGCTAAAATTTTTACAAAAGTGAGTTTAATCCTTGATTTAGGGATGGATATATTTTGTTCATCTCTCGCAAGGCGTTGTTAGCACTCAAAACTGGAAGCGCAGCCAGGCAAAAAAGACGTTGCCGTTATTGTAGGTGCCGGGGATGTAAGTCATCTGGAACGTCGCCGGACCATAACCTACCGACGCCAGAGGCAACAGCACCGGCAGGGGAATGTAGTGCCAGTTATCACGGGCGGTCACGCCTGCTGTATAGCCCAACCCAACATGGAAACTATCATCCGCCAGCGGACGCCAGGTTTTTTCCCAACCGTAACCACCAATCGGCTCCCATTTGTTAAACGAGTCCTTAAAGGCCATCAAATAGATCCCGTGCCAGTTACCGGCGTCATCCCAGCGCGACTGCCCGAAGCCCGCGCCCCATGGGCGTTCATTGTAGTGGTCAGTTTTTTCTTTGTCGTAGGCGAAACGCGCATGCCAGGTGATGGCCGGAACATAGAGATCATATTGTTCCGGCTGCTGCCAGGTTTGTTTGATATTGCTTTTCAAATCGGTAAACCATGAACTCTGTGCGGAAATTGCGGTGGTAACGATTGTCAGCTGACAAAAAAGTGAAACTAAAAGGGCTAAAAACGTCTTTTTTACAAACACTCAAATTATTCCATCTGTTCTAATAAAAAAATTCCGCGGCATGCTAGCGGACTCTTTTATTAGGGAAATCGGAATAATTCTGAAAAAAATAGGTAATACACCCGGCAAGGATTTTTGTAAGTAAAAATATCAAACAATGCGCCCCATTCAGGGGCGCAAAATAGTGATTAACGTTTACGATGCAGTAATAAATAGACCGCAGGAATAACCAGCATTGAGAGCAACGGCGCGGTCACCATACCGCCGATCATCGGTGCCGCGATACGGCTCATCACCTCGGAACCGCTGCCGCCGCCCCACATAATCGGCAGCAAACCGGCCATGATCGTTGCGACAGTCATCACCTTTGGCCGCACTCGCAGCACCGCGCCTTCGTGGATAGCCTGCAACAGAAGCTTATTTCCGTTATCGTCTTCGCGGGTACGATATTTATCCAGCGCCTGATTAAGATACAGCACCATAATAACGCCGAACTCGGCCGCTACCCCGGCAAGCGCAATAAACCCCACGGCCCCCGCAACGGATAAATTATATCCCAGCAGCCACAATAACCAGACACCGCCAATCAGCGAGAACGGTAACGTCCCCATAATTAACAGGGCATCTGAAATACGCTTAAAGGTAACAAAAAGCAGGACAAAAATAATCATTAGCGTGACCGGTAAAACTATTTTCAGCTTTGCTGTAGCGCGCTCCAGGTACTCAAACTGACCGGACCAGGAGAGCGTCACACCCTGCGGCAATTTCACCTGCTGTGCCACCTGCCGTTGCATCTCTTCCACCGCCGACTTTAAATCGCGGCCGCGTAGATCAACATAGATCCAGTTTGATAAGCGCGCATTTTCACTTTTCAGCATCGGCGGGCCTTCTGTCACTGCAATCTCCGCCAGCTCGCCTAACGCAATCTGGCTGCCGTTTTCGGTGATCACCGGCAGTTTGCGCAGGCTGTCAACGTTATCGCGTATTTCACGCGGGTAGCGCATATTGATGGGGTAACGCTCACGGCCGTGCAGCACTTCGCCAATATTTTCCCCGCCCACCAGCGTCGCCACAAGCGACTGCAACTCTTTTACCGACACGCCATAGCGCGCGGCCTGCTGCCGGTTAATGTTGATATCAACGTAGCGCCCGCCAGCCAGCCGTTCTGCCAGCGCCGACGTCACGCCCGGCACCGTTTTCACCACCTGTTCTATCTCCTGCGCCACGCGTTCAATATCGGCAATATTATTGCCGTTCACCTTAATCCCGACCGGGCTTTTGATACCGGTGGCCAGCATATCCAGGCGGTTACGAATCGGTGGTACCCAAACGTTGGCGATACCCGGCACATTAACAGCTTTATCGAGTTCCTCCACCAGCTTCTCCGGCGTCATTCCGGGTCGCCATTGGTCGCGCGGTTTAAAGCGAATGGTGGTTTCAAGCATGGTTAACGGCGCGGGATCGGTCGCGCTCTCCGCCCTCCCCGCCTTGCCAAATACACTTTCCACTTCCGGCACGCTTTTGATCAGCCGGTCGGTTTGTTGTAACAGGCGTCCGGCCTCGCGGGCAGAAATTCCCGGTAACGTCGAAGGCATATAGAGCAAATCGCCTTCGTTGAGCGGCGGCATAAACTCACTGCCCAAACGGCTTAACGGCCACAATGTTGCCACCAGCAACAGCAGCGCAATGCCCAGCGTCGCTTTCGGCCACGCCAGCACCTTATCAAGCAGCGGCTCATACAGACGGATCAAAAAACGGTTAATCGGGTTAGCTTTTTCATCAGGAATTTTGCCACGAATAAAATAGCCCATCAGTACCGGCACCAGCGTGATGCCCAGGCCAGCGGCAACCGCCATCGCCCAGCTTTTGGTGAAGGCCAGCGGCGAAAACATCCTTCCTTCCTGCGCTTCCAGGGAAAACACCGGAATAAACGACAAGGTAATGATCAGCAGGCTGCAGAACAGCGCAGGCCCCACTTCTACCGCTGCTTTTTCCGAAAAACGCCAGTAATCCGCACTCGTCGGCTGACGATCGGGGTTATCGTGCCGCCACTGTTCCATTACCTTGTGCATGTTCTCAATCATCACGATGGCCGCATCGACCATCGCGCCGATGGCAATCGCAATCCCGCCGAGGGACATGATATTGGCGTTGATCCCCTGATAATGCATGACGATAAACGCGCCGAGGATACCCAGGGGCAACGAGACGATCGCCACTAACGCCGAGCGGAAATGGAACAGAAACAGCGTACAGACCAGCGCGACAACGATAAATTCTTCAATCAGCTTATGCGTCAGCGTTTTCACCGCGCTTTCAATCAGGGTAGAACGATCGTAGACCGGGACGATCTCCACCCCGGCAGGCAGGGTTTTCTCAATCTCGCTGAGTTTCGCTTTCACCGCATGAATGGTTTCCAGCGCGTTTTTGCCGTAGCGCATCACCACAATGCCGCCCGCTACTTCCCCTTCGCCGTTATATTCGGCCACGCCACGGCGCAGCTGCGGCCCGAGGCGCACCGACGCGACATCCGCGAGCATAACGGGCACGCCTTCCCGGCTGGCGATCACTATCTGGCGGAAATCCGCAAGCTCGCGCAGATAACCGGTGGTGCGCACCATAAACTCGGCTTCGCCCATCTCCAGCAGCGCGCCGCCGCTCTCCTGGTTCGCCGCCTGCACCGCGCTAATAATTTGCTGATGCGTAATATTCAGCGCCCGCATTTTTGCCGGGTCCGGCACAATCTGGTACTGACGAACCATACCGCCAACGCTCGCCACTTCCGCAACGTTTGGCACCGTTTTCAGTTCAAACTTCAGCGTCCAGTCCTGCAACGCACGCAGATCCGCCAAATTATGTTTCCCGCTGCGATCCACCAGCGCGTATTCATAAATCCAGCCGACGCCGGTCGCATCCGGTCCTAACGCAACATCTACACCCGCAGGCAGCGATGACTGAATTTGGCTGAGATTCTCCAGCACCCGCGAACGCGCCCAGTAGAGATCGGTATCGTCATCAAACAGCACATAGACATAGGCATCGCCGAACATCGAATAGCCGCGTACGGTTTTAGCGCCTGGCACCGAAAGCATGGCGGTGGTCAGCGGATAGGTCACCTGATCTTCAATAATTTGCGGCGCTTTACCCGGATAACTGGCGCGAATAATCACCTGCACATCGGAAAGATCCGGCAGCGCGTCCAGCGGCGCACGCTGCAAAGACCAAATCCCCCAGCCGGTAAGCACCAGCGCCGCCAGGAGGATCAATAAACGGTTGCGAAGCGACGCACGAATCACGGCAGCAATCATTTTTTCGCCTCCGGCATCGCCATCAGATGCGTGATCACCGCGCCCTGTTCTTCATCCAGCGTGAAGCTAAACATCACCGTATCGCCCGCTTTAATCGCCGGGTCGGGCTGCTTAAGCACAAAATCCATAGTCATTGCGCCCCAGTTCAGCGCCGGAATCGGCGGGTGCGCCAGCGTAATGCTCTCTGCGGAGATCTCTTTAACAACCCCCGTTGAGTCATAACTTTGCATGTGCTTTTCGATCGCTTGCGGGGAGTGCTGCCCAGGCAAGGCGCTGCGCAAACTGGCTTCAGAGTCGATCAGGAACTGGCCCGAGGTGACCACATTATCGCCCTCTTTCAGCCCGCTTGTTACTTCCGTCCAGCCCTGCGCCGTGCGCCCGGTGGTGATGTTGACCGCCTGGAAATGACCGTCGCCGGTCGCCAGCAATACGCGGCTGGTTGTACCTGTTTCGATCAGCGCCTCTTCTGGCATCGCCAGCACCGCTGGCCGTTGCGCCGCGGCAGGCTGGGTCACCGTCAGGAACATCCCGGGTTTGAGTTTTTGCTGCGGGTTATCCAACACAATGCGCGCTTTCAACGTCCGGGTAGTGATTTCCAACTGCGGTAACAATTCACTGACCCGCCCGTGGAACGCTTCACCCGGCCAGCTGGCAGACGTTGCCTCGATGTCGCTCCCCGCCATTAACGCCTGCGCCTGGCTTTGGGGGTAATCCACCACCAGCCAGACGGGATCCAGGCTCGCCAGTTCGAACAGGGTTTGCGTGGCGGCAACCTGAGCGCCTTCGCGGGCATCAAGCTTGACTACATACCCGTCGCGATCGGCACGCAGGGTTAAGCGGGTTTGCGGTTTCCCGCTGCGTTCAACGCTGCGAATAATCGCCTCGGGCATAAACTGCAGCGCCAGGCGTTCGCGGGCAGCGCGCGTTAGCTCACTATCGCCCAACTGGCGCACCGCCAGATACTCCTGCTGTGCGGTCGTCCACTGCGGGATCCACAGCGCCGCCAGCGCATCGCCTTTTTTCACCCATTGCTGCGGGGCGCGGACAAACAGTTTTTCCACCACGCCCGCCGCCGGCGAAGGAACGTTTTGAATACTCCGTTCATCGGTCGTTACCGTGGCGAACGCAGAGAATGCCTCGCTCAGGGCGCGTTTTTCCACCTTCGCAGTGGTCATACCCAGATTTTGCTGCTGTTGGGCGCTGACGCTGACACCACCGCTGGCGGGCGTTTCATCGGCATAACGCGGCACCAGTTCCATATCCATAAACGGTGATTTACCCGGTTTATCAAAACGCTGTCCTGGCACCATCGGATCGTACCAGTACAGCACCTTCCGCTCCGGCGTTTGTGCGGTGGACTCGACTGGCGTGCTGTGCTGATAGCCGACAAAATAGCCCACCCCGGCCGCCACGCAGGCACCGATCGCCATGGCTAATATCGTTTTTTTCATTAGTTCAACTCCTGAGGGATCAGCCAGCGGATGGCGGCCCACTTCTGCGCCATCGCTTTTTCAGCCTGATTAACGGCCAGTTCGCTATCGAGCACGTTGCGGCGCGCTTCCAGCAGTGCCGCCAGATCCGACTGCCCCGAACGGTATTGCGCGGTCAACAAAGTGGCTCGCTGACGCACCAGCGGCAACACCTCATCACGCTGACGCGTCCACAAGGTTTGCGCGGCCTGATATTCAGCAATAAAGGTACGCAGTTGCGCCGTGCGATCGCGCTCGGCCAGCGCCAGCTGGTCGTTTGCCTGTAGCGTGCGGGACACATCCGCGGCGTGATCTTTATCCTGGCGGCGCGACTGGAACAGCGGCAGATCGACGGTAAACATCACTCCGGCCATATCCTCATAGCCTTCCGCCCGGCGTCCGTACCACACTTCCACTTCCACGTCCGGAATGGCCGCAATAGCCGACTCAGCAGAGCGCGCTTTGGCACTGTTTGTAGCAGCAGCGGCAGCGACGATATCCGGGTGCTGAACAATGCCCTGCAGCAGCGTTTTTTCATCCGCTGGCAGACGTTGGTAGCGCGGAAGCTCGCCGGAGACGGCGCTAACCTCTTGCCCGGTCAACTGCATCAGGCGCGCTTGCGCCAGCTGTACATCGCGCTCGGCAAGGGTGACTTTATCGCGCATGCCGCTCAACCCCACCTGGAATGCCAGTACGCTGTCAGGCGCAGCACTGCCTGCGCTCACGGTGGCGCGCTGTGCGCCCTGCTGGCGTTCGGTTTCCGCCAGCAGTTTGCGCGCGGTCTGCAACGCCTGCTGCGAGAGCGCCAAATCGAGCCAGGCCTGCGCGCTATCACGCTGTATATTTGCGCGTACCACGGCAGATTTCGCGCTGACGCTGTGCGCCTCGGCCTGCAAGGTGTCGGCTTTACGCTCGCGTTTTTCCGCGCTGACATACTGCTGCATAATGCCGACCCGCTGCATGGTCATCCCTTCACGGGTTAAGCGACGGTCGTTATTGCCCTGTACCGGGACGTTTTCAATGCCGAATTTCAGTTTCGGATCCGGCAGTTGGCGGGCGGAATCCGCCATCGCATCCAGCGCTTGCACTTCATTGCGATTGGCGGAAAGTTCGGCGGAATAGCGCTCAGCGGCGGCCAGAGTTTGCGCAAGCGTCAGTGACTCCGCCTGTACGGCGGAGCACATCAGTCCGAGCAACACCCCGCCGAGCCGCAAGCTCAGCGAGAAACGTTTCATTGCTGCCCCCGGTTAGCGCTGTGGCGTCAATGAAACGAGCTGGTAGCCGTTTTCGTTCTGCACAAAGGTAAAGTCGACGCTGTCGCCCACCTTCACCTGCGGCAGCGCACTCCCTTGGGTCAGGGCAAACGCCATGGTCATCGGCGGCCAGTTCAGGGCGGGAATGGCTTTATGGAAAATGGTGATCGCGTCAGGGCTGATTTTTTTAATCACCCCCTCGCTTTGATAGGTCTGAGCCTGTGCCTGTGGGGCCCCATGATGCGACATAGGGTGTGAGGCGTGCATATCTTGCGCGTTAGCGGCAAAAGCAGAGAACAACAGTACGCCAGAGAGCATGCAAAGATGAGAAGAACGCATAATAAAACTCCTGTTAAACAATGAAATAGGCGAAATTCAGTGCATTAACAGGTTCTTATTCGCGAAAGCGGCAAAAGCGGATCGTTGCCGGTGGGCCTGCGGCAGGCGGAGATAAGGTTCCTGCGTCACGGGAGAGAGAAAGATAAACAGGCTGCACCATCGACAGGGTCAGCGAAACGGGCAGCGCCACCAGAGAAGGATGATGACCCTCTTTCGGGGCCTGATCCGGTACACAATGTTTTTCGCACAGCGGCGTATTCATCATGTCCATCTGCGGCGCATCGTTGTCCATCATCATATGATGATCCAGATGCTGAACCATCACATTTTCACCCTGCACGCTTAGATGGCAGCCATGGGCGGCAATCGCCATCTGGCTCTGAATAAACAGCCAGCCGAACGCCACCATCAGCATCAAAAGATGCCGCTTAATAAAGCGTAACCGGAAGCTGCCTGCGTGCATATTGCCGCCATGGGTGAAAGAACAATTACCGCGAGTATATGTAGCGTAAAAAATTTTTTTAAAGTGTTTTTGAAATAATTTACGCTGGCAAACGAAACATAAGCAGAATCGCGAGATTAATTAACTTATTAACTTCATTTAAATAACAAATAGAGTATTTTTTATTAATATACTGTCTTAACCGGCCGCTGATTATTTTTGGCGAGGGTAACTTTTTTCACTGATTATTTGCTCAACACATCGCTTTGTTGATTTTAATCATCTACCCTGCGGCGGTTATTCGGCACATTGCGTTGCCCGTTTTTTTTACTTACTTATCATTCAGGTCAACTCCGGGGCCAACTACATGTTATTAACAATTATAGAACTGCTGATCGGCGTGGTGGTGATTGTCGGCGTGGCGCGCTACATCATCAAAGGTTACTCCGCCACCGGCGTACTGTTTGTCGGCGGTCTGACGCTATTAATTGCCAGCGCGCTGATGGGCCACAAAGTCTTACCCGCCAGCGCCGCCAGCACTGGCTATAGCGCGACGGATATTGTCGAATACATCAAAATTCTGTTGATGAGTCGCGGCGGCGATCTCGGCATGATGATCATGATGCTGTGTGGTTTTGCCGCCTATATGACGCATATTGGCGCAAACGACATGGTGGTCAAACTGGCTTCGCGCCCGCTGCGCTTTATCAACTCGCCCTACGTTCTGATGATTGCCGCCTATTTTGTTGCCTGTTTGATGTCGCTGGCGGTCTCTTCCGCGACGGGACTTGGCGTGTTGTTGATGGCGACGCTGTTCCCGGTGATGGTTAACGTCGGTATTAGCCGCGGTGCGGCAGCGGCGATCTGCGCCTCTCCGGCGGCCATTATCCTCTCTCCGACCTCGGGTGATGTGGTGCTGGCAGCAAAAGCGGCAGAGATGCCGTTGGTTGACTTTGCCTTTAAAACCACCCTACCGATTTCCATCGCAGCGATTATCGCTATGGCGATTGCACACTTCTTCTGGCAGCGCTATCTGGATAAAAAAGAGCATATCGTCGCTGAAATACTCGATGTGAAAGATATCACCACCAAAGCCCCGGCCTTTTACGCCATCCTGCCGTTTACACCGATTATCGGCGTGCTGATTTTCGACGGCAAATGGGGCCCGGAACTGCATATCATCACTATTTTGGTTATCTGTATGCTACTGGCGGCGGTACTCGAGTTTTTCCGCGGCTTCAACACGCAAAACGTTTTTTCCGGCCTCGAAGTGGCCTATCGCGGCATGGCAGATGCCTTTGCTGGCGTAGTGATGCTGCTGGTCGCCGCCGGGGTATTCGCCCAGGGCTTAAGCACCATTGGCTTTATTCAGAGCCTGATTTCAATCGCGACCTCCTTCGGTTCGGCAAGCATTATTTTGATGCTGGTACTGGTCACTTTAACCATGCTGGCGGCGATGACCACCGGCTCCGGTAATGCGCCGTTTTACGCCTTTGTTGAGATGATCCCGAAACTGGCCCATGAATCGGGCATTAACCCGGCTTACCTGTCGATTCCGATGCTGCAGGCGTCCAACCTTGGCCGCACCATCTCCCCGGTTTCCGGTGTCGTTGTTGCCGTTGCCGGGATGGCGAAAATTTCTCCCTTTGAAGTGGTGAAACGCACATCAGTGCCGGTGATCGTCGGCCTGATCGTAGTGATTATCGCCACGGAAGTGCTGGTTCCCGGCGTCGCCGTCCATTAAGAGAAGCAACAGATAAAAAAGCGCCTGCCCGGCGCTTTTTTTTTATGCTTTAATAACGCATGGCAATCATCTGGATTCACACATCAGGAATCGACATGTTTATAAAGGGATTCTTCACCTGCGCCGCCGTTGCCGCTACGTTGTTCGCGACCGCTTCTGCCGCACCGCTTCAGCCCAAACAGTACGGTGATTTTGACCGTTATGTACTGGCGCTCTCCTGGCAAACCGGTTTTTGCCAAAGCCTGCATGCCCAGGGCCGTAACGAACCCGACGAGTGCCGGCTGCAAAAAGAACCCGCCAACAAAGCCGATTACCTGACGGTACATGGCCTGTGGCCTGGCCTGCCCAACTCTATCGCCGCGCGCGGCGTTGACGATCGTCGCTGGATGCGCTTCGGTTGTGCAACGCGCCCCGTTCCGAATATGCCGGAGGCGAAAAGCAGCCAGAAATGCGCGGCGGCAGAGACCGGCCTGTCGCTGGAAGTGGCCAATAAACTCAACGCCGTGATGCCCGGCGCGGGCAGTACCACCTGTCTTGAACGCTATGAATACGCCAAACACGGCGTCTGCTTTGGCTTCGATCCCGACGACTATTTTGGCACTATGGTGCGCATGGATACGGAGATCAAACAGAGCGCGCTCGGTCAGTTCCTCGCTGAAAATTACGGGAAAACCATCAGCCGCGACGCATTTAACGCCGCGGTGGCAAAAGCCTGGGGCGCGCAGAGTGTGAAAGCGGTGAAACTGACCTGTAGCGGTAACCCGGCATGGCTGACGGAGGTGCAGATTGCCATCAAGTCCGCTGCCATCAACGCACCGCTTTCGACCACCTCTTTTCTGCCGCAGCCGCATCCCGGCAACTGCGGGGACAACTTCATGATTGATAAAGCGGGTTACTGAATCCTAATTCCGGCAAATGTGCGCATCGTCACTTCACAGGGTGCAAAGGTGTCAGTATTATCCCCTATCAGATAAACCCTCGCTGCCAGACGGCGAGGGTTTTTCTTTGGATCATTCACCTGACATGGAGTAGCAGATGTCCAGACCAGCCATTATTATTAACGAGCGAGATGCCGCGCGCCTCGACCGTTTGCTTGAGCAGCCCGCTCACGCTAGCCTCCCGGTTGCGGATGCGCTTAATCAAGAGCTGGATCGCGCTCAAATGTGCGCACCAGAAGCGATGCCACATGATGTGGTAACAATGAACAGCAAGGTAAAATTCCGCGAGTTGAAAAGTGGCGAAGAGCGCGTCCGCACGCTGGTCTATCCGGCAGATATGACCGACAGCGCCAGCCAGCTCTCCGTGCTCGCTCCCGTGGGTGCTGCGCTGTTGGGTTTGCGCGTGGGTGATACGATCCACTGGGATCTGCCGGGCGGCGCAACCACCGATCTTGAAGTGCTGGAACTGCTTTACCAGCCCGAAGCCGCAGGCGATTTTAACCGTTAATCTCCGCCCTGCGTTATTATGCAGAGGATGCGCCCGCATCCTCTTTCCGCTCCCGGCCGATATTCTTCAGATTTGCCATCCAGGCAGCAAAATATTCTTGCCAGCTATGATTCAATCTGCATGACATAATCAACAGGGAGAAGCGTTTATGTATAAGACCATTATTATGCCGGTCGATGTGTTCGAAATGGAGTTAAGCGACAAAGCCGTACGTCACGCTGAATTTCTCGCCCAAAGCGAAGGCGTAATCCATCTATTGCATGTTTTACCCGCCTCCGCCAGCCTGAGCCTGCACCGTTTCGCCGCCGATCTGCGCCGTTTCGAAGAGCATCTGCAACAGGAAGCGCAAACGCGCCTCAGCAGTATGGTAACGCATTTTAATATCGACTCTTCACGCATTCACGTTCACGTGCAGTTTGGTAACGTGCGCGACGTGGTGAATGAATTAGCCGAAGAGCTGAACGCCGATATGGTGGTGATTGCCTCCCGCAATCCCTCTATCTCTACCCACCTGCTTGGCTCGAATGCCGCAAGTATTGTGCGCCATGCGCATATTCCTGTGCTGGTTGTGCGGTAAGAACAATCAACCATAAAAAAGAGGCTGCCGGGTGGCAGCCTCTTTACGTTTGCAGGTCTTGTCTTACTTTCTTATTTTACTTATGCCGTTTTGGTGCGGATCAGATAGTCAAAAGAGCTCAGTGATGCTTTGGCACCTTCACCGGTAGCAATAATGATCTGTTTGTACGGCACCGTGGTGCAGTCGCCTGCGGCAAAGACACCTTTCACGCTGGTTTCGCACTTGGCGTCGATAATGATCTCGCCCATGCGGTTAAGCTCAATTGCGCCTTCCAGCCAGGTGGTATTCGGCAGCAGACCAATCTGGACAAAGATCCCCGCCAGCGCAACCTGATGCACGTCGCCGCTGATGCGATCGCGATACTCCAGACCGGTGACTTTACTGCCGTCACCTTTCACTTCGGTGGTCTGCGCATTGAGGATAATGTCGACGTTTTTCAGGCTGCGAATTTTATCCTGCAGGACCTGATCGGCTTTCATTTCCGGGGCGAATTCGAGCAGCGTAACGTGCTCAACAATCCCGGCCAGATCGATAGCCGCTTCGACACCGGAGTTCCCGCCGCCGATAACCGCCACGCGTTTACCTTTAAACAACGGGCCGTCACAGTGCGGGCAGTAGGTTACGCCTTTGGTGCGATACTGATCTTCGCCGGGCACGTTCATATTGCGCCATTTCGCGCCGGTGGCAATGATAATACTGCGTGCTTTCAGCACCGCGCCGGACCCGGTTTCAATCTGATGCAGCCCGCCTTCAACCGCCGCAGGCACCAGTTTGCTGGCGCTCTGGCTGTCGATGACATCCACTTCATAATCCGCAACGTGCGCTTTCAGCGCGCCGGCAAATTTCTGGCCTTCGGTTTTAGGGACCGAAATATAGTTTTCAATGTCTACGGTATCCAGCACCTGACCACCAAAGCGTTCGCCCATCAGGCCGGTACGAATGCCTTTACGTGCGGAGTAAACCGCCGCCGCCGCGCCCGCAGGGCCGGAGCCAACAATCAGCACATCATAGGCGTCGCGTTTGTTCAGCTCTTCCGCAGCACGTTTTTCCGCGCCGGTATCGATTTTGGCAACGATTTCCGTCAGCGTCATACGGCCCTGGCCGAACTCTTTACCGTTAACAAACACCGCCGGAACGCCCATCACGTTGCGATCGGTAATTTCGTTCTGGAACGTGCCGCCATCAATTGCCGTATGTTTGATACGCGGGTTGAGCACCGCCATCAGGTTCAGCGCCTGCACCACGTCCGGGCAGTTATGACATGACAGCGAGTAATAGGTTTCAAACTCGAAATCGCCGTCAAGGTTGCGGATCTGCTCCAGCAGCGCCTGCGCCTCTTTCGACGGATGACCACCGGTCCACAGCAGCGCCAGCACCAGTGAAGTAAATTCGTGACCCAGCGGCGAACCGGCAAAACGCGGACCGGTATTTGAGCCTGGGTTAGTGATCATAAATGAGGGTTTGCGCACCGACAGGCTGTTGTCTTCTTTAAAGGAGACCTTGTCTGACAGCTCCGCGATTTCTGCAAGCAGTTCCTTGATTTCTGCCGATTTAGCGCTGTCGTCCAGCGTGGCAATCAGCTCAACAGGTTTGGTCAGCTTCTCAAGGTAGGCTTTGAGCTGCGTTTTCATTGTGGTGTCGAGCATTATTTATCTCCTGCGTAGAAACATCATCATGCAAGCTGCCTTGCGCGGCTGCCTGAATGCAACTTGAATCATGGTGTTGGAATGAAACGGGCACCGAAGCACCCGTTTGGCTAAATTCGCCAGTATTTCGTGTTCCGGGAAGGCGGCAAGCTTAAGAATCCCCGGGAGCTTACATAAGTAAGTGACCGGGGTGATTAAGCGCAGCCAACGCCCCCGGAGCGCGAAAGACGCAGTGAATTTTAGATTTTGCCGACCAGGTCGAGGGACGGAGCCAGAGTCGCTTCACCCTCTTTCCACTTAGCCGGGCACACTTCACCTGGGTGAGAAGCCACGTACTGAGCCGCTTTGATTTTACGCAGCAGGTCAGATGCGTCGCGGCCGATGCCTTCAGCGGTGACTTCGATAGCCTGGATGATGCCCTGCGGGTCAACAACGAAGGTAGCACGGTCGGCCAGGCCTTCATCTTCACGCATGTTTTCGAAGTTACGGGTCAGGGCGCCAGTCGGGTCGCCGATCATTGCGTATTTGATTTTCGCAATGGTTTCGGAGCTGCTGTGCCATGCTTTATGGGTAAAGTGGGTATCGGTAGAAACAGAGTAAACATCCACGCCCAGTTTCTGCAGCTCTTCGTAGTGGTCAGCCACGTCGCCCAGTTCAGTCGGGCATACGAAGGTGAAGTCAGCCGGGTAGAAGAAGAAAACGCTCCAGCGGCCTTCGGTATCTTTCTCGGTTACTTCGATGAACTCACCGTTTTTGAACGCCTGGTTTTTGAAAGGTTTAATCTTGGTATTAATTAAGGACATCTATACTTCCTCCGTGTTTTCGTTGAGGTGTAAGGTAACGAACTTCGATCGTCAGAGCCAATGCATTTGCTTTATCAAATCAATAAGCGTTAGCTAACAACCCGCAACGTGCAACCTTGTGAACGGCTTAATCGCCAAAAGCAAAAAGGCCACCGCGACGGGTGGCCTCGATACCTGAAATACCCGCGGGTAACTTCAGCGCCAGCACGCTGGCTATGTTTTGCGCTCATCAGCCAAAAGTCAATAAGCGGTTTTGATTACACCACTGCTGACGAGCGGCGACAATGTTTTTCCCTGCGATCTTACCAATGGCTGCGATAGGTTTGCTCTAAGTCTCAATTTACCCATTGAATTAATAAGGATTTTTATGTTTAAGCGCTTGTTAATGTTGACCCTCCTCCCGCTGACCCTGCATGCCGAAGAGCTGCCTGCGCCGGTGAAAGCGATAGAAAAACAAGGCATTACTATTATCAAATCCTTCGACGCGCCGGGCGGCATGAAAGGCTATCTGGGAAAATATCAGGAAATGGGCGTGACTATTTATGTCACGCCGGACGGTAAACACGCCATCTCCGGCTATATGTACGATGAGGCGGGCACGAACCTGAGTGAAAAAATGATTGCTAAAGACATCTACGCCCCGGCCGGCCGCGCGCTATGGCAGCGGATGGAAAAAGCCGACTGGCTGCTGGACGGCAAAAAAACCGCGCCGCGCGTGGTATACGTGTTTGCCGATCCCTATTGCCCGTACTGCAAACAGTTCTGGCAGCAGGCGCGCCCGTGGGTGGAGTCCGGCAAAGTACAAATTCGCACCCTGCTGGTGGGCATTATCAAACCGGAAAGCCCGGCCGCAGCGGCAGCGATTATGAGCGCTAAAGATCCGGCGCAAAGCTGGCATGACTATGAGCAATCCAATGGCAAAATGGCGCTGACGCTGCCCACCAGCGTGCCGCCGGAAATAGCCAAAACGCTCAATATGCATCAGAAAATCATGGACGAACTCGGCGCGAATGCCACGCCCGCTATTTACTATATGAATGAAGAGAATGTATTGCAGCAGGAAGTCGGTTTGCCCGATGGCGAAAAAATGAAAACCATTATGGGCGAGAAATAACGGCGGCGCAGGCAGCACCGCCGACCACGCTATAATTTACACAGGCGCTCGGCCGCCGCCAGCAGCGTCGATTCCTGCTTCGCAAAGCACAGGCGGATAAGCTTATGCGGGAAGGGATCGGCGCAGAACACCGACAGCGGGATCGCCGCCACGCCTATCTCTTTCGTTAGCCACTGGCAAAAGCGCACATCATCGAGATCGGAAACGGCGCTGTAATCCGCCAGCAGAAAATAGGTGCCTTCGCAGGGCAAAATTTCAAGCTTGCTGGGATGTAACGCATTCACCAGCACATCGCGGCGCGCGCGGTAAAACTGCGCTAATTCACGGTAATGCTCCGGCTCGGCGCGCAACATATCCGCCAGCGCCAGCTGCGCCGGGGTATTTACCGAGAACGTCAGATATTGATGCACCTTACGCAGCTCTGCGCTAATGGCAGCGGGTGCCACGCAGTAACCCACTTTCCAGCCGGTCATATGGTAGGTTTTGCCGAATGACGAAACCGCTACCGCCCGCTCACGTAATTGTGGATGTGCCAGCACGCTGGCGTGCCCCTCTTCGCTAAAACAGATATGTTCATACACTTCATCACTGAGCAGATAAATTTCGCGCTCGGCAATCGCCTGCCATAGCGCAGCGAAATCGGCTTTGCGCCAGACGGTTGCCGACGGGTTGTGCGGCGTATTCAAAATTACCAGTCGCGTGCGCTCGCTCAGAAACCCGGCAAAAGCCTGCCAGTCGACATGAAAATGCGGCGGCTGCAGGGCAATGCGCTTTAATACGCCACCGGCTAGCTCTACCGCCGGCGCGTAACTGTCGTAACTCGGATCAAAACAGATCACTTCATCGCCCTGACGCACCAGCGCGGTGATCGCCGCATACAATGCTTCCGTCGCCCCGGCCGTAACGGTGATATCGCTATTAACGTCCGGTTTGTGACCGTACAGTTCCGCGGTTTTATCGGCAATCGCTTCGCGCAGCGCCTGCACGCCGATCATCGGCGCGTACTGATTCGCCCCCTGCGCCACGTGAAACGCTAATCGCTCCTGCAAATAACGCGGCCCATCGAAATCCGGAAAACCCTGTGACAGGTTAATCGCCTGATGCTGCTCTGCCAGCGCGCTCATCTGCGTGAAGATCGTCGTGCCGAGGGACGGGAATTTACTTTTTGGAATCAGTGGGTTATCGCTCATTGTTCTCAGCCTGCTAGTTATATGCGTGTTGTTAGCACAATAACATGATGCTAGCTCTGACGGCGGCTGAATGAAAAGAGCGAACTGCTTTATGGGCAAAGGTGGCTGCGTACGGGTTCAAGGCAAAGTAAAAAAGCACCTTTATTGAGAGTCAAAATATCCCTGAGATGCTTGTTTGCACTATGGCAGCTAAGTGCCAGAAGCGAACGTATACAGGTTTACAACTGCCTGTAAGTAAACTGAATTTGACTTTCTCGCTCAATTTGTGAAGAGATTTAACACTTTTGGTATCAAAGTTGTGTACAGGTGTAACCATATGTTGGTAAGTATAATGGTATATTTCCTAAAATTAATGTGTCTGATTGCTGAACAACTCCAAGAGTGATTTACTGCGCATCTGGTTTGTTGTATGTGCTTACTGTAAGCAAAAGAAAACATGAACAACAAAAAAATAATTCAAAGAAAACTGCTGAAATATCACAGTAATTCTTTAAAAACTTTTAGTTATTATTCAGATCTTGCAGGCGCTGACCTGCGTTTTATGGATCTCCGGAGGCTCAATTTGAGAAATATCAATTTATCCGGAAGTGACCTTTCTTTCAGTGATCTAAGTGGCGCTGATTTATCATTTGCCAGACTTAAGGGGGCTAATATCAGTAATTGCAAAACAGAAGGGGCTATCTTCGATCATGCTGTTTGCACAGGTGTTGACTTCTCTAGAAGTAATATCGAAGCCGCAAGTTTTACTGGTGCATTGATAGATGATGATTCCGTGCCGGAGGCTACGTTGACCACTACACCTCTTATCACTGTATACATGCCGACATGGAATCGAGAAGCGCTGACAATTCGGGCTATAAAGTCTGTTATTAAACAAGATTATGCTCATTGGGAACTTATCATTATTGATGATTTTTCCTCTTCTTTTGAGACGCTGAAGGCATTTGTTGCTGAACTTAGAGATCCACGTATAACATACATTCGCAATGAATTTAATTCGGGTGCCTGCGCTGTACGAAATCAGGCCATAAAAATGGCCAAAGGCTATTTGATCACAGGCCTGGATGATGATGACGAATGGCTTCCTACGCGTCTTTCGTCGTTTGTTGCATATCAGTACAAGCTTGAGACTCACGCATTTTTGTATGCCAATGATTACCTATGCGACAGCAGCGGTTATCAAAATATAAGTGAATTGAAGAACTATCCCAAACCCGCATACAAAAAGAGCCTGTTTGATAAAAGAAATATAATCGGTAATCAAATGCTGACTTTAACCGACAGACTACGTAAGACGTTGTTTGATGAGAAACTGAGTGCAGCGCAGGATTATGATGCTTTTTATCGGCTGGCTGAAATATACGGAGATCCATTCAAACTGGACGACATTACCCAAGTGCTTTATGTCAATCATGGTGAAGTTCGAATAACATGTTCAGGGCGAAAGTTCGCAGGCTATCTGGATTTCTATCGAAAACATAAATCCAAACTCGATTCTTCGAGTAAGAAATATCAGCTTTTCACGCTTTATTATATCCGTAACAAAAGCATGAGCTTACGTACAATGATGAAACTTATGACACTTCGCAATTTAAAAAGATATATGATGATGTATTCCAGTTTTAGTAAAAGAAAGTTCTAATTCGTCAATTTTGATGAAGGGTTTGCGCTATGCTCGATGATAGTGCTGTCCTATTTGAGATTAAAATCGTAAGACACGCCACTCAATGGCTAGCGCCTGCTCTTCGCTCTAAGCGGACTTTCAGCTCACTTAGCTCGTCCGCTTTGTGCCAACGCGGAAGATAGCGCGTCATAACGATTTCAGGATAACCCATATAATGGCTTTCTGTTTCAAATTATCGTGGTCGGAATATGATCCTGCCACATCCGGAGCAAATTGCTTTTAAAGCAAATTCCAGTACCACCACTCTGGCCAAATGTACCAGGCTCTTTACTCTGCCACGACCTACTGAAACTGGCAGAATTATTTCCACACGCTGGCAATATCCCCCACCACAGACAACACTGCTTAAGCCACCAGCCCTAATGGAGTAAATCATGCCGGATGAATTCTACTGGATTAATGAGCCGCAGCAGTGGCGCAAAGCGCGTGACAAAGTCGACGTGGTCACCGACGGTCACACCGATTTTTGGCGTAAAACCTGGTACGGGTTTGAGCGCTTCAGCGGTCATGGTTTTGTGCACGACGTGACGGGAGACTTTACCTTTCAGGTGCGCATTCAGGCGCGCTTCTCCGAGCTGTACGATCAGGCAGGCATTTTACTGGTAGCCGACGCGCAGAATTGGCTGAAAGCCGGTATCGAATTTAACGATGGCGCGCCCGCCATTGGCAGCGTGTTAACACAAGGTCATTCCGACTGGGCTACCGGGATATTTCCCGGTGACGCGGCTGACTTCTGGCTGCGCCTGAGCCGCAAAGGCGACGCACTTCGGCTGCAATACTCTACTGACGGTTGTAGATGGCCATTGTTGCGATTGTGTCATTTCCCCCATCCGCGCTGCGCCGTGGGTATGATGTGCTGCACGCCGGAGCGAAGCGGGCTGGAAGTGAGTTTTTCAGAAATTGCCCTTACACCGTTACTGGAGAAAGATCTGCACGATCTGAGTTAGCCCTGTGCCGCCTGCGTTAGATAATCGACCGATACTTTTTTAGTTCGGTTGCCGCCTGCGGCAATAATCGAAAAAGTAGCCATTGAAACCTTTCAGCTGTTTCTCAGAAGTGTGCTGATCATTTGAATGAGTAAATCGTTGCACAGAAAATAACATTTCCACTTTACTAATAAAGCTGCCGAATAATTTTTGGATACAGCATATATTATTAACTCCGTCACAATATATCATACAAAGAATAATTGGCATCCATTTTAAGGATAATCTTAGCGCCTGATATATATGATAATTTTTAATTATCTATAACGTGCCAAGTGAAAAATAAAATTAAGATCTCTTTTTATGAAAATCATCATGAAGGTTTCCCTTTAGTCGCCGATAAAAATAGAGTTCACACTGGAAATGGAAAGTACCTGAGGCCGTTATGACCATTTTAAAAAAATTGCTCTTTGTTTTTGCCATTACGCTTATTGCCATGATCTTACTTGGTGTTCTAAGCCTCAGAGCCTTAGATAAAGCGCAAGAACGCTTTGATTTTGTAGTTAATAATAGCTTGCAAAGTATCAGTCAACTCAGTGAGGCCGTGCAGCACCGTGAAGAGGCTCGCCGCCAGAACTTAATGTCTTTGCTAAGCGGTGACGATGCGGTTTTCGATAAACATATCGTCACGGTGAAGGATGAACTCAATAAAACTAATGCGATATTTAAAAATTATCGTGAAAATTTAATCAGTAATGAGACCGATGCTGAATTACTGAAGCAGACTCAAGACGCCTTTGATGTTTATCTACAAAGAATTGATGACATGATCGCGACGTACCACAGTCAGGGCGTTGAAGCGGCACGAAAAATGGTTTCGGACGGTGGCGCTACCGCGAATGCTTCGGTTATCTTGAGCGCCTCTTTAAAGGCGATGCTGGCGAATAATTATAAAATCGCCAGGACCTACGCTGAGAATAACCATACGCAGTACGTAAATACCTTCTGGTTAATGGTCGGCACGATCATCTTTTTAGTCGTCTTAATTGGCGTATTTTCCTCGGCTATCCTCAGCTATTTGAGCAAAGGCTTAAAAAACTTGCAAAATAGTATGGGGAATATCAGCAGCACCCTCGATTTAACCGTTAAAGTGGATCTGCATAAAAAAGACGAACTGGGCGCAACCGCCAGCAGCTTTAATAACTTGATGGATAAAATCCGCGAGGTATTAAGCAGCGTGAAAGATGCCAGTAATGAAGTGGATGTTGCCGCCAGTGAAATCGCCAAAAGCAATGACGATCTCTCATCGCGTACCGAGTCGCAGGCGTCATCGCTGGAACAGACCGCCGCCAGCATGAACCAACTGTCGGCCACGGTTAAACACAATATGGACAACGCGAAAGAAGCGAACACCTTTATTGGCCGTGTTCAGACCATGGTTAACGAAAGCCATCGCGAATTGAGTTCTCTGCAAAAGTCCATTGATGATATCGCGGCATCGTCGGCCAAAATCTCTGAAATAACCGACATTATCGACGGTATCGCCTTCCAGACTAATATTCTGGCACTTAACGCAGCGGTTGAAGCCGCCCGCGCCGGTGAACAAGGCAAAGGCTTTGCGGTGGTCGCTGGCGAAGTACGCTCGCTGTCGCAGCGCTCATCCGTCGCGGCCCGCGATATTCGCGGCCTGATTGATGAAGCCATTAAGAACGTCGGCCAGGGCGTGAGCTACGCGGCAAACGTCACCACGCGGATGAATGAAGCCCTCGGATCCGTTGACGAAACCACGGTGCTGATTAATCAGGTGAATAACTCGTCGACCGAGCAGAGTCACGGTATCGATCAGGTTAACGTGGCGGTTAGCCAGATGGAAGGTAACCTGCAGCAGAACGCTGCCATGGTGGAAGAGATGGCAACAGCGGCTAACTCTCTTAGCCATCAGGCCGGTAAGCTGATGACTGAAGTGAATGCGTTCCGCTTGTAATTCTTCTCTGTCAGGCAAGCGTGCTCCCCTGCCGCTTGCCTGACATGTTCCTCCTTCATTAACTCTTCGGTTATCGGCTCTTTAAAATGGTTTAACCTTTCATTCAGGGTTTGTTTTTTCACAAAGAATATGACAGGCATTGAATGTCTAAATAGTAGATACACCACTATTCTGAAATAGTATAATTGCCTTTATAGTTTTGTTTTTTATTTTTCGCGATATGCCGGTTTTACCCCATTATTATTGGAATACCCGGATTATTATGTGTAATCCTATATAAAAAGGCACTGGTCCGTCTATTTGCATCTTCGGTACTCTCTGCTCTGACTCTATAATAAATAGCACACACCTTTAAATATCTTGTCGGTTTATAGCGTACTGTACGATCGTTTGCATAGGTATTAACCCCTTTTTTACCTAAAACCAGCACTTCATTATAGATATCGCGATTACGTTGCTGTAATAGTTCATCAACGGATAATAATCTTGAATAAGTTCCGTTTATTGTTTCTTGAAGCATTCTTTGTATAGCCGCGTCTTGCGTAGCTTTGTGTTGTCCAAAGAAGTAAGCTTCTGTTAATTTTCTCGAGTCGAAATTTTCCGGATCCTGCCATTGCGCCCCTATCCCATTTGGAAACCAGGCATCGCGGGTGAGTGTGCCAATAATATTTTGAGGAGGTACGGATAAAATGACAGCAAGATCTGAGATTTGATGGAAATCGTTGTCATTGCTAGGATTTAACTTAATAAGCGAAGTGCTGACCACGTCCCAATTGTACAGTAAATGCTCTATATTATGTATTCCCAACGGCGTGAAATCGTAATAAGCAGGCCGAATAGCATGGGCTAATACCAGCTTATCTTTTGCTATATGGTTATTATGATCGGATATTCCCGGGCTCAGGTTTGCCTTGAGAGTTAAAGTACCCTCTCGTATTTCTGCCCAACTCTGCAAAGCCTCATGCGGGGGTGATGAAAAAATACGCGTAGGTATTTCCTGTCCAGCCCACCTTGACGTTGTCACTGGCGTTGGCGTTGGCGTTATATTTGGAACCTTTCTCTGGTTAAAGAACCGATCTAAAATTTTATTCATACGGTATATCCCTTTTTGTAATTGTAAAATTCGTTCGCAAAAAACACGCGAACTTAAGCCGCAAGTTTTCGATATCGCGTAAAATAAACAAAATGAAACAATGTGAAACGCAAGGAAATGAGATAAATTAAAATATAATATAGGATATATAGAAAACAACAAACATGCCGCGACGCAGGCATAAAGCGCGGATAGAAATTGCGGTGCCGTGCGTTTTTTTTGCGAGGCCAGCGGTAAGACGCTTTGGCTCAGATATAGGGCAGCTTTATCGACATGAGTGCGGCAGGCTTCAAACCGTAGCACGCTAAAAATGGATCTGGCCGCCCCACGCGTTTATTCCGGGTTATCAATCTGCCGATTAATCCCCATCGCCAGCACCTGCGCCGGATCGAACAGCGACAAACTTTCCACCTGCGAGAGTAATAGCACTTTGCGAAAGTCCAGCGCTGAGCGGGGTTCGGAGGCAAGATCGATATCATGCGCATCGTACCAGGCGCTGTAATTGTGCTCCACGCGCAGATCGAGAGTCGTGCTATCGCGGTAGCCGCTGAGCATCGGGATCAGCACGATATTATTGGCATCACCGCTATCAAAGGTGGCGGTGTGGATCATGCCGATATAGATGCGCTGGGATTTAAGGGTGATCCACGCCAGATCGCCCTTCTCCATACACTGGTAAATCAGCCCTTCTACCCCATTAGCACGGGAAAGATGCTTGTACAACTCACGACGGCCGGTGCTGTCCAGCCGGGCGCTGCCGGACCAGTTTGATCGCCACAGACACAGCATGATGGCGAAGAAAAGCATGATCACTACCGGTGCCTGGATGCCCAAAAAGCTCCAGTTCATAAAGCTCATATGCAGGTGGTGCTGTTCAGGGCCGAACACCGCCGGCCAGGCGTTCATCACCGCTGAGGCGATAAGCAAGCACAGCCACAGCAGCGCCGTCGCCAGAATCCCCTGCAGGACAAAGACGCAGCCGTACAGCGCCACCAGAAAATAGACATCCCAGCCGAAGCTGCGTTTGAATTTAAAGCGGGTCGAGAGATCGTGCGAGGTGTACCAGTAGCCGCTGACCATCAACACCATAAAGATTGCCGTTCCCATGGTCAGGCCCTCTTTAGGGTATCAACGTGGCGTTTAAAATCTTCTTGCACGTATTTGCAGCGAATATTCACCGAGGTGTTCCCATCGGCATCAACAACAATACGATCGCCATCTTCAATCGCGTCCTGAATTTCACTGTGGCTCATCACCTCTAACAGCCTGTTTGGGCTGGCGAATAATGCAAACAACATTTTTTTCATTGATTACCTCCGCAGCCAAGTATAGAAACCCCTCGCTGTCTGTGGCGATTTTCATCCCGATTCTTAATCCTTTGCGCCTTTTCTTACCGGTTCTCACTTTTCCTTCCTCTATTCAGCGATGCGTGCAGGCGCTTCCCGTGCCGCTTTAGGGACACCGGTAAAAAGGTGAACAAACGAAACTGATAAGGAAAATTAATTTAATTTAAGGTAAGCGGTCTACCCTTTAACAAGCAAATCCTGTGACTTCTCGCGTGGTCACATCCCGTTTGTCTCTTTTGAAAGGTAAGATCGATGCAAACTCTTTATGCGCCATCACGCACCGCGCTGGCGGTTTACGAACTTTTCAACCCGTTGCCGCTGGGCTTTTTTGTTGCGGCGTGGATCTTCGATATTCTGTACATCAAAACCGCGCAAATCATGTGGACCGACGCGGCGAGCTGGTTGATCGCTTTCGGTCTGCTGCTGGCTATTCTTCCCCGTATAATCAATCTGGTACAGGTGTGGATAACGCAGCGCCATTACGTAAGCCGCGCGGAAAAAATCGCTTTCTGGCTCTGGCTGGTGGCTATCGTAGTGGCGATTGTTGACGCCTTTGTCCACAGCCGGGATGCCTGGGCGGTGGTGCCCCTTGGCGTGATCCTCTCAACGGGGGTAGTGGTTTTGCTGCTGATTGCCCATGTGCAACTCGCCATGCGCACGCGTCTGTGGTCAGGAGAAAAAAACAATGACAATGCGTAATCGCTTATTGAGCGCCGCCGTGCTCAGCGTTCTGCTCAGCGCCTGCGATCAAGGTGCAAACATCGACCCGATGAAACAGGTTGGTGCCAATCCTGAACTGCCGAAAGCGCAAAATTTCCTCTCACCACCGATGCAGGTGCCGGAAAGCGTGGCGTGGAAAGAGGGTGAAACGCCGAAGGTGCCACAAGGGTTAAAAATTGAAAAAGTGGCAGACGGGTTGCTGCATCCGCGCCAGCTTTACGTTTTGCCGAATAACGACATCCTGGTAGCGGAAGCCAACGCACCCGCCAAACCCACGACGCGACCAAAGCAACTGGTTATGGGAGTAGTACAAAAAGCGTCCGGGAAAGGCGGGTCCGGCGGAAACCGTATCACTCTGCTGCGTAACGTTGGTGGCAAATGGCGGAAACATACCTTTATTAAAGATCTGCATTCACCGTTCGGTGTGCAGCTAATCGGCAATACACTGTGGGTCGCTAATGCCGACAGCCTGATGAAATTTCCTTATCAACAGGGGGAAACGAGCATCAGCGCACCGGGTGAGATAGTGACGGAGCTGCCCGGCGGGCCAATCAACCACCACTGGACGAAATCTCTGCTCGCCAGCCCCGACGGCAGCAAACTGTACGTCGGCGTCGGCTCCAACAGCAACATCACCGAAAATGGTATCGGCGCAGAATATCGCCGTGCGGCGGTGCTGGAAGTGGATGCCGCCAGCGGCGCAAGTCGCATTTATGCCAGCGGGCTGCGTAACCCAACGGGGCTACAATGGGAGCCACAAAGCGGTGCGCTGTGGGCGGTGGTTAACGAACGCGACGAGATCGGCTCCGATCTGGTGCCGGACTACCTGACATCAGTCAAAGAGAAAGGCTTCTACGGCTGGCCCTATAGCTACTTTGGGCAGCATGTGGACGAACGCGTTAAGCCTCCGCGCCCGGACTTAGTGGCGCAAGCGATTAAACCGGATTACGCCCTTAGCTCTCACGTCGCACCGCTCGGGCTGCTGTTTTACACCGGCGATAACATGCCGCAATATCGCGGCGGCGCGTTTATCAGCGAGCACGGTAGCTGGAACCGCTCGCCACTGAATGGCTACCAGGTGGTATGGGTGAAATTCGAAAACGGTAAACCGGTGGGACAACCGCAGCCGGTCGTGACGGGTTTTCTCACTGACGATCAAAAACAGGTGCGCGGCTTGCCGGTTGGGCTGGAGATGGATCAACAAGGCGGCGTACTTATTGCCGATGATGCCGCTAACATCATTTGGCGCATCAGCGCGCGGTAGGCTTGTCGCTGCCTGTTACCTGCTCTATAACATTGTCACCTACTTTTAGCGGGTAACAACGATGGATAGCCGGTTGCAGGCAGCGATTGCGCTGCATCCCGATACGCGAACTCAGCCTTTTACCGCGGTGCTGCGCCACTATGCGCAGCATCAGCAGGGATAATGTCTTAGCGGTGCTGTATTTGCTCCTGCTCAGTAATACTGTGATAACTGATGCAGGTGGGAGTAGAAAACCACGACCAACATCAGTTTTGGCTTGATTCAGTCGTTCTCATTAACAGGAAGTTATTGACCCGGTCATGATGAAATATATTAAAAAGAGCCTTGCGTTAAGCGCTGTCATTACAAGGAAAATAGTAACCGACGATCCCTTACAGTTTGAGAGGCTTAAAGAGCGGCTAAAAAGTCGACTCGGCGCGCCCGTAGGGATAAAGATGACAGGTATTCCATTGGCTATCAGCATGATACTGTCCATATTTTGCTATGCCATGCCGCAGGTTTCTGTCTGGATGCTGCTGTTTCGCTGGTTAGATCTACCGGAGTATAAAGTGCTAATGGGGGTATTCCTGGCGGCAGCTGTGTATTGTGTGGTGGTTATGAGCACGATGTTACTCACTGCGCGCGGCTCCTGGACCGGTTATAAGTTACATCTGACTGTTATTATACTGACAGGCATGATAGCGATTATCTTTTTTGTTTCGAGCTGGTTTACATTCTTATTCGGCGATGTAGATAATTATACGCCGCAGATAACGTCTGTTTTAGGGCTGATATTCTTTTATCTGAATATAACGTGGATGAATTCCTCGGTTTTTTACCGCTCAATAGCCCTGACATTACATAATCGGGTTTGGCGCAAGCAGTTGAAGATAGAAGCTCGCCAGATGGCTGGGTTAAAACGTTAACCGCATTCGTTTACATTGAACGACTGGCGCTATGGTTGTTTTACACCGCAGCTTATTCAATGTTTATAAAATACCGACGGGTGGAAGAAACTCAAGCCAATATCAGACGCGAAAACAACAGCTGCTGAATATCCTGGCGGTGTGACAAGATCGCATGTGCTGTCACCAGCGCCCCGTCTACAGAATATAAAACTCTGTAACCCTCAGCGTGGTTATACTCCCGATATTTTGCACATCCAATTTTTAACAGCTCAGGGCAGAGCTGGCATCCCAGCGGAAATTGACCAACGGTACGCTCAAATTGCGAAAGTATATCGGCGATAACCGGGCGCGGTTCGACATCAACACTACGCAGATAACCCGCTATGGTATTGATGCAGTGTTTAACTGTGAGCGTGTATTCGAAAGTAACCCGCTGCTCCATAGACGTCCCTAACGTTGAGTTTTCCGTGTGTTAATCCGCAAGCCCATCCAGCAACTGGTCTTTTGAGAAAACGCGGCCATCAGCCTTATCTTTCTCTGAAAGCGTGAGAAGCTTCAGCAATGCAATGGCGTTTTCTCGCTCCTGCTGCTGCTGATAAGACTCTATAACGTAAGCAGGTACACCGTTTTGCGTGACGAGGATCGGTTCTGATAGATCAAGCGTTGCTGCGTTTTTTTTAACGTAGCTGATGGTTTCTACTTTCATGATGCGTCCACGTATGAGTCCTGATTGATGTATCGGTCCAAATATAGCCTTTATTTAGACTATCAACAAGACGCTATGCTACCCGTCCAGGGTAAAAAATGAGTCATCAAACTGTACGCTTGCTTATTCATGTTCTCGACGCCATTTCCGTTCATGTTCAATCAGCCACTCTTTTCGTGCCACGCCGCCGCCGTAGCCTGTCATGGCGCCGTTTTTACCGATTATTCGATGACAAGGTATAACAATGGCGATACGGTTGGCACCGTTTGCCGCCGCTACAGCCCGCACAGCGTCTGGTTTTCCCGTAAGCCCGGCTAGCGCTTGATACGTTGATGTCTTGCCAAATGGCACCTCACGTAGCCTCTGCCATACAGAACGCTGGAAATCTGAACCTGGTGCATCAACAGTGAGATCAAATTGCTGGCGCTGTCCGGCAAAGTACTCACCGATCTCTTTTTCCGCCTGCCGGGTATGACTATTTCCCCCAGCCATTATTCTGGCTTTATATAAACGCTGAATGTCGTGAAATTCTCTTTCCAGCATTCGCCGATCGGTAAACTCCAGCAGGCAAACACCCCTATCCGTGGCGCAAACCAGCATCGGACCCAACGTCGTGGTAAATCGGTGAATTAAAATCACGCGGGTTTGCTGACTCGGCGCAACACCGGTAAGACGCTTGAAGGTATAGCCAAAACCGCTTAATGATTCATAGCCATTATCAAACGCCGTATCTGTCGCCGTACGCCCGCCCTTAAGCTCCTGAAGCGCAACATTTACCCGCTGCATACGTTGAAAGGTCTGGAAGGTCATACCGTGATGTTGTAAAAACCAGCGCCGAACCCGCTCAGGACTGATGCCCTGTTCACGTAGCGCTGTGTCACTGATGCGGGATTTGGGATTGGCCTGCACCAGCGCAAGCGCCTGTTCAATTATTAAAGGCGCGCTATGGGCATTTTCAGTCGGTTTGCAAACTTTACACGGGCGAAAGCCGGCATTCAGTGCGGATTTGAAATCTTTATAAAATTCGACATTGTCGCGTTTGGGTTTTCGCGCCCGGCATATAGAAATACAAAATACGCCCGTTGTTTTAACGCCGACATAAAATACGCCCGTGTATTCCGCAGAGCGTTCCAGGAGAGCCTGATACCAGACATTGCACAACTCGTCATTGAGAACTTTCATCACTAAAAACTCCTGCGAATGTCTGTTGTGATTGGATAGCGAGCATAAAGTTTTCAAACGTCCTCTGTACAGCACAGTGGACAAAGTTGCCCATAGAAATCCGGCTTACGCCAGCATGTTTGAGTCGGGCAAACGAAGGGAGATCCGGCATGCACATAACATTTAACGGCAGGCCGACATGGCGGGAAATGATTGCCATCTCTTGTTCAGCCGTCAGGCCGGGCACAAAAAGACCATCAGCACCGGCTGCTTTATAACGTTCGCCGCGCAGCAACGTCTCTTCTAAAGCCTGCTCATGATTTAACAGATAGGTGTCAGTGCGTATATTGAGAAATAAGGTGGATCCCTCTCTATCCAGTGCTGTGCGAATCATCTTTAATTTATTGGCAAATGCTTCTGCATTATCAAGCTTTCTGACGCGATCAACGACTCTGCTGTCTTCAAGATTAACACCCACAACGTTAAGCTCAACGAGACGGATAAGATTTGCCGTTATCTCAGCCGCAGAATCCCCATATCCCGCTTCCATATCCACACTTAAAGGCAGGTTAGTGACGGCTTTGATCCGTCTGACGATATAAAGCAATTCATCAAACGACAAACTTTGGTCATCTTCATAACCTAAAATTGCAGCAATTGCCGCACTTGAGGTGCCTAATGCCTGGTAACCCGCTTTTTGTGCGGCGACGGCACTTGCCGCATCCCAGACGTTCGCAATAAGTAAGGGGTTATTTTGGTCGTGCTGCTTCGCAAAATTCATCGTTAACGCCTCTAATCAGATTAAGGCGTCATCTTGAATATTCGACTAAATAGTCACAACCGAAAATCGGACGACCATTTTTGATACTATTCGGAGCTGATAAGCGAGACTGGAGATCGTTGCTTTTGGAGGATGATTGGCAGCCCCGAATATGCCCTGCCCCTTTTCATTCCCCTAGGCTTTTACTCATATTAAATCCCGTTACGTTAAAACCCACGGCTTCATAAACGTGCCGGGCTCTTTGGTTATCACCCGCCACGCGCAGGCTGACCTGTTTAAATCCCTCGTCCCGCATAGCGTGTTCGAAAGCCTGAAGCGTTAGTTTACCCATCCCCTGCCCCTGATAAGCGTTAAGAATATGAAAATCATAGATAAAAACGGTTTTCATGGCGGAATCGGGTTTATACCAAAGGTAGCCGACATGCCTGTCCGAATTATCCTCTTTGGCGATCGCGCACAGTAAAATATGCCCTGGTGTATTAACGCCTTCAGGAAGATAGTCGGCTATCTCCTGCTTCGCTCTTGCCAATGAATCTTCAATTGAAAGCCGGAAATTGGCTGCCATTTCTTGCGCATAATCCGCAACGAAATAGTGCAGATAAGCAGGATATTCATCCTCGCGCATCGGACGGAATGTAATCATTGGGGTTCCTTTACTCTGGCTCGACACGATCCCACCCAAGCCAGGGCTGTCAGTTTTTCATTAGCGGCATTCGCTGTAGCGGTCGACAAATAAAGACCAGCGCAACGGCGCTGCAAAGAGGGAACAGCGCCAGCAGCAGCCAGGGATAGATGGCCTGCGTTGAAGGGACGAGTGCAGTATCAAGCAGCCGACCAAATAACAAATTTCCTGCCAGCACCGCGAAGCCGCCCGCGGTGGCGAGTGCTCCATAGTGTGCACCCAGCGTCGACTCTTCAGCAAATCCCGGAACCAGATCTTTTGCCGCCGGAACCAGTAACATTTGCCCGAGGGTGAGCAGCGTAACAAAACAGACGGCGGGTAGTAAACGCAGCCAGCCTGCAGCGGGTTCCGTTGAGGCTAACAATGCTACGCTGGCAAAAGCTGTGGAGAGCAGCAAAAAACCCGCAGGCAGGATCCTGGCAGCGCCTACCCGGCGGGCGAAACGCGCCAGCGGCAGTTGGAGTGCGATAATCAGCACGGACGCCAGCATAAACAGCGGTCCAAGATCTTTCTCGCTGCCGCCTGCGCGCTGGATCTCTACCGGCAGCGCCAGGTAGAGCTGGTTGTAACTCAAAAGCCATGAGCTGTAGGCGATAATAAAAGCGACAAAGCGCAGCTGGCGGAAGGTGGTCCACCACGGCGCGATTTTTAATCTCTTTTTGTGGTGCTGCACGCTGGGCAGGCAGAAAAACAGTACCACCAGCGCGAAGATAAAGAGACCAGCACCGGCCAGCGCAACCTGGCGGAAGCCCAGCCCCGTCAACAGCGCACCCACCACCGGCCCCAGCACCGCACCCAGTTCACCGCACACGGCGAAGAGCGCGAACCACTCCGCACGGCTACGCTTGCCGCCAGCCTCGCTTTGGGTTCCGGCTTTCGCCAGTAACGCTTCAATTGACGGTGAGAACAGCGCCCCACCGATCCCCGTCAGGCACGCGCCTATAATAATCGGCCATAAAGATTGCCCGAAGGCCAGCAGCAGATAACCCACTACGCGGATCAGGCAGCCACAGAGGATAATCACTCGCGCGCCGAAGCGGTCGGAGAGCGCGCCGCCAACGATAAACATGCCCTGCTGCGAGAAGGTACGCAGCCCCAGAATCAGCCCAATCAGCCCGCCGGAGAGCATCATGTCTTCCCGTAAAAAGAGCGCCAGGAAAGGGACGACGGCGTAGAAGCCAATATTAAACACAAACTGGCTACCCAGTAAGACAGGCGGCCAGAGCGTGGTGGCGGGTCGCAGGGAAAAGCGCGGCAGCAAAGTTATCCGCCCCTACACGATAAAGTGAATATGTTTTTTGCCATGGAAGCGGGAGATCTCAATTTTGGTTTTCACCCGAAAGACCTCCCACAGCAGTTCCTCAGAGAGGATATCCTGCGGTGTTCCGTTCGCGATAATCTTCCCCTGCTGCATCACGATAAGCGAATCACAGAACATCGCGGCATGGTTGAGATCGTGAATCGCCACAATACTGGTCACCGGCAGATCGCTGATCAGCTGCATTAACTGCATCTGATGGTGAATATCGAGGTGGTTGGTCGGTTCGTCGAGCAGGATTTCCGTTGGCGTCTGCGCCAGCGCACGGGCGATATGCACCCGCTGACGTTCGCCACCGGACAAGCTGAGCCAGCCCTGCTCGCTTTTATCCAGCATATCCACCCGTTGCAGCGCCGCGGTGACGGTTTCGTCATCGTGTACGCTCCAGTTAGAAAAGGGGGAATGGTGCGGAATACGCCCCAGTTTCACCACATCACGAACGCGCATATTGGCATCGGTCATGCCGTGCTGTTCGACAAACGCAACCCGACGAGCGAGCTGCTTTTTGCTGATGCGCGAAATGTCTTTCCCGTCCAGCGTTACGTGACCGGCATCCGGTCGTCGCAGCCCTGCAAGTATGCGCAAGAGGGAGGATTTGCCGCAGCCGTTAGGACCCAGCAATCCAACGGTTTCGCCGCGCGCAACCTGCAGCGAGATATCATTGACGATGACCTTCTTGCCGACCTTCCAGCGAATATTTTCAGCAGAAATACTCATCACTTATTCCTTGAGCGGTAAATAATCACGGCAAAAAAAGGCACTCCCACCAGCGCCGTTACCACACCAACAGGCAGGCTTTGTGGCGCGATTAATAACCGTGAAGCAATATCCGCCAGCACCATCAGGATCGCCCCGGCCAGCGTGCTGGCTATCAGTAAGGTGCGATGCAGCGGGCCGAAGAAGAAGCGCATAACGTGGGGAACCACCAGCCCGACAAAGCCAATCGAGCCGGCCATGCTGACGATAGTGGCGGTAATCAGCGCGGTGGTGGTAAAGAGGATCAGGCGCACCCAGGGAACGGCAATGCCCAGCGAGGCGGCAGCATCATCACCGAAGGTAAACGCGTCCAGCGCACGGGAATAGTAAAGGCAAACGGCAAGCCCGGCGAGAACCACCACCAGCACTAGTTGAAATTCCGGCCAGCGCACGCCGCTGAAGCTGCCCAGCAGCCAGAACATCACATCGCGCGCCTGCTGCGCACTGGCAGAGGTACTGATGGTATAAGCGGTAATAGCGTTAAAAAGCTGAGACGCCGCCACACCCGCCAGGATCGTGCGTTCATTACCGCCGCGGGCACCGTTGGTCAGAAAGGCGACGAAGGCAAAAGCAGCAAACGCCCCGGCGAAGGCACCGGCGGACAGTGATACCGCGCCCGTGCCGATACCCAGCACCACGACGGAAACCGCTCCCGTTGAGGCGCCCGCAGAGACGCCCAGCACGTAAGGTTCGGCCAGTGCATTCTTCAACAAGCTTTGTAACACGGCCCCGCAAATGGCTAACCCGGCACCGCAGCAGGCCGCCACCAGTGCACGACTGAGGCGGAAATCCCAAATCACGCTTTCATAGATGCGGTTGAGGGGAACGTGGGTGAGGCCCATTTTATTGCCGATGGCGTAAAACACGTTTTCCAGCGGGATCGATAATTCTCCAACGCTAACACCAAGGGCAATCACCAGCCCTAACAAGACGAGAGAAAACAGGCATGACGCGATGGGTAACATTCCCTGTCGCGGCTGAAAGCTGGCTGTGGTCATCAGTTCAGGCCCAGCTTTCTCAGCTGCTCTGCCACCTGTTCAGCACCATAAATCGTCCTGATGGTGGGGTTCATCGCCTGACCATCCATCACCACGATATGGCCCTTTTTCACCGCATCCAGTTGGCTAACAGCCGGGTCAGATTTGAGGAATTTGATTTTTTCCTCGGCATTGTCGAGCGCCCAGCGGTTGCGATCGAGGCTGGAGACCACGATGACATCCGGGTTTGCCGCAATAATGCTTTCCCAGCCAACCGTCGGCCACTCAGTTTCAGAGGTGATGGCGTTGTGCCCGCCCAGCACATTGGCGATAAAGCCGGATGCGCTATTTTTGCCGCCCACGTAAGCATCAGCGGAAGGTGAAGAGCTGGAGAACCAGAAGACAAAAGAGCGATCTTTTTTATCCTTGCTGAATTCGCTACGCAGGTCGTTTTCGCGCTTTTTGAAATCGGCAACGACGGCCTGGCCCTTATCCTGCACGTTGAAAATGGTGGCGAAATCTTCGATCTCTTTGTAGAGATAACTCATATCCCACAGCTTCTGGCGGCTACCGTACATATCACCGGCGGCTTTTTTCGTCGCGCACATGCCCGGCGATAAATAGCTGTTTACGCCCACCGTCGCCAGGTCTTCACGTTTGGCCACCTTGCTTTCCGGGCCCAGTAAAAGCGGAAGTTGTGCCGCAACAAAATCAGGATTTTGCGCCAGCACAGATTCAAGGGTGGGAATTTCGACCGTCAGCAGTTTGATTTTTGCATTCTGTTCCGCCAGTTGCGGGAGCACTTTTGTTGGCCAGAACGCGCTGGCGGCGACATGATTTTGCAGGCCCAGCAGGAGCAAAATCTCAACGGTGTTTTGCCCCAGCGCCACAACGCGTTCAGGCGGTTTGGTAAACGTCTCTTTATAGCCGCAGTTTTCAATGGTCACAGGATAAGTGGTTGCCAGAGCAGAACTGACGGACGCAAATACCATGCCTAACGCACAGAGGGCCTTTTTCATTGAACGCTATCCTTCCTCAAAATCATTATTGAAAACCCGACATCTAAAATAATGCAAATGAAACTCATTAGCATGGCGGGGTTTTATACAATGACCCCTAAAGGGTGTCAATGCGAGATGATTCCTGAGGGTTATCATCGCCGTGGGCAACGACAGGTAAGCATGTGGGTTGGCGATAAAAGGACAGAAGAACTGTCCGGGCTGAAGTGACTTGCCCGGACGTATTCTGTTTTCGGTAAGAATGAGACGCAGAGGAAAGGTGAAAGATGGAAGCCATTGGCGAATACGGAAAGAGAAATCCCCTCTCTTTTACGACTTCCGTTCCGCTTCGAGGTTATCAGTAACTGAAGGGTGAACGTTGCTGGGCCTCATTCAGCATAAGCTGGGCATCTTCACCCGCGGCGGTGTACAGCGGAGCATGGGGATCCTGCGCCACGGCGAAAATAGCATTCGCAACATCTTCAGCATGGGTTACCGGTGAATCGCTTTCGCCCGCCCGCTGGATAAATTCCTGTACCATTTTCCCGTAGGCGGGATCGTCTATGCCCGCAAAATGCGCGCGCGCATTCTCGCCAAACTTGGTTTCCGGCGAGCGCCCCGGTAACACGATATGCACACGAATACCGAACGGTTTGGCCTCAACGGCGAGTGACTCGCTCCAGGCATTCAGCGCTGCTTTACTGGCGCGATAAACCCCAATCAGCGGCATCGCTTTCGTCGTCACGGATGAAGAGACATTGATGATCGCTCCTGATTTTGCCTCTCTCATCAGCGGCAAAAACGCCTGCGTTAATGATAGTGTTCCCAACACATTGGTATTCATTAACTGCTGCGCGGTGGCTAACGGCGTGAGCTCGACGGGTACCGGTGCGCCAAAACCGGCATTATTTACCAGCACATCAATCGTGCCAGCCTCTTTAACCAGATTAGAAATACTCTGCGCAGAGGTAATATCGAGCGGCAAAATCCGCAGTTTGTCGTGTTCAGGCAAACGTGTCGCATCGGGCGTTCGCATAGTGGCAATCACTTCCCAACCCTCGCGTAAAAAAAGTTCTGCTGTCGCAAGGCCAAAACCTGATGAACAACCGGTAATCAGTACAGTAGGCATAATTCGATCCTCTCATGGTGTGAGCAACGATCATAGCGGCCGCGAACAGGACAATATATAATCAAACGTCGCCTAAACTTTAGAGTCAGTCCAATGCCAGATCCGTTGACCGATATCGTTACCTTGCTAAATCCCAAACCCACCCGTGCAAAACTCGTTGAGGGCTGCGGGCAGTGGCATATTGTTCGCGAGTCCCTCGGCGAGGCTTTTTACTGCGCCGTGCTGGAAGGCGAATGCTTGATTACGGTGAACGGCAAAGGACCAACATTACTGGTTGCCGGTGATTTTATTCTGATACCCGCCGCGTACACTTTCGAAAACACCAACGCGGGCACGGCTCGCCCGGCTAATATCACCGTCCCGAGCGTTATCGGCGAAGGGCATGTAAGGGTTGGCGCAACAAGCGGGCCAGCGGAGCTTGTGATGCTTGTCGGCCATTGCGAATTCGATACGCCGGATAAGCAGCTTATCGTCTCTTTACTGCCCAACGAGATCCTGATTAAAGGACAACGTCGTTTCATTACCTTACTTGAACTCCTGCGCGAAGAGAGCCGGGCCAGGCGACCGGGGCGTGAGGTAGTATTGCTGCAGCTGTTACAACTGTTGTTGGTCGAATCGTTACGCAGTCATTACGATCTGGCGAAAACCGCCGGTATCCTGAAAGGGCTGCAGCACGAAAAAATCGCCATCGCGCTGCATTTGATGCATGAAAAACCGGGGGTTGAGTGGAAAATAGCTCAGCTCGCGCGCCATGCCGCCATGTCGCGCTCCGCTTTTTTTGCCGCCTTTAATGAGACCGTTGGCATGCCGCCGGGGCAATATCTTCTCTTCTGGCGCATGTCGCTGGCGAAAAAAGCGCTGGTCAGCAGCAAAGAGAAAATCGAACAGATTGCCTTTCGCATCGGCTATCAGTCAGCCAGCGCCTTTACCGTCGCATTTACCCACTATATGGGCGTACCGCCGGGCGTTTTCAGGCGTCAGAACACAATAGCGCAAAGGCCTCTTCCTGAATTACGCGAGGAGCTGGCTTTTCCCTAAGCCAGCGCCTGCGTTTTTTTATTGGGCTGAAAGCGCCATAACGAAGTCGCGATAGGTATGCAGCGGACGGCCAAGAAGCGTGACCAGTCGTTCTCTGTCGCCCTCCTGTGGGAGCATACCGTGACTGACGTAGCGTTCCGCCATCAGACGCATTTCGTAAGCCATCCATTTCGGCATAAATTCCGCCATGCTGGCTTCAAAGGCTGCCGGGTTATCACCGCCGTAAATAATTTCTCGGCCCACTATTTCGCTCCAGACTGCGGCGGCCTCATTGCCCGTTAGCGTATCGGGGCCCACCAGATTAATCGTCTCGACAGATAATTTGCCGCTCGCGCTTTCGTGGCGCATCAGTTCAATGGCCGCTACTTCGGCGATATCGCGCGTATCTACCATCGCCAGGCCAATCCCGCCGATCGGCATCGGATAGACACCGTGATTGATGACGACATCCTTAATCATCACCTCATTGTCGATAAAGTAGGTGGGTCGCAGGATGGTGGCGCTAAAGCCCATCTCTTTCAGCATGCGCTCGGCCCCATATTTTACGGCGAAGTGCGGCACATTCACGGCAACGTCAGCGCCAAATACCGAGAGGTAAACCACATGCTCCACGCCGCATTCGCGGGCAATGTTCAGGGTAATAATGGTCTGGGTATATTCGTCGGCGGCAACCGCATTGAGTAAAAACAGCGTTTTGATGCCCTTAAAAGCAGCGCGCAGGGAGTCGATATCCAGCATATCGCCTTTCACCACCTCAACATTTTCGCCAAAGCCCGCCTTTGCGGGGTCTCGGGTCAGAACGCGAAAATCAGCGCCGCGATGAATAAGCTGGTTTACGAGGTGGCGGCCGACGCGGCCGGTTGCTCCGGTAACTAAGATAGTCATGATGTTTACTCCGTTGTGTGGGTGTGAATACACACTAACGCGATCCATTTTTGCTTAGAAGATGCTATTTTTTGGATAGTTTGTTCCATAAATGAGACACCCCATGGACATTAATGCCCTGAAAGATTTCCATCTCATCGCCGCCTCGGGCGGGATTGGTGCCGCTAGTCGCGCCAGCGGCAAGCCTAAAGCGACTCTTTCACGCAGGCTGACCGATCTTGAGGAAGCACTCGGCGTGCGTCTTATTGAGCGCGGCGGCCACAAGTTACAAATAACTGAAGCAGGTGAACGTCTTTTGTCACGCACCCTCGGCGCAATCCGCGACATTGAGGAAGCGGTCGAATCGGCGCGGGAAGATGCAATAAATCCCTCGGGTTGGCTGCGTATTGCGGCTCCCCTGCTCTTTTCGCAGTTGGCCCTTGGCAGGCTTTTGGCGGACTTCCGTCGCCGTTATCCGCATATTCGCGTTGACGTTATTGCTGAAAACCGGATGAGCGATCTGGTGGATGAGCATTTTGATGTCGCAATCCGTGTTAATCCGCAGGAAAACAGTGCGCTGGTGGGCAGGCGTTTTGCCAAAGACAGGCTGGTACTGGTGGCGGCTCCCGCGCTTAAGATGCCGGTTGGCGATGCGCAACATGCTCCGGAGATCCCGGCGATCGTTATGTCATCCTTTACCGAAGGCGAACTGTGGACCGTTCACCACGGGCAGCGTCGCTTTATGCCTCAACCGGTAATGCGCCTCTCTTCCCTTCTGACAGTGCGCGATGCCGTTCTGGCGGGTGCCGGTGCGGCAATGCTTCCGCACTCGATTGTTAGCCGTGAAGTAGAAAACGGGGAGCTGGTGTGCTGGGGTGAAACCGACACGTTAACCGAGCTGTGGGTGCTGCATACCTCGCGACGTCTTCAAAGCCCGAAAGTTAAGGCTTTTGTAGAGTTTATCTGCGCGCAATATCCCGCTGGCTGGTTCACTCTTTGAGCAGGCTGGCAACGCCGCCACTTTAAGCCCCTCAAGCTAAACTGATATAAGCTGAAAGTAATCAATAGCAGTACGGAAGAAGCGTATGTCAGCAATAAAAATGGCCTGCACCGTCTTTCAGGGAAGAGCGGGCGATCCTAATGACCAAGCCATGCCTGGAGCCAAAGCGATTGGCGATTATCTCGCCCATCGAACAGGTATCAATCCCGTAGTTCTGGGAAAACCAGAAACAGCCCTGAATACGGGATGGCGTAAGGAACTGGACGCCGCACGGTTAAACCTCGACGCGGTTCAAAAACGATTTGAAGAACTGTTTGTCTCTGAAGCGGTATCCGTTGCCGCAATAAGCCGCTGCGTGGTCTCTCTCGCTACGCTGCCTGTGGTAGCAAAATACCATCCTGACTGCTGTATCGTCTGGTTCGATGCCCATGGTGACCTGAATACGCCGCAGAGTTCAATAACGGGTTACCTTGGTGGGCTCGCCCAAGCAGGTGCCGCTGGACTGTGGGATTCCGGGCTCGGTAATGGTGTACGTCTCGATCAGATTGTGCTTGTCGGACAGCGAGATCTGGATCCGTTTGAAATAGCGCTAATTAATGAGCACGGCATCCCGCATATTAAACCCGCAGATAATCTTTCCGCACGTCTCAAAGAGGCGATTGCCGGTCGTGCAGTTTACGCTCATCTCGACTGTGACGTGCTTGAACCCGGCATCGTTCCAACGGATTACAACGTTGAAAACGGTCTTAATCTTGAAGATTTAACCGCCTGCTGCGAAATCATCGCCGCGCATCCGTTTATCGGCATTGAAATTGCCGAGTTCCAGAATGCCTGGGCGTCTACTGGCGCGCCGGCGTCTCCCGACGCGCTGCTTGAGGCCCTCTCGCCATTAATTAGCCGCTGGTACTCGCCTTTACCGCGCCTTTGATAAACGTCGTGTTACCTGCGGTTGACCATTGCATTCTTACAGCAGATGCAAATTACGCATATCCGCTTGCGTCACAGAGCGGCCGAATGTCTGCTGTGAGTGAGGCGTGAACGTTGCGGTTGTTTTCACAACCGATAAAATTTCACTTAAATCAGAGAATATTAATCGATGGGGAGCGTTACAGATTGTGAGCCAGCATCGTTACAAACCTGACTCACACAGTCACGAAATTTGCCTTAGTTGACAGAAGGCTTTATTGGTTCAAAAGATGAAACTTCAACTAGTGCATATTCTTCCAGTCAAATTTCTTCCCCGTTGTATCCATAATTATAATCGGTTTTTGATAGTTCTGGAGCCACTCCTGCAAGCTAACGGTATTCATATCATCACGATGTATGCCGAGCCACAATTCGGATAGCGTATTTGCATCATCTGTAGACCACAATGTTTGGTAGTTTCCGATCCACTTATTTCTCGTCTCGACTTTAGGGCTATACCAAATGAAAGCGGGAATTTCCAAAGCCTCTTTAGGCGGATTGGCCCCGGCATGAAAATATTCTACTGCGCGTGTAGGATCTCGTATTAGGGCGTGATCAGAAAAATAGAAAACAGAAGAGCGCGTATGCGAAAGTTGGCTAAAAACCTTGCCCATAATATCATCCGTAAAGCGTACAGAGTTATCATAGCAATCATCATCTTGATTTCCATTTTTAAAGACGGAAGCATCATTAGGGAAACGTGAACAGGCTGGTTCGTGGCTACCATATAGATGCAGAACAATGAGTTTTTTACCCGGTTTTGTAAGAGTTGATTCAAGCTCTGGTAACAAAGAGTCATCAAATCCTTGATCAATCCACTGATGCTGTTTAGTGTTCATTGCAATACCAGTAATCACATTATTATATGCACCACCTTTCCCCTGTCGACTATACCAGTAGGTATCGTACCCAGCTTTGTTCGCAATACTAATGATATTGTCACTGTACTTAGCGGGAGTAGTTTCCTGTACAGAAGCAGCAGTGAGAGCAAGGGGTACAGCCATGATGGTCACTGGCGCGGGGCTAATGGCATGCTGGAACAAGAGAAGGTTTTTCCTTTCTGCTTCCAGTTTAGGTGTTGTGTCTCTCTTATATCCATAAATACCCATATTTGCGGTACGCTCAGATTCCCCGATAATCATCACATAATTATCAATCCCGGTATCTGATACGGATATTATGTAGTCAGGTGTGTTTTTATTAATCGCGGAAGCAATACTCATATCAGAGAAAGCTTGCATAAAAACCGTTGCCGTGCTCAGCGGAGTTGAATTGACAACTCGCTGAGCAAGACTATCAACATTGCTTATTCGTAATTGATGCAATATACCCTGGACAGTATAACCAGTTAATAATAACACCAATAAAATTGCCGGGTAACGTTTGTATTTTCCAGAAATGATATTTATACCACAGTTGATAGTTAGCATAAACAAACTCAACAAAACCATAAAGGTCAGACAGCTTCGCCAATAAAGACCTAACATTGAAAATGCTTCCTTACCTGTAGTATTCATTACACTTAATGCAAAACCATAGGTAAAGTTACTATCAAAGTTACTCCAGGCATAAAGCTGAAGAGTCAAATCAACAGCTATTAATGTCAAAGCGATAAAGCCAATGATATTTTTTAATAATTTATTATTGATGCAGAGAAGCGATAATAAAAGCAACGCAAAAACCAAAGTGCGATTAATGACCAAATTGTAACGTGCGTCAATAAAATTCACCATAACAACAATGGAGATTGAGCTTATGAATAATATTTTGCTTATAAGAATTTTAACATTTTCATAACGAATTTGTTCAAGGATTAATGACATTTTGTCGTGCCTGCGTTTTGTTTTTTTATCCGGTTTAAAAAAGGGGGGAAAGCGCGCTGGAGCTTATCATATAAGTCATGTGAATTGATTGGTTAATACAAATACGTATTAGTAATATTGTAGAGGATCACATAATCAGGACACCGAATGACCACCACGCTGAGTCGCTGCTTATGCAAAAAGAAGGCTAGCTCAGCGGTAATATCCGCATCGTCTATGACCTGCTACCCATTTTTTAACTCACAACTACGTTATTAACGTCTGTTCCTGACGCAGAACGGCCAGACGCGGTATACAGAAGGTCCGCGTTATACCGACACGCATAAAGCGCTTTTCAAAATGCTCAACCGTTGAGGTGTTCGAATCACCGAAGCATTTAGCTTTCAAGTGCAGCAATAATCGCGGCTTCCATTTTCTGCGGTGTGGTGAACGGTGCAAAACGCTTAAGGGGTTTACCGTCGCGTCCGATCAAGAACTTGGTGAAGTTCCACTTGATGCGCCCACCCAGCACGCCGGGTAACTCTTTTTTCAAATAACGAAATACCGGGTGCGCTGCGGCTCCGTTGACCTCTACTTTCTCGAACATCGGGAAACTCACACCGTAGTTAATGTGACAAGTCTGCGCGATTTCATCGGCACCGCCGGGTTCCTGCTTACCAAACTGGTTGCAGGGAAAACCGAGCACCACCAATCCCTGGGCGGCGTATTTGTTGTAAAGCGCCTCAAGGCCGCCGTATTGTGGTGTGAAGCCACAATGGCTGGCGGTATTAACGATCAGAACCACCTTGTCTGCGTAGTCGGCCATAGCGATAAGTTGGCCGGCCAGGCTGGTGGCGGTAAGTTGATAAAAGGCGGTCATAACGGAATCCTCAAAGCAGAACCAGTTTGACGTCAACATTAGCACATGTTGTTTCCGGGGTATGGGGCCTTGTAAGGCGTGCCTGGTCCAGATTGCGTGGCAGGTTTGAAGTTTTGCGTGGCAGAGCTATGCAGAAGGAAAAAGCTGACCTGACTCAGCCAGCGCTTTTTTTATCATAACCGGGTTTGGACAAGCCCCGGCCATCGGTAGCCGCGGGCCTTTCGCGCGATAATAAACTGACTTACAGACCCAGATCTGACAGGCTCGGATGATCGTCCGGACGTCGGCCCAGTGGCCAGAAGAACTTACGTTCGCTCTCTTTGATCGGCATATCATTAATACATGCGAAACGACGCTGCATCAGGCCATCGGCGGCAAACTCCCAGTTCTCGTTGCCGTAAGAGCGGAACCAGTTGCCTGAATCATCACGCCATTCATAGGCGTAGCGGACAGCGATACGGTTGCCGTCAAACGCCCACAGCTCTTTAATCAGGCGATATTCGAGTTCTTTTTTCCACTTACGTGCCAAAAACGCTTTGGCTTCTTCGCGGTTATGAGCGAACTCAGCGCGGTTACGCCATTGGGTATCCAGTGAATACGCCAGCGCGACTTTTTCGGCATCGCGGGTATTCCAGCCATCTTCCGCCAGGCGTACTTTTTCAATCGCCGTTTCGCGAGTAAAAGGAGGTAGCGGTGGACGTACTTGTGCATCAGACATAGAAAGCTCCGGTAAGTTGGGTTGATGGTTAACAATAGTTTTGATAATCAGGCCGTAAACGCCTGTTCCAGCAGAATTTTCGCTACGTCCCTTGCGCTGTCGGCGGCGCTGCTATCGCCCATCACGTATGACATGGTGATGGCACCTTCCAGCAAAATTAGCAGCTGTCTGGCCAGAGCCTCCGGGTGCGCTATGTTTAGCTGCCCGCTGAGTTCAAGGGTGTAGTCGAGCAATTTTTGTTTATGCATTTTCGCTATCTGGCGAACAGGATCGTCCGGGTTCCCCACTTCTCCGGCGGTATTGATAAACGCACAGCCTCGGAAGCCTTGAGACTCAAACCAGCTCTTAAGGACAGTGAACATATTCAGAATGCGATCCGCGGGCGTTTCGCCTTTATCGGATTCCGTTCTGAACCAGTGCATCCACCGTTCGTCACGCTCATTCAACGCGGCGGCGGCTACGTCCTCTTTGTTCGCGAAATGGCGATAAATACTTTTCCTGGCAACGCCTGAGGTCTTAACCAGCAGATCCATGCCGGTGGCATGGATCCCGTTCTGATAGATAAGCTGCTCAGCGGTTTGCAGGATCTTTTCTCGTGTATCAGTTGGCTTCTTGTTCATGCCTTAAAGGTAGAACGATCGTTCTACTTGGTCAACCGTTTTTTCTGCAAAGTTTTAGCAAATAAACAAAACCAATCCATCACGACAGTTAATTTATTGTTATTTAAGGATTAAAAGGATGGCAGCTTTGTTTATCGGTATAAAGCTAAAGGGCTGTGGATGCAGGAGGATGTCGATAAAGGTTGCGTGAAAGGAAACCAGGAAGAAGATCCCGGGTAATTTCAGGGACGTGTTTAGCGGTCATCAATCGGGCAGATGAGACGAACCCGGAAATGTTCTGGGTTCGTAATATCCCAGGTTATTCACCAGAATATCGACCTGCTCCAGTTGGGAGGTCAACGCCTCAACACCCTCTACGGTACTGATGTCAGCCAGAAATCCGTGGATTTTACCCAGCGGCGCGGCAGCGTTAATCTCGTCTACTGCCGCAGCCAGTTTTTCCCGATCGCGGCCGGTAATCGTGACCTCGGCCCCTTCCCTTGCCAGCGTACGGGCGATGGCAAAGCCAATACCCGCCGTCGCTGCCGTGACAATCGCTGTTTTACCGTTCAGTTGCAGATCCATTTTTTTCCTTATTTTTTTATTGAGCAGGTTATTTCAGACGCTTCAGTAGTTCGTCAGCCACGCCGTTAGCCGAGGCCGGGTTCTGACCGGTAATCAACTCACGATCCGTCACGATATGCGATGTAAAGGGCTCATCATTGCTGCTGAATTTTGCACCTGCCTGTTCCAGCGCCGTTTGCGGATAGAATTTCATTGCACCGCCGTTAAGCAGGGCTTTCGCTTTCTCTTCTTCGGCGTTGCTGATCACCGTCATGCGATAACCGGCATAGATCCAGCCAGCCTGCGAAGAAGCGTGCCCCTTGCTGGTCAGCTGTTGGGTAAACTTTGCAGCATCCGGCAGGGTTGAGAGCAGGGAAATCGGGCCATGGCAGACCAGTGCCGTCGTCTTGTTTTTGGTATGAAACGCTTTCAAAGCCTTGCCGAGGGCTTTATCGGTTAACAGATCCTGCATCGGTGCATGGCCGCCAGGGATGTAGAGCGCATCAAAATGGTCGTAACCGATTTGTTCTGCACGCGCCAGGCTGATCACCGGCGACGAGCTACGGGACGTGAGTTGCAATTTTTCCAGCAATGCGCGATGAACCTGCAAAGCCGCTTCATCATTGTTGAAATACATTTTGTCGTCTGACGACTTATCCAGCGTCGGTGCCATGCCGTCGGGGGTGGCAAAGGTAACCTGGTGTCCCGCATCCAGCAGGCGTTTTACCGGCTGCATCAGTTCATTGAGATAAAAACCCGTCGGGAAGACCTTACCGTCTTTCAGATCGAGATGGTCGGAATCAGACAACACCACCAGAATATTGGCAGCCTGAGTACTGACGGTGAACAGGCCCAGAATGGTGGCTAACGCCAGGGTGCGGATCGGCTTCATGGTTAACTCCTTCGGAAAGACTGAATAGCGTTTTCGCTACGACGCATTGGTATGAACGGATTGTATAGTTACCCATGGAGTATATAAACTACCGCCACAGACAATCATTTGTTCTTCTGAGGACAGAATGAGCCGACGTTTTTCCCACCTTAGCGATGTAGAAACCTTTGTGACCGTGATTGATAAAGGGTCGATCACGGCAGCGGCGGTTGCGTTAGGCACTACCGCTTCGGTACTGAGCCGATCCCTGACCCGCCTGGAAACGCAGTTGGGAACACAGCTGGTGAGACGAACCACACGTCATCTCAGCCTGACGGAAGCGGGACGTCATTACTATGAACAGGCACGCAGCGCATTTAACGTGTTCGACAGTGCCGAACGCGCGATACAGGGCAAGAGCGGGGAAATTATCGGCAATATCAGACTCAGCGCGCCAACGACCTACGCCCACTATCGTCTTCCTGACTGGCTGTCGCGCTTCACCCGCCTTTATCCTGGAATCAATATTGAGCTGAATATTACTAACCGGAATGTTGATATGGTGGCTGAGGGATTTGATCTGGCGATTCGGCTGGGCCAGTTACCGGACAGCCGTCTGGTTTCCCGTAAGCTTGAAGATGCCACCTTATGCCTGCTGGCATCTGTGCAATACCTGCAGAAAAAGGGGGAGCCGCAACAGGTCAGCGATCTGACACAGCACGATTGTTTGCCCTTTATCATGCCCAGCAGCGGGCGAGCGGCCACATGGAGCCTTCGCGAAAATAATCAGGATATTGAATGGACGCCCAAAGGACCGATACGGACTTCTGACGATGTGCTGGGAGTGATATCGCTGGCCGTTAGCGGGATGGGGATTTGCCAGACATATGATTTTATTGCCCGCTCCCTGACAGAACGTGGGCTATTGAAGGAAATACTTACCTCCAGCCGCGGGCGATCGCGCCCCTTTTCGTTGATCTACCCTCCGCATAAAGGCATGTCGTCCGCATGCCAGGCGCTTATTCAATTTTTGACCAATGCAGCCAGTCACACCGAGCATGCTACACGCTGAACTCACAGCGAAATGCGGACGTTAGTTTTTGAAGCTTATAGATCTATCCGCCGTGTTAACTAAGCATATTGGTCATCGCGATTAGACAGCGAACCACTATCCCTGGAGATTTATAGACATTTCCATGCAGCGCAGGTCAGCCTGCGCCAGGGCAGATGGATACATACTTTCCCGCAAAAGTTTGAAACCATGCTTCTCATAAAAAGGCTGGGCATTAGGGGTTGAGGACAATGTCAGTTGCTCAAATCCACGTTTACGAGCTTCACTTTTGATGGCTTCAATAATCTGACTACCTAACCCTTTACCTGTATATTGAGGTAGGGTAAATACAGCCTCAATACTGCCTGAAGACAAATCAAGAAAGCCTGTCGCTACCAGGTTGCCATCAGGTGCATCAACAACGAAAAAAGGATTCGCTACAATGACGTTCCTGTAGCTTTCAGGCATTTTTTCCGGTGTCCAGGCAGCAATAACCGCATCATCGTAACTGTTCTTACATCCGTAACGTATAGCCTGATTTCGAATGCTCCAGCATTCTTCTGCCTCCACAGGCACAGCAAGTCTAATCTTCATAGCTTTTCCTTATGCGTTTTATTATGCGACCCCCTTACATCTACAATAAAAATTCTAAAGCATACCCATCGAATTTGAGTGAGGCGGCAACGTCTGCTCCTGGCACAGAGCAAACAGAAATCAAGGTCACAAGGTCCGCCGCGAGCGAAAAGCGGAAGATGATACTTTTGCCTAAACTGCCCCCAGTATGCGGTTTAGGTCGTCAGCCGATAGTGCGATTGCACAAGACCTGAAGGGAAGCTGCGGCTTGATAACAGAGTCAAATCTATATCCCCATTCAGGGCTCCGAACAACGGTTTTCCCGAGCCGAGCAGGACAGGAACGGTAGTGATAACGATATCGGCGACCAGACCTTCGCGCAGGAATGACTGTATTACCTGCCCGCCATCAATATAGACGCGCTGCGCGTTCTGCACCGCCAGGTCAGCAAGCACCTCCCTTGGCGTGCGGCATGAGAACTGGACTTTGCCTTTCAGCTCTTGGGGCACGGGAGTATCGGTTAGCTGTCGGGAGAGCACCAGCACGGGTCGATCATAAGGCCATTCGTCAAAGGTCAGCACCTTCTCATAGCTGCCTCGACCCATAACGATCCAATCTTTGTCCGCGATGAATGCTGCATAGCCATGATCTTCTGTCGGGTCATCGCGCTGCAATAACCAGTCGATGTCGCCATCCTGTCGGGCGATATAACCATCAAGACTTGCCGCGATAAAAACATGTGTGGTGACCATCAAGTGCTCCGTAATCAGGTTGCATATATCCCGTTGAGTTTAGGGATATTAGCGATATTGATATGCTCCCTGTGGAAAAACGTTACATGAGAGCAGCAACGTTACCATTATGGATTAAGGTTAAAAATCGTGTGGTATTGAATCCATGATGGAGCGAAAAGCCGTGATCTGCTGCCCATAAAGTAATATATCGCAATGTTAGCAACGTCCGCTTATGGCTGTGAGTTCAACTGATGGCATTAGAAGTATGAGAGTGCCATTATCATACTGGACACAATCGTAATTCTGTTCAGACTATGCTGACTGAAATCACTGGAAGAACCATGGACATCCAACTCACAAACGTCACCCCGGACAGCCCAGGATTTACTGAGTTAAGATCGCAGAGCATGGCAGAAGGATTTAACATGTTACGCCGTCTGGAAGATAACTGGCTTAGCGGACAGAACCGCTTTGATAAACCCGGAGAAAAACTAATAGGGGCTTCTGTAGACGGATTAATCGTTGGCGTTTGTGGACTCAACATCGACCCGTTTACGCTAAAAACTGGCATCGGACGTCTGCGACATCTTTATGTAGACTCAAGATGGAGAAAAAGGCAGGTCGGCAGTGCCCTGCTCAGAGAGATACTGAAGGATTCTGGCCACTGGTTTGATTCTATCAACACAAACGCGCCTCCATCGGCATTCACTTTCTATGAACGAGCTGGCTTTGTTGCTTTAACTGGCGTAGAAAAAGTCACGCACCATCTATACCTCATAGACTCAGTGCGTTGATACAGTCACCTCCTGAATAGACCGCATGTTCTGTCCAGTGAACCATTTCTCAGGAACGCTACCTGACCTAACCCAACCGAACCACTTTCAGGCAAATCAGAACCAATACAGTTAAATCCGTGCATCCCTGGACAAACTGCGTTTCTGACCAGGGATGCAGAACGGAAACTGAAACATCTTCAAAAAATCAAAGAAACTGACTGGCCGCTGTGTGCGAGGAGCAGACATTCGGAATGCATACTTACAGCGAGGTACCTTAAGCAGTGGGGACAGGTTAATTCATCCTGACATTATCCGGATAATTTGTACTTCTCCCATGGATCGTTCACTGAATTAAAATCACCGCCAAGCCCTATTCCGCCTTTTTCTCTAACAAACGTTTTATCGCCTCCAGTTTTGCTGTCTGACGTCTCATTTCAAGCAACCTGAGAACGTCGAATATATTGCTTTCAGTGAATTGAGCATGGCTTAGTGTGTCCATATCTTGATTCAGTAAATCCAGTTCATCATTAGTAATCGGCGGTCTCATTCTTTTCTCCTTTCCATGAACGGTTAAAAAAATAAGAAGATAATCTCACTATAAGAGAAATCATTTTAGGGCAAGAAAATCTCGTCGGCGAGTGGGCATGACTGAAACTGTAAGGATCCCGGCAAAACGAACCATCATTTTTAGAGAGTTTCTGGCACCCCAGCTTCCGCTTCTGGCACAAAGCGGGCAAATGAGCAGAGCTGCTTTAAGCGAGAAGCGGATGCCCGCATTAAACAGGTTAAGTACCATGTTATCCGCAGTCATTGCGACACCCATTTGGTCCTTGTCGTTATCCTCTACATCAACCGCCAATAATATTTTCAGTTGTCCTGGCTCACGTATTTAACCCATACCATTATCATTTCAGCACCTTATGCTAATTTTCCCGTTAGATACTTCGAAAGGAATATTTATGGAATGGCTGGTGATTGATGCTATTTATCTGGGTAAAGCGAGTCGCTTTATGCTCATTCTTCATGCCGGAACATTAAAAATGATGTCTGAGGTCACCTCCAAATCCCTCATACAGCCAGGCGATATTCTTTACCCCGTCAGTGATGCCATGTATCTGATAAATAAAAATGAGAATCAGCGTCTGAAGATCACCAGTGCCTCTGCATTTTCGGCCACACAGTGGTGTTCTTTATAAAAGTCATGTAAAAGCACTCCGCTCAAAGCAAAAATTACAGGGTAAAACCACCATCACCCACTTGTGCCAGTGCATACCATTTCATCAACTCAGCCGTTCCCGGCTCGTTTTCAGCGGGTGCCCATGGGGCAATATCTTGCTCAGCTACTGGCTGGTAACCCCCGTGTTTTACCTCAAAAATAACGCCTCCTTTATCCATCGACAACACTGCATGCCAGGTCCCAGCATCCATTTCCAGCACCTTGCAGTCTTCACCTAACACAACGCGGTGGGTCACGTTGCCTTCGTCATCAAAATTCAATACCAAAAAGCGTCCGATGAGGGATGTCAGCAGCTCAAACGTGTGCGGGTGGCGGTGAGGGCGAACATAGGTACCCGGTTCCATAGCAATAGCCAGGCGCTGAACAGGATCGCTCAATTCAGGGTGGAGATTACGATGAGCACGTAAGCGAGGGGAATTTTCAGCCTGTTCGCTTTGTTCTTGTAGATCACTGAACGTAATTTGTTTCATATTAGCCTTTGTGAATGTAGGTCGCTCACAGGAACCCGGATGCCGTGAGGTTTTATGCTATCAATATCTTTTAATCATTAGCGTTTCAACTTTCCAAAGCAGAAACAGGATTTGTTACTTTTACTGAAAATAGCTTATCAATTTTTCGCCCATGTATCAGATCATTCATTCCATGATGTCTACGGGGTATGTTCTGTTCTTCGGTGAAAATTACATATTATCGATAGTAATGTCCGCTCCTGGCACTGAACGGACCAGCCCGAAGATCTATGTCCGCAGGGAGCGAAAAACGGAAGTTCACGATTGCTTCCATTTCGCATTAAGGCCTTAGCATCCCGAAAGGTTAGTGTGTCGGGAGCAGGCCACCAAGTATATTGGATACAACACCGCGCATTTTTATCTCCACCTGCCGTTCTGGGCAGGCTTTCATTAAATGCTGATGTTTATTGAAAAATCCCAGCCCTTGCCATGCTGCCTGACAGCATCATCCTCCCCGGGCCGTGATTTACAACGCACCCAGTTGTTTCATCAGGGTCAAATTATCTTCAAGATGCCAGTTCGCGATAATTTTATTGTTCCTGACCTGGTAGATATCCGTCGCGATAAAATCCACCTGCTGGCCTTTACCTTTCAGTTTGCCGAAGCTTCCCGTGAAATGACCGCGGAAATGAAGGTGCGATACGACTCGATCGCCTGCAACGATCATCTGCTCAACCTCGCAACGCAGATCCGGGACGGCGGTGCGGAAAGCGCGGGAAGCCAGAAGCGCGCCTTCCGGTCCCTGTTTGCGTCCTTCTGGCGGTGTCTTATCGACAAAATTATCGGCCAGCGCCTCACGGGCCAGGGCTTCATCGCCGGTATCCCAGAATGTTGCGTAACGCCTGGCGACGGTTTCAAGTGCAGCCACGTGGGCGGATGATAAGTGGCTTTCCGCAATCAATTCATGGGGTTTCACTAGCTCAAGCGGTGCAGAAAACACAGCGCTGGTCACAGGAAGCAGCATAAGCGTTGCCAGCCGGAAAGAGTAAAAACTTAGCTTTTTCATGAAAAATCCTTTATTTAGCCTCAGAGAAGCAGGAGATCCGGGCGCATTTCAGCCGCCCGCAGATAAACGTGAGGTTTAGTTAATTAGCGCGCCGCCTTCGATATCCAGCAGAGTTCCGGTGACAAAGGGGTTGTCCATCACGAACAGATAGCCTTTTGCGATGTCCTCTGCCCGCCCGAAGGCTTTTGCCGGCAGATTTTCAGCGGCAGACTGCAACATTTTTTCGCGGGCAGCAGGCTCCATGCCTGCATGCGCCTCGGTATCTGTCAGCCCCGGGCTCACCGCATTTACGCGCAGCGGAGAAAGCTCTTTCGCCAGCACCTTAACGGCTGACTCCAGAGCCGCGTTCATGGTGGTCTTGACGATAGCGCCCGCGACAGTACGGCGGGAAACAAAGCCGCTGGTCAGCGTCAAGGTGCCCCGGGCGTGGATATTTTTACTCAGATGCCTGGCGACATGGATGCTGCCCCAGAATTTGGTGTCGAAAGCCAGCCGGGCCTCGTTCAGATTCACTGACGTGAGCACCCCGCCCGGTGCATGCGATCCCGCCGTCACAATAATGTTATCCACCTCTCCGAGCGCCTGGCTAAGCTGGATCACCTCCTCCTCTTTGCTGATATCAAGGACGACAGTATCCACTGATGCACTTTTCTGGCTCAGCAACTCTCTGGCTCGCGCCAGCTTTTCACTGTTCCTTCCGGCAAGGATCAGGCTTCCTCCCTGCTCAGCCAGTGCACGGGCCACAGCAAAGCCAATACCGGAAGCCCCGCCGATGATTAATGTTTTTTTTGCCATCACTTTACGCCTCGTCGGTTTTGTAGAACGGATAATCGGTATAGCCTGCGCTGCTTCCGCCAAAGAGCGTGGCGGGATTGTTTACGACCGATAAGGGAAGGTGATTCCTGAGCCGGTAAGGCAGGTCAGGGTTGGCAATGAACGGGCGGCCAAAGGCAATCAGGTCGGCCAGACCCGCCTGAAGGAGTTTGTCCGCTTTGTCCCGGGTATAATTTCCGGCGACAATAAGCGTGCCGCTAAAGGTGGCGCGTAACGTTTCACGAAAATCATCAGGCACCTGCGGGGCATCGTCCCAGTCAGCCTCTGCCAGGTGGATATAGGCGATACCTCTCTTTTCACACCATGCAGCCAGCGCGAGGATCGCGTCAGTCACCTGCGGGTCGTTCATTCCGCGCTGGGTTATGAACGGGGAAAGGCGTATGCCCGTGCGCGTATTGCCGATAGCGTCGCTGATGGCCTCCAGCACCTCCTGTGCGAAACGGATCCGGTTAGCCAGGCTGCCGCCATACTCATCGGTACGTTTGTTTGATGTCCGACGAAGAAACTGATCGATCAGATAACCATTACCGCCGTGCACCTCAATACCATCAAAACCGGCGTTAATGGCGTTTACTGCGGCCTGCCGGTAATCAGCAATGATCTGCTGAATATCGGCATGCTCAAGTGCCCGCGGCACCGGACAGTCGACCATATGTCCTTCCCCCTGCTCATCCACAACCCATACCTGGGCATCGGGCGCGAGCGCAGACGGAGCGACCGGTTTTCCCTCTTTATGGAAACCCGCATATGACATGCGCCCAACGTGCCAGAGCTGGGAGAAGATAATCCCGCCTGCACGGTGAACGGCTTCGGTGGTGAGCCACCATCCTTCAACCTGCTCAGCAGAGTGCAGGCCAGGTGTCCAGGAGTACCCCTGCCCCTGAGGTGAAATCTGCGTGGCTTCGGTAATGATCAACCCCGCGCTGGCACGCTGCTGGTAGTAAGCAGCCATTAATGCGGAAGGAACGTTTCCCGGCTGTAACGCCCGCGCCCGCGTCATCGGCGCCATTACGATCCGGTTTTTCAGGCTGAGCGCCTTCAGGTGGTAGCTATCAAAAAGTGTACTATTTTCCATTCTCTGTCCCCCGTAATAAATCTTTGAAAGCACTTTACGCGGCGTCAGATATTTTGATAATGGCATTAAAATATGATTCTCTTTTCAGGATTGCTGAATAATGGGAAAGCTTGAAGATATGGCACTGCTGGTTGTCGTGGCGGAGGCGGGCGGGCTTTCGGCCGCCGGTCGCCGGATGGGGCTTTCGCCGGCAACTATGACCGCAAGGCTGAAGGCGATTGAGGAGCGTTATCAGACCCGGCTATTCCACCGCACCACCCGTGCCATTACCATGACGCGTGCGGGTGAGGAGTTCTATCACGCGGCACTGCGCGTACTGGATGAAATGAACCATGCTGAGTCGCTGCTTACGCAAAAAGAAGGGATGCTCAGCGGTAATATCCGTATTTCGGCCCCTTCCGATTTTGGCCGACAGTATCTCAGCCCGGCCCTGCTTGATTTTTCCCGGCTGCATCCGGCAGTGAAAAGCTCGGTATACCTGGGCGAAAATGTCGCCGATCTGGTCGCCAATCGTCTGGACATGAGCATTCGCTTCGGAAACCTGCCAGACAGTAGCCTGGTCGTCAGAAATATCCGCCCGAATCACAGGGTACTGGTCGCTTCCGCCAACTATCTCCGGACGGCAGGCACACCAGCGGCCATTGAGGATTTGCACAGCCACCGATGCCTTGCGCTGGAAATGCGCGGAGTGGTTATGAACGAATGGCGTTTTGAGCACGATGGTAAACAGAGCGCAGTACGCTTTACCCCAGCCATGGTATGCGACGATGGCGCTCTACTCCGCCAGTGGGTGCTAGCGGATGCGGGGATTGCCAGCAAGTCATGGTGGGATGTAAAGCGCGATGTGGAACAGGGGAGGCTGCGACTGTTGTTTGCTGAAAGTTTTATTGGGTTCAGCCGCTTTGATAAAAAAAATGTCGGGCTGCAATTTGTCTATCCGCAACGACGGCTGCAGCCGCTGGCGGTTAGCGCCTTCACCCAGTTCTTCATTGACTGGCTGGAAAATGAGTAGAATTTGATGACCTGCTCCCATTAACCAAACGCATTCCATTTATACAGTGTCCGCTTCTGAAACGGAGCGGACAAGTTACCAGAACTGAAGGTCCGCTGTGAGCGAGGAGCGGACGTTAGTCGCTGCCAGATGATTGGCGAAATAATGGCGATACATTATTTAGACCTCAGTGATGTTAGTTTATTGTTACTTTCAACAAGTGACTATCTGTACAGGAAGTTGAAAATGCATCCCAAATACGTTTTCGTTAACACTGTTCCCCCTGCAGAAGTGACCTGCTCCTCGTTGATTAATACACCGTGATGTTAGTAATGTCTTCATATGACCCTGACCCCGAATATGATCCAGTCATAATCAGGAATAACCGGCTTCATGTTGGCTGCATATTCTGCCAACCGGCAGACTTCTCAGCGAATTCGGATGGCGTCACCCAGCCCGGTGCAGAATAGGGACGCCTCTGGTTATAGTGTATGCGCCAGGCCTCGATTTTGCACCGTGCGTCCTCCAGAGACATGAACCAGTTCTCGTTCAGGTATTCCTGCCGCAGCCTGCCATTGAACGACTCCACTGTGGCATTGTCCGTCGGTGTTCCCGGTCGGGAGAAATCGATACGGATCCCCCGTTCATACACCCATTTATCCAGCATTTTCCCTGCAAATTCAGAGCCGTTATCGGTTTTCAGCAATTATGGTAAAGGACGTCTGAGCGCAATGGTGTTCAGCATCTCTGCGACCTCCGTTGAGCGCAGATTCTGGCCCACGCAGATCCCCAGACATTCACGTGTGAACAAATCAATTATCGTCAGCAGGCGTAACCGCCTTCCGTCAAACAGCGCATCGGAGACAAAGTCCATGCCCTGGACATGGTTCGGATACCGTCCCTGAGGCTGGGGCTGTCGCCGCTGTGCCGATTTATTGCGATGGGAGCGTTTGAGACGCAGGGACAGCCCCTGCTCGCTGTAGAGTCGGTAAATGCGTTTATGATTATCCCGCCAGCCCTCCCGCCTGAGCAAGACGTGAACCCGCCGGTAACCGTAATGCACGCGGGTTTCCGTGATCTCGCGGATACGCAGGCGCAGCGCACTGTCATCGGCCGCCACAGAACGGTAGCGGAAAGAGCTGCGGCTGACCCGTAGCGCAAAACAGACCTGTCTCACTGGCTCCGTAGCGTGCCTGCAGATCCCGGACCCATTCGCGCAGACGCGCCAGCGTCAGTTCTTTTTTGCCAGCACATCCTGCAGCATGGCCTTGTCGAGGCTCAGATCGGCAACCAGCTTCTTCAGGCGAAGGTTTTCCTCTTCGAGCTGCCGCATATGTTTCAGTTCTGAAGGAGAAATCCCGCCGTATTTTTTTCGCCAGGTGTAAAACGTGGCGTCGGAAATGCCCAGCTTACGGCAGACTTCGGCACGGACGTACCCAGTTCAGCCTACCTCAGGGCAAAGACAATCTGCTCTTCGGTGAATCGTGACTTTTTCATCGGCACAACCTCCACTCGGGGGAGTCATCATCATGCCGG
>NZ_JXAG01000022.1 GCF_000814905.1 Enterobacter sp. Bisph1
ACTTCGTAATGAATTACGTGTTCACTCTTGAGACTTGGTATTCATTTAGCGTCCGAAGACGTTTAAGAATCCAGTCATCTGAGTGCCCACACAGATTGTCTGATAAATTGTTAAAGAGCAGTGCCGCTGCGTTTTTTGCTGCGGCGCGGGTTGCGTATATTACGTTTTCCCGCCGTGAAGTCAACTGTTTATTTTCAGATTTCTTCACCTGACCGGCCGGTTTGTTTGCCGTTGTGCCGTGTCAGTGGAGGCGCATTATAGGGAGTTAATTCCGGCTGACAAGCATAAATTTAAAAAAAATTACCGTTCGCTTAATTTTACGGCGCAACGGTCGCTAATCGGCCAAAGTGCGCTTTAACTGAGCGATTTCGCGGGCAAAAACCGCCACCTGCTGCCAGTCGGTATACACCACTTCCTTACTGGAATCCGTTTCACCGCCGGTCATCTTCATAATCAGTTGAATCATCAGGCGGTCATACCAGCGGTAATGGGGATAGCGCAACGCACCGGCAAACACCGCACAGTGATCGGGTTGCCAGGGTGAGGAGAGTAAAAATTTGCGCGTATAGCTATTCGTTTGCGGCGAACTCTTCTCGGGTTTACGCGCCACCAGGTTAACAGAGTAGAACGCACTCGGCCGCGCATTTAGCTGTTGCAGATGCTTTTTTACGAAATCATTCAGCGCCGGGTGATAATGGCCATAACGAATAGACGCACCAATCACCACGCGTTCATAATTTTCCCATGCTATATCCGGCGTGCGATTTAGGTTCACCACATCCGCATACAGGCCAAGCTCTTTCAGTTCAGAAGCCAGGTAAGAGGCAATTTCCCGCGTTTGCCCATCCCTGGTTGAAAATAGAATTAATGTTTTCACGTAACGCTCCCTTACTCGCGCCAGAAGGTCGGGGTAAACAGGACCAACAGCGTAAAGACCTCAAGACGACCAAACAACATGTTCGCAATAAGGATCCACTTCGCCACCGGGTTCATACTGGCGAAGTTGTCAGCCACCACCCCCAGCCCCGGCCCGAGGTTATTCAGCGTGGCGACTACCGAGGCGAAAGCCGAAAAATCATCGACGCCGGTAGCGATAATCGCCAGCATGCTAACAATAAACACCAGCGCGTAAGCGGAGAAGAATCCCCACACGGCTTCAAGAATCCGCTCCGGCAGTGCGCGATTACCCAGTTTAATGCTGTATACCGCATTCGGATGCACCAGACGTTTTAGCTCGCGATTACCCTGCTTGAAAAGCAGCAGGATGCGGATCACCTTCAGACCACCGCCGGTAGAACCGGCGCAGCCGCCGATAAACGCCGAGCACAAGAGCAGTACCGGTAAAAACAGCGGCCAGCGGGAAATACTGTCCGTGGTAAAGCCAGCGGTCGTCGCCATTGATACCACCTGGAAGAAAGCCTGATTTAAGGTGGTCATTGCCGAGTTGTAGACATTGTGGAACCACAGCACCGCGGTGCAGATCACCACCAGCGTCAGCTGCACGCCAATAAACATTCTGAATTCAGGATCGCGCGAATACACTTTCAGGCTGCGCCCGCTCAGTAATGAGAAGTGCAGGCCGTAGTTACAGCCGGAGATCAGCAAGAAAATCGCAATAATGGTGTTGATGGTCGGGCTATCGAAGTAGCCCACGCTGGCATCATGGGTTGAGAAACCGCCAATAGCGATGGTCGCGAAGCTATGGCCGATCGCGTCAAATGCGGGCATCCCGGCGAACCACAACGCCAGCGCACAGGCGACGGTCAGCAAGACATAAATAAGCCACAGGGTTTTGGCCGTTTCGGCTATACGTGGGCGCATTTTGTTGTCTTTCAGCGGGCCGGGCATCTCGGCGCGGTACAGCTGCATGCCACCGACGCCCAGAATCGGCAGTATCGCCACCGCCAATACGATGATCCCCATCCCGCCGAACCACTGCAGCATCTGCCGGTAAAAGAGAATGGCATGGGGCAGTGAATCCAGACCAACGAGGGTTGTCGCCCCGGTTGTGGTCAGGCCAGAGAAGGATTCAAAAAAGGCATCCGTTACCGTCAGGTTTGGGCTTTCGGAGAAGATAAACGGCAGCGCACCCACGCTCCCCAGCACCGTCCAGAACAGGACGACAATCAAAAAGCCTTCGCGGGATTTCAGCTCTTTTTTCTCGCGGCGGTTCGGCCACCACAGCATGGAGCCAATGGCCAGCGCAGCGAGAAAGGTTTGGGTGAAAGCTCGCCCGGCGCCATCACGGTATATAAGGGCAACCAGTCCGGGTAAGATCATCGTTCCGGAAAACAGGATAACCAGCAGTCCAACGATTCGGGTTATGGCGCGAAATTGCATCTCTGCCGCTTCCTTAGGTGTTCATAAAATCAGGTGGGGGATTATTCTTCAGTTTTTAACAATTGCAATGCGCCACGACTAAAATCAGCAAGCCTTGCTGAAAAAGCGTCCAGTCTGCTGTAAGGAAGCGCCACCCGCAGATGTACGGAAGCCTGATATTCGCTGGCGACAATTTTCCCCTCAAATTGTCCCAACAGCGTTTCCACTCCGGCCAGCTGCGCGTAATCGCACCACAAAGTATATTCGGTTAATGGCATTTTGCGGGTCGTGGTTAGCAGGCTTAACGCCTGCTGCACACCGCCGCCATAGGCTTTTACTAAACCGCCCGTTCCCAGTAGCACCCCGCCATAATAACGCACCACTACAGCAGTGATTTCACCCACACCGCTGCCCATCAGCTGTGAGAGGATCGGTTTACCTGCCGTACCCGCCGGCTCACCATCATCAGAAAAGCCCAGCTGCTGCGAATCATCAGGCGCACCGGCAACCCACGCCACACAATGATGGCGCGCGTCCGGATGCTCAGCCCGAACGGTGTCGACAAAGGCTTTTGCCGCGTCAACGCCGTCGGTATGCGCCAGCAAGGTGATAAAGCGGCTCTTTTTGATCTCCTCGCTAAAGGTGACCGGTGCCGCCGGGATCGGCCAGCTCTCCATTACGCGAGCTTCTGATCCCGCGTCATGTTTTCAATGCCGTTTTCGTGGATCACCACGTTATCTTCGATACGGATACCGCCAAACGGTTTCAACGCGTCAATTTTCTGCCAGTTGAAGTGTTTGCTGAGCGGGCCATCGCGCCAGGTTGCCAGTAACGACTCGATAAAGTAGATACCCGGCTCAATTGTCACCACCATACGCGGCTCCATCACGCGGGTGCAGCGCAGGTAGGGATATTTCGACGGCGCAGCCAGATGCGTGCCGCGGTCATCCTGCATAAAACCGGCGACGTCATGGACCTGTAAACCCAGCGGGTGACCTATACCGTGCGGCATAAACGGTCCGGTAATGTCCTGTTCGACCATCGCCTCTTCACTGATATCGGTGATGATTTGATGGCGACGCAGCAGTTTCGCAATCCGCTGATGGAACTGTACATGGTACTCAACGTAATTGACGCCCGCTTTCATAGTGTCGATCAGCGCCAGCTGTTCTTCATTAACGTCTTTCACCAGCTGCGCATAATCCGTATCGCTGTTCGCCGCCCAGGTGCGCGTCAGGTCAGCGGCATAACCGTTATATTCAGCTCCCGCGTCCAATAGAAAACTACGCATTTCCGCCGGTGCGCGATGATCAAGCTTCGTGTAATGCAGTACCGCGGCGTGTTCGTTCAGCGCCACAATATTCCCGTAGGGAACATCAGTGTCGCGGTGACCGGTAGCGGTCAGGTACGCCAGGTTGATATCGAACTCGCTCATCCCCGACTGGAAAGCTTCATGAGCCGCACGATGACCCATTACCGCTGTTTTCTGCGCTTCACGCATACAGGCCAGTTCATAATCGGTTTTATAGGCGCGGTAATAGTGTAAGAAGTCGATCACCTCTTTCGGGTTGATATTGCTCGCGGCAATATCGAGGCTTAACGCACGCTGTGGAACCGGCCCAATATAGGCGATGTTGCCGCGGGCGGCGGGCAGCTGGCTGCCAATATCGTCCGCTTTCGGTAGCGCAATAACCTCGACCTCTTCGGTCCAGAAACTGGTCGGCAACGGCTCGACGTTGTGCCAGTAATCAACGGGCAAATAAAACCACAGCTTCGGTTTATTCACGCCATCCACCAGCAGCCAGCAGTTCGCGACCTGCGTGACCGGTACCCAGGCTTTGAATTGCGGGTTCACTTTAAACGGATAAGCATGGTCATCAAGAAAGACATTCAACAGTTCGCCGGAATGAATAAGTAACGCGTCAAGTTGACAACGCGCTAAGACATCCCGGGTACGCTCCTGCAAAGTAACAATATGATTTTTATAAAGTTCAGCCAGCGAGTCCATCGTTTTTCCTTCTGTTTCTTGTGACCTCAAGTTTTCGCATCTTAGCACACCTGCCCATAACTGAGTGATTTCCGCCGAGCGTGATCGGCGCTGCATTTTTTTAATGACTTATTTGCAATTTATTAACATAAAAACCACACTCCGCTTCATCTGGTACGACCAGATCACCGTTGGATTCAGGAGACTGACATGCTCTACAAAGGCAATAACCTGTACCTCGACTGGCTGGAAGACGGCATCGCCGAACTGGTGTTCGATGCGCCTGGCTCAGTTAATAAGCTTGATACCGCCACCGTTGCCAGCCTCGGCGAAGCGCTGGACGTGCTGGAAAAGCAATCGGATTTAAAAGGGCTGCTGCTGCGCTCAGAAAAAGCGGCCTTTATTGTCGGCGCCGATATCACCGAATTCCTCTCCCTGTTCCTGGTACCAGAAGAACAGTTGAGCCAATGGTTGCACTTTGCCAATAGCGTCTTTAACCGTCTGGAAGATCTGCCGGTCCCCACCCTTTCCGCAGTGAATGGCTATGCCCTCGGCGGCGGTTGTGAATGCGTGCTGGCAACAGATTACCGCTTAGCCACGCCAGATCTGCGCATTGGTCTGCCGGAAACCAAACTGGGCATTATGCCAGGCTTTGGCGGCTCGGTGCGTATGCCGCGTCTGCTGGGCGCCGATAGCGCGCTGGAGATTATTGCCGCCGGTAAAGATGTTAATGCGGAACAGGCGCTGAAAATCGGTCTGGTTGACGGCATCGTCAAGGCAGAAAAACTGCGTGACGGCGCAATAGCCGTTCTGCGTCAGGCGATTAATGGCGATCTTGACTGGAAAGCAAAGCGCCAGCCGAAGCTGGAACCGTTGAAGCTGAGTAAAATCGAAGCCACGATGAGTTTCACCATTGCGAAAAGCATGGTGATGCAAACGGCCGGGAAACACTATCCGGCACCGATTACCGCGGTGAAAACCATTGAAGCGGCAGCGAAATTTGGCCGTGAAGAGGCGCTAAAACTGGAAAACCAGAGCTTCGTCCCCCTGGCGCATACCAATGAAGCCCGCGCGCTGGTCGGCATTTTCCTCAACGACCAGTACGTCAAAGCGCAGGCGAAGAAACTCACCAAAAATATTGAAACGCCGAAACATGCGGCGGTGCTGGGCGCAGGCATTATGGGCGGCGGTATCGCTTACCAGTCCGCCTGGAAAGGCGTGCCGGTATTAATGAAAGATATCAACGAGAAATCTCTCGCGCTGGGCATCAACGAAGCGGGCAAGCTACTAAACAAACAGCTGGAACGCGGCAAGATCGATGGCCTGAAGCTGGCGAATGTTATCGCAACCATCCAGCCAACCCTGGAATACGCTGGTTTTGAGCGCGTCGATGTGGTGGTTGAAGCGGTTGTTGAAAACCCGAAAGTGAAAAAGGCGGTACTGGCAGAAACGGAAGAGAAAGTGCGGACGGATACGGTGCTGGCTTCCAATACCTCCACCATTCCTATCAGCGAGCTGGCAAGCGTACTGAAGCGCCCGGAGAATTTCTGCGGCATGCATTTCTTTAACCCGGTGCACCGTATGCCGCTGGTTGAAGTCATTCGCGGCGAGAAAACCTCCGAAAGCACCATTGCGAAAGTGGTCGCCTGGGCGAGCAAAATGGGCAAAACGCCGATTGTTGTTAACGACTGTCCGGGTTTCTTCGTTAACCGTGTGCTGTTCCCTTACTTCGCCGGTTTTAGCCAGTTGCTGCGCGACGGTGCGGATTTCCGCAAAGTCGACAAAGTAATGGAAAAACAGTTCGGCTGGCCGATGGGCCCGGCTTATCTGCTTGATGTGGTCGGCATTGATACCGCGCATCACGCTCAGGCGGTGATGGCGGCAGGCTTCCCGCAACGCATGCAGAAAGATTACCGCGATGCGATTGACGCTCTGTTCGATGCTAATCGCTTTGGGCAGAAAAATGGCCTTGGTTTCTGGCGTTATAAAGAAGACAGCAAAGGCAAGCCGAAGAAGGAAGAGGACAGCGCGGTCGACGGCATGCTGGCAGAAATCAGCAAAGGTAAACAGGATTTCAGCGACGAGGAGATTATCGCGCGCATGATGATCCCGATGGTCAATGAAGTGGTGCGTTGCCTGGAAGAAGGCATTATCGCAAGCCCGGCAGAAGCCGATATGGCGCTGGTCTACGGCCTTGGTTTCCCTCCGTTCCACGGTGGCGCGTTCCGCTGGCTGGATACTGTCGGCAGCGCGAAATATCTCGATATGGCACAGCAGTATCAGCATCTTGGCCCGCTGTATGAAGTTCCGGCCGGGCTGCGTGAAAAAGCGCGCCATAACGAACCTTACTACCCTGCGGTTGAACCTGCGCGCCCGGTGGGCGATTTGAAAACGGCTTAAGGAGTCACAATGGAACAGGTTGTCATTGTCGATGCGATTCGTACCCCGATGGGCCGTTCAAAAGGCGGCGCATTCCGTCATGTGCGGGCAGAAGATCTCTCCGCGCACCTGATGCGTAGCCTGCTGGCGCGCAACCCGGCGCTGGACGCGACCGCTATCGACGACATTTACTGGGGCTGCGTGCAGCAGACCCTGGAACAGGGCTTTAACATTGCCCGTAACGCCGCGCTGCTGGCGGAGATCCCCCACTCGGTGCCCGCCGTGACGGTTAACCGTCTGTGCGGATCTTCAATGCAGGCGCTGCACGATGCTGCGCGCATGATCATGACCGGCGACGCGCAGGTCTGTCTGGTTGGCGGTGTGGAACATATGGGCCATGTGCCAATGAGCCACGGCGTGGATTTTCATCCGGGTATGAGCCGTAACGTAGCGAAAGCGGCGGGTATGATGGGGCTGACGGCGGAAATGTTATCGCGTATGCACGGCATCAGCCGTGAAATGCAGGATACCTTTGCTGCGCGTTCACATGCCCGCGCCTGGGCGGCAACGCAATCCGGCGCATTTAAAAATGAGATCATCCCCACCGGCGGTCATGACGCGGACGGGGTGTTGAAGCAGTTTAACTACGACGAAGTTATCCGCCCGGAAACCACCGTCGAAGCGCTGTCAACGCTGCGCCCGGCTTTTGATCCGGTCAGCGGCACCGTCACTGCCGGTACCTCATCCGCCCTGTCCGATGGCGCATCCGCCATGCTGGTAATGAGCGAAAGCCGCGCCCGCGAACTGGGCCTTACGCCGCGTGCGCGCATTCGTTCTATGGCGGTTGTTGGCTGCGATCCGTCAATCATGGGTTATGGCCCGGTACCAGCGTCCCAACTGGCGCTGAAAAAAGCCGGGTTATCTGCCAGCGATATCGATCTGTTCGAGATGAATGAAGCTTTTGCCGCGCAGATCCTGCCGTGTATTAAAAACCTGGGCTTGATGGAGCAGATCGACGAGAAGATCAACCTCAATGGCGGCGCGATAGCCCTCGGCCATCCGCTGGGCTGCTCCGGAACACGTATCAGCACCACGCTTTTGAATCTGATGGAACGCAAAGATGCACAGTTTGGTCTGGCAACCATGTGCATTGGTTTAGGTCAGGGGATCGCGACGGTGTTTGAGCGCGTGTAACGCGTGAGGTGAGTTAAAGACTGGGCCGGTAATCGCATCATTCCCCGACGGCATAAACGGTACTGCCGTCGGGGAGCGCATCAGCCAGTGCAGCAATATCCGCCCTGGCGAAGTGAAAAGTTAGTTGCCGTTCTTCCCGCCTGTCAGGGGCGGGCTTTTTAATGCGGTTTGGAAACGACGGCGATTAGATAAACGCGAACGCATCGCCAAACAGGCGATCCTCACGCGCACCGCGCTCATTACAGAACAGATCGCGGGCGATTTTTGCCATTTCGAAACGGCCTGCAATATAAATATCGTGTTCGGCCAGCGAACCAAAATCCTGCAACACCGCAGCCAGCACCGTGCCTGAACGCCCGCGCCACTCCGCTTCCGGCTGTTCGACCACCGGCACCACCCGCAGATGCGGATGATCTACCGACAGCGCTTCAAGCTCGGCCAAATCGTAAAGATGCTTCTCTTCCCGGCCGCCCCAATAAATGGTGATATCGCGATGAGGGTTTTGCTTAAGCGAGGTCAACAGAATAGAGCGAACATATGAGAAGCCCGTGCCGCCAGCAATCAGCACTATTGGACGCTCTTCATCATCACGCAGCCAGGCATCGCCGTGGGGAATATCGATAACGATTTCCCGGTCTTTCAGAATGCGATCCATCACCGCCATGGCGTAGAGATTCAGCTCGGAGGCGCCAATATGCAGTTCAATAAAATCGTGCTGATCCGGCGTGGAAGCCATAGAGAATGGGCGCTTGTCTCGCTCATCCATCACCACCATCAGGTACTGGCCCGCGCGGAAAGAAAAAGCCGCTTCCGGCACTAAACGGACACGATATACGGTATCAGTGATGGCATCTACGGAGGTCACTTTACAGCTTAAGGTTGTCATGCGCTCTCTCTGTCGGGTCTATTTTCGTCATTCAGTATGGCCAAATCATCCCAGATGGCGTCGATTCTCGCCGTCACTTCCGGGTCTTTCTTAATAGGGCGGCCCCATTCACGCTGGGTTTCCCCCGGCCATTTGTTAGTGGCATCCAGTCCCATTTTGGAGCCCAGCCCGGAAACCGGCGAGGCAAAATCCAGGTAATCAATAGGCGTATTTTCTACCAGCACCGTATCCCTTGCCGGATCCATGCGGGTGGTGATCGCCCAAATCACATCGTTCCAGTCGCGCGCGTTGACATCGTCATCGCACACGATAACAAACTTGGTGTACATAAACTGACGCAGGAAAGACCAGACACCCATCATTACGCGCTTAGCATGGCCCGCGTACTGTTTCTTGATGGTGACCACCGCCAGGCGATAAGAGCAGCCTTCCGGCGGCAGATAAAAATCAACGATTTCGGGAAACTGCTTTTGCAGAATAGGCACGAACACTTCGTTGAGCGCCACCCCAAGCACCGCAGGCTCATCCGGCGGGCGGCCGGTATATGTGGAGTGATAAATCGCATCTTCACGCTGCGTAATATGGGTAACGGTGAACACCGGGAAACTATCGACTTCATTGTAATAGCCGGTGTGATCGCCATAGGGCCCTTCCGGCGCCATCTCACCCGGCTCAATATAGCCTTCCAGCACGATTTCTGCACTGGCGGGAACTTCAAGATCGTTCGATACGCACTTCACTACTTCCGTTTTCGTCCCGCGCAGAAGCCCGGCGAAAGCATATTCAGAAAGGGTATCCGGCACCGGCGTTACCGCGCCAAGAATGGTTGCCGGATCGGCACCCAGCGCCACTGCGACGGGGAAACGTTCCCCCGGATGCGCCGCCTGCCACTCCTGAAAATCCAGCGCGCCGCCACGATGGGAAAGCCAGCGCATGATTAATTTATTTTTACCGATCAGCTGTTGGCGATAAATCCCGAGGTTTTGGCGCTCTTTGTGCGGCCCGCGCGTCACGGTTAAGCCCCAGGTGATCAACGGCGCAGCATCTTCCGGCCAGCACTGCATAATCGGGATTTTGCGCAGATCGACCGCGTCGCCCTGCACCACTTTTTGCTGGCATGGCGCGCCACGCAGCCGTTTGGTTGGCATGTTCAGCACTTGCTTGAACTGCGGCAGCTTATCGAAGAGATCGCGGAATCCTTTTGGCGGTTCGGGTTCTTTCAGAAACGCCAGCAGCTTACCCACTTCACGCAGGGCGCTGACATCCTCCTGCCCCATTCCGAGCGCAACCCGTTTCGGCGTGCCAAATAAATTGCACAGCACCGGCATGGTGTAACCTTTCGGATTTTCGAATAGCAACGCCGGGCCGCCCGCACGCAGGGTACGATCGGCTATTTCCGTCATTTCCAGATAAGGGTCAACCGGCAGAGTGATGCGCTTCAGCTCGCCCTGCTGTTCAAGCAGCGTCAGGAAGTCGCGTAGGTCGTTGTATTTCATGCGGTCTATTATCGCCTCCAGGTAAGGGGCATATTATACGGTGTTCGCCGGGCGGTTGCTGTATTTTTGTTAAATCCGCGTGAATTACAACGCCATCTTTAGCCACGAGTTATAATCAACTTAGCCATCACGCTGCGGTTTTGATATTCTTGCGCCCGAACTTACGGAAATGAGTGTTTATGCGATCCTGGTATCTTCTTTACTGCAAACGTGGCCAGCTTCAGCGCGCCCAGGAACATTTAGAACGCCAGACGGTCAGCTGTCTGACGCCTATGATCGCACTCGAAAAAATGGTGCGCGGCAAGCGCACAACGGTCAGCGAGCCGCTGTTCCCAAACTATCTGTTTGTCGAGTTTGATCCCGAGGTTATTCACACTACCACCGTTAATGCCACGCGTGGCGTTAGCCATTTCGTCCGCTTTGGTATGCATCCAGCCACCGTGCCGCAATCCGTTATTCAGCAGCTTTCGCTCTATCAGCCGGAAGGCATTACCGATCCTGACACGCCCTATCCTGGCGATGATGTGGTGATAACCGAAGGCGCCCTCGAAGGGATTCAGGCTATTTTTAAAGAGCCGGACGGCGAAGCGCGTTCCATGCTGTTATTACACCTGCTCAATAAGCAGGTGCTACAAAGCGTCAAAAATACGGACTTCCGCAAGGCCTGATTCGCCGCGTTAAAAATTCACACCAAATAACTGCCGCACGTTGCGATCCGTCACGGTACTTAGCCATTGGGCATCTTCGCCGCGAAGCTTCGCAACGGTGGCAAGAATATGCCCTAACACGGCAGGTTCATTACGCCGTGATGTAGGTTTTGGCTGTAGATCCCGCGGCAAAAGATACGGCGCATCGGTTTCAATCAACAGCCGTTCAGCGGGAATAATCGGCACCACTTCGCGCAACTCCAGCCCGCGTCGCTCATCACACACCCAGCCGGTGATACCAAGGTAGAGACCGCGTTCGAGGCACTCCCGCGCTTCCTGCGCCGAGCCGGTAAAGCAGTGCAGCACCGCGCCGGGCAGTTTATCCAGCCACGGATCGAGCAGCGCCAGGAAGCGTGGATGTGCATCGCGGCAGTGTAAAAATACCGGCATATTGAGCTCGGCGGCCAGCGCCAGTTGCGCCTCAAAAGCGTACTCCTGCTCCTGCGGCGTTGAGAAGTTACGGTTGAAATCCAGCCCGCATTCGCCCACGGCGACCACCTCTTTTGTGGCGGCTAACAGGCGGATCGCCTGCGCGGTTTCCTCCGTCCAGCCGCTGCTGTCGTGAGGATGCACCCCAGCCGTCGACCAGCTCTGAGGATAATGCTGCGCCAGCTGCTGCGCCTGCTGGCTTTCATGCAGATTCGTTCCCGTCAACAGCATACCCGCTACACCCGCCGCGTGCGCCCGCGCCACGATCTGATCCCGGTCGTGAGCAAACTGGCTGCTGGTTAAATTCACACCAATATCAAACATGCTTTTCCCCATACAACAACCGCCCTGGCGGGCGGCTGAATGTTACTCTTCGTTGGCTTCTGTTTCGCTCTCGTCATCGGGCACCCGACGTTTGCCAACGTAGAAGCGCGCGAAGAAGACGCCGACTTCAAACAGGCAATACATCGGTATGGCCAACAGCGTCTGCGAAAAGACATCCGGCGGCGTCAGTAACATGCCAACCACGAACGCGCCCACCAATACGTACGGGCGTTTTTGACGCAGATCCGCTGGCGTGGTGATGCCCATCCAGCATAACAGCACAATGGCGACCGGCACCTCAAATGAGACGCCAAAGGCCATAAACAGCGCCATCACGAAGCTAAGGTAGCTGGCGATATCGGTGGAAACCTGCACGCCTTCCGGCGCGGTATGGGTCAAAAAGCCGAAAGCCAGCGGGAAAACCACGAAGTAGGCAAACGCCATACCGATGTAAAACAGCAGCGAGCTGGAAACCAGCAGCGGCACCACCAGACGGCGTTCATGTTTATACAGCGCCGGTGCGACAAATGCCCACACCTGATACAAAATGACCGGCGCGGAGAGGATCAGCGACACCATAAAGGTCAGTTTGATTGGCGTAAAAAACGGCGAGGCGACATCGGTCGCAATCATGGTTGCGCCCAACGGCATCTGTTTAATGAGCGGCGCGGAAACCAGTTGATAGATATCATTCGCGAAGTAAACCAGCGCGAGGAAAATTACGATCACGGCGATCATGCAGTTCAGCAGTCGCTTACGTAATTCAATAAGATGTGCGATCAGCGGTTGGGTATCGTCTACAGCCATGTTCAGGATTTATCACTTGAAGAAGGTGTGGAGTCGGAAACCGGCGCGGCCTCTTTGTGTGCGGTAGCCACCTGCGGCGCTTTTTTCTCTTCTGCGACGTCGGGCACCTGCTGCGGCGAGCTGGCCTGATGCTCAGCGGCGGCAGGCGTTACGCCTTCGTGCTGCGCTTCGTTATCTTTTACCACCGGATTGTGAATGGTATGGGCTTCATCGCTCGCTTTTTCCGCGTCGTTAGCGCTATACGAGCGCTTCATCGATTCTGCGGCGTGACGCAATTCGTCCATCGACTGTTTTAATTCCGGCGTCAGGTTTTCCAGGCTCGCTTTTTCCACCTTTTTCAGGCTGTCCTGGAACTCCTGCAATTTCAGTTCCTGCGTCAGTTCATTCTGCACCGTTGTCGCCAGCGAACGCAGCGCACGAACCCAGCCGGCTACCGTGCGCACAGCGACGGGCAACCGTTGCGGCCCGAGGACCACAAGGCCAATAACGAAAACCAGCAGCAGTTCGCCAAAACCTATATCGAACACGAATTACACCTGCTCTTTGTCGTGACGTTTTTCGTCTTTTTTAACGTCGTCGGATGGTTTGCTTTCGGAGAGAGATTTTGTTGTAAAATCTGCATCCTGCACCGATTTATCCTGCTTTTCCCCTTTATCGTCATCGCTCATGGCTTTTTTAAAGCCTTTGATGGATGCGCCAAGGTCAGAACCAATCGAGCCAAGCTTTCGGGTGCCGAACAGCAGCACAACGATAACCGCAATAATCAACAACTGCCAAACACTGATACCACCCATACATAGTCCTCTGTAACAGATGATGTTAAAAATAGGCCCCAGTATACACTTTATCCTTCGAACTGCCTCTTTACTGACAGCTTCTGTGTATCAGACCACAACCAGGCTGGTGGTTCGCTTAACGCGTTTTATACCAACCTAAAATCCAGGCCAAACCGCCGCCCGCCATAAGCCAGGCGGGAGTAAAACCCCATTCAGGACGATTGATCAGCAATAAAGTCCCGCTCAATAGCAGCGTAGCGCCAATACCAAACAGATAACGTGATTGCCCTTGCCGCACATGGTTGACATGCAGTTCATTGGCGATTCTATCCACGCTCTGCTGAATATGCCTGCCTTGTTGCAATCCGTTGAAGATCAGTTCGGGAATTTCCGGCATTTTTTCAATCCAGAACGGGCCTTTCTCTTTTATCGCCCTGACCAGAGCGGGAATGCCCACCTGATCTTTGATCCAGGTTTCAAGAAAAGGTTTCGCTGTTTTCCACAAATCGAGCTGGGGGTAGAGCTGTCGACCGACGCCTTCAATATAGAGCAGCGTTTTTTGCAACAGCACCAGCTGCGGCTGCACTTCCATATTAAAGCGACGCGCCGTATTAAACAGGTTAAGCAGCACATGGCCGAAGGAGATTTCCGCCAGCGGCTTTTCGAAAATCGGCTCGCAGACGGTACGAATGGCGAATTCAAACTCTTCGACGTTGGTATCGGGCGGAACCCAACCGGAATCGACGTGCAGTTCCGCTACTTTACGATAATCGCGGTTAAAGAAGGCGATAAAGTTCTCCGCCAGATAGCGCTTATCTTCTTTGTTCAGCGAGCCGACAATGCCGCAATCAATGCCAATATACTGCGGATCTTCCGGGTGCTCGTAGCTCACAAAAATATTGCCCGGATGCATGTCCGCATGGAAAAAGCTGTCGCGGAAAACCTGGGTGAAAAAGACCTGCACACCGCGCTCCGCCAGCAATTTCATATTGGTGCCGTTTTTCTCCAGTGCGGCAATATCGGAAACCGGAATGCCGTAAATGCGCTCCATCACCAGCATATCCTGGCTGCAATAATCCGAATAGATTTCCGGCACATACAGCATGGGGCTGTTTTCGAAGTTGCGGCGCAGCTGGATAGCGTTAGCGGCTTCGCGCAGCAGATCCAACTCATCGATAAGCGTCTTTTCATACTCACGTACAACTTCGCGCGGGCGCAGACGGCGACCATCGGGTAACAGATGCGGCACCCAGCCCGCCAGGCGATAGATCAGTTTCAGATCCGCCTTGATAACCGGCATGATATCGGGGCGAATAACCTTAATCACCACCTCTTTGCCGTTCTCTTTCAACCGTGCCGTGTGTACTTGCGCGATAGACGCCGAGGCCAGTGGTTCAATAGAGAAATCGTCAAACCAGGTTTCCACCGGTATATCGCCCATCGCTTTTTCAATCTGCTTTTTGGCCAGATGACCATCGAAAGGGGCAACGCGATCCTGCAGCATTGCCAGCTGATCGGCAATCAGTGGCGGAAAGAGATCGCGGCGGGTTGATAGCATTTGCCCGAACTTAATCCATACCGGACCCAGCTCCTGCAAAGCAAGACGCAGGCGTACACCCAGCTCTTTTTCTTTATGCCGGTTCGGCATCCAGAACAGTGTCCGCCGCCAAAGCCGCAACGGCAGGGTGAGACGCATAATGGGAATGAGTTCATCAAGACCGTAGCTTAAAAAAGTCTGAATGATGAAGTAGAGGCGCCGTATTTCTCCAGGCGTCATTTGCCCTCCAGTTTATCCAGGCGTTTAGCCAGAGCTTCTACCGCCCGTTGTACGGCAGCCGTTTCTTCAGCAAACCAGGCCACTTCCAGCGCTCCCGGCGCAACACGCCACTCTTCCGTTAACACGTCGGCGACATAACGCTGCTGGCGTTGAAAGCGATGGCGCATAAAACGCGCGCCGCCGCGCAGAAATTTCGAGATGCCCTCGGCGGCAATATCCCCGGTCCAGGGCGCGAGAATTTCAGCAGCATCAAATTCGGCTAAATCCATCAGCGACACCAGATTTTGCACAACCTGAATATCTCCCTGCACTTCCAGCTCGCCGCTGCGAATAAGCGCCGTCAGTTGCTGGCGGTCTTGCAGCTTCGGCAGCACGCGCAGTTGGGTCAGTACGGTACAGTCGGCTTCGCCTTCCCACTCGCCTAACACATCAATCTGCCGCTCGCTGAACACCAGCACAAACGGTGAGGAGAACTCCTGCAGCGACACACGCAACACCTTGCCATACAAACGCTGGCGCGCGCTTTTCAGTGCGCCTTCGCGGTATAAGAACGTATTCAGTACGCGTTCGATGCCGGCGGCAACCATCGGCTTAAAGGGCATACGCACTCCTGTCAGAATTTGTAGCCACGGTGCAGGGCAACAATCCCGGCGGTCAAATTGTAGTAATCCACGTTTTCAAAACCGGCATCCTGCATCATCGCTTTCAGGGTATCCTGATCGGGATGCATGCGGATCGACTCCGCCAGATAGCGGTAACTTTCCGCGTCGTTTGCCACCATCTGACCAATGCGCGGCAGAATATGAAAAGAGTAAGCGTCGTACACTTTGCTCAATGGCTCAATGACCGGCTTGGAAAATTCCAGCACCAGCAGACGACCGCCTGGTTTCAAAACACGAAACATCGAGCGCAGCGCTTTCTCTTTTTCCGTCACATTACGCAGACCAAAGGAGATAGTGATGCAATCGAAGGTATTGTCCGGGAAAGGTAATGCTTCGGCATTGGCCTGAACGTATTCAACATTGCCAATCACGCCGAGGTTGCGCAGCTTTTCGCGCCCCATTTTCAGCATTGAATCATTGATGTCTGCCAGCACAACCTGGCCGGTTTCGCCGACAAGACGGGAGAACTTCGCCGTCAGATCGCCGGTACCGCCCGCCAGATCGAGCACTTTTTGCCCGCGACGTACGCCGCTGCAATCAATCGTAAAGCGTTTCCATAAACGGTGGATGCCCATCGACATCAGGTCGTTCATCACGTCATATTTGGATGCAACCGAATGGAAAACATGCGCCACCATATCCGCTTTATTTTCCTTGGCGACGGTCTGAAAACCAAAGTGGGTTGTCTCTTTTGAATCTTCCGCCATCTTAGTGCCTGCTCATTAAGAATATGTTTTTGAAGTGTATCAGATTGCAGACGATTGCCCTACGTTTCAACCACCCGTAGAGACCTGCGCACCCGGCTCGTTGTCCGCCTGCTGGCTTGCTAATGTATTGTCTTCAAAGCGATCGAGAGAGTCGTTTTGCCCCGATCGCAGACGAAACTCTTCGTCCTGCGCCTGGGCTTCAGACGCCAATTCCGGATTAATCTCGCGTTTGATTTCCACACCCAGCCCGCGAAATGCTTCCGCCTGGGCCAGCAAATTCCCGCGCCCCGAACTGAGTTTTTTCATCGCCTGCCGGTAGTTATCCTGGGCTTTATCCAGACTCTGGCCAATGGATGACATATCGTCAACAAACAGGCGCATTTTGTCATACAGACGGCTCGCCCGTTCTGCGATCTGCTGGGCATTGCGGCTCTGGTGCTCGTAACGCCACAAATTAGCGACGGTGCGCAGCGCCACCAACAGCGTCGTCGGGCTGACCAGCATAATGTTATTTTTCAACGCTTCGGTGATCAATTCAGGCTGTCTGTCGAGGGCAATTAAAAAAGCAGGCTCAACGGGGATAAACATCAGCACATAATCCAGGCTGCGCAGCCCCGGCAACTGCTGATAATCCTTACGTCCCAGCAGGCGAATATGGTTGCGCACAGAGGCGATATGCTCCTGCAGCGCGCCTTCGCGGGTAAATTCATCGTCGGCATTGAAGTAACGCTCGTAGGCCACCAGCGTCATTTTAGCGTCGATGACCACATCTTTGCCCTGCGGCAAACGGACAATTACGTCCGGCTGCATCCGGGCGCGGCTGTCATTCTCAATGCTGACCTGGGTTTCATACTCATAGCCTTCGCGCAGACCGGAGGCTTCCAGCACGCGCGTTAGCACCACTTCGCCCCAGTTACCCTGGGTCTTGTTATCGCCTTTCAGCGCGCGCGTCAGGTTAATCGCCTCCTGCGCCATTTGCGCATTCAGCTGTTGCAGGTTGCGGATCTCATGAGCCAGCGTATGACGCTCGCGGGCTTCCTGACCAAAGCTCTCCTGCACCTGGCGGCGAAAACCATCAAGCTGCTCGCGCAGCGGCGTTAGCAAGCCGTTCAGGCTTTGACGGTTCTGTTCATCGACGCGGCGGTTGCTGTGCTCAAAAATACGGTTCGCCAGGTTTTCAAACTGTTCACTCAGCCGCTGCTCGCTGCTGTGCATCTGGCGCAGCTTCTCTTCGGCGTGTAGCTGCGTGGATTCGAGCCGGGTTGTCACTTCCCGCAGATCCGCTTCCAGCGAGCTATTAATATGCTGCAGGCTGCGCAGTTCGTTATTGAGCAGCTCACACTCTTCGCGCCAGTGGTCATTTTGCACAATCTGCTGACGTGCGGCGCTCAGCTCGCTGAATACATCACGCTGCTCGGCGAGCAAATCCGCCTGCTGCTGCGCCCCGCGCCAGCTCGCCGCCAGCCAGCCGACCAGTAAACCCGCCAGCGCAACGGCTGCCATGACGATGATTGAAGTGTCCACCACGCCTCCTGAGTGATAACGCATCCGGGGGGAATTGTGCTGTATAAACGTCCAGTTTGGAAGGGGTATTCCTGCGAAGCATTACGCAAAAAGAAAAGGCCGAACGCGTCGGCCTTTATTTGAGATGGGGGAACTACAGCAGGCGGCGGGCGGCTTCTACAACAATTTTCACCGCGTGGCTTTCGGTCTGCTTCATGGTTTCAGCATTCGGGATCTCTTGCTGGGTGCGGTTAACAATCACCCCGGCCACCATCCCGGCGCGCAGACCCTGACTTGAGCACATGGTCAGCAGCGTGGCGGATTCCATTTCATAGTTCATCACGCCCATGGATTGCCACTCTTCCATCGAGCCTTTAAAGCGGTTCACGACGCGACCGGAGAAGGTGTCGTAACGCTCCTGACCCGGATAGAAGGTATCAGAAGAGGCGGTCACACCGATGTGTTTAGTTGCGCCAATCGCATCCGCTGCCGCGACCAGCGCGGTAGTGCAAGCGAAATCCGCTACCGCCGGGTACTCCATCGGTGCAAAGTGCAGGCTGGCACCATCCAGACGCACGGATGCGGTAGTGATCAGGACATCGCCGACGTTGATATGCGGCTGAATCGCGCCGGTTGTCCCCACACGCAGGAAAGTACGAATGCCGAGCTGCGCCAGCTCTTCAACGGCGATAGAGGTTGACGGTCCGCCGATACCGGTCGAGCAAACGATAACCGCTTTGCCGTCCAGCTCTGCGCGCCAGCTGGTAAATTCACGATGGGATGCCAGGTGGACCGGCTTATCCATAAGCGCCGCGATCTTTTCCACACGCTGCGGATCGCCAGGGACGATGGCCAGCGTAGCCCCTTGTAAATCGTTTTTGGTGAGGCCGAGATGAAAAACATCAGACTTGGACATAACAGACTCCTCTGTGGTCGGTTTTATCAGTAGAGGCAAAAAGATACTTTACAGAACGCACGGGCACGATTTCGTGACTGACATCACCATGAATAAAAATGGTTGCATATGATTTCCATAAAATAGTGATTCAAATCACATTATAAAGTTACATCCAGCCACTCAGCAGCAAAGATAGACTACGTTGTCGCGATTTGCGCGCGCGGCAGGTCTTCCCGTCTATAGTTATTGAAGCGCTAAAAAAGGTATGGAGAATGCCATGACAACCAATAACCCATCAGGCTTTGCACCTGCGGCTTCACCCGTTGCATCAACCGTCGTTCACACCTCCGAAGACGCTGTGATCGCGGGCGAAACGTCTATTCCGACCCAGGGCGAAAACATGCCCGCTTTTCATGCCCGGCCGAAAAATGCCGAAGGTCCGCTACCGATTGTGATTGTGGTACAGGAAATTTTTGGCGTACATGAGCATATCCGCGATATTTGTCGCCGTCTGGCGCTGGAAGGTTATCTGGCTATCGCGCCGGAACTTTACTTCCGTCAGGGCGATCCGAACGATTTCGCCGATATTCAAACCCTGTTCAGCGGCCTGGTAAATAAAGTGCCGGATGCGCAGGTGCTTGCCGATTTAGATCATGTTGCCAGTTGGGCGGCACGTAACGGCGGTAATGCGCACCAGCTGTTGCTGACGGGTTTCTGCTGGGGTGGCCGCATCGCCTGGCTCTACGCCGCGCACAATCCGCAGTTAAAAGCGGCAGTGGCCTGGTATGGCAAACTGGTGGGGGAAAAATCTCTTAACTCGCCGCACCATCCGGTGGATATTGCCACCGAGCTTACCGCACCGGTGCTCGGATTGTATGGCGCGCAGGATACCGGTATTCCGCTGGAAAGCGTAGAAACGATGCGCCAGGCCCTTAGAGCCGCGAACGCCACGGCGGAAATTATCGTCTACCCGGAAGCGGGTCACGCGTTCAATGCCGATTATCGTCCGAGCTACCACGCAGAATCCGCCGCCGACGGCTGGCAGCGGATGCTGGACTGGTTTGCGCAGTACGGGAATAAGTGATGTTACGCGCCGGGTTGATGCCCGGCGCCCTTCATGCCGTTTCCAGACGCCAGCCCTGCTTCAAGCGGACGCAAACGGTCTGATACGCTGGCAGCGGCGCGAAATGAAACGCGCTCAGGCTCTGCCCATCACGCAGACGTAATTCAAGCAGATAGCGCTCACCCTGATAGATGCAGCTTTGCACTTCAGCGCTCAGCCCTTCGTCCGTTATCTGCACATGCTCGGGACGCACCAGTACCGGCTGGTGAGACGTTCGGTCACTCTCTGTCAGACCCGTATGCAGCTGCGCGCCATCTAACTGTTGTGCACTCGCCGACGTTGCCAGCATCAGCACGCTGCCTTGACCAATAAACCGTGCTACCCAACCGTTTTGCGGCCGCTGGTACAACTCTTGTGGCGTGCCCCACTGCATAAGCTCGCCGCGATGCATCACCGCAATATGGCTGGCAAGGGCCATCGCTTCCGCCTGATCGTGGGTGACATAGATAAAAGTAGCGCCAGTGCGGCGATGAAAATCGCGAAAGGTCTGTTCCATAGTGGCGCGCAGATGGCGGTCAAGATTCGCCAATGGTTCATCAAGCAGCATCACCTGCGGTTCTGCCACCAGACAGCGCGCCAGCGCCACGCGTTGACGTTGTCCACCGCTAAGCTCCTGCGGCGAACGTTCGGCAAACGCCCCCAGCTCGACGACCTCCAGCGCGTCCATCACCTGCTTATGGCGTGCCGCACCGTTCACTTTACGCAACTTCAGCGGATAGCCGACATTCTCGGCCACCGTCATATGCGGCCACAGGGCGTAAGACTGAAATACCATTCCCATATCGCGCTGCTCTGGTGGCGTATGCCGCGTTTTATCTGCCAGCAACCGATCCCCCAGCCACACGCGGCCGTCGCTAAGCTGCTCCAGCCCGGCGAGGATGCGCAGCGTGGTGGTTTTCCCACAGCCGCTCGGCCCCAGCAGTGCGGTAAACGCCCCCTCGGGAAGGGTCAGATCCAACTCGCGCACCACGCTCTGCCCGGCAAAATCTTTACTCAGGCGCTCCAGCCTCAGCTCTGCCATGGGATCACTCCTTTCGGTAAATAACGACCCAGCGCGCCGAGCAGCAGCATCACCAGTGCGACAAGGGCGACAATCAGGACAGAAAGCGCCGATGCCAGTACCTTGTTCCCGCTCTCGTCGAGGTTAAAAATTACTACCCCCAGCGTCTCGTTGCCAGCGCTCCACAGCAGCGCCGACACGGTCAGCTCATTGACCGCAGTGAGAAAGACCAGCAGCGCGCCGGCAAACGCCGCAGGGGCAAGCAACGGCAGTACAATATGACGCAGCCGCCGGGAGAAATTGGCACCCGCCAGACTGGCAGCCTCCTCCATTGCCGGATCAAGTTGCAGCATGCTGCTGTGTACCGGCTTCAGGCAAACCGTGAGAAAACGAGCAAGGTAGGCAAAAAAGATAATCCCTAGCGTGCCGATCAGGCTGATTTCCAGCACCGGCAAGGGCCTGGCAAACAGCAGAATGCAGGCAATCGCCAGCACCACGCCTGGCAGCGTATAGGGAATGTCGATCATACTGTGCAACCAGCGCAGCGGTCGGCTCGGGTAGCGCACCAGCAGCCATGCCAGCGGCAGACTGATAAGCATCAGGATCGCGGCGGCAGAGATCGATAACAGCAGGCTGTTGCTCAGAGCACGCAACGTGGCGCTTTGTGAGTCGAAGATGCTGTGCCAGGCCGCAAAGGTCAGCGTCTGGCTGTTGAGCGGTACGCCAAGGGTTGGTACCAGCGAGGTCGCCACCAGCGCCAGCAACGGGGCAAGGAGAATGGCGCACAGCACCGTTCCCAGTAGCATTTCAGTCGCCCGCCGCCATTTACCCAGCGTAAAACCCAGCGCGCGCCCCGCCATACCTATCAACGGCAGTGCATAACGGCGCTGCATGCGCCCTTGCAGCGTCACGATACCAATCGCCAGTACGCCCATCAGCACCGATAGCGCCGCCACTTCATTCAGCATGGACGGACCAAAGCTGGAGAGGGTCTGATAGATATGCACCGGCAGAACAAAGTAGGAGATCGGGATACCGAGCATGGCCGGAATACCAAAATTCCCCAGCGCCGAGACAAAGGCGATGGCCGCACCGCCCCATAATGCGGTGCGACACAGGGGTAATACGATGTCGAAGAACACCCGCCACAGCGATGCACCATGCAGCCGGGCAGCTTCGATATGCTCTTTTGGCAGGCATTGCAGTTGGGTGCGCAGGGCCAGAAACACCAGCGGCGCATGCTGAATACCAAGCAGTAACGCAATGCCATTCGCCGAATAGAGCGGATTCTCGCTGCCGAAGCCTGGCGCGATGCCGAGGCTATTAAGCAAAATGCTGCCGGGGCCAAACAGTTGCAGCCAGCTTAATGCGGTGATTTGCGGCGGGATCATCATCGGCAGCATAAACAGAAACACCCACATCTGTTTACGGCGGATATCCGTTAACGCCAGGCAAAAAGCAAACAAGCTACCCAGCAATAGCGACAGTATTGTGCCAAGTCCGCTGGTATACAGGCTGTGCCACAGCGCAAGCCAGGTGGCGGGATTGCTCAGCACACGCCACAGGCTGCTGTCGCTGCCGAGCCGCCAGTCCACCAGCGCAGAAATCAGCAACCGCAGGCTGGGCAGCAGGCTCAGTAATGCGACCAGGCACAATAACAGCCAGAGCAGCCCTTTTGTCGGGCCGCTACTGTTACGCTGAGGCAAGGTTATGCCGCTCATTACTTAGCGGTTTCCGAACAGGTCGGCAAAGCGCTTTTTGTTGCTTTCGGTATCGGCGAGCGCTTGCGCGGCATCAAACGGCATCAGTTTTATGCTGTCGCGCGGCGGGAAACCGGCGGGCACAGGCAGATTACCGTCGGCGGGCAGGTAGCCCTGGGAGAGCACCAGTTTTTGTCCTTCGTCCGAGAGCACAAAATCGATAAACGCTTGCGCCGCCTGCGGATTTTTCGCCTCTTTCATCATCGCTACCGGCTCGGTAACAATGCTGACGCCCTCTTTCGGGAAGACGAAATCAATCGGCGCGCCTTTGGCTTTTTCGCGGATCGCCAGATAATCCACCAGCACGCCGTAAGCTTTACTGCCGGAGGCAATCGCGCTCATCACCGCGCCGTTACCGCTTTGCGGCATCGCGCCGTTCCCTTTGAGCTTCTCATAATATTGCCAGCCGAGCGCCGGATCGTTCATTAGCGTCGCCTGGTGGATCTGCGCGGCACCGGAGTACAGCGGGCTGGGTAGCGTGGTCATGTTTTTCAGCTCCGGCTTTAGCAGATCCTGCCAGGACGTTGGCTTAATCGGAGCTTTGGTATGATAAGCAATGCCGGTGGTAATTAATTTGGTGCCGTAGTAATAACCGTCTTTATCGTACAGCTGGGCATTAAAGCGCGCCGCTTCGGGAGATTTATACGCTGCCAGCAGATTTTTTTGCTTCAGAGATTCCATGGTCACGCTATCGGCAAGCAGCAGCACATCCGGGGCTGCGCCTCCGGCGGCTAGCTCAGCCTGCAGTCGCGCGGTGAGTTTACTGGTTCCATCGCGGATCCATTTCACTTCAATGTCGGGGTGCGCTTTTTCAAAAGCACCGACCGTCATCTGGGCATCTTCGTTGGGTTGGCTGGTATAGAGCGTCAACGTGGATTTGGCGAACGCCGACGTGGTAATGATGGCCAGCACTATCGACGCCAGCACACTTTTTTTCCTCATGGTGCAATCCCCTCTGTTTTCGTTGCGACGATTAAAACAAGGCAGTTTGACAGAAATGTTACAGAAGGGATGTTAGCATGTTACATAGAAATAACGCACCGCCGGTTTCGCTGCGGCGGCGCGTTACGCCTTATTGTTGACGCAGGTTTTGCGCCGCTTTCACCATGTTCGCCAGTGCGCTACGGGTTTCCGGCCAGCCACGGGTTTTCAGGCCGCAATCCGGGTTTACCCACAGACGCTGGGCCGGGATACGCTGCGAAGCTTTCTTCAGCAGGGCCTCGATCCACTCGACGCTCGGCACGTTCGGCGAGTGAATGTCGTACACGCCCGGCCCGATTTCGTTCGGGTACTCAAACTCTTCGAAGGACTCCAGCAACTCCATATCGGAACGTGAGGTTTCTATGGTTATCACGTCGGCATCCAGCGCGGCGATAGAATCCATGATGTCGTTAAACTCGCAGTAACACATATGGGTGTGGATCTGCGTCTCATCTTTTGCCACGGCGGCGTTAATGCGGAATGCCTCCACGCCCCAGGCGAGATAAGCATCCCATTCGCTGCGGCGCAGCGGTAAACCTTCGCGCAGCGCCGGTTCGTCGATTTGAATGATGCCGATGCCCGCTGCTTCCAAATCCGCCACTTCATCACGCAGGGCCAGCGCGATTTGTTTGGCGATGGTTTCACGGCTCACATCTTCACGCGGGAAGGACCAGCACAGAATGGTCACCGGACCGGTCAACATCCCTTTTACCGGTTTGTTCGTCAGCGACTGGGCATACTTCGCCCACTCGACCGTAATCGCTTCCGGGCGGCTGACATCGCCAATCACCACCGGTGGTTTTACGCAGCGCGAACCGTAGCTTTGTACCCAACCGTTTTGGGTAAAGACGAATCCATCGAGGTTTTCACCAAAGTACTCGACCATGTCATTACGCTCGGCTTCGCCATGCACCAGCACGTCCAGCCCCAGGCGCTCCTGCTCCACAATCGCCTGTTTGATATGTTCAGCGATACCGGTCCGGTAGTTGCCCGCGTCCAGTTTGCCTTTTTTGAACTCCAGACGCAGGCCGCGAATTTCAGTGGTCTGCGGGAAGGAACCAATGGTGGTGGTTGGCCATATCGGCAGGTTAAAGCGCTCGCGCTGGGCTTTTGCACGCGCGCCGTACGGGCTATTGCGCTGGCTGTCTTTGTCGGTAATGGCCGCCAGACGCTGAGCCACCGCGCTGTTATGCACGCGGGTTGAGTGGCGACGCGCCTGAATCGGAGCGCTCCACGCGGCTAATGGCTGGGTGTTACCGCTGTTTAGCGCATCACGCAGCAGCGCCAGTTCATGGCACTTTTGCAGCGCGAAAGCGAACCAGCTCTTTACTTCCGCATCCAGGCGGGTTTCAACGTTCAGATCGATTGGGCTATGCAGCAGGGAGCAGGAGGACGCCACCCACAGCGGGCGTTTACCCACGATATCTTTAATTTGTTGATATTTCTCGCTCAGGTCGGCACGCCAGACGTTACGGCCATTGACCAGACCGGCGGAGAGCAGCCAATCAGCGGGCAGACGCTGATGCAGCTCGGCGACGTTATCTTTGCCATGGACCAAATCAACATGCAGACCCTGCACCGGCAGCGCAACGATGGTATAGAGGTTTGGCGTGACGCCTTCAAAATAGGTGGTCAGCAGCAGTTTAAGCTGGCCTTTTAGCGCCTCATAAGCCGGTTTGTAGGCATCCAGCCATGCCTGCGGCAGCTCAAGTACCAGCGCCGGTTCGTCGATTTGTACCCACTTGATACCGCGTTTCGCAAGCTCGGCGAGCACCTGCTGGTACACCGGCAAAATGTCATTCAGCAGGCTTAAGCGATCGAATTGTTCGCCTTTCACTTTCCCCAGCCACAGATAAGTCACTGGACCCAGCAGCACCGGTTTCACGTTATGGCCCAGCGCCAGTGCTTCGTCGACTTCGTCCAGCAGCTGTGTCCAGCTGAGTTTGAACTGTTGGCCTTTGCTGAATTCCGGCACCATATAGTGGTAATTGGTGTTGAACCATTTGGTCATTTCCGCCGCTGCCGCCGGTTCTCCGCTCGGTGCACGTCCACGGCCGATGCGGAACAGGGTATCGATATCGACAGAGCCGTCTTTGTTCTGATGACGAGCCGGCACATTGCCCAGCAGCAGGCTGGTGGTCAGAACATGGTCGTACCAGGCGAAATCGCCCACCGGCAGCAGATCAATCCCTGCCTCTTGTTGCTGCTGCCAGTGCCGGGCACGCAACTCGCGCCCTACCGCCAGCAGCTCTTCACGAGAACTGTTTCCCGCCCAGTAACTCTCTTGCGCCTTCTTCAACTCGCGACGCAGGCCAACGCGAGGGAAACCGAGGGTGTGATTAAGTATTGTCATTTTTAGCCTCTTAAAATGGGTGAATCCGAAGGATTTCGGATTAAGGGAAGGCGGCAAACTCATGAATCCCCAGGAGCTTACTCAAGTAAGTGACTGGGGTGAGTGAGTGCAGCCAACGCACCATTAATTCGAAAGACGAAGGATTTTTTGGACGTCCAGATGTTTACACATCCATATTGTGTAGGTACTGTATAATCCTCAAGCGCAAAATGTTCATGCCGGAGTGAAGGACTTTCATGATCGAAATTAAGCATCTGAAAACGCTACAAGCGTTACGAAACAGCGGGTCGTTGGCAGCCGCCGCGGCGACGTTGCATCAAACGCAGTCCGCGCTTTCCCACCAGTTCAGCGATCTGGAACAGCGCCTTGGCTTCCGGCTTTTTGTGCGTAAGAGCCAACCGCTGCGCTTTACGCCGCAGGGTGAAATTCTGCTGCAGCTGGCGAATCAGGTTCTGCCGCAGATTAGCCGCGCGTTGCAGGCGTGTAATGAGCCGCAGCAAACCACGCTACGCATCGCCATTGAGTGTCATAGTTGTATTCAGTGGCTAACGCCCGCGCTGGAGAATTTCCGTCAGGCCTGTCCGCAGGTCGAAATGGATTTTAAATCTGGCGTCACCTTTGATCCGCAACCCGCCCTGCAGGAGGGTGAACTGGATCTGGTGATGACCTCGGATATTTTGCCGCGCAGTGGTCTGCACTATTCGCCGATGTTTGATTTTGAAGTGCGGCTGGTGCTGGCACCGGATCACCCACTGGCGGTGAAAGCACGTATCACGCCGGACGATCTCGCCAGCGAAACCCTGCTTATCTACCCGGTGCAGCGCAGCCGCCTTGATATCTGGCGTCACTTCTTGCAACCGGCCGGTATCAGCCCGTCGCTAAAAAGCGTCGATAACTCGCTGCTGCTGATTCAGATGGTTGCCGCGCGCATGGGCATTGCCGCGCTACCGCACTGGGTGGTGGAGAATTTTGAGCGCCAGGGTCTGGTGGTAACCAAAACCCTGGGCGAAGGATTGTGGAGCCGGCTGTACGCCGCCGTACGCGACGGCGAGCAGCGCCAGCCGGTAATCGAAGCGTTTATTCGCTCGGCGCGGAACCACGCTTGCGATCATCTACCCTTTGTGCGGAGCGCGGAGCGACCCAGCGGCGATGCACCCACAGCGAAGCCATTATTACCGCACCCCCCATTATAAAACTCGGCCAGTGCGGCTGTTCCTGCCAGATAGCGAGGTTTACCAGCAATCCGGCGGGAACATGCACATTGTTCATGATGCCGAGAGTTCCGGCATCCACCTGGGTCGCGCCGTAGTTCCACATAAAATAACCCAGACCGGATGCCACCACGCCCAGCCACACCAGCACGCTCCATTGCAGCGTGGTGGTCGGCAGTTTTTGCGGGTTACCCATCACAAACCACGCCACCGCAGCCACGATGAACGCGCCAAGATAAAACCAGGCGAAAGCGTTGTGCTGCGGCATCGGACGGGTTTCCATCAAGCGCTTGTAGCCCACCATACCAATGGCAAAGCTGATATTGGCCAGCTGTACCAGAATCAGGCCAATCCAGAAATGGTCGCTCACTTTGTCGTAGCGAATAATCGCCGCGCCAATCACCGCCAGGCCCGCGCTGAGGGCGTAGCTCCAGCGCAGCCTGCGCTTGCTCAGCAGATCGTAAATCAGGGTGATATAGAGCGGTGTGAAGACGGTAAACAGCAGAAATTCTGACACCGTCAGGTAGAGATACGCCTGGAAGCTGAATAGATACATAATTCCCAGCTGCAGCGCGCCCACCAGCATATAGAGGCTAAGGGTTTTGAGATGATGCCCGCGCGCGCGCAGAAAGGGTAAAAAAACCAGCGCCGCCAGCCCCACGCGCATCAGCACGGAAAAGTAGCTGTCGACATGGCCCGCAAGATATTCGCCAATCAGGCTAAAAGAGAACGCCCACAGGATAGTGGTGATGATAAGTAACGCCACAATGCATGTCCCGGTAAAAAACGAACAGGCATTGTAGCGAACTCAGTTGCGCAAAGTTTGAGTATTTGGTTGACGAGTGATTACTTTAAAACCAGTCGTCAATATTAATCGAGAAACAGCTTACGCAGGTAGTTTGGTACGGCGTTATCCGCGTTGGTGCCGATCACTTCCAGTTCCGGATGCAGCTCTTTCAGACGCTGATGGGCATTACCCATAATGCAGCCCTTGCCCGCCATCGACAGCATCTCGGCGTCGTTCATGCCGTCGCCAAAGGCAATACACTCTTGCAGGCTGTAGCCCAGCGCGCCAGCAACTGCTTCGAGAGCGTGCCCTTTCGATACGCCACCCGCCATCACTTCCAGACAGGTTAAGGTGGAAAAACTGACATTGACGCGATCGCCCCAGCGCGCGTTGATCGCCTGCTCCAGCGGCAGCAGTTTCTCGTGACTGGTGCAGGTGAAGAAAACCTTGCTGATCCCTTCCGGCTCGAGTAAACCCGGTTCATATAAGGAGTACTGGAACACGGCTTCTTTGAAAAAGCGCATATCTTCCGGTCGGTGGCGGTTCATAAACCACTCATCATCACGATAAACGTTGGTGACGATATCCGCATCGTTGTGCATGACGCCAAAGAGATCGGAAGCGATATCGCGATCCAGATTATGCGTAAACACCAACTGGCCGTCGGTATCGTGGACGCGCGCGCCATTGGAGGTGATCATATAGGCTTTAATGCCCAGATTGTCGCGGATCTGGCCGACATCCACATGGTGGCGGCCGGTGGCGAAGACGAAGTTGACGCCGCGCGCGGTAAGCAGTTTTAACGTTTCTTTGGCGAACGGCGACAGTGTGTGATCGGGGGAAAGCAATGTGCCATCTAAATCAGACGCAACAACCTGGTACATAAGAAAATTTAACCTCAATAATTCATTAGTTATGCCGATCGAAGAAGTCGACGATGGCGTTGAGCGCGACCGAGCGCATAGCGTCCTTTTCGAAAAGGATCTCATGGTACGCGCCGTTTATGACCAGCGGCTTACCCCCTTCACAAGGGTGCCCCGCTGCGGCGCGAAGTTCGCAAAAGCGGTCATGCATGCGGTTATCCACCACATGCTCTTGTTCTGCCTGAATAATCAGAGTCGGCGTGGCGTCTTTTTCCACCCCCGCCAGCGCATGTTCGCCCGCCAGAATCCCTTCGCGTACCCAGTGCCAGGTTGGCCCGCCAACACGTAGCTTGGGTTCGTCAGCATAAAAGCGCAAATTTCTGCGGTAGCGCTCCCGGCTATGGGTTAATACGTTGATAGCGAACGGCAGCGGCCGCCAGCTGCCGGTACCAATCGCGTAATCATCGCGAATATTCGGGTAGCTTTCTGCCCACTCCAGTAGCGGGCGCACCATCCACTCGGGAAGGCGAATAATAATGCCGAACATAGGCGCGCACAGCGCGATTGCGTCGCAGGCGTGTGGATGACGTTGTAAAAACAGTGTGGAGATCGCGCCGCCCATCGAGTGGGCGAGAATGTAGCGTTTACGCCACGGTCCGCTGGCAACCTCCTGCTCCCAGAACGCCGCCAAATCGTCGACATAATCGCTGAAATTCACCACATGACCGCGATGAGTATCCGCCAGCATGCGGCCGGATCGGCCCTGGCCGCGATGGTCAATAATCAGTACGTCATAACCCTGATGGAACAGGTCATAGGCCAGCTCAGCATATTTCACATAGCTTTCGATACGACCCGGGCAGATAACGATGACGCGATCGTTATCCTGCGCGCGGAAACGGACAAAACTTACCGGCACATCGTCCACGCCGGTAAAGACCGCTTCTTCCCGCGCCCGCCAGAAATCCATTAGAGGCCCCATGGTAAAAGCCGCGAACGCTTTTTCTCTGGTTTCCCATGCCCTTTTTTGCCGAAACATTGGGATCTCGCCCCTTTTCGCCCTGTAAAATCGTTTTTTTTGTGATCAATAGCAAATTCCGCTGACAATAGCGTATTGTGGCATAAAAACAGACAACCAGGGAGTTCCTGATGACCTTCGAATGGTGGTTCGCCTACCTGCTAACATCTATAATTTTGAGCCTCTCCCCCGGTTCGGGCGCAATCAATACCATGACTACCTCGATTAGCCACGGCTATCGCGGCGCGGCAGCTTCCATTGCCGGGCTGCAAACGGGTCTTGGGATTCATATTGTGCTGGTGGGCGTTGGTCTGGGTACGCTGTTCTCACGCTCGGTGCTGGCGTTTGAAGTGTTGAAATGGGCGGGCGCGGCCTACCTTATCTGGCTCGGTATTCAGCAGTGGCGCGCCGCCGGCGCTATCGATCTCAACACGCTGGCCAACGTACAATCCCGCGGACGTTTGTTTAAACGCGCGGTTTTTGTCAATCTGACCAACCCAAAGAGCATCGTTTTTCTCGCGGCCCTGTTTCCGCAATTTATCGTGCCGCACCAGCCGCAGGTGATGCAGTATGCGGTGCTCGGTATTACCACCATTGTGGTGGATATTATTGTGATGATTGGCTATGCGACGCTGGCGCAGCGCATTGCGAGCTGGATTAAAGGCCCACGGCAAATGAAGGCGCTGAACAAAGTGTTTGGTTCGTTGTTTATGCTGGTCGGCGCGCTGCTGGCATCGGCAAGGCACGCCTGAGAAGCGAGCCGGATAGAAACTATCCGGCTGTTTTTTAGCGAGAGATAATTAAGTGAATACCGAAACCGGCGAACAGCGCGCCGGCAAAACCATCAATCCACTTCGCCAGGCGCTGATAACCGCGACGAATTTTCGGTAAAGCAAACAGGCTTGCCACCACGGTAAACCAGGCGAAAGTCTCCAGCGCGATCAGCATAAAGATGCCCCAGCGCGCACCTGCGCCGACGCTATCGCCCACGAAGAGGGAAAATACCGAGCCGAAGTAGATAATCGCTTTCGGGTTGGCGAGATTGGTCAGCAGGCCTTTGATAAAGCTCCGACCGCTGGCCGCCAGCTCGACCTGCGGTGCATCGCCGCTTTGCTGCTCTTTCTTAAGCGCACCGCGCAGCATCTGGTAGCCCATCCAGCAGAGATAAAGCCCGCCGCCGACCATAATAATGTTATGCAGCCAGGCCATTTTCGCGAGGATCAGGTTCAAACCGAGCAGCGCCACGCCGGCCCAGATCATTACGCCAACGGTAATACCGAGCACGCCCATCATCGCTTCTTTGCGTGAGCGGCTAACGGCGGTTTGGGAGACAAAGAAGAAATCGGGGCCGGGACTCATCAGCGCCACAATGTGTACCAGCGCCACGGTCAGAAAAAGCATGAGCATAATTAACTCGCGGGAAAAATGTTCAGTGGGCCATTATCCTGCCACTTTTTCACCAGAGTGACTACTCTTCTTCGCCGTCGACATGAGAGCGGATCAGCGCCATAAACTCGCGGCCGAAACGCTCCAGTTTGCGCGTACCCACGCCGTTGACGCTAAGCATTTCCCCCGGCGACAGCGGCATTTGTTCGGCCATCTCAATCAGCGTCGCGTCGTTAAACACGACATAGGGCGGGATATTCTCTTCATCGGCAATCGCTTTGCGCAGTTTACGCAGCTTGGCGAACAGCTTGCGGTCATAGTTGCCCACCGCCGCTTTCTGCATCACTTTCGATTTCAACGCCACCATGCGCGGCACCGCCAGCATTAGCGGAACTTCACCGCGCAGCAACGGGCGTGCGGCTTCGGTCAGCTGCAGCGCCGAGTGGCTGGCAATGTTCTGCGTGGCGAAGCCCAAATGGATCAGCTGACGAAAAACGCTCACCCAGTGTTCATGGCTGTGCTCACGCCCGATGCCATACACCGGCAATTTATCGTGCCCATACTCGCGGATACGCTGGTTGTTGGCCCCGCGCAGCACTTCCACGACATAGCCCATACCGAAACGTTGATTAACGCGGTAGATAGCCGACAGCGCTTTTTGCGCGTCCTGCAAACCGTCGTACTGCCGCGGCGGATCGAGGCAAATATCGCAGTTGCCGCACGGCTCCTGCCGACCCTCACCAAAATAGTTGAGCAGCACCAGACGACGGCAAGTTTGTGCTTCGGCAAAAGCACCCATCGCATTGAGCTTGTGCCGCTCAATATCCTGCAGCGGGCCGGCGGGCTTCTCTTCCAGGCAGCGGCGCAGCCATGCCATATCCGCCGGATCGTAAAACAGCATCGCCTCCGCAGGCAGGCCATCACGCCCGGCACGACCGGTTTCCTGATAGTAAGACTCGATATTGCGTGGAATATCAAAATGCACCACAAAGCGCACATTAGGCTTGTTAATGCCCATCCCAAAAGCGACGGTGGCCACCACGATTTGCAAGTCGTCGCGCTGGAACTGCTCCTGCACCCGCGCCCGGACGGCATTTTCCAGCCCGGCATGGTAGGCCGCCGCGCTAAAACCACGGCTTTGCAAACGCGCGGCGGTATCTTCAACCTTTGCCCGGCTGTTGCAATAAATAATACCGGACTTGCCGCGCTGCTCCTGCACGTAACGCAGTAGCTGATCGAGCGGCTTAAATTTTTCCATTAGCATGTAACGGATATTCGGGCGATCGAAACTGCTGACCTGGATCAGCGGGTCGTTAAGCCCCAGCAGACGTTCGATATCGCGGCGGGTGGTGTCATCGGCGGTAGCGGTAAGCGCCATAAAAGGCACGGACGGCAGCATCTGGCGCAGTTGGCCCAACGCAGCATATTCCGGGCGGAAATCGTGCCCCCACTGAGAAATACAGTGCGCTTCGTCAACCGCCAGTAAGACCGGGTTCCACTGGCGCAACTGGTCGAGGAAGTTGTCGAGCATCAGACGCTCGGGCGCGATATAGAGCAGGCGGATCTGGCCGTTTCGACAGCCGTTGATCACCTCAAACTGCTGTTCGCGGCTCTGGGTTGAGTTCAGACACGCCGCCGCAACGCCGTTCGCCAGCAGCTGATCGACCTGATCTTTCATCAGCGAAATAAGCGGCGAAACCACCACCGTTAAGCCGCCCAGCACCAGCGCAGGGATCTGATAACAGAGGGATTTCCCACCGCCGGTCGGCATTACCACCAGGCAATCGCGACCGCTGAGCACGGTGTCGATAATATCCTGCTGGCCCGGGCGAAATTGCTGGTAGCCGAAGGTCTCTTGCAAAACCTGTTTCGCCAGCGCTTCCTGATCCAATACTTCCGCCTGTGCCACTGAGACCCCGTCTAGCCAAAATAAAACAGGCGCTATTTTCAGCGCCTGTGAGAGAAACTGCAACGCTTAAAACAGATCGTTTAGCATTACACCAACGCCAACACGTGTCTGATTGAAGTTATAGTCAATCAGCGACTCGCCGTACCCGCTGTAGACCTGGGTATAGAAGCGTACATGTTTGGTGATGGGATAGCTTACCCCAATCTCCGCGCCACCGTAGCCGGTATTCCAGTTATATTGCCCTTTTGCGCTGAGGATCGCATCGCCCAACTCATAGCCAATTTTCAACTGGTAATAACCCATATACTTGGTGATGTTTGGATTGTCCTCAACCGAGCCCACGACATACCAGGGTTTAACTTCTACCATCCAGTTGCCGTGCTGCGCCATTAATCGCGCATAGGCACGGTTCCAGCTGCGGGATGTCGGATCGGAACGCCCGTTCGAATCATGGTTATAACCAAACTCAACGTCGCGCAGGGTCCAGCCAGCAAACTCATAATCCGTGGCAAAGCCGAGGAACAGCTGCGGCTCATAGTTCGTTTCACGGAACGGTGCCGACTGGCTGCTGTTTGACAGCTGCCACCAGGATTTTTGCGTGTAGGAAGCGCCGAACACCGAGTTTGGCCCGAGAATCCCGCGCCAGAGCGGAAACGCCAGGCTGAGCTGGAATTTCACTTCATCTTTCCGGGCATGATCGGACCAATTATAGGAGCTGATCGCTTCTTTATTCAGATCGCTGGTGTCGGTATACAGCACATAGTTTGTTTCATACGGGTAGAGTGTGAAAGGATTGTCATGCTCAAGTAATAAATTGGCGATGACGCTACCGCGCACGGCTGGCGCATCATGCACTTCTTTTATTGTCGCTTCTTGCGCATAAGCCATAAAGGGCAGTGCAAGCACTGCTAAAAACCAACCCAGAGAGGTCCGCATCGGTTTGCTGCTCCAAATCATATTGTTGAACTGACGAATTTTCCCGCAGGTATTCTACATATTTATTGCGACAGTGCGCAGCTATCCGCTCTGAAAGTGGAAAACAACAATCGATAGGCATAATATCAACATTTCATTAACTCATCGGATCAGATAGCTATGTCAGTTGTTCTCACAGCGGAAGAAGTCCTGAAGAAGGTCGGCGAAATCTTCGTCTATCACATGCCGTTCAATCGTGCGTTAGGGCTGGAGCTGGAGCGCTATGAAAGAGATTACGCGCAGCTGTGTTTCAATAACCAGCCTATGATGGTCGGCAACTGGGCACAAAGTATTTTACATGGCGGAGTGATCGCTTCTGCCCTCGATGTTGCTGCGGGCCTTGTCTGCGTTGGCAGTACCCTAACCCGCCATGAAACCATTAGCGAAGAGGAGCTGCGCCAGCGTTTGTCACGAATGGGCACTATCGATTTGCGTGTTGATTATCTGCGCCCGGGGCGCGGTACGCGCTTTACCGCCAGCAGCAGCCTGCTGCGCGCGGGCAATAAAGTGGCCGTCGCGCGCGTGGAGCTTCATAACGAAGAACAGCTCTATATCGCCAGCGCGACCGCCACCTATATGGTGGGGTGAGCCTGAGATAAAATTCGGGTACCATGAGCATTCATTTCAGCCAAGAGTTCTCCCGATGGATGCAAAACAGACGCGGCTGGGCGTGATTCTCGCCCTGGCCGCTTATTTTATTTGGGGTATCGCCCCGGCCTATTTCAAAACGATTTGGTTTGTTCCGGCGGACGAGATTCTGACGCACCGGGTGATCTGGTCGTTCTTCTTTATGCTGGCGTTAATCAGCGTCAGCCGCCAGTGGGGCAGCGTAAAAGCCCTGCTAAAAACGCCAAAAAAGATCCTGCTGCTGGCGCTGTCCGCCGTGCTGGTGGGCGGTAACTGGCTGCTGTTTATCTGGTCGGTAAACCATAACCATATGCTGGAAGCGAGCCTGGGCTACTTTATTAACCCGCTGGTGAATATTCTGTTGGGCATGCTTTTTTTGGGTGAGCGCTTTCGCCGCATGCAGTGGCTGGCGGTGCTGCTCGCCGCCACCGGCGTGCTGGTTCAGTTGTGGACTTTCGGCTCACTGCCGCTTATCGCCCTTGGGCTGGCCTTTAGCTTTGCTTTTTATGGCCTGCTGCGTAAGAAGATCGCGGTAGAAGCGCAAACCGGCATGCTGATAGAAACGCTGTGGCTGCTTCCGGTTGCGGCGGTCTGGTTATTTGGTATCACCGATACCCCAACCAGCCATATGGGGCAAAACAGTCTGTCACTCAACCTGCTGTTGATGGCCGCAGGCGTGGTGACTACCGTACCGCTGCTCTGTTTTACCGGTGCGGCCACGCGGCTTCGCCTGTCGACCCTCGGCTTCTTTCAATATATTGGCCCGACGCTGATGTTCCTGCTGGCGGTGCTCTTTTATGGCGAACATCCCGGCGCGGATAAAATGGTGACCTTCGCCTTTATTTGGCTGGCGCTGGCAATTTTTGTGCTGGATGCCATTTATACCCAGCGCGGGCTACGCAAACGTGCCTGATTAAATAGACGGGCGGAATAGCCGCCCGCCCCCTACAAAATTTAGGAGGAAACGATTTAGTTAATCGCTAAACGGGACATGGAGTGGTATGTTCCCCCCCCTTCGCTTTAATGCCATTCAGGATGAATCACGCATGTTTCGCAGGATTTTTTTGCCGTCGGGCAAAACGTGCCTCGCGCGTGGGCCGTATATCCTAACCTTTTTGCTTCTGCATATTCTCTTTTTAACTATCGCTTTCAATGTCGCTTCGTTACCGGTGCTGCCGCTGGTGTGCTTGGTTCTCTATACGTATTTGAAACTAAATACCAACGCGCAACGCTTTAGAGACAGCGGCCAGAAAGGACGGTATATCGTCATTATATCGTTGCTGGTTTATGTCGTAGCGCTCGGGATTACGCGCGCCAACATAACGAGTGATGATGATTGTCTAAACCTTGGCATCAGAATCTATTTTGGCTACGACTTGCTGGTGTTTGTGTTTTTTATGCTCGCACCGACGCAATTAAACCAACAAGGTCATTCCACGGACAAGGTGTCCATTTCAGGAGGGAAAAATGAGTGATATCAGCACTTATGATTATAAAAATGACAACACACTGAGCGAGAAATGGAAATTCCGTTTCGCGTTTTATGAGAAGAATGGTTATCCCGGTTTCTGGAAGATGACTCCTGCCTGGAAAAGCGCATTTAAAGAGATAGGGTTCTGGCAGAAGCGCCGCGTCTCGATGAATCTCTTCGCTTACGCTTTCTCATTTATCTATTTAATGATTCTTGGTCTGTGGAAAAAAGCCACTCTGGTATTAGTACTTAATCTGGTGACGTTTATTGTTGCCGTACTTACCGGTCTTGGTCCGCTGATGTTAGTCGTTAACGGTTATATCGGATGGCGAGCCAATATCTGGTATTACGAATATAAAGTGAAAGGCATCCAGACCTGGAGCCTGTAACAAAAAAAGGTTCAGCATCGTGCTGAACCTTTTTTGTTTTACAGCCAGTTACGCCGTTTGAAATAGAGATATGGCGCCAGCCCGGCAAGGATCATAAAGATGATTGCGCCAGGGTAGCCGAAGCTCCAGTGCAGCTCGGGCATAAACTCAAAGTTCATCCCGTAGCTGGACGCCACCAGCGTCGGCGGCAGGAACACCACCGAGACCACCGAGAAGATCTTGATGATACGGTTCTGTTCGATATTGATAAAACCCATCGCCGCCTGCATCAGGAAGTTCACTTTCTGGAAAAGGGATTCGTTATGCGGCAACAGAGATTCGATATCGCGCAGGATCTCGCGCGCCTGCTCAAGCTGACCGGCCGGTAAACGCGCCTTGCGTACCAGGAAGTTTAACGCGCGCTGGGTATCCATCAGACACAGACGCACTTTCCAGCCGATATCTTCCTGTTCCGCCAGCGTCGAGAGTGCTTCGTCATACTCGTCGCCCTGCTGGCCTTCCATAATCACGCGGCTCAGCTTTTCCAGATCGCTGTAGATGTTTTCGATTTCATCCGCCAGCTGTTCGATTTTGGTTTCGAACAGATCCAGCAGCAGCTCATAAGCGTTACCGTCGACCATCTCCTGGCTGCGGGCGCGCATACGATAGAGGCGAAAAGCGGGCAGTTCGCGTTCACGCAGCGTAAACAGGCGGCCTTCACGAATGGTAAAAGCCACCGTTGAGTTACCTGCATGATCTTCCGCATCTTCGAAAAAGAAGAAGGAGTGAATGTGCAGGCCGTCTTCGTCTTCAAAAAAACGCGCCGAGGCCTCAATGTCTTCCAGTTCAGGGCGGGTGGCCAGATTCTGACCCAATTCCGTTTGCACGCGGGTACGTTCTTCATCGTCCGGCTCGACCAAATCAACCCAAACAGAGCTGGCGAGATGTTTGATTTCGTCAGCCTCAAGGCGGGTTAAACGATTGTTTTCCAGTTGAAATGCGCTCAGCATAGCCGGGACTCCCAATGCAAAAAATATTGGACAGTTCGGTGGGCACACAAAGAAACAAATTGGGTTTCAGACCATTAAACAGCCTGACTCAGCGCGACGGGAATAGAACGGGTCGCTGACAACCTCTAAGGCCATCAGCATAAGGAGATAGCCTTAGGAGTTGTTCCTGAAAACCAGGAAATTGAGCCAGTATCTACTGGGTGTGTCCAAGGCGAATGTCCTCTTAGCGTGATCGTGCGCGCATGTTACGCCAGCACTCAAAAGGCGTCAACACGCAACGAAACGCGAAAGAGCATTATTTGCCCTTCAGCGTATAAGGCTAGCAGAGTATTACAAAAAAATGATATTTTTCTGAATGTTACACACTTTCTAGCTTCGCGTAAGCCGCCACCAGCCATTTAATGCCCTGCCCCGGAAAAGCCACCTGCAAACGGCTGTGCTCACCGCTGCCTTCCATGTTTACCACCGTACCTTCACCAAATTTCGCATGACGCACGCGCTGACCCAGGGTAAACCCGGTATCGCTCTGCGCCACCGGCGTACCCATGCGCTGGTGGCTGACGGGGCGGCTAATACTGGCGCGCAGGCGCACCTCTTCAACGCACTCTTCCGGCAGCTCGCCGATAAAGCGCGACGGGCGATGATAGACCTCTTTGCCGTACAAGCGGCGCGTTTCCGCGTAGGTCAGAGTCAGTTTTTGCATCGCGCGGGTCACGCCGACGTAGGCTAAACGGCGCTCCTCTTCCAGCCGTCCGCCTTCGTCCAGCGACATCTGGCTCGGGAACATGCCCTCTTCCATACCGACAATATAGACCTGCGGAAACTCCAGCCCTTTCGCCGAGTGCAGCGTCATCAGCTGTACCGCGTCCTGCCAGGTATCCGCCTGCCCTTCGCCCGCTTCCAGCGCGGCGTGAGAGAGAAATGCCTGCAGCGGCATCAAATCTTCATCTTCTTCGTTGTAGCTGAACTGGCGCGTGGCGGTGACCAGCTCTTCTAAGTTTTCGATACGCGTCTGGCCCTTCTCGCCCTTCTCCTGCTCGTACATCATGCGCAGGCCGGAATCACTGATCACCCGATCCGTTTGCACATGCAGGGGCATATCCGCCGTCTCCTGCGCCAGCGCGTCAATCAGTTCAAGGAAACGTTGCAGGGCGCTTGCCGCGCGCCCCGCCAGCGCTTTTTCCTGCAGTAGCTCGCGCGTCGCCTGCCATAACGTCAACTGACGATCGCGGGCGGTTTGCCGCACCACGTCCAGCGTACGATCGCCGATACCGCGCGTCGGCGTATTCACCACGCGTTCATAGGCGGCATCATCGTTACGGTTGGCGATCAGGCGCAGATAGGAGAGCGCATCTTTAATTTCCTGACGCTCGAAGAAGCGCATACCGCCATAAATACGGTACGGCATGCTGGCCTGCAGCAGCGCCTCTTCCAGCACGCGCGATTGGGCGTTGCTGCGATAGAGAATGGCGCACTGGGCGAGCTGCCCGCCGTTATCCTGCCAGGCTTTGATGCGATTGACGACATAACGCGCTTCATCCAGCTCGTTAAACGCGCAGTAGAGGGAAATCAGCTCGCCCTCGACGCCTTCGGTCCACAGCTTTTTACCCAGACGACCATTGTTATTCTCAATCAGGGCGTTTGCCGCGCTGAGAATATTGCTGGTCGAACGGTAGTTCTGCTCAAGGCGGATGGTCTGCGCACCGGGGAAATCTTTCAGGAAACGCTGGATGTTTTCCACCTGCGCGCCGCGCCAGCCATAGATCGACTGGTCATCATCGCCGACGATCATCACTTTGCCGGTATCGCCCGCCAGCAGGCGGATCCACGCGTATTGAATGTTGTTGGTATCCTGGAATTCATCCACCAGGATATTGGTAAAGCGTTCGCGGTAGTGCTGCAAAATATGTGGTTTGTTGAGCCACAGCTCATGGGCGCGCAGCAGCAGCTCGGCAAAATCCACCAGCCCGGCGCGATCGCAGGCCTCCTGATAGGCCTGGTAGACTTTCTGCCAGGTCTGCTCAACGGGGTTGCCGAAGCTCTGAATGTGATGCGGGCGGATGCCTTCATCTTTCTGGCCGTTGATGTACCACATCGCCTGACGCGGCGGCCACTGCTTTTCATCAAGGTTCATCGCTTTGATGAGGCGCTTGAGCAGACGCAGCTGGTCTTCGCTGTCGAGAATCTGGAAATCCTGCGGCAGGTTGGCATCCATATGGTGCGCGCGCAGCAAGCGGTGCGCCAGACCGTGGAAAGTCCCGACCCACATTCCGCCCTGCGAGGTTCCCATCAGTTGGCCGATACGGTGGCGCATTTCCGCCGCCGCTTTGTTGGTGAAGGTGACCGCCATAATCGAATAGGGCGAAGCATTCTCCACGGTCATCAGCCAGGCGATACGGTGTACCAGCACGCGTGTCTTACCGCTTCCCGCCCCTGCCAGCACCAGCATATTGCTGCGCTCGGCGGCTACGGCGTCGCGCTGTTTGTCATTGAGGCTGTCGAGCAGATAAGAAACGTCCATTGGCACCGCCGCGAAATATTACTGTGAATTTATACAGAACAGCTGGTGATTATATCAGCGTAGTGAGGGATGCCAACCGCGAAATTTCAATGTGCGGCAGCAAGCGGCTGTCGCTGGCTTGTAGCAAATCTGCGCCTTCCGGCTTAATCCAGCATGCCTGCATACCGCAGCGAATCGCCCCGGCGACATCGGTGGTCAGATCGTCGCCCACGTGCAGGATATCGTTTATCGCCACGCCCAGACGCTCAGCAGCCAGTTGATACATATCACCAAAAGGTTTTGAGCGGCCGTGCGGCCCGGCACGCAGTACGAACTGAAAATAGTTGCCAAGGCCAAACAGCTCCGGCTGCGCGTTACCGTTAGTGATCGCCACCAGCGGCCACTTTTTAGCCAGCTTTGCCAGCGTATCGTGCGTTTCTTCGGGCACATCAATACGGCTGCGCCATTTGGCAAAGTTAACCATCGATGCATTAGCGCCTTCGGCGGCTTCTTCTGCCGTTAACCCGGCGTTGAGCATCGCGTGTTCCACCGCGCGTCGGCGCCATTCGGTCACATCGTGGTAAATATCCGGCTCGGTTTCCCGCAGCGACTGACGTAAACGCTGGAACTCTTTGTTTTCCAGCGAGCTTAACGCCGGGTGATAACGCTGCACAAACGCCAGCGCTTCCTGCTCTGTCCGCTGGATAACCATCCGGTTGTCATAAAGGGTGTCGTCCAGGTCGAAGGTGAGTGCAGCAATGTGACCCAATGGGCGGTAAAAACGCATTATTTCCCCCGTTTGGCGCGCGGGTGCGCCGCATCGTAAACCGAAGCAAGATGTTGAAAATCAAGATGGGTATAAATCTGGGTAGTCGATAAATTGGCATGGCCGAGCAGCTCCTGCACACCGCGCAGATCGCCGCTCGACTCCAGCAAATGGGTCGCAAACGAGTGGCGCAGTTTATGCGGATGCACATGACTGTTCAGGCCCTGTTTGATACCCCATTCAGCGAAGCGCTTTTGTACGTTGCGCGCCGAGATACGTTTGCCAAGCTTCGACAAAAACAGCGCATTCTCTTCCGCACCGAACAGCCCACGCAGATCCAGCCAGTGCTCAATCCACGCAACCGCGTTGCTGCCTATTGGCAAACGACGCTCTTTGCTGCCTTTGCCCACCACCCACACTTCAGCGCTTTCCAGATCCAGATGGTTGATATCCAGATTCACCAGTTCTGACAAACGCAGGCCCGCGCCATACATCACTTCCAGCATCGCGCGATCGCGCACGGCCAGCGGATCGTTAAGATCGATATCCAGCAGGCGGCTCATATCATCAACATCGATATTTTTTGGCAGATGACGGGCCGCTTTAGGGGAAGAGATGCCTTTTGCCGGATTGGCGGCCAGCTCACCCTGACCTATCATCCAGTCAAAGAAACTGCGCAGCGCAGACAGCCGCAGCGCCAGGCTTGAGGCACCAAGCCCGTGGCGTCGGCTACGCGTGGCAATGGCGCGTACCATTGCAGCATCACATTGTTGCCAGCTTTTCAGACCGAGTTCGGCGGTTAAAGCAATAATGGCATCAAGCTGACGCTGATAGTTTAAAACGGTGATAGGGCTGAGCTGACGTTCTACGCTGAGGTAGCGCAGAAAACGCGTCACGTGTGATAACAGTGGGGAATCATTCATAGGCGTTGGATCCAGCGCTCCAGCAGATCCGGCAGTAACTGCGCGATCGCTTCCAGCAACTGGGTGCCTTGTCCCTGCTGATAATGGTGAATATCGCGGCTGCTGAATAACACGACGCCGAGATCGCCATCCTCCCCCATCATCGACAGCGCGACGGAACCAATCGCTTTCGCCTCCGGCAGCAGCAGCAGCAGTTCCGGCCCGTTTAACGGCCCAAGATAGTGATGTCGCTGGCCAAGGCGCTGAATACGCAGCGGCTCAAAAGCCTGCCGGGAGAGCGTAAGATGAGTAAATTTCGACGGTGCGCCAAGACGCCAACGATCGGGGAACAGACGAATAGTCGCGCCTGCCAGCCCTAAATCGCGCGCCCAGCGATGGAAGCGGTTGAGCAACTCATCAAGGCTCGGCGCGGATGCCAGCCGCCCTTGCAGACGCAACAAGCCATAGAACAGACCTTCATTGGCGCTGGCCTGTTCCATCAATAGCGTCATGTTCTCTTCCAACACGTTGATATGGTTGCGCGAACGCGCCATGTGCCATTCCACCAGCGAAACCGTTTCGCGCACCGCATGCGGCACACGCATCTGTTCCACCAGCCGTGCATTGCGGATAAAGAAATCAGGGTTACGCAGCAGATACTCAACGACTTCGCGGTCATCCAGTTCCGTAAACGTCTCCTGTAATTCTTCCCCTGGCTGTTTCATAACTGAATAAATCCGTCGTAGACATGTGCCGCCGGGCCAGTCATATAGAGCGGTTGGCCCGGTCCTTTCCATGCGATATCAAGCCGACCGCCTGGTAATTCCACACGAACATTTTCTGCCAGCAAGCCCTGCTGGATGCCGACAGCCACCGCCGCACAGGCTCCACTACCGCAGGCGCGGGTTTCGCCCGCGCCGCGTTCATAGACGCGCAGGCGAATGTGCTCCGGCTTCACGATCTGCATAAAACCGATATTCGCCCGTTCCGGGAATCTTTCGTGGCTTTCCATTAACGGGCCCAGCGTGTCGACTGGCGCGGTCGTGACGTCATCGACCTGGATTACGCAGTGCGGGTTGCCCATTGAGACAACGCCGCATAATACGGTTTGCTCCGCCACTCGCATGATATAAGTCTTTTCCGCTTTGTTTGCGCGAAACGGCACCTGCGAGGGTTCAAAGTTCGGCTCGCCCATATTCACGCGCACCAACTCATCTTCCGTTACGCTTAATACCATACGTCCGTTGGCGGTACTGACGCGGATATCACGTTTATTGGTTAGCCCTTTCAGGCGAACAAAACGGGCGAAGCAGCGCGCACCATTACCGCACTGCGATACTTCGCTGCCATCGGCGTTGAAAATCCGATAGTGAAAATCCAGTTCAGGATCGTAAGGCGGTTCGACCACCAGCAGCTGATCGAATCCAACGCCAAGATGACGATCCGCCAGACGACGGATCAGCTCCGGGGAAAAAAAGACATTCTGCGTTACCGCGTCGACGACCATAAAATCGTTGCCAAGGCCATGCATCTTTGAGAACTGCATCATCTACTCCATTTGCGCGGATACAGAACGCTAACCTCAGTTATTCACCTGGCTCGGCGAGCCGTCATTACCACGATCGTTTTTATTCGGCGTAGTCGGCTGAATGGTGCTGTTTTGCGGTTTAGTGGGCGGCGGCGCGTTTTTGTCTGCGGGCGGGAAATAGAGTGGACCTTTCAGACCACAACCCGTCAGGCTAAACAGCGTTAGCAGTACGGCCAGCGTGCGAAAAACATCTTTCATTATAAGTTGCCTGTAAGTTCGTTCTTTCTGCTTTCTATCATCGCAGGAGAAGACACAAAAGCAAGAGTTTGCGCGTTTCGGGCATCGGGAAATGTTTCGCGTTATACTGCTGCCATCATAAAAAACGGGAAAAGAGAATGAACGACAGTGAATTTCATCGCCTTGCCGACGGCCTGTGGCTGACCATTGAAGAACGCCTGGATGACTGGGATGGCGACAGCGATATCGACTGCGAGATCAACGGCGGCGTGTTAACCATTAGCTTTGAAAACGGCAGTAAAATCATCATTAACCGCCAGGAGCCGCTGCACCAGGTGTGGCTGGCAACGAAACAAGGCGGCTACCACTTTGATCTGAGAGACGACGAATGGGTTTGCGATCGCAGCGGCGAAACCTTCTGGGATTTGCTGGAACAAGCGGCAAGCCAGCAGGCGGGAGAAAGCGTCACTTTCCGCTGAGCTCAATTGCCCGGCGCTGTCCGGGCAAATCATTTAGGAGAAGTACTGCTGCAACAGCGGCGCATCGTTATCCTGATTGGCCGGCGTCGCGGTACTGATCGTCTGATTACGGAACGGTATCACCTGCGTGCGCCCGTCGACGTTAACAATCTGGTAGAACTGCGGCAGGTTGAAGTTGATAAAGCTGGAGCCGTAAGTGAAGCGATCGTGCGAGGAAGAGTAGAAACGGCTCACGTCGCGTACCAGCTCCTCTTTGCTGCCTTCACAATGATGATAAACTTCCGCACGGTTGCTCTCATCCAGAATATAGATGTTAAAGCCCTCTTCGCCGGCCTCTTCAAAGAAGAACTGGATTATCCCTTCACTGGCAAAGCCATCCACCACCGCCGGTAATTCGACATGATTGGTTTCCACCTGCACCGAAAGGCCGTGCAGCTTGTTGTGGGAGATCGCACCGTAAAACTCAATCGCATTTTCCAGCTTCTGCACGGAAACATTCAGGCGTTCAAAGAACAGACCCCAGGTCTGACCGGCAACGCGTAAGGCTTTGAAACGTCCGGTATCCTGGCGAGTGCTGGAGAGTCGCAGCTCAATGCATTCCGACACCAGCTGTTGCACACGGGTGCGGATAAGTCCGCGTAAATGCTGGCTGTAACAGAACACTTCCACACTATCCGGCGGCGCGGCATCCTGATGCATTTTACCCAGAATGGTTTTCAGCGCTTCGATCATCGCCTGCTCGCCGTTGAAATGCAGGGTACGCACTTCATTCCACGAGTTGCGATAAAGCAGATCGACGCTGCCCACCAGGCAATTTTGCTGTTCGCCAAAGCTAAAGACGTCAAGCTTGCGGAAATCAAAGTGTACAACCTGGTTACGAAACGCCGCTGTAGGGTCATATTCCAGGTTAACGATGATAGCCAGATGACGAATTTCGCAAGGGCTGTAGAGCGCTTTCGCCGTCGGCGCAGGCAGCCGCAGCGGGAAGTGGTGCGAAACATCTGCCACCATCTCCTGCAGCTTCGGCAAATCAACGATGCCATTGCCTTTAATAAACAGATGCGTGCGTGAGGTCAGCAGACCGTTAAACCATGCCCAGGCCACCAGCTTATTCAGGTAGCGGTTATATTCCAGCGGCTGATGGCTGACGATCGAATCCATGTTGGGCGCGCGATTATAGAGGTACCAACCGGTACGGTTGGCACGGCCCGGCGGCACATGGATAAAGGTTAAATTCGGTTCGGAAAGATCCGGCGAAATCTGCGGGTTGACCAGCGTGACTTTACCCGGCAGGGCTTCAAACGCCGCGTACAGTTTACGGGTCAATACGCCGATATCCTGCGGGCTGGCGGAAACGCTTAAGTTGTTACGCCGCGCAAAGCGAATCAGGTTGCGGTAGCTCTGCATCATCGCATCAAGCAGTTCGTTGTGCGCTTCGCGTACCTGATCGATTTTCCAGTTGGCGCGGTTATCCAGCATTGCCAGGCGGGCTTCATCCCAGCCCCACTCTTTCACCAGCTGCGAAATCACTTCCCGACGCCAGCCAACGCACGCGCGCTCACGACTCAATTTTTCGCACACTTTCAAATAGAAACAGCGGCGAACCAGGTCGAGACGCGTGGTGTCTTCAATCGCCACCAGATACGCCGTGACCCGTTCCAGCATCATGCAGTAGTGATCGAGACCAAAGGAGACAATCTCGCCATCATGCAGGCGCTGTTTAATATCTTTCGCCAACAGACGGGTGTTGGGATACTCCCAGGAATAGGCTTCCAGCAGCAGCGTTTTCAACACGGCTTTATAAGGCGAATCGATGCTTTTATAGAGCTGCCACAGGCTGGCACCAAAATACTCTTCCGCCGGCAGGGAGCTTAAGCCGCCCAGATCGAGCCATTCGTTTGGCGTCAACACGCCCTGCGCATAGAGCGACATAACGTAATCGTCGTAATGCTCTTCTTCTTCTCCCGGCACCATATTCCACAGAATACGCTTACCGGCGAGGCGCACAGCGGTACGGTAAAATTCGTCCAGCAACAGGATATGCTGCGTAGAACCGCAATCCTCACTGCCGAGGTTGCCGCTTTCATTGTGGCGGAAGCGGTTTTCATCCACCAGGAAGAAGCTCACTTCCACGCCGAGGGAAGCCGCCCAGCTCTCAAGCAGGCTGCATTTACGCTGCAGCAGCTGACGCTCTTCATTATCCAGCCAGGATTGATGGCAGACCCAAATATCCAGATCCGAAGAGCAGCTTTGCCCAACGGAGGAGGTGCTGCCCATTGAATAGACACCGGTGATCGGCAGTTCGCCTTTCGGCGAGATCTGCGGCGGCATACCGCGCTGCAGCTCAAGCTCGTTCAGGAAGTGAAGTTGGTTTTCATCAGGCGTGTAAAAGCAAATGCCCTGGGGAACGTTACCTTCAAGGTAGCCCGGCATCAGCGGATGATGGTAATGCAGTAATGTCGGCAGCAGACTGTATACCTGCTGAAAAGCAGGTCCCATGGCAGCAAGCGCGCGATCCACACGCAGTTGATTGATGGCATCCAGTCTCTGTTTCAGAGTCTCAATATAGAGGTACAAGACATATCGCCTGATGTTTACAGAAAATTCACAATAACCGTCACCTTTTTTCCGCCCTTATCTTTATAGGGAAGCGACGAAAAAATGGTCTAAAACGTGATCAATTTAACACCTTGCACATTGACCGTAAAGAAAGATGCGCTACAAACCAGTGTAGCATTAAACGTTCGCTGTAAATTCCGAATTACGGTTCTGCTATGCCTTCATTGCAGAGGTGTCGCCTCCTCATGTCCGCGCAAACCACCGCGAGCACTGACACCCCAAAGCAACAATGTTAGGATGGTCAACGGACGATAAGGACGGTAACAAGCATGTTAGACAATGTTTTAAGAATTGCCACACGGCAAAGCCCTCTTGCGCTCTGGCAGGCACACTACGTTAAGCAACACCTCGAGGCGAACCACCCAGGGCTTGCGGTTGAACTGGTGCCAATGGTCACGCGCGGAGATGTGATTCTCGATACGCCGCTGGCGAAAGTGGGCGGTAAAGGCCTGTTTGTCAAAGAGCTCGAGCTGGCGCTGCTTGAAAACCGTGCCGATATCGCCGTGCATTCAATGAAGGATGTGCCGGTCGATTTCCCCGACGGGCTTGGCCTGGTGACCATCTGCGAGCGCGAAGATCCGCGTGACGCGTTTGTCTCAAATCACTACAACTCGCTGGATGACCTGCCCGCTGGCAGCATTGTCGGCACCTCCAGTCTGCGCCGTCAGTGCCAGTTAGCCGAGCAGCGCCCGGATCTGGTTATTCGATCCCTGCGCGGCAATGTCGGTACGCGCCTGAGCAAGCTTGATAACGGCGATTATGACGCGATTATTCTCGCTGTCGCCGGACTCAATCGCCTTGGGCTGGGTTCCCGCATACGCGCCGCGCTAGCGCCGGAAATTTCACTGCCTGCGGTCGGTCAGGGCGCGGTGGGTATCGAGTGTCGTCTGGACGATACGCGCACGCGCGCGCTTCTCGCACCGCTGAATCACGACAGCACCGCCGTTCGCGTCAAAGCGGAACGCGCTATGAATACGCGCCTCGAAGGCGGCTGTCAGGTGCCGATTGGCAGCTATGCTGAATTGATTGAGGGTGAAATCTGGCTTCGTGGCCTGGTTGGCGCACCGGACGGATCCATAATGGTGCGAGGCGAGCGTCGCGGTCCCCTGGAAGAAGCCGAGCAGCTAGGCATCTCGCTGGCGGAAGAGTTACTGGACAATGGCGCACGCGCTATTTTGGCTGAAGTTTATAACGGAGACGCCCCTGCATGAGTATCCTGGTTACCCGCCCCTCCCCGGCGGGGGAAGAATTAGTACGCCGACTGCGTACGCTAGGGCTGGTAGCCTGGAACTTTCCATTGATCGAATTTACGCCGGGACGCGAACTGGGCTTGCTGCCCGCGCACCTCGCCGCGTTAACCGCAGACGATATGGTGTTTGTACTGTCGCAGCATGCCGTCTCTTTTGCCCATGCGTACCTGCAACAAAGAGCACTGCACTTTCCGGTCGAACCCCATTATTTCGCGATTGGGCGCACGACCGCGCTGGCGTTGCATACCGTAAGCGGTATTGATGTACGCTACCCCTTCGATCGGGAAGTCAGCGAAATGTTGCTACAATTACCTGAATTACAAAGTGTTCAGGGCAAGCATGCACTAATCTTACGCGGGAACGGTGGGCGCGAATTGCTGGCGGAAACGCTGACGGCGCGCGGCGCTATCGTTGAGTTTTGCGAATGCTATCAACGCAGCGCAAAACAGTATGACGGCGCAGAAGAGGCGATGCGCTGGCATACTCGCGGCGTAACAACGCTGGTGGTCACCAGCGGCGAAATGTTGCAGCAACTCTATTCACTTATTCCTCCCTGGTATCGGGAAAATTGGTTACTTCGCTGCCGCCTGGTGGTGGTCAGCGAACGCCTGGCGCACCTCGCCCGGGATTTGGGCTGGCAGGACATTCAGGTCGCTGACAATGCCGACAACGATGCGCTGCTTCGCGCATTACAATAACTCTCATAATGGGAAGCCATAATGACGGAACAACAACACTCCTCCGCCGAGGTTACAGAAACCAATGCGGCTGACGGCGCAACGCCGCCGCCGGAGAAAGTAGAGAAGAACGCACGCGCGTACAAAACCAGCCTTGCTCTTAGCGCGATCGCCATCGCGATAGCACTGGCCTCCGGCGTCGGGCTTTATGGCTGGATGAAACAACAGACGGTAACGTTGCATTCCAATGATAACGAACTCGCCGATCAGATAATTGCCCTGCAGCAATCGCAGGATAAGCAGCGCACTGCGCTTGAAGGCGTCCTCAAACAGCAGAGTAGCGATTTAGCTGCGGCTAAACACCAGAACGAGGTGCTGGCGAAGCAACTCGAGGAAGTGCAGCAGAAAGTAGCGACCATTTCCGGTTCTGACGCCAAAACCTGGCAGCTGGCGCAGGCGGATTTCCTGGTGAAACTGGCCGGGCGCAAACTGTGGAGCGATCAGGATGCCACCACGGCGGCGGCATTGCTGAAAAGCGCCGATGCAAGCCTGGCAGATATGAACGATCCCAGCCTGATTACCGCCCGCCGCGCCATTACGGAAGATATTGCCAGCCTGGCGGCCATTAGCCAGGTGGATTATGACGGCACGATCCTGAAACTGAATCAGCTCTCTAACCAGATAGATAATTTGCCACTGGCGGACAATAACGATGATGATTCGCCGATGGATACCGATAGCGGCGAGCTTTCCAGCTCTCTTAGCGAATGGCGGGTAAACCTGCAAAAAAGCTGGCAGAACTTTATGGACAGCTTTATTACCATTCGCCGCCGGGATGACACTGCCGTGCCGCTGCTCGCGCCGAATCAAGATATCTATTTGCGTGAAAATATCCGCTCGCGCCTGCTGGTTGCCGCACAGGCTGTGCCGCGCCATCAGGAAGAGACCTATAAGCAAGCGCTGGATAATGTTTCAACCTGGGTACGGGCTTACTACGATGCCGATGACGCCGCTACCAAAGCGTTTCTTGAAGAAGTGGATAAGCTGAGCCAGCAAACTATCGCCATGGATCTGCCGGAATCACTGCAAAGCCAGCCGATTCTGGAAAAACTGATGCAAACACGCGTACGCAATTTGATGGCGCAGCCCACCGTCGCGGCTGAGCCGGCCGCCGCCAACGCAGCACAAGGAGAGTAACCATGTTAAAAGTGCTGTTACTCTTTGCACTGTTGATCGCCGGGATCGTCCTCGGCCCGATGCTTGCCGGGCATCAGGGTTATGTGCTGATTCAGACCGATAACTACAATATTGAAACCAGTGTCACCGGGCTGGTGATTATCCTGATTCTGGCCTTAGTGATTATCTTTGCCCTCGAATGGCTGCTGCGTCGTATTTTTCGCACCGGCTCGCATACTCGCGGCTGGTTCGTCGGCCGCAAGCGCCGTCGCGCACGGAAACAGACCGGGCAGGCGCTATTGAAACTGGCGGAAGGCGATTATCAGCAGGTTGAAAAGCTGATGTCGAAGAATGCCGATCATGCTGAACAGCCGGTAGTGAATTATCTGCTTGCCGCAGAAGCAGCCCAGCAGCGCGGCGATGAGATACGCGCCAATCAGCATCTGGAGCGTGCAGCAGAGCTGGCGGAAAAGGATCCGATTCCGGTCGAAATCACTCGCGTGCGCTTACAGCTGGCGCGCAACGAAAACCATGCTGCGCGCCACGGTGTGGACAGGTTGCTGGAAGTCACTCCGCGTCATCCGGAAGTATTGCGTCTGGCGGAGCAGGCTTATATCCGTACCGGTGCGTGGACTTCGCTGTTGGATATCCTGCCCTCAATGGCGAAAGCCGACGTGGGCGAAGAGGAACATCGCGAGCGTCTACAGCAGCAAGCATGGATTGGCATCATGGATCAGGTGCGCGCCGATCGGGGCAGCGATGGGCTGAAAAACTGGTGGAAAAATCAGAGCCGCAAAACCCGTCACCAGGTAGTGTTGCAGGTAGCTTTGGCCGAGCACTTAATTGAGTGTAACGATCACGATACTGCACAACAGATCGTGCTGGATGGTCTGAAGCGTCAATATGACGATCGGCTGGTGATGGTTATTCCGCGTCTGCGCACCAATAACCCGGAGCAGATCGAAAAAGTCCTGCGCCAGCAGATTAAAACGCAGGGCGATCGCCCGCTGCTGTGGAGTACGCTGGGGCAATCATTGATGAAGCATGGCGAGTGGCAGGAAGCCAGTTTTGCGTTCCGTGCCGCGTTAAAACAGCGTGCGGACGCATTCGATTATGCCTGGCTTGCTGATTGCCTCGATCGTCTTCATCAGCCGGAAGAGGCCGCAACCATGCGCCGCGACGGCCTGCTGCTGACACTGGAAAACAACCCACCCGCTTAATCCGCTCTCATTCGAGCCGCAGGTAAACCAGAACGCCTGCGGTTCGAAATTTCCCCTTTCAGCCCATAAAAAAACGCCTGCCGGAATATTCAGGCAGGCGTTAAAACAGGTCTTTGACAACTAAATGGGTGCTTCACTCAACGTTATGTCCATGGTGTTTGATGAGGCCGAAGCGACATCTGTCTGTGGACGATAAGCACCGTAAACGGCTCTGCGTCATTCCTGAGTTTATGAAGCCCTAAGGCGAACATAAGAGATGGAATGAGCATCTACTCGTATATTATTGCACATACCGTGCCAGAACTGCATTAACAAATGCCACGTTCCGCAAGCTTTTAAAATAGTAGCAAATTCTTGGTTTTTTCCCGCCGATGACCCTGGCTTTCCTTACATAAATGGCTGAATTGTCGCTATAAAACGACACATATCGGTTAAATAAAAATTATCTATTTAAATCAAATGAATAGATGTCTCTTTCGAGCGACATCGCCAGCAAGGATTGTCGTAATGCAGCAACAGAGAGCAAAACAGGGTTTCGAGAGAAGGCGAGGAGATATGAGAGGAGATAAAAAACAAAAAACCCCGCTTTACGCGGGGTTCAAAATTGGTCGGCGAGAGAGGATTCGAACCTCCGACCCACTGGTCCCAAACCAGTTGCGCTACCAAGCTGCGCTACTCGCCGTTTTACTGCTTTTTGAATTTTTTGTTCAATCTAAGTTGTGGTGCGAGGGGGGGGACTTGAACCCCCACGTCCGTAAGGACACTAACACCTGAAGCTAGCGCGTCTACCAATTCCGCCACCTTCGCATTCCACGAAACTTGTACTGCTAAATAATGGGGTGGCTAATGGGACTCGAACCCACGACAACTGGAATCACAATCCAGGGCTCTACCAACTGAGCTATAGCCACCACTGTAAATCTTTTCACGCGGTCTCGTGATAATTCACGAACCACCGCAGCTCAAGCGCCGGGTTTAAATGGCGCGCCCGACAGGATTCGAACCTGAGACCTCTGCCTCCGGAGGGCAGCGCTCTATCCAGCTGAGCTACGGGCGCGTAGCGCCGTTGCGGGGGTGGATAGTACGGACTTCGGGCGCGGCTGTCTAGTGCTTTTTTTAAAGAAAATGCGCGTTTGGTTATGCTTTGCGCATTTTGCCTCTTATTCGCCCACTCGCTGGCTAACGGTATGCCGATTGAGGCCAAATACCTTATAAATAACCGTAACCGCGGCGAGGAAGATAATGCCGACAAACAGCGACATACGCGTATCTTCGTTGAATCCCATACCGACCAGCACACACAGCAGAAACGCCATCGTTAACCAGTTAGCCCACGGGAACAGCATCGAGCGGAACGGGTGGCTGGCGATAGCCTCTTTATGCGCCTTACGGAAACGCAGCTGGCTTATCAATATCACAAACCACGGCACCATCCCCGGCAACACGCTGGCGCTGTAGACGTAAACAAACACGCGCTGCGGGTTGGGGATAACATAGTTCAGGCAAGAACCGACCAGCAGAATAATGATGGAGATCGCCACGCCCATCGCCGGAACGCCGTTTTTCGACACTTTTCCTACCGCTGCCGGCAACTGACGATTCTGCGCCAGGGCATACAGCATACGACCGCAGCTATACATACCGCTGTTACAACCCGAAAGCGCCGCCGTCAGCACGACAAAGTTGATGATGCCTGCCGCCGCAGTGATACCGATTTTGGCAAAGGTCAGGACAAACGGACTGCCGTTGGCACCGATTTCGTTCCACGGATAAATGGTGACGATAACAAAGATGGCACCCACATAGAAAATCAGAATGCGCCACAGCACCTTGCTGACCGCGCTACGCAGGGTTACCTGCGGGTTTTTCGCTTCACCGGCGGTGATACCAATCAGTTCAACACCCTGGTACGAAGCAACAACAATACAGAGCGCGGTTAAGAAGCCTTTCCAGCCGCCGGCGAAAAAGCCGCCATGTTCGGTGAGATTGCCAAAGCCAATGGAGTGACCGCCGTTGCCGAAACCGAAGAAGATCACCCCCAGACCGACAATAATCATCACAATAATGGTGGTGACTTTGATCATCGCAAACCAGAACTCAATCTCACCATACAGACGTACCGCCGCCAGGTTAGCCAACGCGACCAGCCCCACCGCAATCAGCGCGGGTATCCATTGGGCAAGATCCGGGAACCAGAACTGGACATAAACGCCAATCGCGGTAATTTCTGAGATGCCCACCGCCATCCACATAAACCAGTAAGACCAGGCGGTGAGATAGCCAAAAAACGGGCTCATATAGCGATGCGCATATACCGCGAAAGAACCGGCAACCGGCTCGAGATACAGCATCTCGCCCATAGAACGCATGATAAAGAAGACGAAGAGACCGGCGACGATATACGCCAGCAATACCGACGGCCCCGCCCATTTAAGCGTGCTGGCGGCACCCATAAACAGGCCTACGCCTATGGTGCCCCCAAGGGCAATTAATTCGATGTGACGAGACTCCAGACCACGCTGAAGCTCTGGTTTGTTTTCGGCCATAAATCCTCTGTTGTGTTTGCGTCATTCTGTACCCGCTTGGCGGGTTATTGTTATGAGTTTTCCCTCAGCTCATAACAGGCCATGCTGCACCGACCCGGAAATGGCTGGCGCAAAACACCACGGCGTTGCAATGAGTGAGCGAATGGTTTCTTAAAAAGAGGGAAATGGCAAACGATGTATAAAAAAAGTTGGCACAATGCACAATAAAACAGCAACCAGAATGAAAAAGGCAGCGGATTACGCCGCCCGCAGGATATTACAGTTTTCCGCAATAGTGCCAGCGCAGGTAACGCAGCAGGCGAAGCTGGCGTTTCAGCCGCGTCGGCTGTGATAACAAGCGATAGAGCCACTCCAGCCCTAAATGCTGCCACACTTTCGGCGCGCGTTTTACATGTCCGGTAAAGACATCGTAGGTACCGCCCACGCCCATATAGAGTGCCGCGGGCCAGACAGCGCGGCAGTCGCGCATAAAAATCTCCTGCTTCGGCGAGCCCATCGCGACGGTGACGATTTTTGCCCCGCTGTCGCGGATGCGCTCAAACAGCCCTTGCCGCTGCTCTGGGCTAAAATAGCCGTCCTGGCGGCCAACGATATTCACGCCCCACTGCGCACGCAGCTTCTGCTCCGTCTGCGCCAGCACCTCAGGTTTACCACCCACCAAAAAGACGGGCGTGCCTGCCGCGCCGGCGCGGGCCATCAGTCGCTCCCACAGATCGGCACCCGCTACGCGAGAAACCTGCGCTTTAGGGAATTTTTTGCGCAGCGATCGCACCACGCTGATGCCATCGGCATATTTGAACTCTGCGGCATCAATCAGGGCGCGAACCTGGGCATCATCTTCCAGCGTCAGCATCTTCTCGGCATTAATCGCCACCAGCGTGCCCTGCCGGATGTCGCCATCCGCATAGAGAAAATCCAGCGCATGCTGCATATCGCGCCAGCCCACTAATTTCAGACCGCGCAGGTCATACAGCGGCGCTGCCGTCTTATCAGTCATGTTAAATCCTTTTCACAGCGGGGAGAGGGGTTTCACCGCGCGGGTGTCGCGATTATGAATAAGCCCGGCACTGTCAAATAGCCAGTACAGCAGCTTCGCCACTAACAAGCAGAGACCGAAAATGGCGATAAAGAACACCACACGGGAGGCAAACGCATCCAGCCCTTCACGCGCCAGTACAATCATGTTGAAAATCGCGCCGAAGCAGAAGCTATACAGAATGGCCGCTTTATAACGGTTGGTTTCCCGCTTCCCTAAAGTGTATAGCCAGTCGAACCATTTAATAATAAGCCCCACCACTACCGCGCCAGGCAGAATAAACCCCGCCCCGCCCATTACCACCAACGAGCCTATTAGCGTCGGCGAAATTGCCAGCCCTGAGTGATTGTTCAGCACTTCCCAGGTGAAGTAGTTCGCCGTATTGAGCACGATACCGGGCCGGGAAGGCCAGAGCCAGGAGGGAATAAACACGTAGAAGTCGCGCGCAATCGGTGCCAGCCCTTGAAAATCAATTTTGTCGTAGTTTTGCAGCAGCAACGACAGGTTTTCCCACGGCGAGAAGGTGTCGCGCGTCAGGTACAAAAAGGTGTAAAAGGCTTCGTCACCGCTGACATCCAGGCCATAGCGTTTTAACGCCAGCCAGAACATACCGACAATCCCCAGCACGCCTGCGGCAACCAGCATCCAGAGGGAGATCCAGCCGCGGATAATGCCAATAAACAGGAAAATAGCGAAAGCGATGATGATATTGGCGCGCGTACCGCCGACAATCATATAGGTCAGCAGACCAAACGCTACGGTGCTTACCAGGAAGAACAGCCACGCCTGCGCGCTCTGGCGCAGGAAGTAAATCACCAGCATCGCCGGGATAAAGAAATAGAAGAAACGCTTTAACGCGACGCCAGAGACTTCGCTGGAGAAAATCTGGCTATAGGAGTGCAGGCGAAACAGCAAAAAGCCGTTGTGCATAAAGAAGATGCCGACGCTCACCAGTGCGATGACCATCAGCATTACCCACGTCAAATGTGCTTCCACCCGGTTGATAGTGAACAGCGGACGCCGCGATGCGTGTTCGGCTTTCGCCCGCAACCGCGTTTTGTACGTCACGTAGTAAACGCCATAAAAACAGGCCGCCGCCAGCAGCGACTGCATCATTATCCCCGGCGGCGCGACGGCCACGTTAAAGCGAAACACCAGCACGCAGGTCAGCGGAAAGCCGAAGAAAAAAGTCAGCAGAAATAGCAGCGAAAAGAAGACGTTAAAATTAAAACGGACGCGGCGGAATTCGAACCAGCTCAGCGTACCGATAAACAGAGTAGCCAGTAGCCAGAGAATAAACAGTCCGCAAAATTCTAGTGGGCTCATCCGACGATCCCCGCAGCCATACGCAACGTTTTATGCCACAGCGCAATGTAGTTGGGGCTAAAAAAGGTAATGGCATTTTTATCTACCGCCACCAGTTGCCGCCTGGCTTCACGGATCACCGCTTCGTTTAGGGTATCGCTGGTAAACAGCACCGGAATATCTTCCGCCACCATATCGCGCCAGAAGGGATTCTTGCGGTTAAGCACGCAGGGAACCCCGGCCTGAATCAGCAGGCACAGGGTGCCGATTCCCTGCTGGCGGGCAAAAATAAAATAGCCCACATCGCACTGCCCGAGCAGCGTCAGATAGGCATCAAACTCCATTTTCTCATGCAGAATACGCAGGTTTTCTGCGCTGAACAGCGCCAGCCCGGCGCGGCGTACCGCCTCAATATAGCTTTCGTTATTTGCCGGGTAGCCCATTGGCACAATAATATTTACCGTGTCGCCAAACTGGCGGTGGATCGCCTGCAATGCGCTGATATGCTCATTGCTTGGGTCGCCGGAATTACCGACCAGAATAGTCAGTTTGCCATCCCGCTGCAGATCGTGCGCCATGGTGTTCAGGGCCGGATCCATACGCGTGGGAAAATAGAGCAGTTCACCACGCACATCAGGGTGACGCTGGCCAAACCAGGCCAGATCGCCACGGGTAGCAAAGATGCAGCCCACGCGGCGCTGTGCTAAACGACGCAGCGGGTAAAAGAGGCGAAATTTGAGGCTACGCGAGGTTTCATACAGATCTGCTCCCCAGGCGTGCCAGTAGAACTGCTCGCGCTTGATAGCGCCGCGCAGTAACGCCAGCCATAAGCCAAAGTTGAACTGTCCGTGAAAGAAGAAGCGTTGCTGGCGATCGGCTTTCGCTCGTTCCATCACCGCTTTCGCCAACGCTTTTTTGTCTGCATAAAAGTGCAGCGTTAACGCCGGCCAGGCTGCGCTTTGCTCTTCGTCGCGGCCAACAAGCATAAACTCACGGGCAAACTCGCCCGCCGCCGCAAGGTGTTGGTTAAAAAACCGCAGCACAGTCTGGTTATGGTGTGGGATATCCGATCCCAATACGTGAATCAGTGCAGTCATGCCTTCTTACGCCAAATCAAAAAAACGCCACAACAGAGGGCGAAATAAATAATGTAGGTAGCCATATAGGCCTGGGCCGCCCCGGCCGCGCCATGGGCCGGGATCAGCAGGTGCGAAAACAGCGTCAGCAGCGTAAACTGGCTCACTTCCGCCAGAATATAAAAGCGCAACGATGCTTTGGAGATAACCAGGTAACCAAATACGTAAGCGCCCACTTTCAACACGTCGCCGACCAACTGCCAGGCGAAGAGATCGCGCATGGCGGTAAATTTATCGGAAAACAACAGCCAAATCGCCACATCACGCAACAGCCAGACGCAAAGGCTCACCGCCGCCACCGCCGGTAAGACAAAACGCAGCGATTTGCTGATTTCGCGGGCGATCTCCGCCTTTGTCGTCAGTCTGGATAATGTGGGTAACAGATAAACGCTAAACGAGGCGGTGATAAATTGTAAATAGGCATCGGAAATACTGCTTACGCCCTGCCAGATCCCAACATCATCCCAACTATAGTGCGACGCCAGCTGGTTTCGCATCATCACGTAGGCCAGAGGCATGGTCACCGAGGTGATCAACGCCATCAAGGTAAACTTGCTTAGCTGCCCGGCCAGACCGTTATCCCAGCGCGGCGCAAAGTAGGTCAGCGGAACGGTGCCGCGACGTATCAGCATCGCCATGGCCGGAATTACCACCAGCGCAGGCACCAGCGCCATTCCCAACAGCGCGCCCTGATAGCCGCCCAGCTTGAAACAGAGAACCCACGCCAGCACGCCAATAATGCTGCCGATAATCAATGACAGCGCATTACCTGCTGCATCGCGAAAGCCTTTCATCACCGCCAGTAGCAGGTTAGCCCAGGCAATACCCATCTGTACCAACGCCACCAGGCGCACCAGTCCCTGATAATGGGTATGACCAAATAGCCCCTGGCTGATGGGCGCTGCCGCCAGCAGGAAAATCAGCGCCAGCAGGGTGGAAAACCCCAGCACCATCGCCGATGAAGTCCCTACCGCTACCCGCAAACGCGCCGGATCGTCATGATACTGCGCGACATATTTCGTTACGCCGTTGAAAATCCCGGCCCCCGCCAGCACGCCCAGCACGGTGATAAGCTGGCGGAAGTTGCCCGCCTGCCCCACGCCCGACGGTCCAAACGCCACCGCCAGCAGCTTTACCACCAGCAGGCCCGCGCCTATCTTGACGAGGGTGCTGGCAGCCGTCCATGTCGATGCTTTTGCCAGCGACATGTTAGTTGAAGTAACTCAGCAGCGTACTGATAACCGTACGCTGATTAACGGGTGCCAGGTTAAAGAACAGCGGCAGGCGAAGCAAACGCTCACTTTCTTTTGTGGTATGAAGATCTTCGCCATGGAATTCGCCAAATTTTTCACCGGCCGGTGAAGCATGCAGCGGAATATAGTGAAACACCGCCAGGATTTCCGCTTCCTTCAGGAAGGCGATTAGCGCGCTACGATCCGCTTCATCGCGCAGCTTGATGTAAAACATATGCGCATTGTGTCCGCACGCTTCCGGAATCGATGGCAGTTCAATGCGGCCAGCGCGCGCCAGCGGCGTTAAAGCGTCGTAATAGGTTTGCCATAGCGCCAGACGTTGCTGGTTGATGCGATCCGCCGCTTCCAGCTGCGCCCACAGATAGGCCGCCTGCAGATCCGCCATCAGATAGCTGGAGCCAATATCGCGCCAGGTGTATTTATCTACCTGACCACGGAAGAACTGGCTGCGGTTGGTGCCTTTTTCACGAATGATCTCGGCCCGCTCCATCAGCGCGCGATCGTTAATCAGCGTCGCGCCGCCTTCACCGCCGGCGGTATAGTTTTTGGTCTCGTGGAAACTGAAGCAGCCAATATGGCCGATGGTCCCCAGCGCGCGCCCTTTGTAAGTGGACATCACGCCCTGGGCGGCATCTTCCACCACAAACAGGTTATGCCGTTTGGCAATCGCCATAATGGTGTCCATTTCGCAGGCGACGCCGGCGTAATGCACCGGCACAATGGCGCGGGTGTTTTCAGTAATGGCCGCTTCAATCCGCGTTTCATCAATGTTCATGGTATCCGGGCGGATATCGACAAAGACGATTTTCGCGCCGCGCAGCACAAAGGCGTTGGCGGTCGACACGAAGGTGTAGCTCGGCATAATCACTTCATCACCGGGCTGGATATCCAGCAGCAGCGCGGCCATCTCCAGCGACGCGGTGCAGGAAGGCGTCAGCAGCACTTTCACGCTGTGAAAACGCTGCTCCATCCACTGCTGGCAGCGGCGGGTAAAGCCGCCATCGCCGCATAACTTACCGCTGCCCATCGCCGACTGCATGTAGTCGAGTTCCGTTCCCACCACCGGAGGTGCGTTGAAGGGGATCATAGAGTCACCTGTATAGCCATAAGGCGGTGCTTTCAACATTCGCACCGCTCTGAATATAACGTTTAAGTGCGGCAGTATTCCCAAGCTGAGTCGCTACGCGCACAAGTTTTAATTGCCGCTGACGCGCCCAGTGGCACGCCGCCTGCATTAATTTTTCACCCATGCCGCGCCCGGCCAGCAGGCCAATGCGGGCTTCCTGCTCGTTGAGCTGGCGCAGGGAAACAAAACCCGTAATGCCCGCCTGCGCGCCACGAAAAACCAGACATTGATGGTCAAAAACACCTTTCACCGCGTTTTCAATCCATTGCGCATAAAAGCGCCCGCTGTCTTCTGCTGCATACCAGGGGGTGCGGAACCGGCTCTGGATAAACGTCGCGGCGGACATCTGGCGTAACACGGGAATATCCTCAACGGTGGCGATATCCGCCGCCGGATCGATGCCGTCTTCTTCTACAGATAGAGAGAGGTCAATTTCCCCTTCAACCAGTTGGAAACCAAGCTGCTGCAATGCATCCAACGTGTCGGGCTGTGACGCCGGCAGTTTGACCTGCACATGATCCCATTGAGCAAAATCCGCGCCAGTCAGCGCGGGTGCAGACGGTTGCAGGCGGATAATCGCGCTACGCAGAGCGAAAAAGTCGCTCTCCCATGCCAGTTCTTCTACCGTGCCGTGAACAGCCATATGATTTCCTTTGCACACGCCGGTTAGCGCCAGACGCCTTTGGTATCCACCACGAAGCGCTGGGCAATAGTGGTGCCGTCTACGGCTTTAAACTCGTTATGATCGACCAGCATCACCAGCACATCGGCCTGCGCCAGCGCATCTGCGGTATTGACTAACGTACCGTGCCCGGTGAATTTTGCCGGAAGCTGATGAATATTGGGTTCCACCACCAGCGTTTCGCCGCTGTGCCACTGGGCAATATCCAGCGCAATTTCCATCGCCGGGCTTTCACGCAGATCGTCAATATTGGGCTTAAACGCCACCCCGAAGCAGGCGATTTTAATCTCGCTGGCGCGCTTGCCGTTGGCTGCCAGGCAATCGGCGACGGTCGCTTTCACCTGATTCAGCACCCAGTGAGGTTTAAAATCGTTCACTTCACGGGCGGTGCGGATAAGCCGCGACTGCTGCGGGTTTTGCGCCACAATAAACCACGGATCGACAGCAATGCAGTGCCCGCCGACGCCCGGCCCCGGCTGCAGAATATTGACGCGCGGATGGCGGTTCGCCAAACGAATCAACTCCCAGACGTTAATCCCTTGATCGGCGCAAATCAGCGAGAGTTCGTTGGCAAAGGCAATATTGACATCGCGAAAGCTATTTTCAGTTAATTTGCACATTTCAGCGGTGCGGGAGTTGGTCACCACACATTCGCCTTCGAGGAAAATTTTGTACAGTTCGCTGGCGCGCGCCGAACAAACGGCCGTCATCCCGCCAATTACGCGGTCATTTTTAATCAGTTCAACCATCACCTGGCCAGGCAGCACGCGTTCAGGGCAATAGGCAATATTAATATCAGCCTCTTCTCCCGCCTGCTGCGGGAAAGAGAGATCCGGGCGCGCCTCGGCAAGCCACTGCGCCATCTGTTCCGTCGCGCCGACCGGCGAGGTTGATTCAAGGATAACCAGCGCACCTTTCTGTAGTACAGGCGCAATGGATTTCGCCGCGGCTTCTACATACGCCATATCCGGTTCATGCTCGCCTTTAAACGGTGTCGGTACGGCGATCAGGTAGGCGTCAGCGGTGACAGGGATTGTGCTGGCCCGCAGAAAACCGCCGCCCACGGCGGCTTTAACGACCTTATCCAGTTCTGGTTCGACAATATGGATTTCGCCACGGTTAATGGTTTCAACCGCGTGGGCATTAATATCGACGCCCACGACCTGCTTCTGCCTTGAGGCAAATGCCGCTGCGGTAGGCAGGCCGATATAGCCCAGTCCAATAACGGAAATGGTTTCAAAACTCATAGTGTTACCCGATTATTTTTAAGTGCATGCAAAATGCGACCACAGGCCAGCCCGTCACCGTAGGGATTGTGTGCGTGGCTCATCGCCTGCCAGGCATCGTTATCACGCAGCAAAAGTGAAACTTCCTCTACGATGCGCTGACGATCCGTACCGACCAGTTTTACCGTACCCGCCTCTAAAGCCTCCGGTCGTTCGGTGGTATCGCGCATCACCAGCACCGGCTTGCCGAGGGAAGGCGCTTCTTCCTGAATACCGCCTGAATCAGTGAGGATCAGCCAGGCGTGATCCATCAGCCACAAAAACGGCAGATAATCTTGCGGTTCGATCAGGGTAATGTTTTCAACATGGCCAAGAATGCGGTTAACAGGCTCACTGACATTGGGATTGAGATGCACAGGATAGACAATTTGCACATCGTCGTTTTGCGCGGCGATATCCACCAGCGCATGGCAAATCTCTTCAAAACCACGGCCAAAGCTCTCGCGTCGATGTCCGGTGACGAGGATAAGTTTTTTATCCCTGTCGAGGAAAGGATAATGGGCGGCGAGTTCTTCGTAGCGCGAAGGGGTACTCATAATACTGTCGCGCACCCAGAAAAGCGCATCAATCACCGTGTTGCCGGTGACAAAAATACGATTATCGGACACATTCTCACGGCATAAATTGAGGCGGGAGTTTTCCGTCGGCGCAAAGTGATACATCGCCAGATGCCCGGTCAATGTGCGGTTTGCCTCTTCAGGCCACGGAGAGGAGAGATCGCCGGTACGCAGACCCGCTTCTACATGCCCGACCGGAATGCGCTGGTAAAAGGCAGCCAGGCTCGCCGCAATAGTGGTAGTTGTATCGCCATGCACCAGCACAACGTCGGGGCGGAAGGTTTCGAGGATCGGTTTTAGCCCGGCGAGAATACCGCAGGTTATCTCCGTTAGCCCCTGTCCCGGCCGCATAATATTGAGATCATAATCCGGGACGATAGAGAAGAGGTTTAACACCTGGTCAAGCATCTCCCGATGCTGCGCAGTGACGCAAACTCTTGCTTCAAAGTCTGGATCCTTTGCCAGCGCATGTACCAGCGGAGCCATTTTGATGGCTTCTGGTCGCGTGCCAAATACGGTAAGTACTTTCACAACGATTCTCTTCGATTAGAGGATGAAGGCACCCGGCCTCCATCTCAGACGGCGTTTAATTCGAACGGCGGCGTGTTAATGCAATCCCGGAGCCGATTAACGCACCAACAATTCCCCACATGATCATCAGGAAAGCACGACGCGGGCTGTCGCGTTTTACCGGTTCCTCTGGCGTACGCAAATAACGATATGTCTGAAAACGTGGATCTAACGTTGGGCCAACATTCAGCGTATTTAGCATTGCCCGATTTTGATCATAGTCCAGATCGAACTGTGGCCCTACCGCCTGCAGGTTTTCCAGCCGGGCTTGCAGTAATGGGCGGCCTAACATAAACAGTTCAGAGTCAGGTAATTCATCCGGCGGGACTTCGGTCTCATTGCGAGAAATATTGTGTTGCTCGGCCACCTTAAGCGCTTGCTCTACGCTATGCAAACGACGGTTGAAAATGGCCTTTGCCACTTCTTCCTGGCGCTTAACCTGCGCTTTCATCTGAATGGTACGCGCGGCCCAGGCACCTTTTAGTTCATCATTGAGGTGGCTGGCGGCACGCTGGCTGGCGAAAGCGACATATTGACGCAGCAAATTGTTCGCATCGGGTGCGGTTTCAGCAATCAACTTAACGTTGTCATTAAGATTGCGCACCACATCACCGGGCGTGTACTGAATGTTATTGATCAGGTCATCCAGCATCGCCGCATCGGCTTTGCTATTGCCGACCAAACGCTGTTTGTAATAATCCGTCTGTAACCAAAAATCGCGGCGCGTATCCCATGAGGCGAGCTGCATAATAAACTCTTTATACGACTCATCCATTACCGATACCTGATCGGTGGGAACCTGGTTCGCTTTACTGTCCAGGTTACGCAGAAACTGCTGCTGGGAGTAAAAACCACCCAACATATTGACCGTGGGGCGGTCGGTAACAGCCGTGGCACTCCACTCCTGAGTCGCAAAGAAGGTCCAGAGTAATGCCAGCAACGCAAACAGTAGTGCGACGCCCGCAATCCATATTTTTCCTGCCCACAAAGTACGAAACAAGCCCCGGATATCCAGATCATTTTCCGTACCTGCTGAAGGTGTTCCCGACACTGGTTGAATCATCGCTTTCCCAGATTTACTTGGTTAGTGTTGATTTAGATGCGCTGTTACGGCGCATTCTGCGTTTAACTCGCTTGATAAAACGCGCCACTTTCCATGCACGCTTTATGCAGTAGCCATATAAAATGAAGCATAGCAAAAACAATGCCAGCATCACCCATTCAGGAATAAAGTGCAGATACTCTGTCACAACGCCAATACTTGCTAAAAGTGAAGCCGCAAGCGTGATCAGCACAAAGGCCTGACGCGAAGTGAATCCCGCTCGCATAATCAGATGGTGAATATGCTGACGATCCGGTGAAAAAGGACTCATTCCTTTACGCAGGCGTCGAAACATTATTGCCACCATATCCATCAAAGGAATGGCTATAACCCATAACGCAGTAACCGGACTCACCGGATGAACAGGACCCTGGGTTGTTTCCAGTAAAATCCAGATAACCGTAAAGCCAATGAGCGTACTACCCGCATCGCCCATAAAGACTTTGTAACGGCGACCCAGGGCACCCAGATTCAGTAAGATATAAGGCAAAATAGCTACAATCATGGCAAAACACCACATTGCAAGGCTGTACTGACCATCAAGCAATAAAATTACGCCAATCGCAGCAAACGAGACGCAGGAAAGCCCGCCAAGAAGGCCATCGATACCATCAACCATATTAAACGCGTTGATTGCTGCCCATACGGCGAACAGGGTAAGCAAGTAGCCAAAAGGCCCCAGTACCATTTCCCATGAACCAAAAATATAACCCAGGCTGCCCAAGTATAATTTGCCAAAGACCATCATCACTACGGCAATGGAAGCCTGTACAGCGGCACGGATTTTTACACTAATATCAAAACGATCGTCCAGCGCACCGATGAAAACCAGCACGCCAGCGCAGCAGAGATAAAGGCTTGCATGGGGAATGTAATAATCTGTGACGCCGAATGTGAAGCAGACCCCAGCGTATACTGAAATTCCCCCAACAAGAGGGATCAATCCCTGATGCCTTTTACGGTAGTTGGGTTTGTCCACTAATCCAACGTGTCTGGCTACTTTTCGGGCACAAAATAGAAAGACGGTTGTGAACAAGAAAATACTGAATAATTCAGTAAACGCAGTGAGTAAATTCACAATGCATGCTCTCAGCGAATGTTAATCCTGGCAGTATAACGACGTTGCCTTCCTCCATAAAAGAAGAAAGCAGGCCATTTACATGCTTAATTGTTTGTTTTTTAACCAAACGGGGTATTTACAGATTTATCTATCACTCTTGAGCGGCCTTTATTGGACAGAGCCTGTCCCGGTGCATATAGCGTATAGCTCACAAATAAAAAACGCCACGTAAAAACGTGGCGTTTCCAGAGTTTATTTCTTTTAAGAGCGCTTCATCATGTCGAAGAATTCATCATTGGTCTTAGTCATTGCCAGCTTGTTGATAAGGAACTCCATCGCGTCAATCTCACCCATCGGGTGAATGATTTTGCGCAGGATCCACATCTTCTGCAGCTCTTCCTGAGTAGTGAGCAGCTCTTCTTTACGTGTACCGGAACGGTTGTAATCAATCGCCGGGAAGACGCGCTTCTCTGCAATTTTACGGGAGAGATGCAGCTCCATGTTACCGGTGCCTTTAAACTCTTCGTAAATCACTTCATCCATTTTCGAACCGGTATCAATTAGCGCGGTCGCGATAATGGTCAGGCTTCCGCCCTCTTCCACGTTACGCGCGGCGCCGAAGAAACGTTTCGGACGATGCAGGGCGTTGGCATCCACACCACCGGTCAATACTTTACCGGAAGCAGGAACAACGGTGTTGTACGCGCGCGCCAGGCGAGTGATGGAGTCCAGCAGAATGATAACGTCTTTCTTGTGTTCGACCAGGCGCTTGGCCTTCTCGATCACCATTTCCGCAACCTGCACGTGGCGGGAAGCCGGTTCGTCAAAGGTAGAAGCAACGACTTCACCTTTCACCAGACGTTGCATCTCGGTTACTTCTTCCGGACGCTCGTCAATCAGCAGCACCATCAACACACAGTCAGGGTGGTTGTAGGCAATGCTCTGCGCGATGTTCTGCAGCAGCATGGTTTTACCGGCTTTCGGCGGTGCGACAATCAGACCACGCTGGCCACGACCGATCGGCGAAGCCAGATCCAGTACGCGTGCGGTTAAGTCTTCCGTCGAGCCGTTACCACGTTCCATACGCAAACGAGAATTCGCATGCAGCGGCGTTAAGTTTTCAAACAGAATCTTATTGCGCGCATTTTCCGGTTTATCGAAGTTCACCTCGTTAACTTTCAGCAGTGCAAAGTAACGTTCACCTTCTTTAGGCGGGCGAATCTTACCTGAAATGGTGTCACCGGTACGGAGGTTGAAGCGGCGGATTTGGCTGGGGGATACGTAGATGTCGTCAGGGCCGGCGAGGTAGGAGCTGTCTGCAGAGCGGAGGAAACCAAATCCATCCTGCAGAATCTCCAGCACGCCATCGCCAAAGATATCTTCGCCACTCTTCGCGTGCTGCTTCAGGATGGCGAATATGATGTCCTGTTTGCGCATACGGGCCAGGTTTTCCAGCCCCATATTTTCGCCGAGAGTGATCAGCTCAGAAACCGGCGTATTCTTTAATTCGGTAAGATTCATAATGGTGTGGGTTCTTAAACTCGGGGTAAATCTCGAACTTAATGTTGTGAATGGTATGGCAGGGTCATCCATGCCTGTTAACGGCCATCAACTCATGTCTGATCGGTGCCTGGTCACAGGAGAGTACGCAGAACTGAAACGATGAGACGGAATAAGTGATAAGCCCGGAATCTGTCAACTTCTCTCGCGGCGGTGTTGCTCAACGGGAAGTATCGGGGTAATGCAAGGTTCAAACAACTAAGGTATGTTCAAAACGAAGTCAAAACTAAATTAGCACGGCTAAAGCCGGGCGTCCAGCGATCCCAAAAAATAAGAGAGCTGGCGCGCCGGCGGATCCTAAGATTATGCCAGGTTGGCGTCCAGGAACTCTTTCAGTTGGCCTTTGGACAAAGCGCCGACTTTGGTTGCTGCCACTTCGCCGTTTTTAAACAGCAGCAGCGTTGGGATACCGCGGATGCCGTATTTCGGCGCGGTGCCCGGATTCTGGTCGATGTTCAGTTTCGCAATAGTCAGCTTGCCTTCATACTCATCAGCGACTTCATCCAGAATCGGGGCGATCATTTTGCACGGTCCACACCACTCTGCCCAGAAATCTACGAGCACAAGCCCGTCCGCTTTGAGTACATCCGTGTCAAAACTATCGTCAGTCAGGTGAATAATTTTATCGCTCATATATAACTCCACAGGAATAAGCCTGGCATGTTGGTGTAGCATAAAACAGCAACGTGTTGATGCCACAATAACCAACGAAAGGTTGACTTTATTTCACCGGATACGCTTTCGTAAAGCAATAGTAAGCTGATATTCTACCACACTATGAGCAAAACACATTTAACAGAACAGAAGTTTTCCGACTTCGCCCTGCACCCAAAAGTGATAGAAGCCCTTGAATATAAAGGCTTTCATAATTGCACGCCTATTCAGGCTCTGGCTCTTCCGCTGACGCTGGCGGGCCGGGATGTTGCAGGTCAGGCGCAAACCGGTACCGGCAAAACGATGGCGTTTTTAACGTCAACGTTCCATTATCTTCTCTCTCACCCGGCAATTGATGACCGTAAAGTGAACCAGCCGCGCGCTATTATTATGGCGCCGACCCGTGAACTTGCTGTGCAGATTCATGCCGATGCGGAACCGCTCGCCCACTCGACCGGCCTGAAATTGGGTCTGGCTTACGGTGGCGACGGTTACGACAAACAGCTTAAAGTGCTCGAAAGCGGCGTCGATATTTTAATCGGCACCACCGGGCGACTCATCGATTACGCAAAACAAAACCATATTAACCTGGGCGCGATCCAGGTCGTGGTGCTCGACGAAGCCGATCGTATGTACGATTTGGGCTTTATCAAAGACATCCGCTGGCTGTTCCGCCGTATGCCGCCCGTGACGTCACGCCTGAATATGCTCTTCTCCGCCACGCTCTCCTACCGCGTACGTGAACTGGCGTTCGAGCAGATGAACAACGCAGAATACGTGGAAGTGGAACCGGAACAGAAAACGGGCCACCGCATTAAAGAAGAGCTTTTCTACCCGTCCAACGACGAGAAAATGCGCCTGCTGCAAACGCTTATTGAAGAAGAGTGGCCGGATCGCGCCATTATCTTCGCTAACACCAAACATCGTTGTGAAGATATTTGGGGCAGCCTGGCCGCCGATGGCCACCGCGTTGGTCTGTTGACCGGCGATGTGGCACAGAAAAAACGCCTGCGCATTCTTGATGAATTTACCCGTGGCGATCTGGATATTCTGGTTGCTACGGACGTTGCCGCGCGCGGTTTGCATATTCCGGCGGTAACGCACGTCTTTAACTACGATCTGCCCGACGATTGTGAAGATTACGTTCACCGTATCGGTCGTACCGGACGCGCAGGTGCCAGCGGTCATTCGATCAGCCTCGCCTGTGAAGAGTACGCGCTGAATCTGCCGGCAATCGAGACTTATATTGGTCACTCTATTCCGGTAAGCAAATACGATCCGGATGCCCTGCTCAGCGAACTGCCGCCGCCAAAACGTTTGACGCGTGCACGCTCTGGCAACGGTCCGCGCCGCAACAGTAGCGCGCCACGTAATCGTCGTCGTTCAGGTTAAAAAAATATGCTCGGTTCCGCCTCGCTCTATGCCGCAATTGATCTTGGATCTAACAGTTTTCATATGCTGGTTGTGCGCGAGGTGGCGGGAAGTATTCAGACGCTTTCGCGTATCAAACGTAAGGTTCGCCTGGCGGCCGGATTAAGCGCAGACAATCGCCTCTCACAAGAAGCGATGGAGCGCGGCTGGCAGTGCCTGCGCCTGTTTTCCGAACGTTTACAGGATATCCCGCAAGAGCAAATCCGGGTGGTAGCAACGGCCACGCTGCGCCTGGCGGTCAACGCGCGGGAGTTTCTCGACCAGGCGCAGGAAATCCTCGGTTGTCCAGTACAAGTTATTAGCGGTGAAGAAGAGGCGCGTCTGATTTATCAGGGCGTTGCGCATACTACTGGCGGTGCGGATCAGCGTTTGGTAGTTGATATCGGCGGCGCCAGCACCGAGCTGGTTACCGGTACCGGCGCGCAAACAACTTCTCTTTTCAGCCTGTCGATGGGCTGTGTCACCTGGCTTGAGCGTTTTTTTACCGATCGTAATCTCGCGCAGGAAAACTTTGCCGCAGCCGAACAGGCCGCGAGCGAGGTGTTGCGCCCGGTCGCCAATGAGCTACGCCGTCATGGCTGGAAGGTCTGCGTCGGCGCATCGGGTACGGTGCAGGCGCTGCAAGAGATCATGATGGCGCAGGGCATGGATGAGCGCATCACGCTGCCGAAACTGCAGCAGCTTAAGCAGCGCGCTATTCAGTGCGGGCGGCTTGAAGAGCTGGAAATTGAAGGCCTGACGCTGGAGCGCGCGCTGGTATTCCCCAGCGGTCTGGCGATCCTTATCGCTATCTTCACCGAATTGCATATCGAAAGTATGACGCTGGCGGGCGGCGCGCTGCGCGAAGGCCTCGTCTACGGTATGTTACATCTGGCGGTCGATGAAGATATTCGTCGCCGTACGCTGCGCAATATTCAGCGCCGTTTTATGATCGATACCGACCAGTCCCGACGGGTTTCCACCCTCGCGGGACGGTTCGAGCAGGGCGTGGCAAATGAATGGAACTTAGAAGCATATAGCCGCGATATTCTGCAAGTTGCCTGCGAATTGCATGAAATTGGCCTGAGTATTGAATTTAAACAGGCGCCGTTACACGCGGCCTGGCTAGTGCGAAATCTCGACTTGCCTGGCTTTACGCCTGCGCAAAAGAAACTGCTGGCGACCCTGCTGCTTAACCAAACCAATGCCGTTGATTTGTCATCGCTGCATCAGCAAAACGCGGTGCCACCGCGCGTAGCAGAGCATCTTTGCCGTCTGCTTCGTCTGGCGATCCTTTTCGCCAGCCGTCGTCGCGACGACTTATTGCCGGACATTGCCATCGCCGCGCAGGGAGAGAAACTGGTGCTGACCCTGCCGCAGGGTTGGCTGGCAAACCACCCGCTGGGTGCCGAGCTGATTGAACAGGAAAGCCAGTGGCAAAGTTACGTGCACTGGTCACTGGAAATCCGGTGATTCTGTCGATAAACAGGGCCTGCTAAGCGCAGGCTTTTTATTTTTCCTTCGCTTTTGCCAGCATCGCACGAATATTAGCCACATTGGCTTGCCCTTTATGCATCCGCTCTTCGGGGCTGACCACTTTCCGCTCCTGTTCCCAGTTAAGATCGTCCTGCGGTAGCTCCAGCAGGAAGCGGCTCGGTTCCGGGCGAACTAATTCGCCGTACTGACGGCGCTCTTTACACAGGGTAAACGTGAGCTCCTTCTGCGCACGGGTAATACCCACATAGGCCAGGCGCCGCTCTTCATCGATGTTGTCTTCATCAATACTGCTTTGATGGGGCAGAAGCCCCTCTTCCATGCCGACGAGGAAAACGTAGGGAAATTCCAGCCCCTTCGACGCATGCAGCGTCATTAACTGCACCTGGTCTGACTCATCGTCGCTCTCGCCGCGCTCCATCATGTCGCGCAGGGTAAAGCGAGTCACCACTTCCGCCAGCGTCATTGGCTCATCCAGCTCGCTGCCTTCCAGCATTTCCGTCATCCAGCCAAACAGCGTATTAACGTTTTTCATCCGCATTTCAGCCGCTTTCGGGCTGGCAGAAGTTTCAAACAACCAGGATTCGTAATCAATACCGTGAATTAAATCGCGCACCGCCGCAATGGGTTCACGTTCCGCTAAGCGCTGGATATCGCCCAGCCACTGAGTAAAACGCGTCAATGCTTCATAGCCGCGCCCGGTTAACGTTTGATTCAGGCCGACATCAAAGCTGGCGGCGAACAGGCTTTTATTACGCAACATCGCCCATTCGCCCAACTTCTGCAGTGTAGCCGAACCGATTTCTCGTTTTGGCGTATTGACGATGCGCAGAAAAGCACTGTCATCATCCGTATTGGTCAGCACCCGTAAATAGGCCAGTAAGTCTTTAATCTCCGGGCGCGAAAAGAACGATGTGCCGCCGGAAATTTTGTACGGAATGCGGTTTTGCATCAGGTACTTTTCAAATACCCGTGACTGGTGATTGCCGCGATAGAGTATCGCGTAATCTTTATATTCGGTTTTATTGACGAAGTGATGGGCTATCAGCTCACCGGTGACGCGCTCCGCTTCGTGCTCTTCGTGATTGGCGCTCAGCACTTTAAGCTCCGCACCATAGCCCAGTTCGGAGAAGAGCCGTTTTTCAAAAACATGCGGGTTATTGGCAATCAGAATATTCGCCGCTTTCAGAATACGTCCGGAAGAGCGGTAGTTTTGCTCCAGCTTTACCACCTGCAGCGCCGGAAAATCCTGGCTTAACAATACCAGGTTTTGCGGCCGTGCGCCGCGCCAGGAGTAGATCGACTGATCGTCATCCCCCACGACGGTAAAGCGCGCGCGCTGACCCACTAACAGTTTTACCAGCTCATACTGGCTGGTATTGGTATCCTGATACTCATCTACCAGCAGATAGCGAATCTTATTCTGCCAACGCTCGCGCACCTCTTCGTTGCGCTGCAGCAGCAGCGTCGGCAGGAGGATCAGATCGTCAAAATCCAGCACGTTGCAGGCCTTCATATGAGCATCGTACAGGCCGTAGCAGTGCGCAAAAATACGATCGCGCTCGCCGCTCGCGCGGGCTGCGGCCTGCGATGGCGTCAGCAGATCGTTTTTCCAGTTGGAGATCGTTGAGATCAGCTGTTGCAGCACCAGTTTGTCATCGTCGATCAGCCCTTCGGTGAGATCCTTTAGCAATGCGACCTGATCCGTATCGTCAAACAGGGAAAAGTTAGATTTCATCCCCAGCGCGGCGAACTCGCGTTTGATGATATTCAATCCCAGCGTATGAAAAGTGGAGATCATCAACCCGCGCGCCTCTTTGCGCCCCAGCGTCTGCGCAACACGCTCTTTCATTTCGCGCGCCGCTTTGTTGGTGAAGGTGACCGCAGCAATATGCCGTGCCTGATAGCCGCAGCCCCGAATCAGGTGCGCAATTTTATTGGTGATCACGCGTGTTTTGCCGGATCCCGCTCCCGCCAGCACCAGGCAAGGTCCGGTGACAAATTCGACGGCTTGTTGTTGTCCGGGGTTTAAACGCATAAAAAGATCGCTCGCTGAAAGGCTAAAAAGAGATACGCACCCTTCAATTTGCTTTGCGGCGCGCAATGCAAGACGCACGGATGAATATAGCGACAAGCGCAGCCAGCAAAGAGGCAGATTGAAGGTGTATAAAGGCGTGGTAGTATAGCCAGCCGAAACTCCCTCACTCAAGGCACGATCATGGCAAAAACCGCGGCAGCAATGCATATCCTTGTTAAAGAAGAGAAACTGGCACTGGATCTTCTGGAACAGCTTAAAAACGGCGGCGATTTCGAGAAGTTGGCGAAGAAACACTCAACCTGCCCGTCAGGCAAAAAAGGCGGCCATCTTGGCGAGTTCCGCCAGGGGCAAATGGTTCCCGCATTCGATAAAGTGGTGTTTTCCTGCCCGGAACTGGAACCTACCGGTCCGTTACACACCCAGTTCGGTTACCACATCATTAAAGTATTGTATCGCAAATAAAAAAACCGGATGGCGGCTGCGCCTTATCCGGCCTGGGCGATAAATTCCCCTGTGGATTTCAACGTGCCGGTAAACGACAAGGAAGTTCAGCCCGGCGGCATAGTTAACTCTATGGCCGGGCTTGTGTACGCTGAAAGGCGGGGGAATTAGCCTGCTACTGCGATACGTTTCATATCCGTCATATAGCCGCGCAGTTTCTGGCCCACTTGCTCAATGGCATGGCTGCGGATCGCATCATTCACATCGCGCAGCTGCGCATTGTCTACTGCCCCTTCGGCAATCGCTTTGCCCAGATCGCCCGTTTGCAGGGTGGTCATAAACTCTTTCAGCAGCGGTACGCAGGCATAGGAGAACAGATAGTTGCCGTACTCGGCGGTGTCAGAGATAACCACGTTCATCTCATACAGACGCTTACGCGCAATGGTGTTGGCAATCAGCGGCAGCTCGTGCAGAGACTCATAGTAAGCAGATTCTTCGATAATGCCGGAGTCGACCATGGTTTCGAATGCCAGCTCAACGCCCGCTTTCACCATCGCGATCATCAGTACGCCCTTATCAAAGTACTCTTGTTCGCTGATTTTACCTTCAAACTGCGGTGCGGTTTCGAACGCGGTTTTACCGGTCTCTTCACGCCAGGTCAGCAGTTTCTTATCGTCGTTTGCCCAGTCTGCCATCATGCCGGATGAGAATTCGCCGGAGATAATGTCATCCATATGTTTCTGGAACAGTGGTGCCATGATACCTTTCAGCTGTTCAGAGAGTGCATAAGCACGCAGTTTCGCCGGGTTGGAGAGACGATCCATCATCAGCGTGATCCCGCCCTGCTTGAGGGCTTCGGTGATGGTTTCCCAGCCGAACTGAATCAGTTTTTCAGCATAAGCCGCATCGGTACCGTCGGCCACCAGCTTGTCAAAGCACAGCAGCGATCCCGCCTGCAGCATACCGCAGAGAATGGTTTGCTCGCCCATCAGGTCAGATTTCACTTCCGCAACGAAAGAAGATTCCAGAACGCCCGCGCGATGACCGCCGGTTGCCGCCGCCCAGGCTTTAGCAATCGCCATCCCTTCGCCTTTCGGATCGTTCTCCGGGTGAACGGCGATCAGGGTCGGTACGCCAAAACCGCGTTTGTACTCTTCACGCACTTCAGTGCCTGGGCACTTCGGCGCAACCATCACCACGGTGATGTCTTTACGGATCTGCTCACCCACTTCCACGATGTTGAAGCCATGGGAGTAACCGAGTGCCGCACCGTCTTTCATCAGCGGCTGCACGGAACGCACAACATCAGAGTGCTGTTTGTCCGGCGTCAGGTTTACTACCAGATCCGCCTGCGGGATCAGCTCTTCATAGGTGCCGACTTTAAAGCCGTTTTCTGTCGCTTTACGCCAGGAGGCACGTTTTTCCGCAATGGCTTCGGCACGCAGAGCGTAAGAGATGTCCAGACCGGAGTCGCGCATATTCAGGCCCTGATTCAGCCCCTGCGCGCCGCAGCCGACGATGACCACTTTTTTACCCTGAAGGTAGCTTGCGCCATCGGCAAATTCATCACGCCCCATAAAGCGGCATTTGCCCAGCTGCGCCAGCTGCTGGCGCAGGTTCAGTGTATTAAAGTAGTTAGCCATGGTGAAACCTCGTTGTGTTGTTGTGCTTATTGTTCGATTCGCTTGTTTCGCGAGATTGAACCCACTATATGACAGGAAATGCGTTGCTTAAATTGATATATTAACAATGTCACATTGCAATTTTTGCAATGTAAATTTGTGGAGCCTGTCTCATGGATTTACGCGATCTGAAAACGTTTCTGCATTTGGCGGAAAGCCGCCATTTTGGCCGCAGTGCGCGCGCCATGCACGTCAGTCCCTCCACACTATCGCGCCAGATTCAGCGGCTGGAAGAAGATCTCGGACAGCCGTTGTTTGTGCGCGATAACCGCACCGTCACCCTGACCGAAGCGGGAGAAGAGCTGCGCATCTTCGCTCAACAAACTTTATTGCAGTATCAGCAACTCCGCCACACCATCGACCAACAAGGCCCGTCGCTCTCCGGCGAGCTGCATCTGTTCTGTTCCGTCACCGCCGCCTACAGCCACTTGCCACCGATTCTGGATCGCTTCCGGGCGGAGCATCCATCGGTAGAGATCAAACTCACCACCGGCGATGCCGCCGATGCGATGGAGAAAGTGGTCACCGGCGAGGCGGATTTGGCGATTGCCGGTAAACCGGAAACCCTGCCCGGCGCGGTCGCCTTTTCGATGCTGGAAAACCTGGCGGTGGTGCTGATTGCACCGGCGCTGCCGTGTCCGGTGCGTAACCAGGTTTCACAACCCGAACCCGACTGGTCCACCGTGCCGTTTATCATGGCGGATCAGGGCCCGGTACGCCGTCGCATTGAGCTGTGGTTCCGGCGCCATAAAATCAGTAACCCGTCCATTTACGCCACCGTCGGCGGTCACGAAGCGATGGTATCGATGGTCGCACTGGGCTGCGGCGTGGCGCTGATCCCGGAAGTGGTGCTGGAAAACAGCCCGGAACCGGTGCGTAATCGCGTGATGATCCTCGAACGCAGCGATGAAAAAACACCCTTTGAGCTTGGCGTGTGCGCACAAAAAAAGCGGCTCTATGAGCCGCTTATCGATGCGTTCTGGAAAATCCTGCCGAGCAATTAACCGGCAAGGAAAAACTTGAATGCCGGGTTCTGCGTTTCGTCATGGCATTCGTAGCCGAGTTCATTAAGGCGGGTTTCGAAATCCGGCTCGTGTTCACTCAGCTCAAACGCGGCCAGCACGCGGCCATAATCCGTACCGTGGCTGCGATAGTGGAACAGGGAAATATTCCAGTGCGTCCCCAGGGTATGCAGAAATTTCAGCAGCGCGCCGGGTGATTCCGGGAACTCAAAACTGTAAAGGCGTTCGCGCAGCGGTTTCGACGGTCGCCCGCCCACCATGTAACGCACGTGCAGCTTCGCCATCTCATCGTCCGAGAGATCGACCACGCTATAGCCCCCGTTATGCAGCAGTTCGAGGATCTCTTTACGCTCCTCAAGCCCGCGGCTTAAACGCACACCTACAAAAATGCAGGCCGCTTTGGCATCGGCGAAACGGTAGTTGAACTCGGTAACGGATCGCCCACCAAGGAGCTGGCAAAACGTAAAGAAACTGCCTTTCTCTTCCGGAATGGTGACCGCCAGCAGAGCTTCACGCTGCTCACCCAGTTCGCATCGCTCGGAAACATAACGCAAACCGTGGAAGTTCACGTTCGCACCGGAAAGCACATGCGCCAGGCGTTCGCCGCGAATATTGTGCTTCGCGATGTATTTCTTCATACCCGCCAGCGCCAGTGCGCCAGACGGTTCCGCCACGGCGCGAACATCTTCAAACAGATCTTTCATCGCCGCGCAAATCGCATCGCTGTCGACGGTAATAATATCGTCGAGATACTCCTGGCAGAGACGGAAGGTTTCGTTGCCAATGCGTTTTACCGCTACGCCTTCCGCAAACAGCCCGACGCGAGGCAGATCAACCGGATGCCCGGCATCCAGCGCCGCTTTCAGACAGGCAGACTCTTCCGCTTCCACAGCAATCACTTGAATTTGCGGCATCAGCTGTTTGATTAACACCGCCACGCCTGCCGCTAAACCGCCGCCGCCAACCGGCACAAAAACGCGATCGAGATGGGCGTCCTGTTGCAGCAGTTCCAGCGCCAGCGTGCCCTGACCGGCAATAACCATCGGATGATCAAACGGCGGCACAAAGGTGAAGCCTTGCTGTTCGGCAAGCTCGATGGCCATAGCTTTCGCTTCGTCGAAGTTAGCGCCGTGCAGCAGCACTTCACCACCAAAAGCACGCACCGCATCCACTTTGATATCGGCCGTCGCCACCGGCATCACAATCAGCGATTTGATCCCGAGGCGCGTGGATGACATCGCCACGCCCTGTGCATGGTTGCCTGCCGACGCGGTAATGACGCCGTTAGCTTTTTGCTCGGCGCTTAAACCGGCAATCATGGCGTACGCGCCGCGCAGCTTAAAACTGTGTACGGGCTGGCGATCTTCGCGCTTCACCAGAATCACATTGTCGAGACGCGAAGAGAGCTTTTCCATTTTTTGCAGCGGCGTGACCTGCGCCGCTTCATACACCGGTGCGCGCAGCACCGCTCTCAGATACTCCGCCCCTTCGGGGGCGGCTGAGAGGGGTTGGGATTCGGCCATTATTAACCCCCGAGTTTGGATTTATCGCGCACTGCGCCTTTATCCGCACTGGTCGCAAGGCTGGCATACGCGCGCAGGGCGAAAGAGACCTGACGTTCACGATCGACCGGCGTCCAGGCTTTATCGCCACGGGCTTCTTGCGCTTCACGACGCGCGGCAAGCTCTCGATCGCTCACCTGCAGCTGCATGCTACGGTTCGGGATATCAATCGCAATAATGTCGCCCTCTTCGATAAGGCCGATATTGCCGCCGCTCGCCGCTTCCGGAGAAACGTGGCCGATAGAGAGACCCGAAGTCCCGCCGGAGAAGCGCCCGTCGGTGATCAGCGCGCACGCTTTGCCAAGCCCCATGGATTTCAGGAAGCTGGTCGGATAGAGCATCTCCTGCATACCCGGCCCGCCTTTCGGCCCTTCGTAACGGATTACCACCACATCGCCAGCAATAACTTTGCCGCCGAGAATGGCCTCAACCGCCGCGTCCTGGCTTTCGAACACTTTTGCCGGGCCGGTAAAGGTCAGATTGCTATCATCCACGCCGGCGGTTTTTACAATACTGCCGTTTTCCGCGAAGTTGCCGTAAAGCACCGCCAGACCGCCATCCTGGCTGTAGGCATGTTCCAGCGAGCGGATACAACCTTCGGCGCGATCGTCATCCAGCGTGTCCCAGCGGCAATCCTGCGAGAACGCCTGCGTGGTACGAATACCCGCCGGGCCGGCGCGGAACATAGTTTTTACCGCCTCGTCCTGCGTCAGCATCACATCGTACTGCTCAAGGGTTTGCGGCAGCGTCAGGCCCAACACGTTTTTCACGTCGCGGTTCAACAAGTTCGCGCGATCCAGCTCACCTAAAATACCCAGCACGCCGCCGGCGCGGTGTACATCTTCCATATGGTATTTCTGCGTACTCGGCGCGACTTTACACAGCTGAGGCACTTTACGGGAGAGCTTGTCGATATCACTCATGGTGAAATCTATCTCTGCTTCCTGTGCGGCGGCCAGCAGATGCAGAACGGTGTTTGTCGAGCCGCCCATGGCGATATCCAGCGTCATGGCATTTTCAAACGCCGCTTTGCTGGCGATCGCGCGCGGCAGTGCGCTGGCATCGTCCTGCTCGTAATAGCGTTTTGTCAGCTCAACAATGCGTTTGCCAGCGTTAAGAAAGAGTGCTTTACGATCGGCATGGGTCGCCAGCAGTGAACCGTTCCCCGGCTGCGACAGACCCAGCGCTTCGGTCAGGCAGTTCATGGAGTTGGCGGTAAACATACCGGAACAGGAGCCACAGGTTGGGCAGGCGGAGCGTTCCACCTGATCGCTCTGGTCATCCGAGACTTTCGGATCGGCGCCCTGAATCATAGCGTCGACCAGATCGAGTTTAATTATCTGGTTGGAGAGTTTGGTTTTCCCGGCTTCCATCGGGCCGCCGGAGACAAAAATTACCGGAATATTCAGGCGCAGAGAGGCCATCAGCATCCCCGGGGTAATTTTGTCGCAGTTGGAAATACACACCATCGCGTCAGCGCAGTGGGCATTCACCATATATTCAACAGAGTCTGCAATCAGCTCGCGGGAAGGCAGTGAGTAAAGCATGCCGCCGTGGCCCATAGCGATACCATCATCAACGGCGATAGTGTTGAACTCTTTCGCCACGCCGCCTGCGGCTTCGATTTGCTCCGCAACCAGCTTACCAAGATCGCGCAGGTGAACGTGGCCCGGCACGAACTGGGTAAAGGAGTTTACGACGGCAATAATCGGCTTGCCGAAATCGGCGTCGGTCATTCCGGTTGCGCGCCACAGCGCGCGGGCACCCGCCATATTACGGCCATGGGTGGTGGTGGCGGAACGGTACTTAGGCATGCTCTTTTTACTCCCGTCTGTCTCCCGTTACCCTTTGCGCCGCCGCTACGTTGGCTGCAGCGCAAACGAGTGTGGGAAAATAAATTTATTGTTATGAATTAACCTGATCCAACCAGCCCCATTTATCTTCCGTTTCACCGGTGAAGAGGCCAAAGAATGCTTGCTGAATACGTTTGGTGACCGGGCCGCAACGACCTTCGCCAACCTGAATACCGTCGACGCTGCGTACCGGCGTAATTTCCGCTGCGGTACCGGACATAAAGACTTCATCCGCCAGGTAGAGCGATTCGCGGGAAAGGACCTGTTCGCGAACTTCGATGTTTAATTCTTTCGCCAGCTTGATAATCGCATCGCGGGTAATGCCCGGCAGCGCGGAAGAGGTAAACGGCGGTGTGAACAACACGCCATCTTTCACTTCAAACAGGTTTTCGCCAGCGCCTTCTGAGATGTAGCCATTAACATCCAGCGCGATCCCTTCCTGATAACCGTGACGACGCGCTTCGCTACCTACCAACAGGGAAGAGAGATAGTTACCACCGGCTTTAGCGGCAGTTGGGATGGTGTTTGGCGCTACGCGGTTCCATGAAGACACCATCGCATCGATCCCCTGATCCAGCGCTTCCGCACCAAGATAAGCACCCCACGGGAACGCGGCGATGATCACGTCAGTGGTATAGCCCGCCGGTGGATTAACGCCCATCCCTACATCGCCGACGAATACCAGCGGACGAATATAAGCGCTGGTCAGATTGTTTTTACGAATCACCGCACGGCAGGCTTCCATCAGCTCGTCAACGCTCTGAGAGACCGGGAAACGGTAGATCTTGGCGGAGTCACGCAGGCGCTGCATATGTTCGCGATGGCGGAAGACTACCGGGCCTTTGTGCGAGTCATAGCAACGGATACCTTCAAACACGGAAGTACCGTAATGCAGGGCGTGGGACATCACATGAACCTTTGCGTCTTCCCAACGAACCATCTCGCCATTGGACCAAATGTAGTCTGCTTTTTTCGTCGTCATTGTTCTTCCTTTTGCGCTTACGCGCGGATTTGTTGTGATTGTGATGATGTGGCGCGCTGGCTGATATCAACCCGGGCAACGTCAATAAGTTTGCTCAACTGACTAAACAGTAATTCGACAGGCCGCGGGCTGGCAACGGTCAATTCGATATTTATGTTGCGCGCGTCGCTGGCGGTTTCCATATTCATGGCACAGACCTGAAAGCCACGGTGACGCACCACACGCAATACGCGCTCTAATGTTTCGGGATTGAAGCGAGCCTCAACGGCTACCTGATGTTGCATCATGATAATTTCTCCAGCATTTGTGCGTTACTGGCACCGGGCGGCACCAACGGCCAGACATTCTCAAGTTCGTCGATTGAGACATGCAGCAGGTATGGCCCAGGGCTCGCAAGCATTGTGTCGAGTGCCGTTTCAACCTGGTCTTTACGAGTAATGTGCTGGCCGGGGATACCGAAAGCGCTGGCCAGAACGAGGAAATCGGGGTTATCAGTCAGGGTCGTTTCACTATAACGTTCATTGAAGAATAACTGCTGCCACTGGCGAACCATGCCTAAACGCTGGTTGTCCAGTAAGACAATCTTCAGCGGTAACTGCTTGCGTTTCACGGTGCCGAGCTCCTGCACATTCATCATGAAGGAGCCGTCACCGGAGATACAGATTACCGTATCGTTCGGACGGGCAACCTGCGCGCCAACGGCGGCAGGCAGGCCGAAGCCCATCGTACCCAACCCGCTGGAGGTGATGAAGTTTTCCGGGCGGGTAATATTCAAATGCTGTGCCGCCCACATCTGATGCTGGCCCACATCGGTAGTGACCACGCTCTCAGGGGGTTTGCGATCGGAGAGCTGTTTTAACAACAGCGGCGCATAAATAGCGTCGCCGGGATGATCGTAGCGCCAGCTATGCTCGCGACGCAGATCGGCAGTGTAGTGTCGCCAGGCATCAATCGCCAACGGCTGTTTTAGCGCTGGCAGTAGCACGTTTAACTCTCCCTGCAACGCGACATGGGCCTGACGCAGCTTGCTCATTTCTGCCGGGTCGATATCCATATGGATGACTTTGGCGTTCGGTGCGAAGGTGTTCAGCTTGCCGGTGACGCGATCGTCAAAGCGGGCACCAACGGCGATCAATAAATCACACTCCTGAACAGCATAGTTTGCCGCCTTCGTGCCGTGCATCCCCAGCATGCCGAGATAATATTCATAATCCGCTTCGACCGCGCCCAGCCCTTTCAGGGTGCAAGCCACTGGGATTTGCGTGACGGCAAGAAAGTCGCGCAGCGCCGGAACCGCCTGCGCCATACCGACGCCGCCGCCAACGTAGAGCATCGGTTTTTGCGCCTGCGCCAGCATCCGCGCCGCCTGTTCAACTTCCGCCTGCGGGAAATAAGCCTCGTCATCAACGGTCACAAACCAGGGCTCCAGCTCGCCAACTGCCAGCTGAATGTCTTTCGGAATATCAACCAGAACCGGACCGGGGCGGCCCGAGTTGGCCACGTGGAAAGCCTCAGCCAGCACGCGTGGTAACTCTTCCAGCGACTCGACCAAAAAACTGTGTTTGGTGCAAGCGAGGGATAAACCCAGGACGTCAACTTCCTGAAACGCGTCGGTTCCGATAAGCGGCGCGGCAACCTGTCCGGTGATCGCGACAACCGGCACCGAATCTAATAACGCGTCGGCAAGACCGGTAATGAGATTGGTGGCGCCGGGACCAGAAGTGGCAATACAGACGCCGGTTTTACCCGTCGCACGGGCGTAGCCAATAGCCGCCATCGCCGCTCCCTGCTCGTGCCGACACAGTAGGTGTTCCACGCCGCCGTCATACAATGCATCGTAAACCGGCATAATTGCGCCGCCCGGATAGCCGAAGACGATATCGACTTTCTGTGCCCGCAACGCATGTACTACCCACTGTGCGCCATTCATAGTTAGTTCCCCGTCCGATATCGGAAGTAACAGAATTTTGTGCTGAAACTCATTCTCTGCTCCTCATGTATGTTTTTAGGTCATAAAAAAACCCCCGGACCTTTCGGTGCGGGGGTCTTAGTTCGTTAAGGCTTGTTTTTTAAGCCTTTCCTCGTCCAAGTGCAGCCCCGCACGGTGGGATAATAATCACCACCACGCTAATCACGACCAGGCTAATCACTCGTAGAAGGGCTTTCATGTGTGTTCGTTCTTGCTTCATGTTCGAAGGAATACCTAAAGAGGTAACACAGATTTGTGATGGGAGACAAGAAAAATTTATGGCTCGTTTTGCGGCTAGTTTTACAAATCTTTTAAAGCCATTGTTTTTTATAGATAAAAATCTAATGAAAAATTTTCACCCTTTAAAGCAATTCTGAACGTTGCGATCGTCTTTCCATAATGTTGCAAGAAGAAGCCATTTGCATCGAAGTTCGTGAATTGTGCACGCAAATCCCGTCTTTCACTAATGCACCAACAATAATGAAAACCGATAATGCGCGGGCAAAGGAGGCGCTATGGCATTGTCTGTTATCTATACGCGAGCGGCATTAGGCGTGACGGCACCGCTGGTCACCGTCGAGGTGCACATCAGCAATGGGCTGCCGGGGCTGACTATCGTTGGGCTGCCGGAAACCACGGTAAAAGAGGCTCGCGATCGGGTGCGTAGCGCAATCATCAACAGTGGTTATGAATTCCCCGCTAAACGCATCACCATTAATCTTGCGCCTGCGGATCTGCCCAAGGAGGGCGGGCGATATGATTTGCCTATCGCTATTGCGCTTCTCTCCGCCTCTGAGCAGCTAACGGCTTCGGAGTTAACCCGGTATGAGTTTGTCGGCGAACTGGCCCTTACAGGCGCTTTGCGCGGCGTTCCCGGCGCGATTTCTTCGGTTATGGAAGCCGTAAAAGCCGACAGGCGCATTATTATTGCCAGAGAAAATGAAGCTGAAGCAAGCCTGACAGAAACCGAGGATTGCCTCATCGCCGATCATTTGCAGGAGGTTTGTGCCTTTGTAGAAGGCAAACGGGCGTTAGCGCCACCGGCCCCCTTTTGCAGTAGCCAGGAGGCATACAGGGAGGATTTAAGCGATGTTATTGGTCAGGAGCAAGGAAAGCGTGCACTGGAGATAACCGCAGCAGGCGGGCATAACCTATTGTTGATAGGGCCACCGGGGACAGGAAAGACAATGTTGGCCACTCGGCTCCGGGGATTGATGCCGCCCTTAAACAATCAGGAAGCGTTGGAAAGCGCAGCCATTATGAGCGTGGTTAACACAGCGGTGCTTGCCCGTCACTGGCGCAGGCGGCCATTCAGAGCGCCTCACCATAGCGCTTCGCTGGTAGCCCTTGTTGGCGGGGGCTCTATACCCGGCCCGGGCGAAATCTCACTGGCGCATAATGGCGTGTTATTTCTGGACGAATTACCTGAGTTTGAGCGTCGCGCACTTGATGCCCTACGTGAGCCCATTGAGTCCGGGCAGATTCATCTGTCGCGTGCGCGAGCGAAAGTGACTTATCCTGCGCGTTTTCAGTTAATCGCCGCGATGAATCCCAGCCCCACGGGCCACTATCAAGGAAAACATAACCGCTGCACGCCAGAACAAACGCTACGCTATCTGGGAAAGCTTTCGGGGCCTTTTCTCGATCGCTTTGACCTGTCACTGGAGATCCCGTTACTGAAACCAGGCTTAATGAGCCAGCCGCAACATCCAGGAGAAAGCAGCGAGACCGTGCGTTTACGCGTTCTTCAAGCCCAGGCATGGCAGTATCAGCGGCAGAATAAACTTAATGCGCGTTTAGACAGCAGCGAGACAAAACAGATCTGTGGGCTTAGCAGGGAAGATGGGAGCTGGCTGGAGGAGACGTTAACGCGCCTCGGTTTATCCGTGCGCGCCTGGCAGCGGCTGTTGAAAGTGGCACGTACGATTGCCGATATTGAACAGCAAGAGGCTATTCAGCGGTCACATCTACAAGAAGCACTAAGCTACCGCGCCATTGACAGGTTGCTGATACATCTGCAAAAGATGCTGGCGTAGAAAAGGGGCCGTAGCCCCTTTTCTCTTAGTCGTCGGAATCTGTGAAGTCTTCCGCACCTTCCATCTGCGGTTTTCCGCCGGACAGCGTGTGAAAACGCTTCGGACGTTTAATCCGTGCCATATACTTGATCCACACACGTTCAGCTTCAGTGTTAGGTTCACGCTCTCCACGGCACACTGCAACGAATTGCGATTCTTCTTCCGTCATAGGTTCGCGCTTGCCGAGTTCCAGCTCGTTAAAAGCATATCCATGACGCTCAAGCAGTTGAGCCTCTTTGATGGTGAAATCACCGTGGCGAGAGAACCCGCGTGGATAATTTTTATTGTCGAAAAAACGATTCGTCGTCGTAAAGCTTTCCGCCATCCTGCACGCTCCTAATTCTTTGGCCGAGCTATTTATGGCGCGGAGTATTAGTTACGCTTGACAGAGTGTAAAACAAAACATTTAAATCATTACGACAAATTTTTTTGTGGAGAAAGCTGTGGATACGGAATTGTTAAAAACTTTCCTCGAAGTAAGCAGGACACGTCATTTCGGTCGCGCAGCCGAAGCGCTCTATCTTACCCAGTCCGCGGTGAGTTTTCGTATTCGCCAGCTTGAGAACCAACTGGGCGTTAACCTCTTTACGCGCCATCGCAATAATATCCGCCTGACGGCAGCGGGAGAGAAGCTGTTGCCTTATGCGGAAACCTTGATGAGTACATGGCAAGCAGCAAGAAAGGAAGTGGCGCATACTTCGCGACATCACCAATTTTCTATTGGTGCCAATGCGTCGTTATGGGAATGCATGCTTAGCGATTGGTTAACCAGGCTCTATAGCCTGCAGGGAAATCTGCAGTTCGAAGCACGCATTGCCCAACGACAATCTTTGGTTAAACAACTCCATGAACGGCAGCTCGATCTTTTGATCACCACTGAAACGCCCAAAATGGACGAGTTTAGTAGCCAGTTGCTTGGTCATTTCACCCTGGCGCTTTACTGCGCAGCGCCGGAAAAGAGTAAGTCAGAACTGAATTATTTACGTCTCGAATGGGGGCCTGATTTTCAGCAGCACGAAGCGGAATTAATTGCCAGTGATGATGTACCCACCTTGACGACCAGTTCAGCAGAAGTGGCCCATCAGTTACTGCCGCAGTTGAATGGTTATACCTGGCTGCCTGTTTCATGGGCAGAGCAAAAAGAAGCGCTTCATCCGGTTGCCGACACCGCTACGCTTTCCCGCCCGCTGTATGCCATTTGGCTACAAAACAGTGATAAGCAGAACCAGATTCGCGACCTTTTGAAGATCAAAGTGATTGATTAATCAGGCCCGGCAAGGATGCCGGGATCAGCGCGCTGGGCGCTTTTATGGAGGGAATTAGCGAAGCGTCTGGAAAAAAGGCAAAAAAAAATCCTTAGCAAATGCTAAGGATTATTTCTGGCAGGGGCGGAGGGACTCGAACCCCCAACACCCGGTTTTGGAGACCGGTGCTCTACCAATTGAACTACGCCCCTAATTAGGGTGGCGGAACGGACGGGACTCGAACCCGCGACCCCCTGCGTGACAGGCAGGTATTCTAACCGACTGAACTACCGCTCCACCGAATTTCTTTTACAGCCACCGGTTTAATGCCCCGGTTTTTCTTGCTAATTTGATGCCTGGCAGTTCCCTACTCTCGCATGGGGAGACCCCACACTACCATCGGCGCTAC
>NZ_JXAG01000023.1 GCF_000814905.1 Enterobacter sp. Bisph1
GGCTAAAGGCGGGCCGGGGATTCACTATGTGGACAGCTATTTCGGCGACAAGCACCATATCCGCCCTGAATCCCCTGGCCCGGCATGGGGTATGGATTATGTGTGGCTAACCGAGCTGAAAAATCTCACTGCCAGTCTGCAAACCAACTGGCAGAATCTGCCAGGAGGTGTGCCCGAGGTAAGGGATTATAAGGGCTGGGATCATATGCAGTGTAATCCCGATGCGGGACTGGAATAGCCGATGGACGGGTGAAAGAGACATGCAGAAATGCTTATGTAGAGAGATGACCATGCTCAGTCGTTTACTGCAATGGGATATGCCACCCGTTGCCAGCTGAGAGACAGCTCCTGCGTAAGCCCCTCTCAGAAAAGGAATGCATAATGATGAAATGGTCAGGATTAACGCTGATTCTTACAGGTATGGCTTGCTGGCAGGCAATGGCCGCAGAGCCTCCGGTGCAGGTTGTTTATCGCTTTGATGAGCACCGGACGCTGGAGTTAAAAGGCTGGAACTGTGAAGGCGCGTTGTGGTTCGTCGATACCCGTCGTGGTATTCGCAGTGAAGTGGCAAGCCAGTTTTACCGTCTGTTCACCGGCAAATTTGTCCATCCCTCTGAGCAATACATCGCTATTACCGATTACACCGTCAGCGGGATTCTGGCCTCGAAGGATTATGGCCGGACCTGGAGAAATCCGCTCACGCTGGATCATCCCAGAAAGGAGGAGGTGGAATCATTTACGGTCGTCAATAACCAGGGGTTTATGCAAATGAAAGATGGCTCGCTCTACCTGAGTTCACTGCCGTTTGACGATCCGCGCCTGGCTAAAGGCGGGCCGGGGATTCACTATGTGGACAGCTATTTCGGCGACAAGCACCATATCCGACCTGAATCCCCTGGCCCGGCCTGGGGTATGCAGTATGTGTGGTTAACCAAGCTGAATAATCACACTGCCGGGCTGAAATCCAACTGGCAGAATCTGCCAGGAGGAGTTCCCGAGGTAAGGGATTATAAGGGTTGGGATCATATGCAGTGTAATCCCGATGCGGGCCTGGAATAGCCGATAGCAGGTTTCGAACTCATATGGCGAGGGGGTAGCAGTCCTCACGCCTAAAAAACGCCCCCCGTTGCAAAAGATCATTTATTAAACTTGCATTAACTTATTTTTAACTTATTTTATCATATGCAATCCAATTAACTTTCGAATGAAAGAAAACGAGGTGCATATGGCTTTTTCCAGCGAAACGCTGCCCGCCGATTACAAAGCGGCAATCCGTCAGTTAAAACAGGAATTACGCGCGCAGATTGGTGATGTGCAGGGCCTTTTTGACCGCCTTAGCGAGAAGATTGCGCGGCGGGTGGCGGAGCTGAACACGCTGAAAGCGCGGGGCGAATCGGTGTGGCCGCAAATTGCGTATCACGATATTGCCCAAGGCTCGGTGAGCGAGGCACAGCGCGCCCTGATTAAGCAGCGCGGCTGTGCAGTCATTAAGGGGCACTTTCCCCGCGAGCAAGCGCTGGGCTGGGATCGCGCAATGCTTGATTACCTCGATCACAACCATTTCGACGATGTTTATCGCGGTCCTGGCGATAGCTTCTTCGGCACCCTTGAAGCCTCGCGTCCGGAAATCTATCCCATCTACTGGTCGCAGGCGCAAATGCAGGCGCGCCAGAGCGATGAAATGGCCGCCGTGCAATCGTTCCTCAATCGTCTGTGGCGTTTTGAGAGCGAGGGCAAGCAGTGGTTTAACCCGGATGTTAGCGTGATTTACCCGGATCGCATTCGCCGTCGTCCGCCGGGCACCACGTCAAAAGGGCTTGGCGCTCATACGGATTCCGGCGCGCTGGAGCGCTGGCTGCTGCCCGCTTATCAACGGGTGTTCGCCAATGTCTTTAACGGCAACCTGGATGCCTACGATCCCTGGGATGCGGCGCACCGTACCGAGGTGGAAGAGTACACCGTCGATAACACCACTAAATGTTCGGTATTCCGCACCTTCCAGGGCTGGACGGCGCTGTCGGATATGATCCCCGGCCAGGGTTTGCTACATGTGGTGCCGATCCCGGAAGCGATGGCTTATATCCTGCTGCGCCCGCTGCTGGACGATGTGCCGGAGGATGAGCTGTGCGGCGTAGCGCCTGGCCGGGTTTTGCCGGTATCGGAGAAGTGGCACCCGCTGCTAATAGAAGCCTTAAGCAGCATTCCGGCGCTGGAAGCCGGAGATTCCGTGTGGTGGCACTGCGATATGATCCACTCCGTGGCACCGGTGGAAAACCAGCAGGGCTGGGGCAACGTGATGTATATTCCCGCCGCGCCGCTGTGCGAGAAGAATCTTGCTTACGCGCGCAAAGTGAAAATCGCGCTGGAGCAAGGTGCATCGCCGGGGGATTTCCCTCGTGAGAATTACGAAAGCGACTGGACCGGCCGCTTTACGCTGTACGATCTGAATATTCACGGCAAGCGCGCGCTGGGAATGGAGGTTTAAGCATCGTACAGCCCTTCGCGCTCAACGGCGGTACGTTGCTGTCCCGGACGTATCCGCCGTACCGACTCGCGCACCGCCAGCGTCCCGTTGAGCAGCAGCGAACCGGTGGTTGCCTGCGGGCGGATCAACCGCTGTTGCAGCAAATGCACCGCCTCGACGCCGAGTTCATCCCGCGGGACATGCACCGCCGTTAACGGCACATCCTGAATCGCCGCCAGATTAAAAGCGTCAATACTCATCACCGACACATCCTGCGGTACGCGCAGCCCGCGCTGGCGCAGCGCCTGCACCGTGCCCTGCGCCATAAAATCACCGCTGACCAAAAAGGCGGTGGGTGGGGATTTATGCGCCGCATCGTCAAGCCATTCGCCCACCCGCTGCGCGGCGTCTTTAGCGCTAAAACTCGGCACGCTTATCAGATCACGCTTCGGTTGAAAGCGTAGGTTACGCTGCTGCCAGGCCTCTTTAATCCCCGCCAGCCGCAGATCCATGGTGTAGCGGCGCAGACACATAACATTTACCACATCGCGGTGGCCCATATCGAACAGGTAACGGGCGGCAAATTCACCAATGGTGCGGTGATCCGGCGCAATCGACGGCAGACGCATGCGGCCGTCACGGCAGTTGATCAGCACACAGGGTTTATTGATCTCCGCCGCCAGGTCATGAATATGCGCGTCATCGATGCCTAACAGGATCGCGGCCTGGGTTTCTGGCGCATTCATACGGGCAATAAATTCATTGGCGTCGCTATCGAGTTCCTCCAGCGCGCAGTAGCGCAAGCGTACTTCATGGGGCGCTAACGCTTTATTGATGCTCTGAATCACCCGGTAATAGAAGATATCGGAACGCTCTTCGAACGCCCGTTGCGGCGCAAATATCAGCAGGTTGTTCAGCAGTAATCGCCCGGCGGCAATCCCCTCCATCACCCCCAGTTCGCGCGCGCAAGCCAGCACCGCCGCCCTGGCTTTTTCACTGGTATTTGCTTTGCCGGCGAGCACACGGGAAACGGTGCTGGTCGACAGGTTGGTACGCAGCGCTATTTCATTGATTTTGAGCTTTTTGTCCATTTTGTGATCTGGCTCCGTTTGCGAAATGGGAAAATTTTCATGAACCCTAAAGCCTGATATTTATGACTTGAGAGAGAGTTTGTCGTATATCTCCGCGCTGTAATGAGAATCCTTGCACAAAATCCCCTTTAGCGGCTGATTTTTCTCGCCTAACGTAAAGGTGTCGTACAACTTCCATACTAGTTGTAGGGCTAATACGTAAAAATGAGAAAAAATCATCCCGCAAACCCTTTCGGTATAACAACTCCGCAGGGTTTGCCCCACTTCCCTACAAGAAGCTGTGCGGAGAAAAGAATGAGCCAGGGGATCAATAATGAAATGGCGGCCAGCAAGAGCCGCAGGATAGTGAAAAATTTACGCTGGTGGGTGCTGATACTGTTTTTATTCGGCGTGACGGTGAACTACATCACCCGTAACTCGCTGGGGATCCTCGCCCCGGAACTGAAAAGCTCGCTGGGCATTACTACCGAACAATATTCGTGGATTGTCGGCGCGTTTCAGCTCGCTTATACCCTCTTCCAGCCGCTGTGTGGCTGGCTGATTGACGTCATTGGCCTGAAAGTTGGCTTTATGGTGTGCGCCATTATCTGGGCGCTGGCCTGTATTTTCCACGCCGGTGCCAGCAGCTGGCTGCACCTGGCGATTTTGCGTTTCACTATGGGCGCATCGGAAGCTGCGGCGACCCCAGCGAATGCTAAAACCCTCGGTGAATGGTTTCCGAAATCGGAACGCCCCGTCGCGGCCGGTTGGGCGGGCGTTGGCTTCTCCATTGGCGCAATGCTGGCACCGCCAATTATCTATTTCGCCCACGCCTCCTTTGGCTGGCAGGGTGCGTTTATGTTTACCGGCGCGCTGGCACTGCTGTGGGTGATTTTGTGGTGGGCGTTTTATCACAACCCGGACAAACATCCGAACCTCAGCAAAGAAGAACTGGCGTTTATTCAGCAGGATAACGAACCGCCCGCCGTCAGACTGCCGTTCCTGACGGCGCTGAAAACCGTGGCAAAAAACAGACGCTTTTACGGTATCGCCATTCCTGCCTTTATGGCGGAACCGGCCTGGGCGGTACTGAGCTTTTGGGTGCCGCTCTATCTGGCAAAAGAGCACGGCATGGATCTGAAACAGATCGCCATGTTCGCCTGGCTGCCGTTCCTCGCCGCCGATCTCGGCAGCGTCGCCAGCGGTTATCTCACTAAACTGTATACCCGCTGGTTTGGCTGCTCGCGCGTCAACTCGGTGGTCGCCAGCTCGGTAACCGGCGCGTTTTTAATGATTTCGCTGGCGATTGTCGCCCTCACCCGCGATCCCTATATCACCATTTTGCTGATCTCCATTGGCGGCTTTGGTCATCAAATCATCTCCTGCATGCTCAGCGCGCTGGTGGTGGAATCCTTCGATAAAGGCCAGATGGCTACGGTAAACGGCATGCGCGGCTCGGCGGCGTGGATAGCCAGCTTCCTCTTCTCACTGCTGATTGGCGTTACCGCCGACAAAATCGGTTTTAACCCGCTGTTTATTGCCATGGGTTTCTTTGACCTGCTTGGCGCCCTTTTCCTGGTTGCATTTATTGCTGAACGACGCGCGAAACGCGCTTGATAGTGGATGTCTGATATGAAAACCCTGAAGAACTGGACGTTAGAAAAAGAGTCTGCACACCATGTTGAACTGCGGGTGGACGGGCAACATATCCTGTGCCTGTATGTGCTGGAAGAGAACCTGTTTCGCGTGCTGCTCAAACGCAAGGGCGAACTGGCGCTGGACAGAACCTGGAGCATCGCGCCGAAAGAAGATGTACCGTGGGAAGGCCGCTCACGAGACGATCTCAGCGGCTTTAGCCTGCCGCACTGGTCCCTGAACCAGCAGCAAGAGACTTTAACCGTCGAGAGCGCCAAACTGCGCGTTACCGTGCATCAGCCGCTGTGGCTGGAGTGGCACTACCGCAACGACGCGGGCGAATGGCAGTGGCTGGCTGGCGATCGCCCGACCAGCGCCTACCTGGTTAATGCTCATGGCGACGGCGTGGCGCACTACCTGAGCCGTAAAAAAGAGGAGCGTTTTTACGGACTCGGTGAGAAAGCGGGCAACCTGCAACGCACCGGCAAGCGTTACGAAATGCGCAACCTCGATGCGATGGGCTATAACGCCGTCAGCACCGATCCGCTGTATAAACATATTCCGTTTACCCTCACCCGCCGCGATGACATCAGCTACGGCCTGTTTTATGACAACCTCAGCAGTTGCTGGCTGGATCTGGGTAACGAGATAGACAACTACCACACCGCCTATCGCCGCTGGCAGGCAGAAGCGGGCGATATTGATTACTACATTTTTACCGGCGCGCGGGCGCTGGATGTGACTAAAGCGTTTGTGCGCCTGACGGGTAAAACCCTGTTCGGCCCGAAATGGAGCCTCGGCTACAGCGGCTCGACGATGCACTACACCGATGCGCCGGATGCCCAAAACCAGTTGATGAACTTTATTCGCTTGTGCGCCGATCACGCTATTCCGTGCGACTCGTTCCAGCTCTCCTCCGGCTACACCTCAATTAACGGCAAGCGCTACGTCTTTAACTGGAACTATGACAAGGTGCCGCAGCCGCAAGCGATGAGCCAGGCGTTTCACGATGCAGGCCTGAAGCTGGCGGCGAATATTAAGCCCTGTCTGTTGCAGGATCATCCACGCTATAACGAAGTCGCGGAGCGCGGGCTGTTTATTCGCGATTCAGAAATTGATGCGCCGGAACGCTCAAGCTTCTGGGATGACGAAGGTTCTCATCTGGACTTCACCAACCCGCAGACCGTTGCCTGGTGGCAGGAGGGCGTGACAACGCAGTTGCTGGAGATGGGCATCGATTCGACGTGGAATGATAACAACGAATTCGAAGTGTGGGATGGCGAAGCCCGCTGCCACGGTTTTGGTCGGCCCGTTGCCATCAAACATATTCGCCCGGTAATGCCGCTGTTGATGATGCGCGCCTCGATGGAAGCGCAGCAGCGCTTTGCCCCGCAAAAACGCCCTTACCTTATTTCGCGCTCCGGGTGCGCCGGTATGCAGCGCTATGTGCAGACATGGAGCGGCGATAACCGTACTAACTGGGACACGCTGCGCTATAACACCCGCATGGGCGTGGGGATGAGTTTGTCGGGTTTATATAATGTCGGGCACGATGTCGGCGGTTTTTCCGGTGACAAACCTGATGCCGAGCTGTTTGTCCGCTGGGTGCAAAACGGCGTAATGCATCCGCGCTTTACTATCCATTCATGGAATGACGATAGTACGGTCAACGAGCCGTGGATGTACCCGGCGGTAACACCGGCGATCCGCAGCGCAATTGAGCTGCGCTATCGTCTGCTGCCCTATCTCTACACATTGCTGTGGCAGGCGCACGCCGACGACGAGCCGATGCTGCGCCCGACGTTCCTCGATCATGAACACGATGAGCAAACTTTCGAGGAGTGTGACGACTTCCTGTTAGGCCGCGATCTGCTGGTCGCCAGCGTCGTCGAACCCGGCGCGCGCGAACGCCGCGTCTGGCTGCCCGCCAATGATACCGGCTGGTACGACTTTTACAGCGGCAACTGGTATGCGCCGGGCCAGTGGGTAACATTGGATGCGCCGCTGGAAACCTTGCCGCTGCTGGTACGCGCAGGCGCAGCTTTGCCCCTGAGCGAGCGCATCACGCATGTGGATGCCCGCGCCGATACCACCCGCGAACTGCAGCTTTTCCCCCTCAAAGGCACAGGCCTTACCCGCGGGTTACTGTTCGAGGATGACGGTGAATCCTGGGGTTATAAAGAGGGCAACGCGCTATGGCTGGAGTGGGAAATGGTATGCTCAGGCAGCACCATTGATCTGCTGATCCGCACCCGCGGCGACTATCGCCCGGCATGGCCTGAACTAAAAGTAACGCTCCCGACAGGAGAAAAACGTCAGTTGCTGATCAACGGCGAAAAATCCAACAGCTGGACCTTCGCCTAAAAATATGCCGGAAAGCGAAAACGCATTCCGGCATATTTATTTCGTTTTTTACGTTAACGGCACTTCACCGTTTACCTAAGTATTTCGCGTTTACCTGGCAATTTACCTAAGTATTTCGCTTTGCAGCAAGGCGGCAAACCTGAGTATCCCTGGGAGCTTACATAAGTAAGTGACCAGGGTACGAAGGTGCAGCCAACGCAGCTGCAAGGTGAAAGACGACGGTAAATTTATTCGATACCGCGGCTGCGTAAATAATCCTCGTAGTTCCCTGAAAAATCCACCACCCGCTGCGGCGTAATCTCAATCACGCGGGTCGCCAGCGAGCTAACAAATTCGCGGTCGTGGGAGACGAAGATCAGCGTGCCTTGATACATTTCCAGCGCCATGTTCAGGGATTCGATGGATTCCATATCGAGGTGGTTGGTCGGTTCGTCCATAATCAGGATATTGGGCTTTTCCATCATTAGCTTGCCGAACAGCATGCGGCCTTTTTCGCCACCGGACAGCACTTTGGCCGGTTTTTTGATATCGTCCTGGCTGAACAGCAGACGCCCGAGGATGCTGCGCACCGCTTGCTCGTCATCGCCTTCCTGTTTCCACTGGCTCATCCAGTCGAAGACGCTCAGATCGTTATCAAAATCTTCGGCGTGATCCTGCGCATAGTAACCGAGCTGCGCGTTTTCGGACCATTTGACGGTGCCGTGATCGGGTTCTAACTCACCCACCAGGGTTTTCAGCAGAGTGGATTTACCCACGCCGTTGGCACCCAGAATGGCAATCTTCTCGCCCACTTCCAGCAACAAATTAAAGTTCTTAAACAGCGGACCATCATCGAAGCCTTTAGTAAGGGCTTCCACTTCCAGCGCGTTACGGAACAGTTTCTTATCCTGCTCAAAGCGAATAAACGGGTTCTGACGGCTGGAGGCTTTAACTTCTTCCAGCTTGATTTTGTCAATTTGACGGGCGCGGGAAGTCGCCTGGCGAGATTTTGAGGCGTTGGCGCTAAAGCGGCTCACGAAAGATTGCAGGTCCGCAATCTGCGCCTTTTTCTTGGCGTTGTCCGCCAGCAGACGTTCGCGTGCCTGGGTTGCCGCCGTCATATACTCGTCGTAGTTGCCCGGATAAACGCGCAGCTCGCCGTAGTCGAGATCCGCCATGTGCGTACAGACCATGTTCAGGAAGTGACGGTCGTGGGAAATGATGATCATGGTGCTGTCACGCTCGTTCAGCACCTGCTCCAGCCAGCGAATGGTATCGATATCCAGGTTGTTGGTCGGTTCATCGAGCAGCAGGATATCCGGATTGGCAAACAGCGCCTGCGCCAGGAGCACACGCAGCTTCCAGCCTGGGGCGATTTCGCTCATCGGGCCGTAATGCTGTTCCACCGGAATACCGACGCCGAGCAGCAGTTCGCCCGCGCGGGCTTCCGCTGAGTAGCCGTCCATTTCGCCATATTCGACTTCGAGGTCGGCCACTTTATAGCCATCCTCCTCGCTCATCTCAGCGAGGCCGTAAATGCGGTCGCGTTCCTGTTTTACCTGCCACAGTTCCGCATGACCCATAATCACCGTGTCGAGCACGCTGTACTCTTCAAAGGCGAACTGATCCTGGCGCAGCTTACCGATGCGCTCATTCGGATCGAGAGAGACGTTGCCCAGCGTCGGCTCTAAATCGCCGCCGAGGATCTTCATAAAGGTGGATTTTCCACTTCCGTTAGCCCCGATCAGGCCGTAACGGTTGCCGCCGCCAAATTTGACGGAGATATTTTCGAACAGCGGTTTGCTGCCGAATTGCATGGTGACGTTGCTGGTGACTAACACAGAGGTATCCTGAAATATGTGACAAACGCCCTATTATGCCACAATTCCGAATTAGATTCCTGCCTGCTGTCAGGCCGCTAAAATGCAAGCAAAGGGAAAAAAGTGTGATTTCGTACACATCTGAATTCCCTGGACGGGGGAATGCACATATAATGCGCTTCCTGCATTCTCAACCCAACGGCCAGTTTGGCAATATCTTGCATAAGATGAACATGAAATTAACAACCCTTTTAGCGGCGGCATTTGCTGTCGTGGGATTTTGCAAAAGCGCGTCTGCTGTTACTTATCCGCTACCGACCGATGGTAGCCGTCTGATTGGCCAGAACCAGGTCGTCACTATTCCGGAAGGCAATACGCAGCCGCTGGAATATTTTGCGGCTGAGTATCAAATGGGCCTGTCTAACATGCTGGAAGCAAACCCGGGCATTGACGCCTACCTGCCGAAAGGCGGCACTGTGATGAACGTACCACAGCAGCTGATCCTGCCGGATACGGTTCACGAAGGGATCGTGATTAACAGTGCAGAGATGCGCCTCTACTACTATCCGAAAGGTACCAACACGGTAATCGTGCTACCTATCGGTATCGGCCAGTTGGGCAAGGACACCCCAATTGCCTGGACCACCAAAGTAGAGCGTAAAAAAGCCGGCCCGACCTGGACGCCGACGGCGAAGATGCACGCGGAATACGTGGCCATGGGCCAGCCGCTGCCGCCAGTGGTTCCGGCAGGCCCGGATAACCCGATGGGTCTGTACGCGCTCTATATCGGTCGCCTGTACGCCATTCACGGCACCAACGCCAACTTCGGTATCGGCCTGCGCGTCAGCCACGGCTGCGTGCGTCTGCGTAACGACGACATTAAATTCCTGTTCGAAAACGTACCGGTCGATACGCGCGTACAGTTTATTGATGAGCCGGTAAAAGCGACCACCGAGCCGGATGGCAGCCGTTATATCGAGGTTCACAACCCGCTGTCGACCACCGAAGCCCAGTTCACCGGCGGTGAGATCGTGCCGATTGCGCTGACCAAAGCGGTGCAGACCGTCACCAATCAGTCTGACGTCGATGCTAACGTAGTGGAGCAGGCGGTTCAGAACCGTTCCGGGATGCCGGTTCGTGTCAACTGATCAAGCGTAAAAGAGAACAAGCGGAGCCTCGGCTCCGCTTTTTTTTACCCGTTATTGACCACAATAATGCCGCCGTGATCGTAGCGGTAATGGCAATGGGCGTATTCGAGCGGGGTTCCGTCTTCCAGGTAGATCACCTGCTCCACTTCCAGCACCGGATCCGTCTCTTCACAGTTGAGATACTGCTTATCTTCTGCGCCGGGTTTGAGGGCGCGTACAATGCGGTACGACCCCATAATTTTTAGCGCCAGATCGTCTTGTACGTAGCGAAAGACGGAGCTTTCGAGATGGCCACGGTTTAACCCCGGCACCAGATTTACCGGCATCAGCGTAAACTCCAGCGACATCGGCTCGCCTTCCAGCAGACGCAGGCGGATAAAGTCATAGACCGGATCGTCCGGCCCCACCAGCAGCGAGGCCTGCTCTTTTTCCGTCGGGAAACGCAGTTCGAAGCGGATGATTTTACTGGTGACCTGGCCCACATTTTCCCAGGTTTTGGTGGCACCAAAATAGTCGCTACCGGGCAGATCCCAGCGCGATTGCTGCAGGAAGTTTTTACGGATAAAGGTTCCCTGCCCCTGGCGGGTATAAACCAGCCCTTCCACAATCAGCTGACGCATCGCCTGCTGAATGGTCATACGGCTGGTTTCAAACTCTGCCGCCAGCGCAAACTGATCCGGCAGCGCTGCGCTGGCCGCGTACTCTTGGCTGAGAATACGCCGCTTTATTTCCCGCGCGATAGTGATGTATTTTGCCGCCATAGCCTTCCTTTATTGTCAGTCTATCCCATTGTTTTTTAAGGCCACTCTCTCGGCAATTTTGAGGAAAGGCAGGTAGAAGAATACACCAAAGATGATGATTATCAACTGCACCACCACGGCTCGCCAGTCGCCCGCCGTCGCCAGCCAGGCGCTTAAAATCGGCGGCGTAGTCCACGGGATCATCACCACGCAGTGGGAGATCCAACCGAGCGTGGTGCAGATCCAGGCAAAGCCGATGCCAATGGCGGGCAGCAGCACAAAGGGGATCATTAGCGGCAAGTTAAAGACAATCGGCAGACCAAAAATCACCGGTTCATTAATGTTAAACAGCCCCGGCGAGATGGCGAGGCGCGCCACTTGTTTTGCCGATTTCTGCCGGGCGAAGAGAAAGATCGCGATCAGCAGCGATAGCGTGCTGCCCGTGCCGCCAATCATGCCAAAGGTGGGGACAAAAATATTATTGATAATATGCGGAATCGGCTGACCGTTAGCGAAGGCCAGCATATTTTCATTGGTATTAATCAGCAGCAGCGGCTCAAGGATCACGCCATTGACTACCGTCTGATGAATCCCAAGGGTAAAGAGGAAGTTACCGAAGCTATAGATAAACAGCGTGCCCGGTAAACTGGTGTTGATCTGCCGCAGCGGCTGCTGGATAAGGGTGGTGATGAGATGGATTAAGTCCGTCTGCAACAGATTCGCCAGCAACGCGGCAACGATAGCGAACAGCGAGAGGGTGATAATCGCCGGGATCAGCGAGGAAAACGACTGCCCCACCGCCGCCGGGACATTTTCGCCAAGGGAAATGTTGAATTTCTTCACGCTGGCGACGCGAATAAACAGTTCGGTGGAGAGCAGACCGATAATCACCCCGGCGAAAATGCCCGTCGTACCGATGTTGGAGAACGCCAGCAACTGCGTCACGCTGACGGTAGTTTTAGCGCCAACGGGCACCACCTCAAGCTGCATCGGCATCATGATAATAAAACTGGAGAGCGCAATCACCACCGCCGATACCGGGTTGGGGAAGTTTTTATTGCGCGCCAGCGACCAGGCGGTCATGGGCGCAATCAATAGCGCGGCGATATTTAGCGTGCCGTTGATCACCGCTTCGCCCCATACTTTAAAGCGCGCCAGCGTCTCCCCTTCCAGCACCCAGGGGAAAATCACGTTATTGATCAACACCGCCAGCCCGGCGAGGATAAAAATGGGCATCACCGCGGCAAAGGCGTCACGCAGCGAACGCAGATGCACCTGATTGGCCAGCCGGGCGGAAAACTCCACGAACTTATCGACGAATGACTGCATTTTCGGAGTGATGTTGCTGTCAGACATTGCGCTCTCCTCTCGTATTTACATGTCGCGGCCGTTGCTGCGACACACCTGCTGTAGCCAGCGATAGCTCTTTTTCGGTACGCGTTTTAAATCTTTTAAATCATGATTATCACGATTGACGTAGACCACGCCGTAGCGCTTACGCATATCCCCCTGCGAGCTGAGAATGTCGATCAGCCCCCAGCCGAGATAGCCGATCACCTGCGCGCCGTCTTCAAAGATGGCGTCCTTCATCGCCTGGATATGATCGCGGTGATAAGCGATGCGGTAATCGTCCGCGACCGGATTGACACCGTCCCAGCTTTCAATCACGCCGATACCGTTCTCAATTGGGAAAACCGGTAAGCGCCAGTCGTTGTAATAGCGGGTGATAATGGCGCGAAAGCCCAGCGGATCGATCTGCCAGCCCCATTCGGTTGCCTCAAGATAAGGGTTCGCTTTGTCGCCCTGCTCCAGGTAGTAGTTCACCGGCGAGCCCGGTGCGATAGCGTCGCTGTCGAGGGTTTTACTGGCGTAGTAGCTGAAGGCCATAAAGTCGTTTTTCATCCGCACGATTTGCGCCAGATCCTCATCGCGATAGATATCGCGGAAGCCTTCCCGATCGACCACCGCCATTACTTCCGGGCTGTAGCCCTGGCCGGCGTAAACCCGCAGCAGGTTCTGATTGAGGAATTCGTCATACTGGGTAGCGCAAAAGACATCGCGCGGTTTACAGGTCGCCGGATAGATCAGCTGGTGCGCCAGCATGCCGCCCATTAATTTGCCAGGCTGGGTATCGTGCAGATAGTGAGTTAACAGCACATGGGCCATCATTACGTGATGCTGAATTTGATAGAGCTCGCGCAGGGTTTTCTCCCCTTTCAGGTAGCCGCCCACCTGAAACGCTCCCGGCATATGGTAGATATTCTGCTCGTTAAAGGTCAGCCAGTACTTCACGCGGCTGCCGAAGCAGTCGATCATCTTTTTGCCGTAGCGGACAAAGGCGTCCTGTACGCGCCGATCGGCAAAGCCGTTGTACTGCTCCGCCAGCGCCAGCGGCATATCGAAGTGATAGAGGCAGATCATCGGCTCAATGCCGCGCGCCAAAAGGTCGTTGATAAAGCGATCATAAAAGGCGATGCCCTCTTCGTTGAACTCGCCATCCCCCTGCGGGCAAACCCGGCTCCAGGATATCTGGAAGCGATAGCAGTTCATGCCGAGATCCTGCATCAAATCGAAATCTTCCTGATAGCGGTGGTAAGAATCGGTGGCGACTTTCCAGTCGGAGGCAAATTCGCTGGCTTCGCGGATATCGTAGACAGACATCCCTTTCCCACCCTCACTCCATGCCCCTTCCGTCTGCATACTGGAGACAGAGTTGCCCCATAAAAATCCGCTCGGTAACGTTTTACTCATCTCGCTTTCTCCATGACTAGTCATTTTAAATATATGACTAGTCATATAGATAAAAGCGAAAAAATGAGCAAAAGGGGCGAGACGGTTTTGTGACGCTATTCGAAGGAAAAGAGAACGCGACGGGATGTACGTCGCGTTTTTAGGCGGGGAGATTTATTGCGCGTTTAATTGATTACGACGGTATTCGCCCTGGCGTTCAAACATCCAGCCAGGATATTCGCGCGGCAGTGCGCTCACTTCATCGAGCTGGCGCAGTTCCTCATCGCTCAGACGAATGGCGGTGGCGGCAATGTTTTCGTCCAGTTGTTCCGGGCGTTTCGCACCGATAATCACGCTGGTGACCGCCTGCTGATGCAGCAGCCAGGCGAGTGCGATTTGTGCCACGGAAACGCCTTTGTCGTCGGCAATGACGCGCATCACATCCACGCAGTCAAAGGCGCGATCTTTATTAACCGGCGGGAAGTCGAACGCCAGCCGACGTCCGCCCGTTTGCGATTGCCCTTCACGATCGTATTTACCGCTCAGCAGGCCGCCCGCCAGCGGGCTCCAGACCATCAAACCCACGCCTTCGCTTTGCATCATCGGCACCAGTTCGCGCTCAAGATCGCGCCCGGCAATGGTGTAATAGGCCTGCAGCGAGGCAAAACGCGCAAGACCCAGGCGCTCAGAAAGGCCCAGCGCTTTGGTGATTTGCCACGCCGCCCAGTTGGAGACGCCGATATAACGCACATGCCCGTGCCTCACCAGGATATCCAGCGCATACAGGGTCTCTTCAATCGGCGTGGCCGGATCGAAACCATGTAACTGATAGAGGTCGATATGATCGAGCTGCATACGGCGCAGGCTCTCTTTCACGCTGTGCATGATGTGATAACGGGAATTGCCGCGCGAGTTAACCCCGGCGGTACCGGTTTCGCCAAACACTTTGGTGGCGACAATGACATTTTCACGCGGCACTTTCAGGTTTTTTAACGCCTGCCCGGTGATCTCCTCGGAACGGCCATTGGCATATACATCGGCGGTATCGATAAAGTTAATACCGGCATCGAGGGCGCTGCCGATTAGCTGTTCAGCTTGCGCCTGCTGCAGCTGGCCGATTTTGCTCCACATACTTTCGCTATCGTCGCCGCCGAAGGTCATCGTGCCCAGGCACAATTCAGAAACAAAGAGTCCCGTATTGCCTAGTTTTTTGTATCGCATGGAGTCCACTCCTCATCGCTTGGGTTGAAGCAGACAGTTATACGCACTCTACCTCCGCGGCGAATGTGAGGATCCTGCCTGTTTCTTGCCCATTTCTCTGATTATCCGCGTGGCGCTTCGCCAAACACTTTGTAATCAGGAAGTTGCACGTTTTGATACGGCTCCCAACCGCCGCCGAGGGCTTTATAGAGCGCCACCAGATCGAGGCTGCTCTGCACCCGCGCCTGCTCCCGCTGCTGGCTGGCCTGCGCGAGTTGGCGCTGTGCATCCAGCACATCAATAAAGCTGGCGATCCCTTGACGATAGCTGTTGTTGGCAAGGGAAAACGCGTTTTGCAAGGCGCTCAGAGTCTTATCTAACCCCGCTTCCCGCTGTTGATCGGCACGATAGCTGACTAACGCATTCTCCACATCGCCCAGCGCACTGAGTATCGTCTGTCGATAGTTTAGCACCGCTGCGCCTTGCTGCGCGCGCGCCAGTTTCACGCTTGATACCAGCCGTCCGCCCTGGAAGATAGGAATCGACACTTGCGGACCAACGCTATAAAAGTGGCTGCTCCAGTCCGTCAGCCAGTTGGTTTCGCTGTTGCGCAGGCCAAACTGACCGCTCAGGGAGAGGCTGGGGAACAACTGAGCGACGGAGACGCCAATCTGCGCCGTGGCGGCATGCAGGCTGGCTTCCGCCTCGCGTACGTCCGGGCGACGACGTGCCAGCGTGGAAGGGATCCCGGTCGGCACAATGTCCGGCAGCGCCGGTAACGGCTGCGTATTTTGCAGTTCGCTGTCCAGCGCACCGGGGGCTTTGCCGAGCAGAACCGCCAGCGCGTTCATCGCCTGCCGCTCCTGCGCTTCATATTGCGGCAGTTGCGCCTCCAGGTTGCCGATCTGCGCGCGGGCATTTTCCACATCAAGCTGTGGTGAAAGGCCGCCTTTTTGCCGGTTTTCCGTCAGAGTAAAGGTCTGCTCAGCGCTGTCGATCTGTGTTTTCATCGTGCGGATGATGCTCTGCGCGCCGCGCAGTTGCAGCCATGCGCGCGCCACTTCCGCTTCCAGCGACACTAACGCATCGTTACGCTGCTCTATCGCTTGCTGCTGCTGCGCCGAAGCCGCTTCTACCTGACGGCGCACTTTGCCCCACAGATCCAGTTCCCACTGGGCATCGAAACTGCCCTGATAGAGATTTACCGGCTGGGTCAGCGCACCCAGCGCGCCGCTAATGGCCGGATCGGCATTATCCAGCTGTCCATAAACGTCATGGGATTTTAACTCACCTTCAATGCCTAACTGCTGCCGCGTTGCTTTCAGCGAACCGTTAACGGCGGGCAGAAACGCGCCGCCCGCCTGGTTAATCTGCTCCCGCGCGCCGGCGATGCGCAGCACCGTTTGCTGCAGCGACAAATTGCCGGCAATCGCCCGCTCAATCAGGCTATTAAGCTGTGGCGACTGGAAGGTAGTCCACCAGCGGGGATTGATCGCCTGCGAAGAGGTGCGGGATTTTACCTCGTTATCCCCCGCATCGTTCCAGCGCGCGGGGGTTTGCGGTTTGGGCGCCTGGTAATCCGGCCCAACGGCGCAGCCTGCCAGCCACAGGGATAAGAGGGTTACGGGGAAACGACACCACGTCATTTTAATGTGCTCCTGCGCTGCCTTCGCTCTTAATCGGCGAAAGCAATAAACAAAAGGGGATCAGTAACAGCGCAACCAGGCTGAGAACGGTGAATACATCGACATAGGCCAAAAAGCGCGACTGGGCGATCATCGCTTTATACATCTGCCCGGTCGCGCTACTCAGCGGATCGCCCGCCAGGCTGGTAAAGTTGCGGATGGCCTCGGCCGTTTCGCGCAGTGCCAACTGGAACTGCTCATTAAAGGGGGAAGTATGTTCCGCTAAGTGCGACATATGCGCCTGCGAGCGTTCGGTGATCGCCGCCGTGGAGAGCGAAATACCTATCGATCCCGCCACGTTACGGAACATGGTAAACAGTGCCGCCGCATCGGCATTGTACTGCCGCGGTATCGAAATAAAGGCGATGGTGGTTAAGGGCACGAAGAGGAAACCTAATCCAACGGACTGCGCGCTGCGAAACAGCATCATGGTTTCGAAATCGATATCCGGCGTTAGCGTACGCGACCACCAGAACGAAGCGGCGAGACAGAAAAAGCCAAAGGCGATGATCCAGCGCGTCTGCACCAGCGGCATCAGTTTCAGCACCAGCGGAATGGTCAGCACAATCAGCACCGCGCCGGGCGATAGCACCAGCCCGGACCAGGTGGCGGTATAACCTAAATCCTGCTGTGCCAGCTGCGGAATAACCACCGAACTGCCGTAGAGGATCATCGCCATGCCGGCCATCAGCAAGCTGGAGGTGGTAAAGTTGCGGTCCGCCATACAGCGCAGATCGACCACCGGTTTTTTGGCATACAGCAGCCAGTAAATTGCGCCGACAATACCGATAGCCGTCAGGACGGCAAAAATGCGCGTGAAGTCTGAGTTGAACCAGTCTTCATCTTCCCCACGATCGAGCATAACCTGCAGGCAGCCCAGCCCGAGGGTGATTAAGCTGATCCCCGGCCAGTCGATGGAGAGTTTCTGTTTCGATTTGCGCTCCCACGGTGGATCTTCCAATAGCTGGTAGATCGCCAGTACCGTCACCAGCCCGACCGGAATATTGATAAAAAAGACCCAGCGCCAGGAGTAGTTATCGGTTATCCAGCCACCTAATGTTGGCCCCATCACCGGCGCGACAATAATGGCGATGGAGGAGAGGCCAAAGGCTTTGCCGCGATCTTCCGGTTTAAAGTAATCGAGCAGCACCGATTGCTGCGTCGGCTGCAAACCGCCGCCAAAAAAGCCCTGCAAAATACGAAACAGAATGATTTGCCACAGCTCCGTGGCGATCCCGCACAAAAATGAGCAGACGGTAAACATCACAATGCAGATAAGAAAAAACTGCTTGCGTCCAAAGGTGCGGCTGAGGAAAGCCGACAGCGGCAGCACAATGCCATTTGCTACCAGATAGCTGGTCAGTACCCAGGTGGATTCGTCATAGCTGGCGGAGAGAGATCCGGCGATATGCGGCAGCGCCACGTTAACAATCGTGGTGTCGAGGATCTCCATAAATACCGCGAGGGTGACGACCCACGCCACCGCCCACGGGTTACTGGCGGGTTTCCAGTTCTCGTGGCTGTGATCGGTCATTCCAGCGTCACCTTCGGTTCAACGGAGAGGCCCAACGGCAGCGGTTTATTCGGATCCAGACCCTTATCAATGACGATTTTCACCGGCACGCGCTGAACGATTTTGACAAAGTTACCGGTGGCGTTTTCCGACGGGAAGGCGGCAAATTTCGATCCGCTGCCCTGCTGGATACTGTCGACATGGCCTTCCAGTTCCATATCTGGCCACGCATCCACTTTCACCGTTACTTTATTGCCTGGGCGCATGCGTTCCAGCTGCGACTCTTTAAAGTTCGCCACTACCCACACTTCCGGTGAGACCAGCGAAAAGAGCGCGCTGCCCGCCTGCACCAGCGTGCCGTTTTGCACATTGCGTTTGGTGACGATGCCGTCAAAGGGCGCGCGAACTTCCGTCCAGGATAAATTTAAATTAGCGGTTTCCAGCTGGGCTTTCGCCTGCGCCACCTGCTGCTGACGCGCCTCGACATTGGTTTCCTGCTGACGGATTTGCAGCTGGACCTGTTCGGCAACCTCCAGCTGGGCCTGAGCGCTGGCAAGCTGCGCCTGGGCGCTGCGCAACTGGGCGTTGGCGGTATCGATATTCTGCTGCGTGGTCGCCCGGGGATCGACGCCGCGCTGGCGACGATAAGCCGCTTCGGCATTCGCCAGGTCGGCTTTGGCTTTCAACACCTGGGCGCGGGCTTCATTCCGCTTTGCCGGATATTGCACTTTGGAGAGTTCGAGCTGCGCCTGCGCCTGGTGCAGCTGCGCCGTTGCCAGCCCCAATTGCGCCTGCGCCTGATCGCGCTGCGCGGTGGCATCGCGCGGATCGATAACCACCAGCAGGTCGCCTTTCTTAACGCGCTGGTTGTCTTTTACCCGCAGTTCGGTGACATAACCCGAGGCTTTTGGCGCAATGGTTACCGCGTCGCCGTCGGTAAAGGCGTCGTCGGTGGTTTCCTGATTACGGGTTAACAGCCACCACACCAGCGCAACGATCACCATCACCCCAACGACAATCGCGAGGATAATCAGTGGCTTTTTTCCGGGGCGCTTACGGGGGTTTTCGCTGTTTTCAGTATCTTTGTTGTTATCGTCCTGAACATCGTCAGGATGCGTTGATTTTTCAGCCATAGTATCGCAACAGTCCTGTCTAAAAACGGCGCGGGGGATGCGCCGTTTACTAAACTTAGGCTGAAGCTATACATTTTCCAGGATAAAATTACAAATCAGCACTATCTGAATAAGAGTAATCCGTATCCAACCACGGCGGCCCACAGCAGCATCGGTAACGAGTAGAGATGAAAGCGCCACCAGATGCGACGATTGTTGGCCATGCGCAGCGCAATCAGATTGGCCAGCGAACCGGGCAGCAGACCAAAACCACCGATGTTGGCCGCCCAGGCGAGCAGCGTATCCGGCGGCACATAATTGAGCAGCAAAATGGTGGCTGGCACGTTACTGATAAACTGCGACAAGCCAATCGCTGTCAGCCACAGGCCCGGCGGCGAAAGCTGGCTGGTGCTGGTTAATATCGCCTGCAGCGCCGGAAGCTGAATCAGCAAGTGCACATCGATAAACATGGCAATAAACACCAGCAGCAGCGTCCAGTCCACGCTTACCAGTACCCGACGCGCCAGCAGCAAAAAGCCCGCCGCCACTAACGCCAGCCCCCACAGTTCCTGCTTAAGCTCCAGCGCGGTGACAAAAAGCACATACAAACCAAGGCAGCTCCAGACAAGCCTGGGCTGCCAGTCTGCTCGTTGCGTCCCGCTGCGGTAATTGAGGGAGGTTTTGGCAAAACAGAAGCGGCACAGCAGCAGCAGCGTGGCGAGCATGACCAGCGCCAGCGGTGTCATCTGCCAGATAAACGCCGGGAACGAGAGGCCGGAGCGCCCCCAGATAAGAATATTTTGTGGGTTACCAATAGGCGTTAATAACGATCCGGCATTTACCGCCAGCGCTTCAAAAATAATCAGCCGGTTGACCGGGATTTCGCACAGTTTCTTCAGCGTAATGGTCAGCGGCACCACGATAAACAGCGCCACATCATTAGTCAGGAACGTCGACAGCAGCGCAGCTGCCAGCACCAAAAACATTGCCAGACGACGCTGATGATGAAAACGCCGCACCAGACGGCGGCCAATCACATCGAAATAGCCGCTCAGCTCAACCCCTTTGGTGAGCAACATCAGGCCGCTAAGGGTAATGATGGTGTGCCAGTCAATGGCCCCCGGCCAGGCTTTCGGCGCAAAGGGGACAAAAAAGCTCAGCGCAACACCAATAATCACTAACAGATGCAGAAAGCGGTCGCGCGTCAGGGCGCGAAAAAGAGGCAACGTCATTCAGGCGGCTGCTCATTTTGCAGGGTGAAGCGGCGGAAGCAATCGAGGGTTTCCTGGCTCACATGGTGCTCCATACCTTCGGCGTCACGGCGCGCGGTATCAGGGCTAACGCCCAGCACCAGTAAAAAGCTTTCTACGATTTGGTGCCGCTCGCGGCTCTCCTGCGCCAGCCTCTCCCCTTCCGGGGTCAAAAAGACGCCGCGCCAGGGGATCTGTTCGATCAGGCCCACCGTTGCCAGCCGCTTAAGCATTTTCGCTACCGTCGGTTGTGAAACCCCCAGCCGCGCGGCCATATCCACCTGGCGGGCTTCGCCCACTTCGTGGATCAAGTCTGAAATCAGTTCAACGTAGTCATCAATCAATTCGCGGCGATGCGCTTCGCGCACTTGACGAAAGCCTTCCACGTGCTCTTCAACATTTACCAGCGTCACTTTTTTTATTGTGTGCTTACCTGCGCGATGGTTCATTGTGCTTCCTCTGACGGAGTAAGGCCTGTGCAGCATCATATAAGAGAAGCGCCATTGTAAACTATCCGTGAATCAGCACAAAAAATTAACGTTTTAGCCATGGCTATGGAACATAGCCTGTGCTATATCTGTATGTAATGCGTTCACCTTTCATGGATCGAAGGGCGATGAAAATGGCAGGAGGTAATCATGAATGAGTTCAAGAGGTGCATTAGCGTGTTTAGCCACTCTCCCTTTAAAGTCCGTTTAATGCTGCTGAATATGCTGTGCGATATGATCAACGGCAAACCCCAGCCGGAATCCGATAAACCCACTCACTGATGCGGCGTCGCGGTGCGCCGCTTCATTTTTCTGTCACATTTCCCCTTCATACTGTTTGACCTGTCAAAAATCCGACTTTTTTACTCAATTTGTAAGCATTCTCTCAAAACAACCCCTTAGCGCCTGTTGACCTTCGTTGCGCATCGCTCTATCTTTGCGCTGCCCTGCACAAATTGCGGCTCGCAGATGCGGACCCCCTCCCTCTTCACACGCACTGTCCGGCAGGTTTTGACCCTTAGCGCCAGGGTGAGCACATGGCGTTTTCAAGACAGTAATCAATGAGCATAATCCTTAAAGAATCCGTGGCTTTTCGCAGCCAGACGCTTAACCCGTGGACGGGTTTTTATTTTTTACAATCAATGCTGATTAACTCTGCTCTGGGGTACGAATTTAGTCTTTTATATGCCGCTATTTTTACCTGCGCCCTGCTGGTGCTGTGGCGACATGCGCCGCGCGCACAAAAAGCGGTGATTGGCATAACGTCGCTGGTTGCCGCCTGCTATTTCCCTTTCGGCCAGGCTTATGGCGCGCCGAACTTTAATACCCTGCTGGCGCTGACGTCGACCAATATGGAAGAGTCGACGGAAATACTGACTATATTTCCGTGGTATCACTACGTGATTGGCGTGTTTATTTTTGCGCTTGGCGTTATTTCTCTGCGTCGTCGGGTCACGACGCCTGCTGTACCCTGGATAAAATGGGATACGCTGGGGACGATTATTTGTATCGCCTCCTATTTTATTGGCCCGGTGCAAAACCATTTTAAAGGTTACGAATTCAGAATTATTGATACCGGCGTACCGGTGCTGCGTTTTGTACGCGATGTGGCGTTTAACTACTATGTGGTGAAAACCGAGCAGAACAATATGGCCGAGCTTTCCCGCGTTAAAGACACGTGGAATGTGCTGGCAGTGAAACCGAAATATCATACCTATGTGGTAGTGATCGGCGAAAGCGCCCGGCGCGACGCGCTGGGGGCCTTTGGCGGCCACTGGAATAACACGCCGTTCGCCAGCCAGGTTAACGGTACGCTGTTTACCGACTATATTTCCGCCAGCGGCTCGACGCAAAAGTCTCTTGGGCTGACGTTAAACCGCGTGCTCGGTGACCAGCCGCAGTATCAGGATAACTTTGTGACGCTGGCGAACCGCGCCGGTTTTCAGACCTGGTGGTTCTCAAACCAGGGGCAGCTTGGCGAATACGATACCGCGATCGCCAGTATGGCCAAGCGCGCGGATGAAGTGCAGTTTTTGAAACACGGCGATTTTGAAGCCGACAAAAATACCCATGATGAGGATCTGTTAAAACTTACCAATCAGGTGATAAGCACCAAACGTTCGCAGCCGCAGCTGATTGTGTTGCATCTGATGGGCTCACATCCGCAGGCTTGCGATCGGACCGGCGGTAAGTACAACGAGTTTGTGCAGTCAAAAGAGACCTCCTGCTATCTCTATTCCATCACCCAGACCGATGATTTTCTGGGTAAAGTTTATTCGCAGCTGATGAGCAGCGGCGAGAGTTTCTCGATGGTTTACTTCTCCGATCACGGGCTGGCCATCAAAGAGCGTGGGAAAGAGGTGCAGTATCTGGCGCACGCCGACACCTTCCAGCAGAATTTTCAGGTGCCGTTTATGGTGCTTTCCAGCGACGATACCAAACATCGGGTGATTAAAGCGCGCCGTTCGGCGAATGACTTTTTGAGCTTCTTTTCGCAGTGGACCGGCATTACCGCCGAGCAGATAAAAAATTCTTACCGCTTTATGTCCGAGCAAAAAGCCGGGCCAGTCTACGTTACCAACTTTAAGTTACAGAAAGTTGACTACAACCATCTCGCCACGGATCTTTTCGATACCGGCAAACGCTAACGATTCACCGAATCGCAGGCAAAAAAAATCCGCCCGAGGGCGGATTTTTTTATCGCCGAAGCGATTAGAAACGGTAACCGACGCCTGCGATCCAGGTACCAACGTCAACGTTACGAATACGGCTCTGCTCGTAAGAGAAGTCCAGTGCAACGTTTTCCATCGGGTTGAACTGCAGACCAGCACCGTAAGAGAAACCGTAGTCGCTGGTGTCAGACACTTTAGCGGTGTCTACGGTCTGCTGGAATTTACCATAACCCACACCTACAACACCGTAGATGCTCGCCCAGTCGTTGATGCGGAAAGCCGGACCAGCGGTGATGCCGTAGTATTGCGCTTTGTTATACACGCTGTTATCGGTGCGATCTTTTTCGGTGTAAGTAAAGGAACCGATAACGCCCAGCGGGTTGTTGTCCTGCTCGTAGCGGTATTTCAGGTTGAAGCCGTTGGTTTTGTTAGCAATACCCTGAGCGTCGCTCTGAGCGTAGCCGCCAGTTACGGTTGAAGTTGCTGCTACTGCGGAACCTGCAGAAACCGCCAGAAGTGCGGCCAGTGCTGAAAGACATGCAATTTTTTTCATAATCCACCTCAAATGTGCTTCAAGTAAGTCCTACGCATTTAAATATATCAAAATTAGTTAAGAAACTCTTTGCAGGAATTGGGGTCTAACGCGCCATTTGATGTAACAGAAAGTTTCCGCGCTTGACCAACTTGTTCAAAAAACAGAGGTTTTCCCGCATAACGCGCCATTATGCTGCGCATGTAATGGCACATTCATCCAGATAAATCCTAATTGGACAGGTTAATTAACCATCAGATGTCGCTTATTGTAAGGTTTTTCCCCGCGTTTTTTTTCAACAAACGCTAAACCAGCCGGGTGTAATTCAAGTAGACTGCCTTTTTTACTTCATTTGACATAAATTGACGGGAGAAAGGATGCCTGTGTTATCTCGTAAATTACCGGTATGGTTGCCGGTGCTCATTTTGCTGGTGGCGATGATATCTATTCAAGGAGGCGCATCACTTGCAAAATCGCTCTTCCCTCTGGTCGGCGCTCCCGGCGTTACCGCGCTACGTCTTGCCCTCGGCACGCTCATCCTGGCGGTGATATTTAAACCCTGGCGTTTACGTTTCACCCGTGAACAGCGCTTGCCGTTGCTGTTTTACGGTCTGTCACTCGGGGCGATGAACTACATGTTCTATCTCTCTATTCAAACTATTCCGCTGGGCGTGGCGGTGGCGCTGGAATTTACCGGCCCGCTGGCAGTCGCGCTCTTTGCCTCAAGACGGGCGGTGGATTTTATCTGGGTTATTCTTGCCGTGCTGGGCCTGTGGTATCTGTTGCCGCTGGGTAAAAACGTCGTCCATATCGATCTGACAGGTGCCGCATTTGCTTTGGGTGCCGGTGCCTGCTGGGCGATTTATATCCTTACGGGACAGCGCGCCGGGGCCGATCATGGCCCGGCTACGGTGGCGCTGGGCTCTTTTATAGCAGCGATTATTTTTGTCCCCCTTGGCGCATTTCAGGCGGGTGAGCTGCTGTGGCACTGGTCGGTATTGCCGCTTGGCATCGCCGTGGCAATTTTATCCACCGCGCTGCCTTACTCGCTGGAGATGATCGCCCTCACCCGTTTGCCAACGCGTACCTTCGGCACGTTGATGAGTATGGAACCGGCGATGGCGGCAATTTCCGGGATGATTTTCCTTGGCGAAACGCTGGCTCTGCAGCAGGTACTGGCGCTGGCGGCGATCATTACTGCCTCCATGGGATCGACGCTAACGATGCGTCGCGAAGTTAGCGTCAAAAATATCGATATTGGCTAAATATTTATTTTCGGCGTGGGCACATGTGCACGCCGAATATTTGCGGTTTTCGTCAGACATTATTTCTTACTTTTCAGCGCATCCTGCATTAAATAGAATTATTCTTATTCTCATAATTATAAATCCTTAGAATTATCTTATAATTCATTTAATTACTTGCATCATGCCGAAATCGTTTCCTATATTTTATATTCGCTATCGAACTGATAGGCACAGCCAAAACTGGCAGCGTAAATCTGGTGCTATACTTAGTTCCGGTAATTTATTGGGACACTAACATCAAGAGGATATGAGATTATGAGTACCGCTAAACTTGTTAAAACGAAGGCGTCTAATCTGCTGTATACCCGTAACGATGTAGCGGATAGCGATAAAATGGCGACCGTAGAATTGCTGAATCGTCAGGTTATCCAGTTTATTGACCTGTCTCTGATCACCAAGCAGGCCCACTGGAATATGCGCGGTGCTAACTTTATTGCCGTCCATGAAATGCTCGACGGCTTCCGTACGGCGCTGGTTAACCATCTCGACACTATGGCAGAGCGTGCCGTACAGCTCGGCGGCGTTGCGCTGGGTACTACGCAGGTGATTAACAGCAAAACCGCGCTGAAAAGCTACCCGCTGGACATCCACAGCGTGCAGGATCACTTAAAAGAGCTGGCCGACCGTTACGCGGTGGTGGCTAACGATGTGCGCAAAGCGATTGGCGAAGCAAAAGATGAAGATACCGCTGATATCTTTACCGCTGCTTCACGCGACCTTGATCAATTCTTGTGGTTTATCGAGTCTAATATTGAGTAAGGCATAAGTTTTACCAATACTCCCCGCGCCTCCCGCGCGGGGATTTGCACTTTTATGGTGCATAAGTTTCCCCCTCCCCACCGCCAAAGTTAACCCTTTGTAATCACCCCATCACAAAATTGTTAATAATTGATTGTTTCCTCCTCACGCTTTGCGCTAAATAGTGGCATTTCCCGACCCTATCGGAAAAATGCACCAAATCAGTGCCTCAAAATGGTGCATAACAGCTTAATTACGACATTTATTGTGGTTCCCGTCAAAGCTTCGCCTTTGCAAAACAATAAGTTGTAAACCTGGCATGATTTTTTCATACTGCGTTCAATCTCGCAGGGGTTCACTCCCCGGTTACAAAAGGAAAAACTATGAAGTCTGTACTGAAATGTTCCCTGGCTGCACTGGCTCTTGCTTTTGCCGTTTCTTCTCAGGCTGCCGATAAAAAACTGGTTGTTGCAACCGATACGGCGTTCGTTCCTTTCGAATTTAAGCAGGGTAACCAGTACGTTGGTTTCGATATCGATCTGTGGGCAGCTATCGCTAAAGAGTTGAAACTGGATTATGAACTGAAGCCGATGGACTTCAGCGGCATCATCCCGGCGCTGCAAACTAAAAATATCGATCTCGCGCTGGCGGGGATCACCATTACCGAAGAGCGTAAAAAAGCCATTGAGTTCTCTGACGGCTACTACAAAAGCGGCCTGCTGGTGATGGTTAAGGCTAACAACGACGACGTTAAAAGCGTGAAAGATCTCGATGGCAAAGTGCTGGCAGTGAAGAGCGGCACCGGTTCAGTTGATTACGCGAAAGCGAATATCAAAACCAAAGATCTGCGCCAGTTCCCGAACATCGACAACGCCTATATGGAACTGGGTACCGGTCGCGCTGACGCGGTGCTGCACGATACGCCAAACATCCTTTACTTCATCAAAACCGCCGGCAGCGGCAAGTTCAAGGCCGTAGGCGAGTCGCTGGAAGCACAGCAGTACGGTATCGCCTTCCCGAAAGGCAGCGACGATCTGCGTGAGAAAGTAAACGGCGCACTGAAAACCCTGCGCGATAACGGCACCTACAACGAAATCTACAAAAAATGGTTCGGTAGCGAACCTAAATAATTAAAAAATAACGCGTTAAACCTCGGAGGCGGCTTTCGCCTCCGAAGCTTTTTTAAACACCACGGTATACAGGAACACATCATGCAGTTTGACTGGAGCGCCATCTGGCCCGCCATTCCGCTTTTGCTTGACGGGGCCAAAATGACCTTGTGGATTTCGCTCCTGGGTCTGGCTGGCGGCATCGTTATCGGCCTGCTGGCCGGTTTAGCCCGTACCTATGGCGGCTGGTTTACTAACCACCTCGCACTGGTATTTATCGAAGTCATTCGCGGCACGCCTATCGTTGTGCAGGTGATGTACATCTACTTCGCCCTGCCGATGGCCTTTCCCGATATTCGCATTGATACCTTTAGCGCCGCGGTGATCACCATCATGATCAACTCTGGTGCTTATATTGCAGAAATCACCCGCGGCTCCGTATTGTCCATTCATAAAGGCTTTAGCGAAGCGGGCCAGGCGCTGGGGCTTTCACGCGTGGAAACCATTCGCCACGTGATTATGCCGCTGGCGCTGCGTCGTATGCTGCCGCCGCTGGGTAATCAGCTCATTATCAGTATCAAAGATACGTCTCTGTTTATTGTTATCGGTGCGGCGGAATTAACCCGACAGGGCCAGGAGATTATCGCCGGTAACTTCCGCGCGCTGGAGATCTGGACCGCCGTCGGCGTCATTTATCTGATCATTACCCAGGCCTTGAACATCGTGCTTCGCCGTCTTGAAAAAAGGATGAAAATCCTGTGATTGAATTTAAAAACGTTTCCAAGCACTTCGGCAAAACCCAGGTGCTGCATAATATCGACCTGAACATTACCCAGGGTGAAGTGGTGGTGATTATCGGGCCTTCCGGCTCCGGCAAATCTACCCTGCTGCGCTGCATTAATAAGCTGGAAGAGATTACCAGTGGCGATCTGATTGTTGACGGTTTGAAAGTTAACGATGCGAAAGTCGACGAGCGCCTGATTCGCCAGGAAGCGGGCATGGTATTCCAGCAGTTCTATCTCTTCCCGCATCTGACGGCGCTGGAAAATGTGATGTTCGGCCCGCTGCGTGTACGCGGTGCCAGCAAAGCGGACGCGGAAAAGCTGGCGAAAGCGCTGCTGGCGAAAGTCGGTCTTGCCGAGCGCGCGCATCACTATCCATCAGAGCTTTCCGGCGGTCAGCAGCAGCGCGTAGCGATTGCCCGCGCGCTGGCGGTTAAACCGAAAATGATGCTGTTTGATGAGCCAACGTCTGCCCTCGATCCGGAACTGCGCCACGAAGTATTGAAAGTAATGCAGGATCTGGCCGAGGAAGGGATGACGATGGTGATTGTGACTCATGAAATCGGCTTCGCCGAGAAAGTCGCCTCCCGTTTGATTTTCATTGATAAGGGCCGCATCGCCGAAGATGGCAACCCGCAGCAATTAATCGAAAATCCGCCAAGTCAGCGCCTGCAGGAGTTTTTGCAGCACGTCTCTTAAGTTTTCCCGCCCCTCTATTGAGGGGCTTTTCATCTCCCTCCAGATTGTTCTCATTTCATCGCGGCTTCGCTGCGCTCACTATACTTATCATTTTGCTGAACTTTCTCACTGGAGGAGCGTATGCCGTGGATCCTGCTGCTGCTTGGGCTGCTGTGCGCACCGTTACAGGCGGCGACGCTACCCGGTATAACCTCAACGGCGGCCAGCCCTCAGCCCTCCGCGCAGACCAGCGAACCCAATGTTGAACAGAAAAAAGCCGCTTATGCCGCCCTTGCGGACGTGCTGGAAAACGACGATTCACGCAAAGAGCTGATCGATCAGTTACGCAAAGTCGCCACCACGCCGCCAAAGGAACCGGTGCCGCTGATCACCCCGCCGGAGGTGAAAGAGCAGAAAACGGTGCTGGAAAATGTTACCGAGGTCAGCGAGTACTACGGCGATATGCTGGCGTCGCGTTTTGCCCAGCTGTATCGCAATATCACCGGCTCGCCGCATAAAGTCTTTAACCCCCATACTTTCACCAATGCCGCCAGCCATTTTTTGCTGCTGGCAGCGCTGGTTTTCGCCTTCTGGTTTGTAGTGCGTTTAGCGGTTTGGCCGCTGTATCGCAAAATGGGAGCCTGGGGACGGCGCAAAAACCGCGAACGCAGCAACTGGTTGCAGCTGCCGGCGATGATTATCGGCGCGTTTATTATCGATATGATGCTGCTGGCGCTAACGCTGTTTGTCGGACAAATTCTCAGCGGCAATCTGAACGCCGGGAATAGCACAATCGCCTTCCAGCAGCGCTTGTTTCTGAATGCTTTTGCATTAATTGAATTTTTCAAAGCCATTTTGCGGCTCATCTTCTGCCCACGGATTGCGGATCTGCGTCCGTTTCGCATTAGCGATGAGACCGCCCGCTACTGGCATTTGCGCCTTAGCGCCCTCAGTAGCCTGATTGGCTATGGTTTACTGGTCGCGGTACCCATTATTTCCAACCAGATTAACGTGCAGTTTGGCGCGCTGGCCAACGTGGTGATCATGCTGTTTATCACCATTTGGGCGCTCTACCTGATTTTTCATAATAAAAAGCAGATTCAACACAACCTGATTGTGCTGGCGGATAACTCGCTGGCCTTTTTCAGCTTGTTTATTCGCGCCTTTGCGCTTATCTGGCACTGGCTCGCCAGCGCGTACTTTATTGTGCTGTTCTTCTTCTCCCTGTTCGATCCGGGCAATAGCCTTAAATTTATGATGGGCGCGTCGCTAAGTACGCTGGCTATTCTGAGCATTGCGGCGTTTCTTTCCGGGGTGTTGTCGCGCTGGTTAAATAAAACCATCACCTTGTCGCCGCAGGTGCAGCGCAGCTATCCCGAGCTGCAAAAACGACTCAATGGCTGGCTGTCTGCCTCCCTGAAAGCGGCGCGGATCCTGGTGGTCTGTGCGACTATTATGCTGTTATTTAATGCCTGGGGGCTGTTCGATGTCTGGCACTGGCTGAATTACGGTGCGGGTGAGAAAACCGTCGATATTCTGATCCGCATTGCGCTGATTCTCTTTTTCTCCGCCGTGGGCTGGACGTTACTGGCGAGCATTATTGAAAACCGACTGGCATCGGATATTCACGGCCGCCCGCTGCCCAGCGCCCGCACCCGCACGTTGCTGACGTTGTTTCGCAACGCGCTGGCGGTGATCATAAGCACCATCACCGTGATGATTGTGCTATCGGAAATTGGTGTGAATATCGCGCCGCTGCTGGCAGGGGCCGGTGCGCTCGGGCTGGCGATTTCCTTTGGTTCGCAAACGCTGGTGAAAGATATTATCACCGGCATTTTTATCCAGTTTGAAAACGGTATGAACACCGGGGATTTGGTGACGATTGGTCCGCTGACCGGTACCGTGGAGCGCATGTCGATTCGCTCCGTTGGCGTACGCCAGGATACCGGCGCGTACCACATTATTCCGTGGTCATCGATTACCACCTTCGCTAACTTTGTACGCGGTATCGGCTCGGTGGTGGCGAACTATGATGTCGATCGCCATGAACAGACGGAGAAAGCCAATCAGGCGCTGAAAGATGCCGTAGCGGAGCTGATGGAGCAGGAAGATATTCGCGGTTTGATTATCGGCGAGCCAAACTTTGCCGGGCTGGTTGGGCTGACCAATACGGCCTTCACCCTGCGCGTGACCTTTACCACCCTGCCCCTGAAACAGTGGACCGTGCGTTTCGCCCTCGACACGATGGTGAAGAAACATTTCGACAGTGCGGGCGTACGCCCACCGGTGCAAACCTACCAGATGCTGCCGATGCCGGGCAGCGCGCCAGAGCCCGCTTCCCCGGCAAACACGCCGCCTCCGGCGGCACCTACCCTTTAAAGCGTGTCTGTGCCCAGCGTAAACGCTGGGCCTCATCAAGAAATGTCCAGGCGATAAAGCGGCTCTGCTTCTGCCCCTGGGCCATCTCTTTTTTGATCACTTTAACTGCCCCCACGCGCGTTAACTGGCGGTAAAGCTCCGGTAGATTATCGCCGCGCGACACCAGCGAGGAGAACCACAGCACCTGGCGCGCAAACTGCTGGCTTTCATCAATCATTTTGCTGATGAAGGCCACTTCGCCGCCCTCGCACCATAGCTCCTGCTGCTGGCCGCCAAAGTTCGCCGCGTCGCTCGCCGCCTGGCCCAGATTGCGACGCTTGCGCTCGCTTCCGGCCTGCGCGCTCTGCGCAGAGTCATGAAACGGCGGGTTACACATAATAGCGTCGTACTGCTCATTCTTATGGATGATGCCGCTAAGAATGGCCGCGGGATCTTTCTGCCGGCGCAAACGCACCGCGCGGGTTAATCCCGGGTTGGCATTGATGATCGCCTGGGCGCTGGCAAACGCCTGGGCATCGATTTCGCTGCCGGTGAAACGCCAGCCATATTCATGGGCGCCAATCAGCGGGTAGATACAGTTGGCACCAGTGCCAATATCGAGCACGCTGGCCTGCGCGGGCACCTGGCCGGCGTTGCTTTCTGCCAGCACATCCGCCAGATGGTGAATGTAATCAGCGCGTCCCGGCACCGGCGGGCAGAGAAAGCCGTCGGGAATATCCCACTCCAGCACACCATAGAAGTGCGCCAGCAGCGCTTTGTTCAGGGCTTTAACCGCCTGTGGCTCGGCAAAATTGATGGTGGCCTCACCGTTCGGGTTGCTGGTGACAAAGCTGCGCAATGACGGGTTGACGAGGCATAGGGCGTCGAGATCGTAGCGGCTATGGTGGCGGTTACGCGGGTGCAAACCCGGCTTTTGGGCATTCATGGCATTCTCCTGTTGAGCTGCGGCGTAAGATACCCGTTGACGCTAGCCGGGTAAATAAGTGAGGCTGAAGAATCTGTCGTTCACTTCGGGAAATGCTATGTATTTTTATGAACCTGCAAAAGGGCACGGTTTGCCTCATGATCCGCTGAATGCCATTATCGGCCCGCGCCCGATTGGCTGGATTGCCTCGCTGGATGGCGAAGGCAGACGAAACCTTGCGCCCTACAGTTTCTTTAACTGCTTCAACTATCGCCCGCCGATTATCGGCTTCGCCAGCACCGGCTGGAAAGACAGCGTAAGTAATATCTGCCAAAACAAAGAGTTTGTCTGGAACCTCACCACGCGCGAGCTGGCCGTGCCGATGAACGAAACCTCGGCCTCGTTGCCCCATGGCGAAGATGAGTTTTTACGCGCCGGTTTAACGCCTGCGGCGAGCCGTATTGTCAAAACGCCGCGGGTGGCAGAAAGCCCGGTCAATTTTGAGTGCCGCCTGAGCCAGTGCATTCAACTGACCGCTGCGGACGGCACAGCTATCGACAGCTGGCTGGTACTCGGCGAAGTGGTGGCGGTACATATTGATGAAGCCCTGCTAGAAAACGGTATCTACCAGACGGCAAAGGCACAGCCGGTGCTGCGCGCGGGTGGTCCTTCAGCCTATTACGCTATTAATGAGACTCTGCGTTTCGATTTAACACGCCCGGACAACCGTTAACCTCTTTCCTGCCCCCCTTTGTCCCCTGCCCGGCCAACGGCAAGCGTTACCGGGCCATTTGCTATACTTAGGGTTTAATAGAGGAGAAAAAAGATGGCTTCTGGTTGGGCGAATGATGGCGCGGTACAACAACAAATCGACAGCACCATTGACGATGCGGTGGCGCGTGCGCGCAACGGCTTACCTTCTGGTGAGAGTTTGAAAACCTGTGAAGAGTGCGGAGAACCTATTCCTGAAGCCCGGCGTAAAGCGATTCCGGGGGTGCGTTTATGCATTGCCTGCCAGCAGGAGAAAGATGCGCATAGCGCGAGTTTTGCCGGATATAATCGCCGAGGTTCAAAAGACAGCCAGCTTCGTTGACCTTTCCTGACATCTGTAACAGGCGAAAGCGGTTGCCTTTACATCCACACAATCGTCTCCCGGACGTCGCAAATTGTGCCGCGTGTCAGCTCATCATGCGCCCGTGGGCGCAGACGAAGCGGCGATGGCAAGAAAAATCAATAAATTCAACGCATTAATTATTGTTCAGTTTTTTAGAATAAGGCTGTCAATTCTCTTCGATTTTATCTCTCGAATAAAACCGTGATACTTATCACATCGACGGAACAACGTCTTAATAACAGAATAACCTGCGAGAGATTGACCATGAAAACCACTAAATATGCTGTTGTCGCTATTGCGCTTTCCACCCTCTCCTTCGGTGCCTTTGCGGCGCAGCCTTTATCTGCGGCCCAGACCGCAAATGCCAATAAAATCGGTGTGGTTTCCGCAGAAGGCGCGACCACGCTGGACGGGCTGGAAGCCAGACTGGCGGCTAAAGCCGAGGCCGCTGGCGCAACGGGCTACAGTATCATTTCTGCCGCTGGCCACAATAAGCTGAGTGGCACCGCAGTTATTTATAAATAAGCGGAACCCGCGTTTTACCCCCGGCATATTAACCCTCTGCCTGGGTGCTCCACCCTCATTGATCCTGTTGTACCCCTGTTTTGCCCGTCCAGAAATGTGACGGGCTTTTTTTATTGCCTTGCGCAAACAGGCGATAACAAAGGATGCGTCGCCAGACGATTTCCCCGACCTGTATAAATTCAGCGCGCTTTAAAAACCTGAGCCCCTGGCTGCAAGGCCGTTTTTAGTGCATTCAAGAAAAGGGGATGGATAAGCGTTTAATATTTCTGCCCCATTGCTGTTTACTCAGCAGCGTAAAAACCGTCGCTCTTCATACGTTCGTTTAACGTGACGAGTATTGTTAGACATTGCAGAGAGATAGAGAATGACTTCATAAAAAATTTTTCTACTTGCCAGAAAAATCATAAAAAATAAGAGCTTTTCATTTTTGTCGCTTTCGTGAATATGGTTGTATAAGTGGAATATATCTTAACAGGTCTTAGCAATCAGGAAATAACTACTCCAATGTAATATTCTGGACTGCAATCGCCTACCAATATTCGTTATATTAATTTCATTAAGAAGTCATACTCATTATTACTTAACACTTTCACATACATTCACTTTATTTATCCAAAGATAAGAAAAAAATTAACAAAGGAGTAAAGATGTTTTTCAAACCAAGGATTAATCCTAAAAAACAAGGCATTTCCATTGCACTTGAAATGAAGAAAGACACTAAAAACATATCCCAAAAAACATCCAATAAGATCCTACAAATTTTATATAATGATCTACTCGATATCAGTAACATTTTCTTTGATACCGCAACCCTTCGCCGTAAGTTCTATCCTTCCGGGGAAATCACACGCTATTTAGTTGTGAATCTAATACGTAATGCAGGCGTAAGAAACAAAACAGGCCACCTGATTGGGCAGGAAATTAACTGTTTTTTTAGCGAGCGAATTTTTGATGAAAACATATTATCAATAGATGGATTTCACCATTGCAGATTGTTACTTGCAAGAATGTTCTCTAAATGTCTTTTTGCTTTAGAAATTGAAACAGCAAAAAATTATTGCCGGAAAGTCATTTTTTACAGAGCGACTCTCGTCGTCAAGAAATACTAAACTTTATCGAAATGATTCAGTTTAAAGCACTACAGCAGCAACAAAAAGCCATTCATCGCACAATGGATCAATTGCTTACGCTGGGATTTATTAGAACTCCCAATATTTGGGTGTTTACCCAAATAGTAAAAGATTTGATTACAGCAGATATGCTTCCCCAAAAGGCAAAATTAAAGATAAATAGCAATGATATTGCTATGAAGCGCAATGTCCCCAATTATAAACTGCTGAGCACGGATATATTAAAAACTAAAATAGAAAAAATATTGAATGATGATAGCGGCATTGATTACTTATTCAAAGCGATGGAGTTTTGGGAAAAGTTAGTGGATCTTGGTCGTGATGATGCAAAAAATTATCCATTAGGTAAATACACCACACTCTATTACACGGGTCGTGGCAGCGAGTTGGCCTTGTGGACAAAAGAGGAGTGTGAGGAAAATAATTTCCCTCTGCTAAACCCAATGGGACAGGCAATTCCAAATGAAGATACTTACTTGAAAGAAACTAATAAGTTAAAAAACATATATAACGCATCAAAAAATGCCAGTTCGGATGAGTCTAACGCATAACCCGCATTCAAAGGAATATGCTGCAGTTGAATTCCTCTATAACGGTTCGTGAGTTCATCAAAGCATCCTTGATGGACCGAATCGTAACGACATCCATTCCCGGCAGGCCTGCGCGTTGTGCGGATGCTCAAAGCACAGACTCTGCGGGAAGTTTGCATGCGGGGCGGCTCCTGAACAGCATCGGTACAATTAACGCCATAATGAAAGCGGCCAGTGTTGTCTCATGCGCGCAATAAAAAGACGCAAAAACGCTCACTACGGAAGCGGTAGAGGCTTGCTGACGGATAAGGTAATAACAAAGATATTGTAGTCAGGGAAGAAGCGTGTGGATCGGTAAAGCCTTTATATTATAATCACCTTAAACCTTCCGCAATCAATAATCTATCTTATAAAACGCAGGTTAACTGCAATAAAAGCCCCACCTGCATCCATGGTGCAATGCTGTTTCTACAAACAATAACCTTTAAAATTATTATGCTTATAATTCACATCTAATCATTTATAAAACATACTGAAATTATTTATACTGAAGATATAAGCTATCTTATCTATCCTCGGCGGATAAGATCATGAAAATTAAGGTTAAGTCATACCAAACTACTTTGCCGTATATGGTTAAATAAATTCTTATTATTAAAAATAAATTTTTAACAATCCAGCACAGGAGTCGCAATGTCTTTCAAACCAAAAATCAACCCTAGAAAATATGGTATTTCCGCTGCACTTGAAATGAAAGGAGCCACCAGAAATTTATCGAATAAATCTGTCAATAAGATTTTGCAAATATTATATGATGATTTAGTAGACTGCAGTAATCTTAATTATGATAGTGAAACATTGAATTATGATCTTGATCCTTCTCGTCGCATCACCAGACATTTTGTAACAAGACTAATACAGTTGGCAGGCGAAAGAGACATGCACAGACGTCTCATTGAGGAGGAATTAGATTACTTATTGAGTGATGGACTGACTGATGATAATTTAATAAAAATAACAGGATTTGATACTTGTCGAATATTGATTGTAAGAATGTTCGCTAAAAGCCTTTTTGTTTTAGAATTATCAAAAGCTAAAAAATTATTGGAAGAAAGCCCCTTTTTACACAGCGATCCGCGACGGCAAGAAATAAAAAACTTTATTTTAAGAACTGAGCTTAAAGCGCAACAACAAAAAGAACAAGCCATTCACCGCACAATGGATAAATTCCATCAGCTTCGTTTGATCAGAACCCCTAACCTGTGGACGATGACTGAGTTAGTAAATGATATAATAAAAGAGCAGTTCTTCGATAAAAAAACCAAAGTAAGGTTAGCTATGCAAGGGCTTTCTCTAAAGCGTGTCGTTAACGATTTTCATTCACTAAGTACGGATATATTAAAAACAAAAATTGATGAGGTACTGAATGACGAGACTGGCTTTGATTCACTCTTCAAAGAGATGGAATTTTTAGATAAATTAATGGATCTCAGTCGTGATGATGAAAAAAATTATCCCGTGGGCAAATACATCGTTCTTTATTACACGGGAAAAGGCGACGAACTTACCTGGTGGACAAAAGAAGAGTGTGAGAAAAACAATTACCCTCCCTTAAACCCGCTGGGAAGGGAAATTCCCAACGAAGAGACCTACAGGCTGGAAGCAAATAAGCTAAGAGCAACGTTTACCAGTTAATAAGGCCACTCCAGACCGAATGAGTTCAACATTTACCCTACGTTCAAAGGGCTTGAAACCTTATATGCTGCAATTCAGTTTCCTGGCGCGGGTGAGGAGTTGATGACAGCGCACCAGGCGGGCGCATCGTAACGTCATTTATTTCCGGCAGGCCAGCATAACCTGCCGGCGTTTGGCTCGCGGGGTCGTCCCGAAACAATATGAGTACGATAAACATCATTGGGAAAGCAGTCATTATTGTTTCTGCTCGTAGTAAATAGATATAAAGCGGTAGAGATAAAGCGGACGAGAGGACGCTAATTTTTAACTATAAATAAATTCCGTAATGCAATTAAGTATTGCAGGTTATTTTTATGATTACCTTAAACCAGCCACAAGCATTACTGTTTGTTAGTAAGTACGGGTTAGCGTAAGCAGAGATCTATGCAAAATTTAATATAAAACTCATCGTCCGATAACAATAACTCGCGTTATTATTATAACTCCTTTTCACGCTTTACTCTTAATCCTCTACAACTTGTTTTAAATTCACATAGAGGAAAAAATGAGTTTATCTGTTCAGTATGGATAAGATCATAGAAGTTAAGGTTTATTCATACTTATCATCCTGCCATATATGGTTGAATGGTTTTTACTTTATAAAGCTTACCCATTTTTAGCAACCCAGGAGCAAATATGTTTTTCAAACCTACAATAAACCCAAAAAAACAGGGCATTTCAGCTGCGATTGAGATGAAGGAAAATACTGAAGAAATATCCGCAAAAACAGTTAATAAATTATTGCAAATTTTGTATGATGACCTCAAAAATGCAAACAATATCAGTTATGATAAAAATACGTTAAAATATACTAATGCGCCAGCACATCACGTAACAAGAGATCTTATCCGGCTTTTTATTGCTGTAGCTGCAGAGAGAAATGCAAGAAACAGGATGGTTGCTGCGGATCGCGCCTATTATTATAGCCGAAATCTTTATATTGGTGTTGTTGAGCGATTACCTGGTTTTCAGACATGTTGTTTGTTAGTTGAAAAAATGCTTACTAAATATCTTTTTATTTACGAACTGAATAGAGCGAAAGAAATCCTTAATCAAAGTCGTTTTCTGCAGTCCGATCCCCGTCGTCTGGAGGTACTTAATTTTATTTTAAAGGCCGAAATAATAGTGCAGCAGAAAAATGAGACAATTACTAATAACACTATGATGAAAATGTATCATATGGGTCTTATTAGAAACACGAATTTACCGGCTTTTAAAACATCAGTTAAGGAATTTATCGAGGTTATCGTTCTTCCTAAAAAAGTTAAATTAAAATTATACTCACCCAAAATAATTGTTAAGCGACACGTAAAACATTTCCGACCCTATAGTACGGATCAATTAAAAGCAAATATAGAGGCTTTATTAGTCGACCTGGGTGCCTTCGACTCATTATATAAAGAGATGGAATTATTAGATAAATTAATGGAACTGTGCCGCGACGATGAAGAGAATTATCCGACCGGAAAAAAGATTACGCTTTCTTATACAGGTAAACCAGGCCATTTAAACTGGTGGACAAAAGAAGAGTGTCTTGAACACAAATTCCCGCTGATAAACCCGATAGAAAGGGAAATTCCCAATGAAGAAACCTACAGGTTAGAAGCAAATCAATTACAAAAACGCTATGCCAAACAGCAACAACCGATGCCAGCAGGCGAGGAATCCCTTGCTTAACCCACCTCGGCTCATGCTTTTGAAACCTTTCATGCCGCTATGCTCGTACAGTAGCCAGCAATTTAATCGGCCCATGCCAGGCGGCTGAACCCTATTTCCTGGAGTCTGCAAACACAGCCCGATTTGCTGGCTGTACATTGCGCAGATTCAGCCGGAATTCTGCTCGCGGGATAGCCTGCAGCCGCAGCGGCGCGATAAGAACGGCCGTTTAAGCGGCAAGCACGGTCCCGTGAGCTAAGGGAATAAGCAAAGCGCTGCGAACGGTCGGGTAAATTCGCGTGTTAAACGGAATAATGGCGTTGTTCTTTGCCGACAACGCCGTCTTACCGGTTACGCCCGATACATGACTTAAAAGCTTTGCGCTACCCGCGCCAGCCCCTCTTCCAGCGTCGCCGTTTCGCCCGTCGCCAACAGGCAGCAGGCGAGCTGGATTTTTAGGGATTCCGGCACCGCTTCACTCCCGGCCAGACAACGTTCGGTCCAGCGCGCGGTACTCTCCGCATCTTTCGCCGCGCCGCCCGTTGCCACCGGCGCATCGTCGCTACGCGCAAACAGCACGCGCTGGCCCTGCGCATCAATGAGATTTATCTGCGGACAGCGCTGTGGGTTGGCATACACCTCCCCTTCCGTACCCTGCATTAGCAGGCCGCGTCCGCCAATATCGCTAAAAAATTTCCCGACCCGGGCAATGTATTCGGGATGTGACACGCTGGAGAGGCGCAGCGCTGCCGATTGATCAAACGGCGTGGCCAGTTTGGCCAGCGTATGGGCACTGTTACGCACGCCCATTCGCCAGCGCATTGCCAGCTGTTTTTCAAGCGGCGGGCACAGTGCGCTTACGGGCATGTAAACCGGTTGATGCCCCTCAAGCTTTGCCTGTGCCTGACCGGCATGCAGCGTCGGATCAATGCCTAACAGCTGGAAAATGGTCTGTGTGACAACGCGCGTCGGATCCTCGCTCACGCCATGCACCAACACCGGGAATCCCAGCTTATTGAGCAGTATCGCCAGCAGCGGCGTTAAGTTCGCCTGCTTACGCGCGCCGTTGTAGCTGGGAATGACAATCGGCATCGGCTTTGCGACCGGCGGCGTCAGTTTCAGGGTGTGCTGCTGCATCGCTTCGTAAAAGCCGAGCATCTCCGCTTCCCCTTCCCCTTTAATGCGTAAGGCAATCAGAATGCTGCCCATCTCCAGATCCGGTACGTCGCCGTTGAGCATTTGCAGATACAGATCGCGGGCGGTATCAAAATCCAGATCGCGGGCGTGAAGCTTTCCACGACCAATTTCTTTAATAATTTTACGGTAATCCATGGCGACTCCTTACGGCTCACATCGTTAACGGCGTTTGCGGCGCTTCTGTTCGGGTTTCTTCACTATAACGTCCGGCATTGCCGGTTGTGAAATAGGAAACACCGGTAGCGCATCGAGCAGCCGTTTACCGTAGCTTTTCGTCAGCAACCGCTTATCGTAGATCACCACTTCCCCGCGACAGCCGTGGCTGCGGATAAGCCTTCCCACCTGCTGGATAAGGTTGAACGACGCGCTGGGCAGGCTCTGCACTTCAAAAGGGTAACGATTCAGGCTTTTCAGCCACTCGCCTTCGGTAATAACCACCGGGCTGTCGATGGGCGGAAAGGCGATTTTATGGATATGCACCTGCGTGAGGTAATCCCCTTTCAGATCCAGCCCTTCGGCAAAGGATTGCAGGCCCACCAGCACGCTGCGCTCGCCTTCATCAATACGTTTACGATGCAGTTCCACCAGCCGGTAGCGGGGTTTATCGCCCTGCACCAGCAGCAGTAAGCGCAGGTCAGCGACATAGGTTAAGAAGAGCTGCATCGCGCGCTGGCTGGCGAACAGCACCAGCATACCGCGGTGCGCTTTACTTTCTACCTGCTCGCGAAACCAGGTCGCCATTTCCGCGATATGCTGCTCCTCATTTTCCATCAGCGGCTCGTAGCGCATCTGCGGAATAACAATTTTTCCCTGCTCGACATGGTTAAAGGGTGAGTCAAGGGTAACAAAGCGATCGCCGGCCTTCTCTTTTAAGCCACTCATCTCCTGCAGGCGATTAAAACTATTCAGGGAACGTAACGTCGCCGACGTCACCACAATGTGCGGCACGCTGCGCCAGAGCAGCTTTTCCAGCTGATCGCTCACGCGGATGCCCACACAATGGAACAGCAAATGCAGCTGACCGTCGCGCACTTCACGGGTGACCCATTTCGAGACCGGTGCGCCGGAGGCCTGCGCCATCGAGGCCAGCCGCCAGAGTTTGCTTTGACTCTCAAACATGCCCAGCGCGCGGTTCATCTGCAGAATCAGCCGGTGCAGGCGCACAATATCGTGGCTGCCGGTCTTCTCGCTCAGGTCGTTAAGAAACAGTTCCGACAGCCCGCGCAGCATTTCGGTCAGCTTTGCCAGCCGCTGACAAATCTCCATCACCTCAGCGGGCAGTTCACCCATCGCGAAACGGTATTCCGCCGCCTGACCCGCAGGAAGATAGAGGTTGAGAATATTATTTAGCGAGGTGATAAGGTCGTACAGCTCTTCACAATGCGCGTTAAGCCGCTCCGGCGTCGCCAGCGGCGGCAAGGTTTTCGGGCGAAATTGCTCAAGGCAGGTCGCCACCAGTTTGGTAAACAGGTCGAGCTGGAGATGGTACCAGGCCGCGGTAATTTCCGCCGACATCTCCAGCGCGTCGCGCGCCACATCCGGCAGGTGATGACCTTCATCCAGCACCAATAAGAGATTTTTGGGCTCCGGCAGCACCGCTTCGCTCTCCATCGCTGCCATCACCAGCGCGTGATTCGCCACCACCACTTCCGCCTCCTGAATTTCGCGGCGGGCGACAAAAAAGGGACATTCGCGGTAGTAGTGGCAGTTGCGGTTCAGGCAGCTGGCTTTATCGGTACTAAGACGACGCCATAAATCATCGCTTATCGCCTTGTCGGTGTGATCGCGCAAGCCGTCCCATTTATAGCTGTCGAGATCGGCTTTCAGCGCCGCACAACGCTTCTGCTCTTCCTGGTTGCCGGGGGTTAGTTCATCGTCGAGAAATGCGAGCAGATCCTGCTGGTTCGGCTCGCTGCTGGCCAGCGCCGCCAGGTTGCGCGGACAGACATAACGTCCGCGGCCAAAGGCGGCGGTAAAGCGCAAATCGGGGATAATTTTACGCAGCAGCGGCAAATCTTTGCTGAAAATCTGATCCTGCAGCGCCACGTTAGCCGTGCTGACTACCAGGGTTTTTTGCTCTTCGCGGGCGATGGCGATGCCCGGCAGCAAATAGGAGAGGGTTTTGCCCACGCCCGTTGGCGCTTCGATCGCCAGATGCCGACCTTCATCGCCCGCCAGCGTTTTTGCCACATCGGCGATCATCTGTCGCTGCGGCGCACGGGGAATAAAGTCCGGGATCTGTTGTTGCAACGCCTTATACCAGGCGGCGATCTGCGCTTTTAACGCGGCGGTAAGGGCCATGAGCTAACCTGAAATACTGTATAAACAGCCACTATTGTGGCATTTTTAACGCCCGCTGGGTAACCCTTTTTACCGCGATGGAAGCGCGCTCGCGAATATTTTGTCCCTGACGAATTCAGGCTATTTATGCGCGGACGGTTTCAGCAGACGAGGGGTAAATAGAAAAGAACGCGCCAGACAGGCTGGCGCGTTTTGTAGGCGGATCAAACGGCGGAGGACGGTTTACGCGGGCGACGACGGCGGGCACCGTTACCGGCTGGCTTGCCCTGATTGTCACGCGGCGCTTGCGCGTTACCGCTGCCACCATCAAGACGACGGGAGCCACCTTCGCTACGACGCGGCGCTTGACCCTCGCCTTCGCTACGGCGTGGCGTACGCGGCTTTTGCCCTTCGCTTTCGCTGCGGCGCGGCGAGCGTGCTTTCTGCCCTTCGCCCTCGCTGCGACGCGGTGCGGATTGACCACGACCGCCGCCGCCCTGTGAGCGACCGCTACCCTGACGACCGCCGCCCTGGCCACGACCGTTTTGAATCGGCTCGGCTTTAATCGACGGATCCGGCTCATACCCTTCGATGGCAATGCGCGGGATCTCTTTTTTCAGCAGGCGTTCAATATCGCGCAGCAGTTTATGTTCATCCACACACACCAGCGACAGCGCTTCGCCCGTCGCCGCTGCACGACCGGTGCGGCCAATACGGTGAACATAATCTTCCGGCACGTTCGGCAACTCATAGTTCACCACGTGCGGCAGCTCTTCAATATCGAGGCCGCGCGCGGCGATGTCCGTTGCCACCAGCACGCGAATATCGCCAGATTTGAACTCTGCCAGCGCACGCGTACGCGCACCCTGGCTCTTATTGCCATGAATAGCCGCGCTGGAAATGCCGTCTTTATTCAGCTGTTCCGCCAGGTGATTGGCACCGTGTTTGGTGCGGGTGAAGACCAGCACCTGCTGCCAGTTCCCTTCGCCTATCATCTGCGACAGCAGCTCGCGTTTGCGTTTTTTATCCACCAGGTGCACATGCTGGGTAATCTGCTCGGATGCAGTGTTGCGGCGCGCAACTTCGATTTCCAGCGGATTACGCAGCAGCTTTTCCGCCAGCTGTTTGATCTCGTCGGAGAAGGTCGCCGAGAACAGCAGGTTCTGACGCTTTGCCGGCAATTTTGCCAGCACGCGGCGAATATCATGGATAAAGCCCATATCCAGCATACGGTCGGCTTCGTCGAGCACCAGGATTTCCACGCTATCGAGTTTCAGCGCATTTTGGTGTTCCAGATCCAGCAAGCGGCCTGGCGTGGCCACCAGCACATCAACGCCGCTGCGCAGTTTCATCATCTGCGGGTTAATGCTGACGCCGCCGAATACCACCATTGAGCGGAGATTCAGGTACTTACTGTATTCTTGTACGTTCTCACCCACCTGCGCTGCCAGCTCGCGGGTCGGCGTTAAGATCAATGCCCGAATCGGGCGGCGGCCTTTGGCATGGGGCTCGTTTTGCACCAAACGCTGCAGCAGCGGCAGGGTAAAACCTGCGGTTTTACCGGTACCGGTCTGAGCGCTTGCCATCAGGTCGCGGCCTTGCAGCACCGCCGGGATAGCCTGCTGCTGAATAGGGGTCGGCTGAAGATAACCCTGCTCGGTAACCGCGCGCAGGATTTCTGAATTCAGGCCAAGAGTATCAAAAGACATAACAACTCCGCACCGCCCCGACCTGTAAACAGGTGTAGTTTTCGAGGAGATAATAATTTGGCTAATGACAAAAACCACAGTGTCATGAAGGGGCGGAGTGTATCAGCTTTTGTGATCGCACGCATAAAATATCCCTCATGACGCCACGGGAGCATTTTTTGCTCACCACCTCACTGGACAAGCTTAAATAATAACCATAAAGTTAATCAATCGATTGATTAACTTTTATCAATGTCATGCATACATTACCGACCACCAGTAAAGGTGAACAGGCCCGCAAACAGCTCATTGCCGCAGCACTCGCGCAGTTTGGCGAATACGGCTTACATGCCACTACCCGCGATATTGCCGCGCTGGCCGGGCAGAACATCGCTTCTATTACCTACTATTTTGGCTCGAAAGAGGATTTATATCTCGCCTGCGCCCGGTGGATTGCCGATTTTATTAGCGACAATTTCCGCCCGCACGTGCAAGCCGCCGAAGAGCTGCTTGCCCAGCCCTCGGCGGATAAAGCCGCCATCCGTGAGCTGATTCACCGCGCCTGTAAGAATATGATTGTGCTGTTGACCCATGATGAGACGCTCAATCTGAGCAAATTTATTTCGCGCGAGCAGCTCTCACCCACTCATGCTTACCAGCTGGTGCATAACCAGGTTATTGCCCCGCTGCACAGCCATTTTACCGCCCTGCTCGCGGCCTATACCGGGCGCGACGCCACCGATATACAAACCATTATTCACACCCATGCTCTAATCGGGCAGATCCTCGCTTTTCGCCTCGGGCGAGAAACCATTTTGTTGCGCGCCGGCTGGACGCAATTTGATGAAGAGAAAGCGGCGCTGATTTATCAGGTCATCACCTGCCATATCGATCTTATCTTACAAGGATTAACGAACAGGAGTTCAACGTAATGAAGATGAAAAAACCTCTCGTCGTGACGCTGATAGTTGTCGTGCTCCTCGCCGCCCTCGGCGGCGGCTGGATGTGGTATCAGCGTCAACAAGACCGCCCGCTCACCCTGTACGGTAATGTCGATATCCGTACGGTGAATTTAAGCTTCCGCGTTGGCGGGCGACTCGCTGCGCTTATGGTGGATGAGGGCGATGCGATACGTGCCGGGCAAACGCTGGGTGAGATCGATAAAGCGCCTTACGAAAATGCGCTATTGCAGGCAAAAGCCAATGTTGCGGCAGCCCAGGCGAAATACTCTCTGGCGAGCGCCGGTTACCGCGCGGAAGAGATAGCCCAGGCCGTCTCTGCAGTGCGCCAGGCGCAAGCAGCCTATGATTATGCGCAGAACTTTTATCAGCGCCAGCAAGGGTTGATGAACAGTAGAGCGATATCGGCCAACGATCTGGAAAACGCGCGTTCAGCCCGCGACCAGGCGCAGGCCAGCCTCAAATCAGCGCAGGATAAACTGAGCCAGTACCGCGCCGGTAACCGCCCGCAAGAGATAGCCCAGGCAAAAGCGAGCCTGGAGCAGGCCGAAGCCGCCCTTGCGCAGGCGCAGTTGGATCTTCATGACACCACGTTGCTAGCGCCAAGTAACGGCACCGTGCTGACGCGCGCCGTTGAGCCAGGCAGCATGCTCAGCGCCGGCAGCACCGTCTTTACCCTTTCGTTAACGCGCCCGGTTTGGGTGCGTGCCTATATTGATGAGCGCAATCTGCACCTCGCGCAGCCGGGACAAGCGATCCTGCTCTATACCGATGGCCGTCCCGATAAGCCCTATCACGGTAAAATTGGCTTTGTCTCGCCTACCGCAGAGTTCACCCCGAAAACCGTAGAGACCCCGGATCTGCGCACCGACCTGGTCTATCGACTGCGCATTATCGTTACCGATGCTGACGACAGCCTGCGCCAGGGGATGCCGGTGACGCTGCGCTTTAGCGACGAGGCGCACCATGAATGACGCAGCGATACATCTTCGCGGTCTGGTAAAACGGTTCGCGGGCATGGACAAGCCCGCCGTCGCGCGGCTGGATTGTGACATTCACGCCGGGTATGTCACCGGGTTGGTGGGCCCTGACGGCGCAGGAAAAACCACCTTAATGCGCATGCTGGCAGGGTTGATGCGCCCGGATGAAGGCAGCGCGCAGGTGCTGGGACTCGATCCCATCGCCAATGACAGCGAACTGCACGCGATGCTCGGTTATATGCCGCAGAAGTTTGGTCTGTATGAAGATTTAACGGTAATAGAGAACCTTAATCTGTATGCCGATTTGCGCAGCGTCACCGGCGAGCAGCGCCGCCAGATATTTGCCCGCCTGCTGGAGTTTACCGCCCTGGCGCCCTTTACCGGACGGCTGGCGGGAAAACTCTCCGGCGGTATGAAGCAGAAACTGGGACTGGCCTGTACGTTAGTTGGCGAACCGAAAGTGTTGCTGCTCGATGAGCCAGGCGTCGGCGTCGATCCCATTTCGCGGCGTGAACTGTGGCAAATGGTGCATGAGCTGGCGGGCGACGGAATGTTGATCCTCTGGAGCACCTCCTATCTGGATGAAGCGGAACAGTGTCGTGACGTGTTATTGATGAACGAAGGCGAACTGCTCTATCAGGGCGAGCCGAAAGCCCTGACGCAGACTATGGCCGGGCGCAGCTTTCTGGTCTCCAGCCCTGATGAAAATAACCGGCGACTGCTGCGCCGCATCCTGCGCCAGCCGCAGGTCAGCGACGGCATGATTCAGGGGCGCTCCGTGCGCATGATCCTGAAAAAAGATGCGCAGCCGCAGACTGTGCAGCAGGCAGAACAGATGCCAGCGTTAGAGATTGAGGAGACGGCACCGCGTTTCGAAGATGCATTTATCGATCTGCTTGGCGGCGCGGGTACGGCAGAATCACCGCTCGGGGCGATTCTGCACACGGTGGAAGGCAGCGCGGAAGAGACGGTGATTGAAGCCAAATCCCTGACTAAACGGTTTGGTGATTTCGCCGCCACCGATAACGTTAATTTCGCCGTTAAGCGCGGGGAGATTTTCGGCCTGCTCGGCCCAAACGGCGCGGGGAAATCAACCACCTTTAAGATGATGTGCGGCTTACTGGTGCCGAGCGATGGCCAGGCGCTGGTACTGAATATGGACCTGAAAGTCAGCTCCGGCAAAGCGCGCCAGCATCTGGGCTATATGGCGCAAAAATTCTCCCTTTACGGCAACCTGACGGTGGAGCAGAACCTGCGTTTCTTCTCCGGCGTCTATGGCCTGCGCGGGCGAGCACAAAGTGAAAAAATCGCGCGGATGAGCGAGGCTTTTGGGCTAAAAAGCATTAGTCATCATGCCACCGATGAACTGCCCCTCGGCTTTAAGCAGCGGCTGGCGCTGGCCTGTTCGCTGATGCATGAACCGGATATTCTGTTTCTTGATGAGCCAACGTCCGGCGTCGATCCGTTGACGCGCCGCGAGTTTTGGCTACATATCAATAGCATGGTGGAAAAAGGCGTGACCGTAATGGTCACCACGCACTTTATGGATGAAGCAGAGTATTGCGATCGCATTGGGCTGGTCTATCGCGGGAAGTTAATCGCCAGCGGTACGCCGGATGCCCTGAAAGCCCAAACTGCCGATGAGGCGCATCCGGATCCCACCATGGAGCACGCGTTTATCACGCTGATTCATAACTGGGATAAGGAGCATCACGATGCGCGTTAAAGCCCTTAGCTGGCGGCGCGTCCGCGCGCTGTGCGTTAAAGAGACGCGGCAGATTGTCCGCGATCCAAGCAGTTGGTTAATTGCGGTGGTGATCCCGCTGCTGCTGCTGTTTATTTTCGGTTATGGCATTAACCTCGACTCGAGCAAACTGCGGGTGGGCGTGTTGCTGGAGCAACAAAGCGAGGAAGCCCTCGACTTTACCCATACGCTCACAGGTTCGCCCTATATTGAAGCCACCATCAGCGATAACCGCCAGCATTTGATTCAGTTGATGCAGGCCGGACGTATTCGCGGGCTGGTGGTGGTGCCGGGCAACTTCGCCGCGCAGATGGCGCGTGTCGGCGATAGCGCGCCGCTGCAGGTGATCACCGACGGCAGTGAACCCAATACCGCTAACTTTGTGCAGGGCTATGTGCAGGGGATCTGGCAACTCTGGCAGCAGCAGCGGGCGGAGGATCGCGGGGAGCGTTTTCAGCCGCTGATTGATATTCAAACCCGCTACTGGTTTAACCCGGCGGCCATCAGCCAGCATTTTATTATCCCCGGTGCGGTGACCATTATCATGACGGTGATTGGCGCGATCCTCACCTCGCTGGTGGTGGCGCGCGAATGGGAGCGCGGGACGATGGAAGCCCTGCTCTCCACCGAGATAACCCGCACGGAGTTGCTGCTGTGCAAACTGATCCCCTATTACTTTCTTGGCATGCTGGCGATGGGGCTGTGCATGCTGGTGTCGGTGTTTATTCTCGGCGTGCCCTATCGCGGCTCGCTGCTGATCCTGTTTTTAATCACCAGCCTGTTTTTGCTCAGTACCTTAGGCATGGGGCTGCTTATTTCCACCGTCACGCGCAATCAATTCAATGCCGCGCAGGTGGCGCTGAACGCCGCGTTTTTACCGTCAATTATGCTGTCCGGTTTTATTTTCCAGATCGACAGCATGCCGGCGATCATTCGCGCGGTGACCTATATCATCCCGGCGCGTTACTTCGTCAGCACCCTGCAAAGCCTGTTCCTGGCCGGTAATATTCCGGTGGTATTGCTGGTCAATGTGCTGTTTTTAATCGCCTCGGCGGTGATGTTTATCGGCCTGACCTGGCTGAAAACGAAACGTAGACTGGATTAAGGAAAAACCATGTTTTACCGTTTACTGACGCTTATCCGTAAAGAGTTGCAATCGCTGCTTCGCGAGCCGCAGACACGGGCGATTTTGATTCTGCCGGTACTGATTCAGGTGCTGCTGTTTCCCTTCGCCGCCACGCTGGAAGTGACCAACGCCACGATTGCTGTCTATAACGAAGATAACGGCAAGCATGCCGTCGAACTGACCCAGCGTTTCGCCCGCGCGAAAGCTTTTACCCACGTTCTGCTGCTGGACAGCCCGCAGGCTATCCGCCCGACGATCGACACGCAAAAGGCGCTGCTGCTGGTGCGTTTCCCGGCGGATTTCTCCCGCAACCTCGAGAACGGGATCACCGCGCCGATGCAGCTGATTCTTGATGGGCGCAACTCCAACAGCGCGCAAATTGCCGCCAATTATCTGCAGCAGATCGTTAAAGATTATCAGCAGGAGTTGATGGACGGGCGGGCAAAACCAAACAATAGCGAGCTGGTGGTGCGCAACTGGTATAACCCGAATCTGGATTACAAATGGTTTGTTGTGCCGTCGCTGATTGCGATGATCACCACCATTGGCGTGATGATTGTGACCTCCCTGTCCGTCGCCCGCGAGCGGGAACAAGGCACCCTCGATCAGCTGTTGGTGTCGCCGCTGGCCACCTGGCAGATCTTTGTCGGTAAAGCGGTGCCGGCGCTGATTGTCGCCACCTTCCAGGCAACGATTGTGCTGGCAGTTGGCATTCTGGCGTATAAGATTCCCTTCGCCGGTTCACTGCTGCTGTTCTATTTCACCATGCTGGTGTACGGCCTGTCGCTGGTGGGCTTCGGTCTGCTTATCTCGTCCCTCTGCGCCACGCAACAGCAGGCGTTTATCGGTGTGTTTGTCTTTATGATGCCGGCAATTTTGCTGTCGGGTTATGTCTCGCCAGTGGAAAATATGCCGGTCTGGCTACAGGATTTAACCTGGGCTAATCCAATTCGCCACTTTACCGACATTACCAAACAGATTTATTTGAAGGACGCGAGCTTCTCGATTGTCTGGCAGAGTTTGTGGCCGCTATTAGTGATTGCGGTAACCACCGGTTCGGCGGCCTATGGGCTATTCAGACGCAATGTGATGTAGAAGGCTGCGGCGCGCATCGACAGTGCGCGCCCAATAAAGGAGGTTAACGGCGGTGCGGGTGATTGGCGGCGTCAGCGCCCGGCTGCAGGCCAAAGGGTTTGGCGGGCAGTCGTCTCTCTTTGGTCAACAGCGAAACCACCGCCGGACCGGCGAGGATCGCAAGGCCAACAATCGCCAGCAGGTAATTGTTTTGCAAGACGCGGGAGAGCAGCCAGATAACAATCAACGACGCGCCAAAATACCAGGTGGTAGTCAGCTCCTCCAGCACATCGCCGAAATTGCGCCAGCGCGCATCATGGTGGCGCTGCAGGAACAGCATCAGCAGCACCGAGACGCTGTAGAGTACGCAAAGCCCTAAGCCAACGCGTACCAGCGTACCGCTCATCCAGCCCATTACCAGCATTGTTACAATCAAAATATGCAACATAATCTGCCAGCAACTCAGGCCCGTCGCGACATGAACACGTTGTTGCCACCGCATGGCTTCTCTCCTGAAGGATTTTTACCTGTATGAAGAGTACGCGCATTTAAGGAAAATTCCGTAACCCCGCCCTTTTTTGTGACAGGGACTACAATTTATTTTCATGAGGAGAGTGAGGCTGGCAGGAGAGTTATGACCCCACACACGCAACATTTTTCATTAAAAGTGCTCACCATTAATACCCATAAAGGCTTTACCACGTTTAACCGTCGCTTTATTTTGCCCGAGCTGCGCGACGCGGTACGCATGGTCAGCGCCGATATCGTCTGCCTGCAAGAGGTAATGGGCGCCCATGAAGTCCATCCGTTGCACGTCGAAAACTGGCCGGACACCACCCATTACGAATTTCTTGCCGATACCATGTGGAGCGATTTCGCCTACGGGCGCAATGCGGTCTACCCGGAAGGACATCACGGGAATGCTGTGCTCTCCCGTTTCCCGATTGAACATTATGAAAACCGCGACGTCTCCGTCGACGGTAGCGAGAAGCGCGGCCTGCTCTACTGCCGCATTGTGCCACCGGATCTGGGACACGCTCTGCATGTGATTTGCGTCCATTTAGGGCTGCGCGAAGCGCATCGCCAGGCACAGCTAACTATGCTGGCGGAATGGGTCAATTCGCTACCGGAAAACGAGCCGGTGGTGGTAGCGGGCGATTTCAACGACTGGCGGCAAAAAGCCAACTATCCGTTAAAAACCCAGGCCGGTCTGGAGGAGATCTTCACCCGCGCCCACGGTCGCCCTGCCCGCACGTTTCCCGTGAGTCTGCCGCTGCTGCGTCTGGATCGTATCTATGTCAAAAACGCCAACGCCAGCGCGCCAACGGCGTTGCCGCTGCGTAACTGGCGTCATCTGTCCGATCATGCCCCTCTGAGCGCGGAGATCCACCTATGAAATGTAGCTGGCGGGAAGGTAACCGCATTCAACTGCTGGAGAATGGCGATAACTATTACCCTGCGCTGTGGGACGCCATCGCCCATGCGCAGCAGCGCGTCATTTTAGAGACTTTTATCTGGTATGAAGACGATGTGGGTCGCCAGCTGCACCAGGCGTTGTTGCGCGCAGCGCAGCGCGGGATCAATATCGAAGTGCTGCTCGACGGCTACGGTTCGCCGGATCTCAGCGAGTCGTTTGTTAACGAGTTAACCGCCGCCGGGGTGATTTTCCGCTACTACGATCCTGGCCCGCGGCTGCTCGGCATGCGCACCAATCTCTTTCGCCGTATGCATCGAAAAATCGTGGTGATTGATAACACGGTGGCGTTTATCGGCGGTATCAACTATTCGGCAGAGCATGTCACCAGCTACGGCCCGGAAGCGAAACAGGATTACGCCGTGCGCGTCGAAGGCCCGGTGGTGCTCGATATGCTGCAATTTGAGTTAGAGAACCTGCCGGATAGCGCACCGGTTAAACGCTGGTGGCGTCGTCGCCGTCATCGACCCGAAGAGAACCGCAAACCTGGCGAAGCGCAGGCGCTGTTTGTCTGGCGAGATAATGACGATCACCGCGATGATATTGAACGCCACTATCTGAAAATGCTGGCGAATGCGCGGCGGGAAGTGATTATTGCCAACGCCTACTTTTTCCCCGGCTACCGGTTATTGCATGCCATGCGCAGCGCTGCCCGCCGCGGTGTGACGGTGAAGTTGATTGTACAGGGTGAGCCGGATATGCCGATTGTCAAAGTCGGTGCGGAGCTGTTGTATAACTATCTGCTGAAAGGCGGCGTGCAGGTGTATGAATATCGTCGCCGTCCGCTGCACGGCAAAGTGGCGCTGATGGACGATCACTGGGCGACGGTCGGCTCCAGCAATCTCGACCCGCTTAGCCTCTCTCTGAACCTTGAAGCGAACCTGATTATTCACGACCGGGCCTTTAACCAGGCGCTGCGTGACAAGCTGCAGGCGTTGATCGACCACGACTCCGTCAGAGTAAATGAGTCGATGGCACCGAAGCAAAGCTGGTGGAATCTCGGGAAGAGCGTGGTGGTGTTCCACTTTTTACGCCACTTCCCGGCGATGGTCGGCTGGTTACCGGCGCATACGCCACGGCTGGCGCAGGTGGACCCACCGGTGCAACCTGAAATCGAAACCCAGGATCGCACTGATACATCGCACTCAGAGGTGAAACCATGAAAGGCCATTCTCATCCTCGCTGGCGCATCGCCAAAAGAGTGCTGACGGTACTGTTCTTTATCGCCGTTATCGTTTTGCTGGTGTTATATGCGAAAAAGGTTAACTGGGACGATGTCTGGAAAGTTATCCACGACTATAACCGCACTGCGTTATTGAGCGCCGTCGCGCTGGTGATCCTCAGTTACCTGCTGTATGGCTGTTATGACTTATTGGGACGCGCCTATTGCGGGCACAAACTGGCGAAGCGCCAGGTGATGCTGGTGTCGTTTATCTGTTATGCCTTTAACCTGACGCTAAGTACCTGGGTCGGTGGGATTGGGATGCGCTACCGGCTCTATTCCCGTTTGGGCCTGCCCGGCAGCACGATTACGCGTATTTTTTCCCTCAGTATTACCACCAACTGGCTGGGCTATATTTTGCTCGGCGGGCTGCTGTTTACCTTTGGCGTGGTCGAGATCCCAGCGCACTGGTATATCTCGCAAACCACGCTGCGGATTGTCGGCGTGGTGCTACTGGTGATAATTGCGGTGTATCTATGGGGCTGCGCCTTTGCCAAACGTCGCCATATGACGATAAAAGGCCATAAGCTGGTGCTGCCGACGTGGAAATTTGCCGTCGCGCAGCTGGTGATTTCCAGCGCCAACTGGATAGCGATGGGGGCGATTATCTGGCTGCTGATGGGCATGAAGGCGGACTTCTTCTTTGTCCTCGGCGTGCTGCTGGTAAGCAGTATCGCTGGCGTTATCGTGCATATCCCGGCGGGCATCGGCGTGCTGGAAGCGGTGTTTATCGCCCTGCTCGCCGGAGAGCATGTTTCGCAGGGCTTGATTATCGCCGCCCTGCTGGCCTATCGCGTGCTCTATTACTTCTTGCCGCTGCTGCTGGCGCTGGTGGGTTACCTGGTGCTGGAAGGGCGGGCGAAAAAGCTGCGGGCGAAAAACGTCAAGGCCATGGAGCAGCACTAACGTTTAACGGGAATGAAAGGCAGACAACAGATCCATCAGGCAAAAAAAATCCCGGCCCTTACGGCCGGGATCGGTACAGCATCCGTTAGCGACGGTTGCCAAAAATACGCAACAGCATCAGGAACAGGTTAATAAAGTCCAGGTACAGCGTCAGCGCGCCAAGAATAGAGGATTTGCGCAGCTGCGTGGCATCACGGACATCGATTTGCTGGCCGATGTTTTTCAGCTTCTGCGTATCGTAAGCCGTCAGGCCAACAAAAATCACCACGCCGATATAGGTGACTGCCCACATCAGCGCTTCGCTTTTCAGCCAGAAGTTAACCAGTGACGCCAGCAGGATACCAATCAGCCCCATAAACAGCATGCTACCAAGGCCGCTGAGATCGCGTTTGGTGGTGTAGCCGTACAGGCTCATCGCGCCAAACATCCCGGCGGTGACGACAAACGTCGCGGCGATGGATTGTGCGGTATAGATCAGCAGAATGCTGGAAATCGTCAATCCGGTGAGGGCCGAATAGAGCATAAACAGCGTGGTCGCCAGACCGGCGCTCAGTTTATGAATCATGCCGGAGAGCACAAACACCACCGCCAGCTGCGCGATAATCAGGCCAAAAAAGGTGATTTGGCTGGAGAAAACGAAGGACATGATGGCTTCACTGCGCGCGGCGTACCAGGCGACAAAAGCCGTGAGCAGCAGGCCGCAGGTCATCCAGCCATACACCTGCGCCATAAAGGTTTGCAAGCCGGTGCGGCTTTGCTGAACAATTGAATCAGTACGTGGGTAACGGTCCATAATTACTCCAGAGTGAGGGATAGTGCTTTAAGATTAACACATCCCCGCTCAATGAATTACCAACGTTTCGCCGCTTGTTTATCGCTGTCGCGGGCTTCAACCCAGCGATCGCCTTCTGGCGTCGCCTCGCGTTTCCAGAACGGCGCACGGGTTTTCAGGTAATCCATAATAAACTGCCCAGCTTCAAAGGCGCTGCTGCGGTGCGCGCTGGCAACGCCGACAAAAACGATCTCATCCCCCGGCCACAGTTCGCCGACGCGATGGTAAACCGTAACGCGCCCGAGGGGCCAGCGGCCACGGGCTTCGTCGACGATTTCCGCCAGCGATTTTTCCGTCATCCCCGGATAGTGCTCAAGGGTTAACGCGCTTACGCTGTCGCCGAGGTTGTGATTGCGCACTTTGCCGGTAAAAGTGACCACCGCGCCATCTTCATCGCAAGCGGCCAGCCAGGCATATTCATCACCCACGCTAAACGGGGCGCGATCGACACAAATTCGCGTTTCGCCCATCTTAGCCTCCGGTCACCGGTGGGAAGAAAGCGACTTCATCCCCGCTTTGCAAGGGGTGATCGAAACTTACCAGCGTCTGATTGACCGCCGCTAACAACTTGCCCTCTTCCAGCGCCAGCGCCCAGCGATCGCCCCGGGAGGCCAGATGCTGACGCAGGGCTTCGACGGAGGGGAAAAGCGTCTCAATGCTGGTGCTGTCGCAGCCGACCAGCTCGCGCACCTGAGCGAAAAATAGCACTTTAATCATTACTGTCCACCCTGAAATCCCCGGATTTGCCACCGCTTTTCGCCAGCAGGCGCACCGGGCCAATCACCATATCCTTCTGCACCGCTTTGCACATATCGTAAATGGTCAGCGCCGCCACGGAGGCCGCCGTCAGCGCTTCCATCTCTACGCCGGTTTTCCCGCTCAGGCGGCATACCGCTTCGATACGCACGCGGTTTTGCTCCGTTTCGGCCTGCAGCGTCACTTCCACTTTACTCAGCAGCAACGGATGGCATAGCGGGATCAGCTCCCAGGTGCGTTTCGCCGCCTGAATCCCGGCGATACGCGCGGTGGCAAAAACATCGCCTTTGTGGTGACTTCCTTCAACGATCATCGCCAGGGTTTGCGGCAGCATGGTGACAAAGGCTTCGGCGCGGGCTTCGCGCACGGTTTCCGCTTTGGCAGAGACATCCACCATATGCGCTTCGCCGTCGGCGTTAATATGGGTCAGTTGTGACATAACTTATTTCTTAAGATGGGGGTAAAAGTTACACGGGCGCGTGCGCGCATCGAGCTGCGGGGCAATGATATTTTCCCATGCGGTGCGGCAGGCTTTGGTCGAACCGGGCATGGCAAAAATCAGCGTCTTGTTCGCCATTCCCGCGACGGCGCGCGACTGCAATGTCGAGGTGCCAATCTCTTCAAATGACAGCATACGGAATACTTCGCCGAAACCTTCCACTTCACGATCGAACAGCGGCAGCAGAGCTTCCGGGGCCTGATCGCCCTCCGTCAATCCGGTGCCACCGGTGATCAGCACCACCTGCACCTCTTCACTGGCGATCCACGCGGACACCTGGGCGCGAATGGCATAACGGTTCTCTTTGACAATGGCTTTGTCGACCATCTGGTGACCCGCTTCATGCACTGCGTCGCGCAACCAGTGGCCAGAGGTATCGTCCTCTTCGCCACGACGGTTTGAGACGGTTAAAATAGCCACTCTGACCGGGATAAGTTCATCGCTGACCTGGCTCATGTCATTCTCCTTGCGGTTTACCCGCCGATGTATGAAAGGTTGTGCGTAATGCCTGTATTGCCCTGATGCAGGAAGTGCGTCTGCTTTTTGTGAGTCAGCGCGACGGCAATCCGCTGTTCCAGCATCCCTTGCTGCGTGTCGTCCTGCAGCAGATCGCGCAGATCGACGCCACCTTCGCCAAACAGACACAGGTGCAGTTTACCCGTCGATGAGACGCGCAGGCGGTTGCAGCTGGCACAGAAATCTTTTTCATAAGGCATGATTAGACCGATTTCACCGGCGTAATCCGGATGGCAGAAAACCTGCGCCGGACCGTCGCTGCGCTGGCGCAGCTGGTGGATCCAGCCACGTTTTAACAGCTCATCACGCAGCACCATGCCGGAGATATGATGGTTGCGAAACAGTTCGCTGCCCTCACCGGTCTCCATCAATTCTATAAAGCGTAGCTGGATGGGGCGCGATTTGATCCACGCCAGAAAGGTATCGAGCTGATGATGATTCACATCGCGCATCAGTACGGTGTTGACTTTCACTTTGGCGAAACCAGCATCGAAAGCACTATCGATACCCTCCATCACCTGGCGAAATTTGTCCTGCCCGGTAATGGCATGAAACTGGCGCGCATCGAGGCTATCAACGCTAACGTTAATCGCCGTCAGGCCAGCGTCGCGCCAGCGGGCGACGTCACGTGCAAGACGATAGCCGTTGGTGGTTACGGCAAGCTGGCGAATAGTGCTGTTTTCACGCACGGCGGCGATAATATCGGTGAAATCGCGGCGTAATGAAGGTTCGCCGCCGGTGAGGCGCACTTTCTCGGTGCCCATCGCGCTAAAGGCGCGGGTCACCCGACGAATTTCGTCGACGCTGAGAAAGCCTTTGTTATTGATGCCGCTCGGTTTGTAGCCATCGGGCAGGCAGTATGTGCAACGAAAGTTGCAAACATCAGTGATCGACAAACGCAAGTAAAAGAACTTACGCGCGAACGCATCGGTAAGTTGTGAGGCCATGTACACCTTTCCAAATACGGGAGATGCAGTCATTTCTTCCTGCACCCTGGCAGCAAAACCCTTTGGTTTGCTACGGCCAACGCGCCATGTCGGATGATTTAGGTCGCTAAGGCTTGAGTGTATGTATTGTCAGTAACGCTAAAATTGCTCGCGGCGATAGTAGCGCGATCGACGAGCTTTCGCTATCACGATTGTCGCTGTATAAATTATTATATAGCGGCGTGATCGTGCACTTTCATCACAGAGTACGTGAAAATCGAATTTTTGCCTTGATATGTGTCATTTTCCGTTGTTCGCGGCATCGTCTTTTAGTGGTATTTACGTTAACGTAGGGCGGTAGATCTTCATAAGGAATCCCTATGCGTAACCGCACACTTGCCGACCTGGATCGGGTTGTCGCCCTCGGCGGCGGGCATGGTCTTGGGCGTGTAATGTCCTCGCTCGCCTCATTAGGCTCAAGGCTTACCGGCATTGTTACCACTACTGATAACGGCGGTTCGACCGGGCGTATTCGCCGCTCCGAAGGCGGTATCGCCTGGGGTGATATGCGTAATTGCTTAAACCAGCTGATCACCGAACCGAGCGTGGCGTCAGCGATGTTTGAGTATCGTTTTAGCGGTAATGGCGAACTTTCCGGGCATAACCTTGGAAATTTAATGTTAAAGGCGCTGGATCACCTGAGCGTGCGGCCTCTGGAAGCGATCAATTTAATTCGTAACTTATTAAAGGTGGATGCGTTTTTAATTCCCATGTCCGAGCAGCCCGTCGATTTAATGGCGACCGACAGCGAAGGCCACCCGGTTTATGGCGAGGTCAATATTGACCAGCTTCATGCACCGATTCAGGAACTGATGCTTTCTCCAAAGGTACATGCCACCCGCGAAGCGGTGCAGGCGATTGCCGAAGCGGATTTGATTCTGATTGGCCCCGGCAGTTTTTACACCAGCCTGCTGCCGCTGCTGCTGCTTGACGATCTGGCACAGGCGCTGCGCCGCACCCCCGCGCCGGTCGTCTATATTGGCAACCTGGGTAAAGAGCTTAGCCCGGCCGCCGCCCGTCTTTCCCTTGCCGATAAGCTGACCATTATGGAGCAGTACGTGGGCAAAAAAATCATCGATGCCGCCGTTGTAGGGCCGAAAGTCGATACCCGCGACGTCAGCGATCGGCTGATCGTTCAGGAAGTGCTGGAAGCCAGCGATATTCCCTACCGCCACGACAGACAGTTACTGCGCGCGGCGCTGGAAAAAGCGGTACAGCAACTCGGTTAAGCCACCCGCGACTGTATTTTTTGACGCCGCCGTCGCTTTGCTTAATTTCTTAAGGTTGTCTTAAAAATAGGCTGACACAATAGCGCGACTTTCCTTATTGGATCTGAGTATGCGCACGCTTCGTTTTCATCGGCCTTCCTTAAGCCGTCTGCACTTTATTCTGCTCTTCGCCGGCTGGATAGCGCTGGTGCTGAATATCGTCTTTTATCATCAGGCATTTATGTTGTTGCCGGTGGATTCATTGCATAGCTGGCTGGTCTTTCTCTCTATGCCGCTGGTCGCCTTTAGCGTTATCACGATCGTGGTGTCGCTGGCGTCGCTTATCCGTCTCGATCGTCTGGTTATTTCGTTATTTTTGCTGGTCAGTTCGGCGGCGCAATATTTTATTTCGACCTTTGGCATTATTATCGACCGTTCGATGATCACCAATATCCTCGATACCACACCGGCGGAAAGCTTCGCCCTGCTGTCGACCAGGATGATGTTAATGTTGCTGCTGACGGGTATTGTGCCGATTATCATCGCCTGGTGGATCAAAATAAAACCCGCCCGCTCTGCGTTACGCAGCGTGATGTTGCGTCTTGCCAGCATTGTTATTTCCGTACTGGTCATCCTGGCGATAGCGCTGTTATTTTATAAAGATTACGCCTCGCTGTTTCGCAATAATAAAGAGCTGGTGAAATCCCTTAGCCCGTCGAATTCTATTGCCGCCTCACTCTCGTGGTATTCCCATAGCCGCACGGCCCATTTGCCGCTGGTGCATATTGGCGAAGACGCGCGCCAGCGTGCAGAAATGCAGCACGGTGCGCGCAAGAATCTAACCATTCTGGTGGTCGGCGAAACGTCCCGCGCGGAGAACTTTTCACTCGGCGGTTACGCCCGTGAAACCAACCCATTGTTACAGCAAGATAATGTCATTTATTACCCGAACACCGCCTCTTGCGGCACCGCCACCGCCATTTCGTTGCCGTGCATGTTTTCCGGTATGCCGCGCGCCCATTATGACGATCAGCTGGCGGAACATCAGGAGGGGTTGCTGGATATTATTCAGCGCGCGGGCATTAAGGTGTTATGGAATGAGAACGATGGCGGCTGTAAAGGCGCGTGCGATCGCGTTCCGCACCAGGATATGACACAGTTAAATCTGCACGATTACTGTATTGAAGGGGAATGCCAGGATGAGATTTTATTTCGCGATCTCGCCAGCTATATCGATTCCCTGCCGGGCGACGGGCTGATTGTATTACACACCATTGGTAGCCACGGGCCGACCTATTACAACCGTTATCCGGCTCGCTTGCGTAAATTTACGCCGACCTGCGATACCAACGAAATTCAAACCTGTTCCCAGCAGCAGCTGATCAATACCTACGACAACACCATTTTGTATGTCGACTATATTGTTGATAAGGCCATTAAATTGCTGGAATCGAAACAGGATAAATTCACCACCAGCCTGGTCTACCTTTCCGATCACGGCGAGTCGCTGGGTGAAAATGGCGTTTATCTGCACGGTCTGCCTTACTCCATCGCACCGGAAACGCAAAAACATGTTCCGTTGCTGATTTGGCTGTCGCAGGATTACCAAACGCGTTATGGCGTGAGCGGTGAGTGTCTGCAAAAAAATGCGCGGGACAAGGCCGTCTCTCAGGACAACCTCTTCCCGACAATGTTGGGTATACTCGGCGTTAGCACGAACGTTTACCGTGCCGAGGACGATCTCTTAACCGCGTGCCGGGGGCAGGTGAAATGAAAATTCTGGTGGTTGAAGACGATGCACTGCTCCTGCAGGGATTGATGCTGGCGATGCAAAGCGAAGGCTACGCCTGCGATGGCGTATCGACCGCCCATGAAGCGGCGCTTTCTCTGGCGAACGGCCATTACAGCCTGCTGGTGCTGGATTTGGGGCTACCGGATGAAGATGGTTTACATCTGCTCACCCGCCTGCGCCGGGAAAAATACACCCTGCCGGTACTCATTCTTACCGCCCGCGACACCCTGGAAGATCGCGTCGCCGGGCTGGATACCGGTGCCGATGATTATCTGGTGAAACCCTTCGCTCTTGAAGAGCTGAATGCGCGCATCCGCGCCCTGCTGCGCCGGCATAATAACCAGGGCGATAACGAAATCTGCCATGGCAATTTAACGCTGAATGTGACGCGCCGCCAGGCGTGGCTCGAAAGTCAGTTGCTGGAGTTGACGCCGAAAGAGTACGCCCTGCTGTCGCGCCTGATGATGAAAGCCGAAAGCCCGGTCCACAGAGAGATCCTCTATAACGATATCTACAACTGGGACAACGAGCCTTCTACCAATACGCTGGAGGTGCATATCCATAATTTACGCGAAAAAATTGGTAAATCGCGCATCCGTACCGTGCGCGGCTTTGGCTATATGCTGGTGCTTCCGCAGGAACGGGCTGATTAATGACGTTGTTCAATTTCAGACACTGGAGCATGCGCCGTCGCTTGCTGTTGACCATCGGCGGCATTCTGGTGTTTTGCCAACTGGTAAGCGTTTTCTGGCTGTGGCATGAAAGCGAAGAACAAATCCAGCTGCTGGTCCAGGCGGCAATTCATAACAACAATAATCGTAAACATGTTGAGCATGAAGTCCGCGAAGCGGTAGCCAGCCTGCTGGTGCCCAGCCTGCTGATTGTCGGTTTGGCGCTGCTGCTCTGTATGCAGGCGGTAAAAGCCATTACCCGTCCGCTGCTGGAGCTGCAGGAGGAGTTAAATAAGCGCACGCCAAACAATCTGCAACCTATCACCCTGCACAACAGCGTCAGCGAAGTGGAGGCGGTCACCTCGTCGATTAATGAACTGGTTTCCCGGTTAACGGTCACCCTCGACCGGGAACGGCTGTTTACCGCCGATGTCGCCCATGAGCTGCGCACGCCGCTGGCGGGGCTGCGCCTGCATCTGGAACTGATGGCGAAAACCAGCGGCATTAACGTTGAACCGCTGGTGCAGCGCCTAGAACAGATGACGGAAAACATTGCCCAGCTGTTGCTGATGGCGCGCGTCGGGCAATCCTTCTCGGCGGGCAGTTATCAGCAGGTTATATTGCTGCAGGACGTTCTGCTGCCCCTGAACAGCGAGCTGGAACAGATGCTTGCGGCGCGGGAACAGAGCCTGGCCATCGTTGAGCCTGCAGACGAGGTTGCCGTCGCCGGGGACGCCACGCTGCTACGGCTGCTGGTGAGAAACCTGGTGGAGAACGCGCACCGCTATAGCCCGGTGGGATCGACCATCACCGTGCGTATTGAAAACCCTGACGCGCCGCTGCTGGCGGTGGAGGATGAAGGGCCTGGCATCGACGAAAGCCGCAGCGGTGAGCTGAGTAAAGCGTTTGTACGCATGGATAGCCGCTACGGCGGCGCGGGGCTGGGATTAAGCATTGTGACGCGTATTGCGCAACTGCATGACGCACAGTTCTTTCTGCACAACCGGCTACAGCAAACAGGCGTACGGGCGTGGGTAAAATTTCACCCTTCCACCCGCCAGGTATAGATCAGTAAGTCGCTATCCACAGGTGAACAAAACCAAATACCAACGCCAGCGCAAAGGCGACGGCAAAAAACTCACGAACCTTAAAATGCTGCATTGTACTGCCCTCCAGAATCATCGAAGGCAGTCTGACATGGAATGGGTTAAGCAAACATTAAGAGCGCCCGCACAGGCGCTCTTTTTTGTTGTTTTGTGCCCTGACGCACGGCGGCGTCAGGAGGCGGCGATAAACAGCTCACGCAGTTGATGAAGCTGATCGCGTACCGTCGCGGCCTCTTCAAACTCAAGGTTCTGCGCATGCTGCATCATCTGCCCTTCCAGCTCGTGGATCTTCTGCTGCAGCGCTTTTGGCGTTAATGCAAATTCAGCGGCTTCCACCTCGACAGGCGAACGGGATTTGCCACGGCCTTTCGCCCGTGTCTTCGCCAGCCCTTCGCCAAGCGCCAGGATATCCACCACTTTCTTGTTCAGACCCTGCGGCGTAATGCCGTGCTCTTCGTTATAGCGCTGCTGTTTCTCGCGGCGGCGTTCGGTTTCGCCAATCGCTTTCGCCATCGACGGGGTGATCTTATCGCCGTAGAGAATAGCTTTGCCGTTGATATTACGCGCGGCGCGGCCAATGGTCTGGATAAGCGAGCGTTCAGAACGCAGGAAACCCTCTTTATCGGCGTCGAGGATCGCCACCAGCGACACTTCCGGCATATCCAGCCCTTCACGCAGCAAGTTGATACCGACCAGCACATCAAATTCGCCGAGGCGTAAATCGCGGATAATCTCCATACGCTCAACGGTGTCGATATCCGAGTGCAGATAGCGCACCTTCTCGCCGTGCTCTTCCAGATATTCGGTAAGATCTTCCGCCATCCGTTTGGTTAGCGTCGTCACCAGAACACGTTCGTTAATCGCCGCGCGCTTGCGGATTTCAGACAGTAAATCGTCGACCTGCGTCGCCACCGGGCGCACTTCAATCACCGGATCGAGCAGACCCGTCGGGCGCACCACCTGCTCAACGATTTCGCTGCCGGATTTCTCCAGCTCGTAGTTACCCGGCGTTGCCGAGACATAAATCGACTGCGGCGCCAGCGCCTCAAACTCTTCAAATTTCAGCGGCCGGTTATCCAGCGCCGAAGGCAGACGGAATCCGTACTCCACCAGCGTCTCTTTACGCGCACGGTCGCCGCGGAACATGCCGCCAATCTGCGGGATGGTCACGTGGGATTCATCGATTACCAGCAGGCCATCGGCGGGCAGGTAGTCAAACAGCGTCGGCGGCGGCTCGCCCGGCCCGCGCCCGGAGAGATAGCGCGAGTAGTTTTCAATCCCGGAGCAGTAGCCCAGCTCGTTCATCATCTCCAGATCGAACTGCGTACGCTGGCTGATGCGCTGCTCTTCCAGCAGCTTGTTGTTCGCCAGCAGGTTCTTGCGCCGGTCAGCCAGCTCCACTTTGATCTCTTCCATCGCCTGCACGATGCGCTCGCGCGGCGTCACATAGTGGGTTTTTGGGTAGATGGTGAAACGCTGAATGCCCGATTCAATATGGCCGGTCAACGGGTCGAACAGCGACAGCCGCTCAACCTCTTCATCAAACAGTTCCACGCGCAGCGCCAGATCGTCCGACTCCGCCGGGAAAATATCGATAACCTCGCCGCGCACGCGGAAGGTACCGCGCTGGAAAGCCTGATCGTTGCGGGTATATTGCAGCTCCGTCAGCCTGCGCAGGATCGAACGCTGATCGATGATCATCCCTTTCGTCAGGTGCAGCATCATTTTCAGGTACAGATCCGGATCGCCCAGACCGTAGATAGCGGAAACGGAGGCCACCACAATCACGTCGCGACGCTCCAGCAGCGCCTTAGTCGCCGACAGACGCATCTGCTCGATATGTTCGTTGACCGAGGCGTCTTTTTCGATAAAGGTGTCCGAGCTCGGCACGTAGGCTTCCGGCTGGTAGTAATCGTAGTACGAGACGAAATACTCCACCGCGTTATCCGGGAAAAACTCTTTCATTTCGCCATACAGCTGCGCGGCCAGGGTTTTATTCGGCGCGAGCACCATTGTCGGGCGCTGCAGATCGGCAATCACGTTGGCGATGGTGAACGTTTTCCCGGAACCCGTCACACCGAGCAACGTCTGGTGGGCGAGTCCGTCTTCCAGCCCTTCCTTGAGGCGACGGATAGCGTCAGGCTGATCGCCGGAGGGACGAAAAGCGGAATTCAGTTTTAACGGTTTACTCATGAACGGCTACCTGATGAAGGAATGAGCGGGCAGGTAACACATTTTACTCACCCTGTTCACTTTTGCCAATAAATAACACTGGATGAAAAAACAGTGGCAAAGCTGTAATTCTGTTCTACTCCTCGCTGAAACATGGCTTTTCGCCGCAAATTTACCCACCGCGTAGAGAAAACACCCACACTTTCAGGTTATCCCCAAAATTTTTCATCCTTTAACATTTGTCAAGCGAGCCCTTGAAACTTATGTGGCAGCGGGTGACACTTTTCTTACAGCCATTGCTTTTATATAAGTAATTGATAAATTTCGATAAATTCAAAAAGCCGCGTTTCGCACCAATTCAGGCGCAAGCCGCGCCCCTTCTCGCCTGGCGCATGTTTTCTAACTCTAATGCACAAGGTTATCCACAGGAATAGTGGATAACTGCTGCCAGGCCGGACGCCCCGCCTGCTGTCCAAATCCCATTTTTTCCCAGATTGGGGCTGCTAAAATTTTTTTTCATCGTTTGGCGATTTTTTTCGCTCACCCCAGCTTAAGATCCTCATGAGATCGTTTTCACAAATTCACGATTTGCTGCACCAAACTACAACACTGCAAGCACTGGCAAAGTGCAGAATTTTTACCTGGCTTCTTCACGCTTGACGTTTTAAATGCCACTTTTCTCAGCCGTATCCGAAAAAAAAGCCTGGTTTTGCTTCTGGCAAGCCTTTTGCACTATTGCTCTGTCATCGAATCCGAAATAAGGAGCGGAGCATGTTGAGCCTACGATCAGTGAATCAGTATTACGGTAATCAGCATACGTTATGGAATGTGGATCTTGAGCTCACACCCGGGAGCTGCACATCGGTTATTGGTCTGCCGGGGATGGGAAAAACGACGCTGGTGAACTGCATTACTGGTTATTTGCCTATTGAGAGCGGAAGTATGATTTGGCAGGAAGCGGGCGCACCGCCGCGCGATTTGCTTACCTTGCAAGCGGAACACCGTAGCGCCATCGGCATCGGTTACGTTCCACAGGACCGGCGCATCTTTTCGCAGCTGACCATTGAGGAAAATCTGCAGATTGCGATGCGCGCCGGGAGCGAGCCGGGCAGCGCGATGCGCCGGGATATTTACGATTTATTCCCGGAGCTGTACGGAATGCGCCAGCTGCGCGCTGCCCAGTTGTCGGAGGATAATCAGCATCAGCTGGCCATGGCGCGGGCGCTGGTCATCCAGCCACGCCTGTTGATCCTTGATGAGCCAACGCGCGGGCTGGGCCAGGCGTTTATTCATAAGCTCGGCAATTTGATCGTGCGGCTTAATCAGGAGTTTGGCATGACTATTCTGCTGGCTGAACAGCATCTGTCGTTTATCCGCCGGGTCGCCGATCGTTTCTGCCTGCTGCATCGGGGGCGCAGCGTCGCTCAGGGCGACGTTAAACAGCTTGATGATCCGCTGCTGTCGCAGTGGATGACGCCGGTGTCAGAACGCTGAGGTCAAGATAATGGCCCGTTTTCTCCTCTTCCGGCGCGTGGGTAAACCAGGGTATTTCGCTTTGCCGGAAGATCACTAAAGGTGAATGACGCAGCTATGCGGGGTAATTACACCGGCATAATTTAACTAAAATATTCCATTTCTGCTGGGTGACACAGCGCCCGAATTTAACATCTCAGGGAATGTCTCTATCCGGTTACTTACGCTATTTCCGGTATAATGCGTTATTAACTTGTCGGTAGTATAAGTTTTCTAATGTTATTTCTGCGTGGTCTGATAACCGTAGTCTCTTCATGACGTATGCAACCGTTTAGCGCCCTCTTTTAGGGATGCCCGTGAAGCAATCGGTGCTTATGCGAGATCGCGATCAACAAATCGATACGTTTTTTATGTGTGGCAGTTAACCTAACGCTAACTACGAACATGGAGGAAATATAGAATGGATACTGTTGAAGAACTGGGTGGGACTTATTTCTATCATGGCAACGCAAATGTAACGCATCAGGAACTGTTCTGGCTCATTTATGCAGAGAGCCTTGCTAACCATTTGGGTGTTTCAATCGAGACCGCAGCAACAATCATCATAGGCCAGCCTTTGCTACCTAAACGCCAGGTTCTGGGTGCAACCAGCAGCCGAACCAGTATTGCTTCAAAGGTAGCCCGCCGCATCTTCAAGGACGCTCGTTTTCCAGGTGGGATAAGGATCGAAACAGCTTTTGGGATGGGTAAAGTTCGGACTACGAACAAAATAGGGGCGGCAGTAGGCAGGGCTGTTCCGTTTATCGGATGGACTCAGGCGGTAATTATACTTGCGCTGATCGCAAGACAAACGAGAAATAAATATAACCTGATAGCCAGACCGGAACATCGGATCGAATGGGCCTCTTTCTGATGCTGCTACCTGATGAAAAAGAGTTCTTAGAATACGTCACTGAAAAATATAGTGAAAGAAAGCGTCCTGCTAAAAAAGAGTGGTCATTCCAGGAGTATTTCAACTTCGTGCCAGAAGACCTTGAAGATATGCTCATTGATCTCTTTACCCGATACGGTATTGAGCACAGTAATTTCAATCTGGATAATTACTTTATGCCGGAACTGTACTGGTGGCAGTTCCGCCTCAAGAAACAGTGGGCTCGCCGCCAGTTTAAAACGTTGACACTGGAAATGATTATTGAGTCGGCGAAGGCTGGCCACTGGTTGTACGATTAAGGGGCCGCTCGCCCCTTTTGATGATTACGCTGTCTGCCGGTCATCCCATGAATCGGTAAAGATTATATTTCCGTCGTTATGCTTCCACGTGATTTTCTCGTAACGCAGTTCGACAGTTTCCATATGGTTTTCATTAGGGTTATTACCGGTCGCCATGGTGGGGGAAATAGAAACGACCCGTACCTTTTCTAAAAACATATTGAAATACTCTTCCTCCTGCCCGGCATGGTTAATGCGATACCATTTAATTTCTGCTGAAGCCAGATTCTGCCCGGTGGCCACGGCCTTATACAGGTAAGGGCTGGATGAGTCGAATTCCTTTATGATAAGCATTGGCGAGTGCATACGTGTCCCTGTCACCTTGCCAGTGGCATTATCAGTAGGGATCATTAAATTATGATGATAGCCCTTCACTTCGATGCTGTACTCGCGATCCTGAACATCGACACTTCCTTTTATTAACGCGCCGCCGTCATCTTTTAGCCACAAATAAGCTGGGATAGCCATATAAATATCCTTATGGTTGACAAATATCCGTATTTTAAAAATGGATATTATCAAATAACAGCAGCTACAAAAATAAGGAGAATGCCGGGTTGTGACATGAAGTACTAAGGATCTTCAGTTTCTTACACTTATCTAAAGGACTTAGCTCAGGGATGCTCTAATTTATCTCTGCACAATCAAGCGACTCAAGGAGAAGAAGGAACAGACAACGCCCGTCTCCCGCCCTGTTTATGTCATCAGAAGAGCGGCGAGAAAAAACAGCGTGTCATTCCACGCTGTAATGGGCGCAACATCGCTCAGGGCGACGTTAAACAGCTTGATGATCCGCTACTGTCGCAGTGGATGACGCCGGTGTCAGAACGCTGAGGTCAAGATAATGGCCCGTTTTCTCCTCTTCCGGCGCGTGGGTAAACCAGGGTATTTCGCCAATCAGCGGGGCCTGCATCACGCGCCGAAGCGTCGCTATATACTCCTGATGACGTTTGCCCGGCGCCACCACATCGTTAGCAATCCAGCCTGCCAGCGGTAATCCCGCCTCGCGCACCGCCAGCGCAGTTAACATCGCATGATTGATACAGCCGAGCTTTACGCCAACCACTAAAATGACCGGCAGCTGTTCCTGCACCACCCAATCAGCGAAGGTTAACGTCTCAGAAAGGGGCGTAAACCAGCCTCCCGCGCCTTCCACCAGTAGCCACTGCGCCTGACTTTCAAGAGCACGCAATCCGGCGGACATCACCTGCGCCTCAATCGGCTCGCCGCAATCCGCACTGACTATATGCGGTGAAGTGGGCTCGGCGAAGGTGTAGGGATTGACCGTGCGGTAGTCCATCGGCAGGCTGCTGTTACGCTGGAGCGCCAGCGCATCGCTATTGCGCAATCCTGCGGGCGTCATCTCACTGTCCGAGGCCACCGGCTTGTAGCCCGCGCTGCGTAAACCGCGCAGATTCGCCGCTTGCAACAACGCGCAGCTGGCGACGGTTTTCCCCACTTCGGTATCCGTTCCGGTAACAAAATAACGTTCAGTCACGGCTGATAACTCCCCAAAAAAGATGATACGTCAGCGGGCATTTGCCCTGCTGCTGCGGCCAGGCCTGCTGTAAGCGCTGCAACTTGCCACGCGTCAGCCCCTGCTGCCTGCCGGCGTGAAGATGTGTTGCGCCAATGCCCTTAAGCGATCGCAGCGCTGCCGTGGAATTGTCAAAAAACAACGTTTTGCTCTCTACTGCGCCGCGCCAGCGCCAGCCTTGCAGCGCCTGTTCTATCTGCTGCTGGCTTAAAAAACGGTTGGCGTGCGGGCGATCGTCCAGCGCGCGCCACGCCTGATTCAGTTCCGGCAGCGATGCGGCGACCAGGGTGGTAAAGGCGATAACGCCGCCGGGCTTTGTCACGCGATACATTTCGCCGATAGCCTGGCGTAAATCATCACACCACTGTACGGCCAGGTTGCTCCACACCAGTGAAAACTGCTGCTCAGCCACAGGCAGGGCTTCAATATCCCCCAGTAAATAGCGGTGGGCGCTATTCTCATGGCGTGCCTGTGCCAACATCAGCGGCGAGAGATCCAGCGCCGTCACGTCGCAACCCTGCGCCCGCCAGTAACGGCTGATGGCGCCGGGTCCACAGCCTGCATCCAGCACGCTTGTCGGCGCGCTATTGCCCAGGTGCGATAACAACAGATCGGCGCTCTGGCGTTGTAACTCATCATGCTGAGCATAACTTTGTGCGGCGCGGCCAAAGGCGGCGGCAACCGCCTGTTTATTCACCGTCATGCAGCGCCTCCAGTAAACGATCGATATCTTCTGGCTGGTGCTCTGCGGTTAGCGTCAGGCGTAAGCGCGCCGTGCCCGGCGGTACGGTAGGCGGGCGAATGGCGGTGACCCAACAGCCGCGCTGGCGCAGGTTTTCAGCCAGCCGCAGCGCCCGACTGTTTTCGCCGACAATCAGCGGCTGGATAGCACTTGAGGAAGCGGTCAACGTCAGCGCGTGCTGGTTTGCGCTACGGCGGAAATGGGTTATCAGCGCCGCCAGCTTTTCACGCCGCCGGTCGCCTTCATCGCTACGAATAACCTCCAGCGCCGTACTCAACGCTACCGCCTGCGCTGGCGGCATACTGGTGCTGTAAATCAGATGACGGGCAAACTGCAGCAGATAATCCGCGACCGAATCGCTGCATAGCACCGCGGCACCGCTGACGCCAAACCCTTTGCCAAAGGTGACAATTAACAATTCCGGCTTAACGCCCTGAGAATGACAGCTGCCGCGCCCCTGTTCACCCAGCACGCCAATACCGTGGGCATCATCGACCATCAGCCAGGCCTGCGCCTGCTGCGCCGCATCGGCGATAGCGCCCAGCGGCGCGCTGTCGCCATCCATACTGAATATGCCTTCAGTGACCACCAGCTGTAGCCCGTCCAGAGGTTTTGCCAGTAACGACGTCAGTTGACCAACATCGTTATGGGCGAAGCGCCGAAGCTGCGCCGGGCTGTGGCTGGCGGCTTCGAGCAGCGAGGCGTGGCTCAGCTTGTCGGCGACTGTTCTGTCGGTTTTCCCCAGCATTGCGGCAATCACCGCCTGGTTCGCCGCAAAACCGGAGATAAACAGCAGCGCGCGGGAGTAGCCGAGCCAGCCCGCCAGCGCGGTTTCCAGCGCCTGATGCGCCGTGGTGTAGCCGCTAACATGGCCGGAGCCGCCGCTGCCAACGCCATAGCGTTCCGCGCCCAGTTGCCAGGCGCGGATCACCGCAGGATGCTGGCTTAAACCGAGGTAATCGTTGCTGGAAAAGTTACAGAAACGTTGGTTGCCAAGGGTTAGCCAGCGCCCCGCCCCTTGGGTGACCGGGTGTCGCGTGCGCAGCGCATCCGCCGCGCGGCGTTCACTCAGTGCGGCCTCAATACGCTGCTGCCAGTTCATACGGAGGCCGCGTTGTAATACTGGTCGGTATCGGCATGCAGCAGTTGCTGTTCAATCTGCTGTTGCTGTTCGATATCGCCGTTGAGTACCTCGGTCTGCTGTGGATTGAGGCCAAGCTTGCGGAACAGTTGCAGATCTTTATCCTCTTCCGGGTTTGGCGTGGTCAGCAGTTTGCAGCCGTAGAAAATGGAGTTTGCCCCGGCCATAAAGCACATTGCCTGCGTCTGTTCGTTCATCTGCTCGCGTCCGGCGGAGAGACGCACATGGGAGGTCGGCATCATAATGCGCGCGACGGCGATGGTGCGGATAAAATCGAACGCGTCAACATCGTCGTTATCTGCCAGCGGCGTACCTTTCACCTTCACCAGCATATTAATCGGTACGCTTTCCGGTGGTGTCGGCAGGTTGGCCAGTTGAAGCAGCAGACCGGCGCGATCGTTTACCGTCTCGCCAAGGCCGACAATGCCGCCGGAGCAGACTTTGATCCCCGCGTCGCGCACCTTTTCCAGCGTATCGAGACGCTCCTGATAGGTGCGGGTGGTGATGATATTGCCGTAAAACTCCGGCGAGGTATCGAGGTTATGGTTGTAGTAATCAAGCCCGGCACCCGCCAGCCGCTGCGCCTGGTCATCGTTGAGGGTGCCGAGGGTCATGCAGGCTTCCAGCCCCAGCGCTTTCACCCCTTCCACCATTTTTTCGAGGTACGGCATATCGCGATCGTGGGGGTTTTTCCATGCCGCGCCCATACAAAAACGCGTCGATCCCGCACGCTTCGCCTGCCGTGCGGACTCGAGCACCTGCTCCACTTCCATCAGGCGTTCGGACTCGAGCCCGGTTTTATACCGCGCGCTTTGTGGGCAGTATTTGCAATCTTCCGGGCAGGCACCGGTTTTGATCGACAGCAGCGTGCTGACCTGCACCTGACGCGGATCGAAATGTTGGCGATGAACCTGCTGCGCTTCGAACAGCAGATCCAGAAAGGGTTTCTCAAACAGGGCGGTAACTTGTGACATTGTCCAGCGTGGGTGGTGAGCCATTGGGCCTCTCCAAAAAGTGTAAAAACATCGTTATTGCGTGTAGACTTGTAAACCTAAAACTTTTTAATTTGGTTTACAAGTCGATTATGACCCTGGACGATCTCGCTTTCGATACGCGACATATCTGGCACCCTTACACCTCAATGACCTCCCCGCTTCCCGTTTACCCGGTGGAATCAGCACAGGGTTGCGAGCTGCGCCTCAGCAGCGGCGAAACCCTCGTGGACGGCATGTCCTCCTGGTGGGCGGCGATTCATGGCTATGGTCATCCGGCCCTTAACGTGGCAATGAAACAGCAGATCGACGCGGTTTCCCACGTGATGTTTGGCGGCATAACCCATCAGCCCGCTATCGATCTTTGCCGCAAGCTGGTGGCGATGACGCCGGATTCTCTTGAGTGCGTATTTCTTGCCGATTCCGGCTCGGTCGCCGTCGAAGTGGCGATGAAGATGGCGCTGCAATACTGGCAGGCGCAAGGCGAGCCGCGGCAGCGCTTTCTCACCTTCCGCAACGGCTATCATGGCGACACCTTCGGCGCGATGTCCGTCTGCGATCCTGATAATTCAATGCACAGTTTGTGGAAAGGCTATTTGCCGGAAAACCTGTTTGCGCCTGCGCCGCAAAGCCGCTTCGATGGCGAGTGGGATGAGCGGGATATGGTGGCTTTCGCCCGGCTGATGGCAGCCCATCGCCATGAGATCGCCGCGGTGATCCTTGAGCCTATCGTGCAGGGCGCGGGCGGCATGCGCATCTATCATCCCGAATGGCTAAAACGCATCCGTAAGATGTGCGATCGGGAAGGCATCCTGCTGATTGCCGATGAAATCGCCACCGGTTTTGGCCGTACCGGCAAGCTGTTTGCCTGCGAACATGCTGGCATCGCGCCGGATATTCTCTGCCTTGGCAAAGCGCTGACCGGCGGGACGATGACCCTTTCGGCAACGCTTACCACGCGCGAGGTGGCAGAAACCATCAGCCATGGTGAAGCGGGCTGCTTTATGCACGGACCAACGTTTATGGGCAATCCGCTGGCCTGCGCGGCAGCCAGCGCCAGCCTTGAAATTCTGCAAAGCGGCGCGTGGCAAAAGCAGGTTGCCGGGATTGAAGCCCAGTTAAACGCGGAGCTGGCCGAGGCGCGGCGTGCGGCTAACGTGGCGGATGTGCGCGTGCTGGGGGCTATTGGCGTGGTGGAAACCCGTGCGCCGGTGAATATGGCCGCCCTGCAACGCTTCTTTGTCGAACAAGGCGTCTGGGTGCGTCCGTTTGGCCGTCTTATCTACCTGATGCCGCCCTATATCATCACGCCGCAACAGCTCAGCCAGTTGACCCGCGCCATCAATGCGGCTGTCCTGCGCGATGACCTTTTTGTCTGAGGTTTTACCGGGGATCGGCTACACTTCCCGGCATCACTAAAAATAAAAAGGAGTGGATATGAAGCTGGTCAGCCACGATCTTCGCGACGGCGATAAGCTGCCCCATCGCCATGTCTTTAACGGCATGGGCTACGATGGCGATAATATCTCCCCGCATCTGACGTGGGATGAAGTGCCGGCGGGCACCAAAAGTTTTGTCGTCACCTGCTACGATCCCGATGCGCCGACGGGTTCCGGCTGGTGGCACTGGGTGGTAGCGAATCTGCCAGCCGATACGCGTGTATTGCCGCAGGGGGCGGGTTCGAACCTTGCTGCACTGCCCGATGGCGCGATACAAACGCGCACGGATTTCGGCAAAGCGGGTTACGGTGGCGCAGCGCCGCCTAAAGGCGAAACTCATCGCTATATTTTCACCGTCTATGCGCTGGACGTGGAAAAGATTGAGGTCGACGAGGAGGCGAGCGGCGCGATGGTCGGTTTCAACGTCCATTTCCACGCCCTCTCCAGCGCATCGATCACCGCCCTTTTTAGCTGAAATTAGCGGGATTTACCGCCGAATGTGCAAATCGGCTTCCCGTTTCGCTCAACTTAGTATAAAAAAGCAGGCTTTGACGCACTCTTTCAACTTTTTGCATAGTCTGGAGCTCCCCTTGAACACATCATCGGTTTCCCGTCTGGCGCTGGCGCTCGCTTTTGGCGTGACACTGACCGCCTGTAGCTCAACCCCACCGGCAGAACGTCCCTCAGAACAGAAAGCACCGGGTACCGCTGCGCGCCCGATCCTGAGCAGCGCTGAGGCGAAGAACTTTGTCGCGGATCGCTATTTCACTGCTCTGACGCCGGACGGCGCGGTATGGAAACCTTACGCAATCCGTCTGCCGGAAAAAGCGGACTTCGTGGTCGGCCCAGCCGGTACGCCGGGCGTGACGCACACTTCGATTCAGGCAGCCGTCGATGCGGCGATTAACAAACACGCCAGCGGCCGTCTGTATATTGCGGTAATGCCGGGTGAATATGAGGGCACCGTGTATGTGCCTGCTGCTTCCGGTAGCGTGACCATTTACGGCACCGGCGAAAAAGCGCTGGATGTGAAAATCGGCCAGGCGATCGATTCAGAGATGGACACCAACAGCTGGCGTCGTCTGGTCAATCCGTCGGGCAAATATATGCCAGGCAAACCGGCGTGGTATATGTTCGATAGCTGCCAGAGCAAACGTGCCGCCACCGTCGGCGTGATGTGCTCTGCAGTGTTCTGGTCACAGAACAATGGCCTGCAGCTGCAAAACCTGACCATTCAGAACACCCTTGGCGACACCGTTGACGCGGGTAACCACCAGGCGGTAGCGCTGCGCAGCGATGGCGATAAAGTCCAGCTCAACAACGTCAATATTCTCGGTCGCCAGAACACCTTCTTTGTGACCAACAGTGGCGTGGATAATACCCTGCGTAGCGATCGCCAGACCCGTACGCTGGTTACTAACAGCTACCTCGAAGGCGATGTCGATATCGTATCCGGTCGCGGCGCGGTGGTGTTTGATAACACCGATTTCCGCGTGGTGAGCTCCCGTACTCAGCAGGAAGGTTACGTGTTTGCTCCGGCAACGCTCTCTAACCTCTATTACGGTTTCCTCGCCACCAACAGCCGCTTTAGCGCCACCGGTAACGGCGTCGCACAGCTGGGCCGCTCACAGGATGTGGATGGCAACACCAACGGCCAGGTGGTGATTCGCGATAGCGTGATTAACGAAGGCTTTAACGTGGCGAAACCCTGGGCTAATGCCTCGGTTTCCGGCCGTGCTTACGCCGGTAACACCGGTAGCGTGGACGATAAAGGCAACGTACAGCGTGAATTGAACAATGGACAGTTCAACCGCATGTGGGAGTTCAATAACCGCGGCGTAGGTAGCCAGGTTGTGGCCGAGCCGAAAAAATAAGCCGTTGTTTGACCCTGGCGCTTACGTTGCCAGGGTCAATAAAGAAAAACCTCGCTGCGGCGAGGTTTTTTTATGGCTGTCACGCAACATTAAAAGGCGTTGACCACCACCCACATTGGTCCCTGACCGACGGCATAACGGGATTTTTCCGTCAGCAGCCCTTGCTTACCGGCAATCTCGTAAACGGAGATATGGTGTGATTTCTGCCCGGCGGCAATCAGGTACTGGCCGCGATTATCGATATTGAAGCCGCGCGGCTGCGTTTCCGTCGGCTGGAAGCCTTCGATAGCCAGTACGCTGCCATCTTCCGAGACGCTGAATACGGTGATAATGCTGGCGGTACGGTCGCAGGTATAAAGGTGGCGGCCATCCGGCGTAATGTGAATATCCGCCGCCCAGCGGGTATCACTAAAGTCGGCCGGCATCATATCCAGCGTCTGAATGCATTCGATGTTGCCGTGGGCGTCGCTAAGCTGCCAGACATCCACTGAGCCGTTGAGCTCATTAACGCAGTAGGCGAAACGCTGATTCGGATGGAACACCATATGACGCGGGCCTGCGCCTTCAACGGTGGCGACTTCCGCAGGCTCCTGCGCCGTCAGCTTACCCTCATCGCCCAGGTTAAACAGGCAGATGCGATCCTGCTTCAGCGCAGGCGTCCACAGGGTACGGTTGTCCGGTGAGATATTGGCCGAGTGGCAGCCTTCCAGCCCTTCCGCTACATCCACAATTTCGCCCGGCAACCCGTCGTTGAGACGAACCACGCTGACGTTGCCCGCGTTGTACGACGCGCTAAACAGGAAACGCCCGCTGCGATCGGTGGAGATATGCGTCGGGCTACCCGGCAGCGACGATTCGGCGGCGAAGGTCAGCGCGCCGTCATCAGGGGCGATGCGATAGGCGAGAACGCGAAATTCAGGGCGCACCCCAACATAAAGGTAACGTTTATCCGGGCTTACGACCATCGGCTGAACCTGGCCAGGCACGTCCACGACCTGCACAAGCGTCAGGGTTCCTTCTGAATTCAAACGCCAGACGTGGATCTGCTGGCTCTCAGGACTTGCGGTATAAACGGTTTGTTTCATGAACGCTCCTTTCCTCTAATTCTTCTGCATTAAGTAACCAGGATAGTCGGTTTTGTTGGTTGATGCTGATTTTCACCCACAGATTTTGCTCAGCCGGTGAGCCGGTGTACCATCCCCGGACTTTTGAAATTCACCATCAACCACGGAATACGATATGACTTCGCGCGTGATTGCCCTCGATTTAGACGGTACGCTTCTGACCCCGAAAAAAACGCTTCTGCCCGCCTCTCTTGACGCGCTGGCTCGCGCCAAAGCCGCCGGTCATCAGCCAATTATAGTGACCGGTCGCCATCATGTTGCTATCCACCCTTTTTATCAGGCACTGGCGCTGGATACACCTGCAATTTGTTGTAATGGCACTTATTTGTATGATTATCATGCAAAAAAAGTGTTAAGCGCCGATCCGCTGCCGGTTTCCCAGGCGCAGCAGTTAATTACGCTGCTGGAGGAACACGCGGTGCACGGCCTGATGTATGTCGACAACGCGATGCTGTATGAAAAACCAACCGGCCATGTCGAACGCACCAATAGCTGGGCGCAACAACTGCCACCGGAGCAGCGCCCGGTGTTCCGTCAGGTCGACTCCCTGCGCGCAGCCGCGCAAGAAGTTGAAGCCATCTGGAAATTTGCCCTGACGGATGAAGATACGCAGAAACTGAAAACCTTTGCCCATCATGTTGAGCAGACGCTGGGTCTGGAGTGCGAATGGTCATGGCACGATCAGGTGGATATCGCCCGCGCGGGCAACAGCAAGGGTAACCGTCTGCGCGAATGGGTCGCGGCGCAGGGTTTATCGATGCAGGACGTGGTGGCGTTTGGCGATAACTATAACGATATTAGCATGCTGGAAGCAGCGGGCGTGGGCGTGGCGATGGGCAATGCCGATGACGCGGTGAAAGCCCATGCAAACGTGGTGATTGGCGATAATACCACCGACAGCATTGCCCGCTTTATCAATGAACATCTGCTGTAAACAGCCGTGCCGCTTACCTTTATCGCCCGGTAAGGCGGGCGATAAAAGGAGAAACGCGCTTCGGCCTTATGATACTTACATTCAAAACATTTTTTCTGGCAGGGTATTATGGATTGGGGCAATGGTTCAGATCTGATTAGTGCTGCATGTAACGCAGTAATGGCGGGAGTTGTTTTTTCGATAAGTACAACGCTTTATTTTTTAGCTATTTATGTATCTGTAGATGCTTATTATAGAAATACCTCTCACCCTTGGGGGATGAGAGTGTAGATAAGTTAAAATTCTAAATTAATATTAAGTCAATATTATATGTTTAGCTATATAACCAATATCCAACTTTGGCACTTTCAACGAGCAACCCAACGGTTAAAGGCTTATGGGGATCTGGTTCTTTGCTTCCAAGGTACTGTGGATTTAAATAGTCAAGTATTTCAAATTGTGCTTGATCAACGTTCCAACGTTTGAAGTATTCTTGTAATAACTCTTCACTATCTTCAAATACGAGTTTCAAATCATCTCTAATACTGGTATCAAGCGTAATAGTACGCTTTGCCCCAAACAGAAAGTATTTTTTAGTGTTATATTCCTGATCGATAAAATCGATGATTTCTTTCTCAATATCTCTCATTAGAAGTATGTCCATTGAATGCGATCTTTAGGAGCTGCTACCCGGTTGTAAGTATCCTTTACATCTCTCTGAATGTTATAAATTGTGGTAAAGTCATTACCCAACCAAGCCAGGGAACATTACGACCGACGAAACGACCTAAGTTATTGGTTGAGCTTAATCGTAACGAGTTGATGTTTTTACCTGTCAACGTTGGCAACCTCATCCCACGTGGCAGTTTATAGTTCAGCCAGTTGCTGATGTACTTAGAAGCAATTGACGTACCCGGCGTTGCTGTTCCTGGTTTTGTTCTGGTTCTTAAAATCGGCTGACCTGAGATCACCAAAGCAGCATCAACTGCTGAGATTCCCAGATGATCGCTCACAACAGCAATGGTTATAGCCCACCATAGTTGTTGTGGTGTCAGGTTAGATAACCCGCCAAAGAAGTACGTTCCATTTAATGTTTCAGTCGTGTCCATTTGCTGACTCCTTGTAACCATGGCGAACAATTATACAATATCCACTCTCTTTAGTGCGAATGGTCATGAATACCGATGACGCGGTGAAAGCCCATGCAAACGTGGTGATTGGCGATAATACCACCGACAGCATTGCCCGCTTTATCAATGAACATCTGCTGTAAACAGGCTTGCGCTTTTGTTTTTGTCGCCCCGCAAGCCGGGGCGGATAAAAGTAAAACGTCAAAGCGGGTTCGGGCCTTATCAGGCGGTTATCGAGACGCTCTTGATTTGCGCATACAGCCACTGGCCGGGCTTGACCATCAGTTCATCTCTGGCCCACGGGCTGATGCGCGCCCACAGCGTGCGGCTCCCAACTTCCAGCTGCACTTCCACCTGGCCGTCAACATCGAAACAGTGCGCCACTTTTGCGTGCAGAACGTTACGGATACTGCTCTTTACCGGCGGTTGCAGCACCAGCGAAACATCCGTCGCCTGAATACGAATCCGCAGCGCGCTTTGCAGCGGAAGATCGACTTTGTTGACCCACAGATGCTGATCGCCCAGCGCCAGCGCCGTCATCGCATAGTGCGGATGATGTTCCAGCACCGAAACTTTCAGCACGCTACTTTGCTGCTCCGCCGGCAACCACGGGTTCATTACCCGGCTGCCCCACACATCTTCCAGGCTGCCGAACGCTTTCACTTCCCCCGCTTCCAGCACCAGCACCTTATCCGCCAGGTGCAGGATCTCCTCCAGCGAGTGGCTGACATAGAGCATCGGGATATTGATCTCCCGCGCCAGCCGTTGCAGGTAGGGCAGCAGCTCGCGCTTGCGGGGAATATCCAGCGACGCCAGCGGTTCATCCAGCAACAAGAGCTCCGGCGCGGTTAACAGCGCGCGACCGATCGCCACCCGCTGCTTTTCTCCGCCGGAAAGCCCGCCGGGTAGCCTGTCCAGCAATGGCTCAATACCGAGCAGCGCCACCAGTTTATCAAACTGTCCGGCCATCGATTTCGCCATGCCGTAACGCAGATTGCCGCGCACTTTATAATGGGGAAACAGGCGCGCATCCTGAAACACGTAACCTACGCGCCGCTTCTCCGGCGGCAGGCAAATCTTATTTTGGGTATCAAACAGCAGGCGATCGTTGAGGGCGATGCGCCCCTCTTGCGGGTGCGTCAACCCGGCAATGGCGTTAATTAACGAGGTTTTTCCGGCACCTGAAACGCCAAATACTGCCGTAATGCCGTTGGCAGGCAGAACTTGCGCGATGCGTAAACGATGGGTGCCCAGGGTTTGGGTAAAATTTAGTTCCAGCATGGTTTATCTCCCCGTCCGTTCGCGGCTGAGACGCGCCAGCCATTCGGAAACCAACAGAGAAATCAGCGCCAGCACGATGGAGAAAATACACAGTCGCGCCGCAGCACCTTCACCGCCGGGGGTTTGAATTAGCGTGTACATTGCCGAGGGGATAGTGCGGGTTTCGCCAGGAATATTGGAAACAAAAGTGATGGTTGCACCAAATTCCCCCAGCGAACGGGCAAACGCCAGCACGGTGCCAACAATAATGCCCGGCAGCGTCAGCGGTAAGGTAATGGTGAGAAAGACACGCCAGCGCCCGGCACCTAAGGTGCGGGCGGCCTGTTCGAGTTTGCTATCGACCCCTTCCAGCGCCAGCCGAATGGCGCGCACCATTAGCGGGAACGACATCACCGCCGCGGCTAATACCGCGCCGCGCCAGCTAAAGGCGAAGGTAATGCCGAACCAGTCATACAGCCACTGACCAATGAAACCGTGGCGGCCCATCGCCACCAGCAATAAATAGCCGACCACCACCGGTGGCAACACCAGCGGCAGATGCAATACGCTGTCGAGCAAGGCTTTGCCGGGAAACGAGCGCCGTACCAGCAGCCAGGCGAAGAAGATCCCAAAGGGCAAGCTGAAAACGACCGCCAGGGATGAGACTTTCAGGCTCAGCAGTACCGCCTGCCATTCGGGATCCGTCAATATCATTCGTGCGTTGTAAATCCGTAACGTTTAAATATTTGAGAAGCCTGCGGGCCTTTTAAATAGTCATAAAACGCCGTTACCCTCGCGTTTTTATGTCCATCGATCATGGCCAGCGGGTATTCCACTTTTTGGTGCGACGCTTCCGGGAAGGTGCCGACCACTTTCACCCCTTTGCTGGCGACCGCGTCAGAGCCGTAAACAATACCTAATGGCGCTTCGTTGCGCTCGACAAGCGCCAGCGCACCGCGAACATCTTCCGCCGGTGCCAGCTTCGGCGACAATGTTTCCCAGGCGCCCAGTTTACTCAATGCCTCTTTGGCGTAAATCCCTGCCGGAACATGCTGCGGATCGCCCACCGCCAGCCGCCCGCCTTTCAGCAGTGCGTTCCAGTCGGTTTTCTCATTCACCGTGATATCGCCCTGCGCGCTGGCTTTCGACGCGACGACGACCAGGCTGTTACCCAGCAATGTTTCACGGGTGGCGCTATCAATAGCTTTTTTGTCTACTGCGTAATCCATCCATTTCTGATCGGCGGAGATAAACAGATCCGCCGGCGCACCCGCTTCTATCTGGCGTGCCAGGGTAGAAGACGAGGCAAAGGAAGAGACGACTTCGACGTTTTTCTCTTTTTTATACGCCGCCGCAATATCCTGCAGCGCGTTGGTCAATGACGCCGCCGCAAAAACGGTAATTTTACCTTCGTCCGCCTGAACCTGCCCGGCAAGAGAAAGGGTTAAGGTCGCCCCGGCAACAAAGCGTAACCATGTACGTGCCATGCATAACTCCTGTGATTTTCGTTATATAGTTTTAAACATAACGATATTAACAGAGTTTTCAGCCGTCAGTTACTCCCCATCAAGAAGTAGCACGTAAAACGAAATTATCGGCAGGAAGGGAGAGTTTCTTAATGGCGAAAAGATAAATGCCCGCATAAGCGGGCATTCAAAAGAGGGATTCAGCGTTGCTGGCGGCTTTTGTCGCGATGACCAACGCCGGAAAACAGGTTAAACACTTCACCGAGGCCGTAAATTAACCCGAGGATAATCGCCATTACCACGGGAACCATGATCACGGCAAAAACCAGACTTTTCAACAACTCAAACATGGTCGTCTCCTGATATTGTGAGGGGGCCATTCTAGCCTGATTCAGGTACAAAACACTCGCCTTTTGTGCGATTGGCCTTGCCGCTTAATGCGCTATACGCCGCAGCAGGCTAGGTTTAGTGCCGGTTTTCCTTCACAATAGTTCTTTTGCCAGGATAATGCGTTATGCAGGCTGAAATTCTTCTTACCCTCAAACTCCAGCAGCGTCTTTTCGCCGACCCGCGCCGTATCGCCCTGCTTAAACAGATTGTTGAAACCGGCTCGATTAGCCAGGGCGCGAAGAACGCCGGCATCAGCTATAAAAGCGCATGGGACGCCATTAATGAGATGAACCAGCTCAGCGAGCAGACGCTGGTTGAGCGCGCCACCGGCGGCAAAGGCGGCGGCGGCGCGGTAGTCACCCGTTACGGACAGCGCCTGATTCAGCTGTACGATCTGCTGGCGCAGATTCAGCAAAAAGCCTTCGACGTACTGAGCGACGATGATGCCCTGCCGTTAAACAGCCTGCTGGCGGCGATTTCGCGTTTCTCATTACAGACCAGCGCCCGCAATCAGTGGTTTGGCACCATTACGGCGCGCGAACATCATCTCGTGCAGCAACATGTGGAAGTCCTGCTGGCGGACGGCGAAACCCGCCTGAAAGTGGCGGTGACCGCACAAAGCGGCGAGCGCCTTGGGCTGGATGAGGGTAAAGAAGTGCTGGTGTTGCTAAAAGCGCCGTGGGTGAACATCAGCGCGGATCCCGCACGAGCCGCCGGTGCCGATAACCAGCTTAAGGGTCGTATCAGCCATATTGAGCGCGGTGAACAGCAAAGCGAAGTGCTGATGACGCTAGCGGATGGTCAGCCGCTGTGCGCCACGGTGCCAAACCAGCAGGTGGATGATTTGCATGAACAGCGCGAGGTGGTGGCATTTTTTAATGCCGATCGCGTGATTATCGCCACGTTATGCTAATCGCATTGACAAGCAAAGACATTACACGTATCCCTGAGTAACTACGCTGCAAAAAATGGGATACACGATGTCATCATTGCAAATTTCGCAAGGTACGTTTCGTCTTAGCGACACCCGCACGCTGCATATTGAACAGCTCACGCTGCGTGCGGGAGAAAGTTGGGCTTTTGTTGGCGCGAACGGTAGCGGTAAGTCGGCGCTGGCACGCGCGCTGGCTGGCGAACTGACCTTACTGCAGGGCGAGCACCGGAGCCAGTTTACCCGCCTCACCCGCCTCTCTTTCGAGCAGTTGCAAAAGCTGGTCAGCGACGAGTGGCAGCGCAACAATACCGATATGCTAAGCCCCGGAGAAGAAGATACCGGGCGCACCACCGCCGATATTATCCAGGATGAGGTAAAAGACCCGCAGCGCTGCGCCCGGTTAGCGGAGCAGTTTGGCATCACGCATCTGCTCACCCGGCGATTTAAATACCTATCGACGGGCGAAACCCGCAAAACGCTGCTGTGCCAGGCCCTGATGTCGACACCGGATTTACTGATCCTTGATGAACCCTTCGATGGGCTGGATGTTGATTCACGCGCCCAACTGGCGGATCTGCTGGCAACCCTGAATGCCGATGGCTATACGCTGGTACTGGTGCTCAACCGTTTCGATGAAATCCCCGATTTTGTGCAGCACGCCGGGGTGCTGGTGGATTGCGCCCTCACCGAAACCGGTGAAAAAACCGCTCTGTTGCAGCAGGCGTTAATCGCTCAGTTGGCCCACAGTGAAAAATTATCCGGTATTGTGCTGCCGGAGCCGGATGCGCCGCCCGCGCGGGAAAGTCTGACCGCAGACGCGCCGCTGATTGTGCTTAACGATGGCGTGGTCTCCTATGACGATCGTCCCATTATTAATCACCTTTCATGGGCGGTGAAGCCAAAAGAACACTGGCAGATTATCGGCCCGAACGGCGCGGGAAAATCGACGCTGCTGAGCCTGATAACCGGCGATCATCCGCAAGGTTATAGCAACGATCTGACGCTGTTTGGCCGCCGTCGCGGCAGCGGTGAAACCATCTGGGATATCAAAAAACATATTGGTTATGTCAGCAGCAGCCTGCATCTGGACTATCGCGTTAGCACCAATGTCCGCAATGTGATCCTGTCGGGCTTTTTCGATTCGATAGGCATTTATCAGGCAGTTTCCGATAAGCAGCACAAGCTGGCGCAGCGCTGGCTGGATATTTTAGGCTTTGACGCGCGCACTGCCGACGCGCCGTTTCATAGCCTTTCGTGGGGACAACAGCGGCTGGCGCTGATTGTGCGGGCGCTGGTAAAACATCCCACATTATTGATTCTTGACGAACCGCTGCAGGGGCTTGATCCCTTAAACCGCCAGCTTATTCGCCGCTTTGTGGATGTATTAATTAGCGAAGGTGAAACCCAGCTGTTATTTGTTTCCCATCACGCCGCAGATGCGCCCGCCTGTATTACCCACCGGCTGGAATTTGTGCCCAACGGCGACGGATATCGCTATCGGCTGACACCACAATAATTAGGGGGATGTTCCCCCTTAGCCGGATATGATGTAATAGTCCCGCTTTAAATAAGCAACATAATAACGATCTCTGACTGGTTCGCTGGCAGCATAAAATTGTCGGCGGCCAGTTTTTGTTATGGCAAGAAAAAAACTCGTCGACGGACGGCGGGTGAATTATTACGGGACGACTATGAATCAATTTCTCCGCATGACCCGCGCCGTTTCCCTGGCCGCGGCGATGTTATTGGGTTTAAACCAGGCGGCATTCGCTGAAGAAAGTGCGCAGACATCCACCTCAGCACAAGAGATGCAAATAAAGCAAGCCGTTGAAAATATGCAGCGCGCCAGCATTCACGGCCCGCATAAAATTGATCTCGGCGAACAGGCGGTGCTGAATCTCCCGCAAGGTTTCACTTATATTCCACCGCAGCAAGCTGCGGTATTTATGCGTGCGCTGGGTAATCGCGTTGATAACAGTTATTTTTATGGCCTGGTATTTCATGATGCGGTTTCTGGTTTTATTTCCATTGAGTATGACAAAGCCGGTTATATCAAAGATGATGATGCCAAAGACTGGAATGCCGATGAGCTGCTGAGTAATTTGCAGGAAGGCACCAAAGCGGGCAATAAAGAGCGCAGCGAAAAAGGGATCGCGCCGATTGAGGTGCTGGGCTGGGTGGAAAAACCGGCCTATGACGAGGCAAGCCATCGCCTGATCTGGTCAGCGGCAATCCGCAATATTGGCAGTAACGTGCCGGAAAAAGAGCAGGGCGTAAACTACAACACCTATCTGCTGGGGCGTGAAGGCTATTTGTCCCTGAACCTGGTCACCGATCGCGGTACCGTCGAGCAGGAAAAACCCCTCGCCAAAACGCTGCTCAATGCGGTGACCTTTAACGACGGCAAAAAATACAGCGACTTTAATGCCTCCACCGACAAGATTGCTGAATATGGCCTGGCGGCGCTGATTGGCGGTCTGGCGGCGAAGAAACTGGGGCTGCTGGCGCTGATTGGCGTGACGCTGTTGAAGTTCTGGAAGCTGGCGGCAATCGCCGTGGCGGCCTTCGCGATGGGTGTCAAAAAATTGCTGTTTCGCAAAAAAGCCGAATAAGCCATGAGCCTGCTGTTGCTGCTGTTAAAAGGAGCCAGCCTCGGAAAATTTTTTCTTTCAGGGGCGACAATGCTGCTGTCGATAGCTACTTATGCCCTTGCCTTCGGCTGGCCCTATTCGACAGGATTTGTGCTGCTGCTGTTTTTCCATGAGCTGGGGCACTATCTGGCGGCGCGCCAGCGCGGCCTGGACACCGGCCTGCCGATGTTTATCCCTTTCGTCGGGGCATGGATCGCGCTCAAAGATGAGATCCCGGATGCGGAAACAGAAGCCTGGGTCGGTATTGCCGGCCCGCTGCTCGGCTCGCTGGCCGCCCTCGCCTGTTACTACCTGGCGGAGTATTACGCCAGTTCGTTGCTGATGGCGGTAGCCTTTTCGGGTTTTGTCCTTAATCTGTTTAATCTGATTCCGGTGCCGCCGCTGGATGGCGGACGCATTAGCGTCGCCATCTCCCGCAAGCTGTGGTATCCCGGTATTCCTTTGCTGCTGGCTTGCTTCTGGCTGCATCCCAATCCGCTGTTGCTGGTGGTCTGTTTTCTCGCCGCGTCGCAAATGTGGGCACGGCGTCATGAAACGCCCGTTATCGATACGCTTACCCCTGGCAAACGTCTGGAATATGCGCTTTTGTACTTCGGGCTGATTGCCTGGCTCTCTCTGATGACTTATAACCTGCACCAGGCGTTATCCGGCTTTCGCTGAGAACGTCTGCGTTGCCACGCCGCAACGAAACCATTTTCAGATTTTTTACTTCATACTGGATGACGCCCGGTTTACCGGGTTTTTTCTGGGATGCAGAGGCATAACGGTAGCGTAGAACAATGAGTGTAAACGATTCCACTAATTTATCCCGTGTCACAGTTTTGACCGCTCTGTTATGCTAAGGTCTACTCATATTAAATGCTTTATGGAGGGAATTATGCGAGTTCTGGTTACCGGTGGTAGCGGTTACATTGGAAGTCATACATGTGTCCAGCTGCTGCAAAATGGTCACGACGTCATTATCCTCGACAATCTTTGTAACAGTAAGCGCAGCGTACTGAATGAAATCGAACGCTTTGGTGGAAAATCCGCGCTGTTTGTTGAAGGTGATATCCGTGATGAAGCGCTGCTTGCGGAAATCCTCCATGATCATGCTATTGAGGCGGTCATTCACTTCGCCGGGCTGAAAGCCGTTGGCGAGTCGGTCGCGAAGCCGCTGGAATATTATGACAACAACGTCAACGGCACGCTGCGCCTGATTAACGCTATGCGCGCCGCCAACGTGAAAAACTTCATCTTTAGCTCATCCGCCACCGTTTATGGCGACCAGCCGAAAATCCCTTATGTCGAAAGTTTCCCGACCGGCACCCCGCAAAGCCCTTACGGCAAAAGCAAACTGATGGTCGAACAGATCCTCACCGACCTGCAAAAAGCGCAGCCGGACTGGAGCATCGCCCTGCTGCGCTACTTCAACCCGGTTGGCGCGCACCCGTCAGGCGATATGGGCGAAGATCCGCAGGGCATCCCGAATAACCTGATGCCGTATATCGCTCAGGTTGCTGTCGGTCGCCGCGACTCGCTGGCCATTTTCGGTAGCGACTATCCGACACCGGACGGCACCGGCGTACGTGACTATATCCACGTAATGGACCTGGCCGATGGCCACGTTGCCGCGATGCAGCAGCTGGCGGGTAAGCCGGGCGTGCATATTTATAATCTTGGCGCGGGCGTTGGCAGCAGCGTGCTCGATGTGGTGAATGCCTTTAGTAAAGCCTGCGGTAAACCGGTGGCCTGGCACTATGCGCCGCGCCGCGATGGCGATCTCCCGGCCTACTGGGCCGATGCCAGCAAAGCAGCGAAAGAGCTGAACTGGCACGTAACGCGAACCCTTGACGAAATGGCAGAAGATACCTGGCGCTGGCAGTCACGCCATCCGCAAGGCTATCCCGATTAAAGGAATGGCAATGACGCAATTTAATCCGGTCGATCATCCACATCGCCGCTACAATCCGCTCACCGGTCAGTGGATTCTGGTTTCTCCCCATCGCGCAAAACGCCCCTGGCAAGGGGCGCAAGAGACGCCGGCGAAACAGACCCTGCCGAAACACGATCCGGACTGCTTCCTCTGTCCGGGCAATACCCGCGTAACCGGCGATAAAAACCCGGATTACACCGGCACCTATGTGTTCACCAACGATTTTGCCGCGTTGATGACCGACACGCCTGACGCGCCCGAAAGCCACGATCCGCTGATGCGCAGCCAGAGTGCTCGCGGCACCAGCCGGGTTATCTGCTTTTCGCCGGATCACAGCAAAACGCTGCCGGAACTGAGCGTTGATGCGCTGGAAGTGGTGGTCGAAACCTGGCAGCAACAAACCGCCGAACTCGGTCAGCACTATCCGTGGGTACAGGTATTCGAGAACAAAGGCGCGGCGATGGGATGTTCCAACCCCCATCCCCACGGTCAGGTGTGGGCGAACAGCTTCCTGCCAAATGAAGTGGAGCGCGAAGATCGCCTGCAGCGCGACTATTTTGCCGAGCATCACTCCCCGATGCTGCTGGACTACGTTCAGCGCGAACTGAAAGACGGCAGCCGTACGGTGGTGGAAACCGAGCACTGGCTGGCGGTGGTGCCCTACTGGGCGGCCTGGCCCTTCGAAACGCTGCTGTTGCCGAAAGCGCAGATCCAGCGTATTACCGATCTTACTGATGAACAGCGCCGCGACTTAGCGCTGGCATTGAAAAAATTGACCAGCCGCTACGATAACCTGTTCCAGTGCTCGTTCCCCTACTCAATGGGCTGGCACGGCGCACCGTTTAACGGCGAAGAGAATAGCCACTGGCAGCTGCATGCCCATTTCTATCCGCCGCTGCTGCGCTCCGCCACGGTGCGTAAATTTATGGTCGGTTATGAAATGCTTGCCGAAACCCAGCGCGACCTGACGGCGGAACAAGCCGCCGAGCGACTGCGCGCAGTCAGTGATATTCATTTTCGCGAATCCGGAGAATAACAATGAGTCTGAAAGAGAACACACAATCCCTGTTTGCTGAAAAATTTGGCTACCCTGCCACCCACACCATTCAGGCACCGGGACGCGTGAATCTGATTGGGGAGCACACCGACTATAACGACGGTTTTGTCCTGCCCTGCGCCATTGATTACCAGACGGTGATTAGCTGCGCTGCGCGTAACGATCGCACCGTGCGGGTTATTGCCGCCGATTACGACAACCAGAGCGATGAATTCTCCCTCGATGAAGCCATCGTGACGCACGACACGCAACAGTGGTCAAACTATGTGCGCGGCGTGGTGAAACATCTGCAAAAACGCGACGCCGGTTTTGGCGGCGCGGATCTGGTGATCAGCGGTAACGTGCCGCAGGGCGCGGGTCTGAGCTCTTCCGCCTCGCTGGAAGTGGCGGTCGGCACGGTTTTCCAGCAGCTTTATCATCTGCCGCTGGATGGCGCGCAAATTGCCCTAAACGGTCAGGAAGCGGAAAACCAGTTTGTCGGCTGTAACTGCGGCATTATGGATCAGCTTATCTCTGCGCTCGGCAAAAAAGGCAGCGCGCTGCTGATCGACTGCCGCTCGCTGGGCACCAAAGCGGTGTCGATGCCACAAGGCGTGGCAATCGTTATTATCAACAGTAACTTCAAACGTACGCTGGTGGGCAGCGAGTACAATACTCGCCGCCAGCAGTGTGAAACCGGCGCGCGTTTCTTCCAGCAAAAAGCCCTGCGCGATGTCAGCCTCGATCAGTTCAATGCGGTAGCCAACGAGCTGGATCCGCTGGTCGCTAAACGCGTGCGTCATGTTCTGACAGAAAATGCCCGCACCGTTGAAGCCGCGACGGCGCTGGAGAAAGGCGATCTACAACGTATGGGCGTGCTGATGGCGGAATCTCACGCCTCGATGCGCGATGATTTTGAAATTACCGTGCCGCAAATTGATACGCTGGTAGAAATTGTCAAAGAGACAATTGGCGATCAAGGCGGCGTGCGTATGACCGGCGGCGGCTTTGGCGGCTGTATCGTCGCGCTGGTGCCTGAAGCGCTGGTACCGACGGTGAAACAGGCGGTAGAGAGCCAGTACGAAGCGAAAACGGGGATCAAAGAAACCTTCTACGTTTGTAAACCATCACAGGGAGCAGGACAGTGCTAAACGAAACGTGTGTCGCAGCCCCGGACGGGCTGCCTTTTCGCCTGATCACCCTGCGTAATAACGCCGGGATGGTCGTAACATTAATGGACTGGGGCGCGACGCTGTTATCCGCGCGCGTGCCGCTGGCTGATGGTTCCGTACGCGAAACGCTGCTCGGCTGCGCGACGCCGGAACACTATTTAGAACAGACCGCTTACCTCGGCGCGTCTATTGGTCGCTACGCCAACCGCATCGCCAACAGCCGTTTCGCGCTGAATGGCCATACCTATACGTTGTTGCCAAGCCAGGGCGAAAATCAGCTGCATGGCGGGCCGGAAGGCTTTGATAAACGCCGCTGGTCCATCGAACGGCAGAATGATAACGAAGTGGTGTTCTTCCTCAATTCGCCGGACGGCGATCAGGGCTATCCGGGCAATGTGCACGCCCGCGCGCACTTCCGCCTCGGCGATGACAATCGGCTGGCCATTGAATACCGCGCCACCACCGATAAGCCTTGCCCGGTAAACCTGACCAATCACGCCTATTTTAACCTTGATGGCGAACAGGATGACGTCCGCAACCACACGCTACAGTTGCTGGCGGATAGCTATCTGCCGGTGGACGAGATGGGCATCCCAACGGATGGCCTGAAAGAGGTGGCGCAGACCAGTTTTGATTTCCGCACACCAAAAACCATCGCCGAGGATTTCCTCACAGAGGACGACCAGCGGGTAGTGAAAGGCTACGACCACGCCTTTATGCTGCAGGCGAAAGGCGATGTCAGCCAGCCGGCGGCGCATCTGTGGTCGGCGGATAAGCGGCTGCAAATGACGGTTTATACCAGCGCCCCGGCGCTGCAGTTCTATTCTGGTAATTTCCTCGAAGGAACGCCTGCGCGCGGCGGCAAAACCTACAGTCAGTGGCAAGGTCTGGCGCTGGAAAGTGAGTTTTTGCCCGACAGCCCGAATCGGCCGGACTTCCCGCAGCCCGACTGTTTTTTACTCCCCGGCGATGTCTATGTCAGCCTGACGGAATATCACTTTATTCCCCAGTAATTCCCCCGCCCTCCTTGTAGAGGGCTTTTTTTTGCGCTTTTTGCTGAAATAAGCGCCACTTATCGACAAAAGCATAACCCCTGGTTCACAAGCACCTTACACTCTGCGCCTATTTTCGCTATGGTTATGGGTAATCGTTGCCGGGGTTGCACCCCGACAATATAATGAGAATTGTTATCATTCAATCAGGCTCACAGGAGTATGTGTATGGCTGTTACTAAGCTGGTTCTGGTTCGTCACGGCGAAAGCCAGTGGAACAATGAAAACCGCTTCACCGGTTGGTACGATGTTGATCTGTCCGAGAAAGGCGTTGGCGAAGCCAAGGCGGCAGGCAAACTGCTGAAGGCGGAAGGTTACACCTTCGATTTTGCTTATACCTCTGTGCTGAAACGTGCCATCCACACGCTGTGGAACGTGCTGGACGAACTGGATCAGGCATGGTTACCGGTGGAGAAAAGCTGGAAACTGAACGAGCGTCACTACGGTGCGCTGCAGGGTCTGAACAAAGCGGAAACCGCTGAAAAATATGGTGACGATCAGGTTAAACAGTGGCGTCGCGGCTTTGCCGTAACCCCGCCCGCGCTGACCAAAGATGATGAGCGTTTCCCGGGTCACGATCCGCGTTATGCAAAACTGACTGAAGCAGAGCTGCCGCAGACGGAAAGCCTGGCACTGACCATCGATCGCGTGATTCCTTACTGGAACGACACCATTCTGCCGCGCCTGAAAAGCGGCGAGCGCGTGATCATTGCCGCTCACGGTAACTCCCTGCGCGCGCTGGTGAAATACCTTGATAACATGAGCGAAGAAGAGATCCTCGAACTGAACATTCCGACCGGCGTTCCGCTGGTGTATGAGTTCGATGAAAACTTCAAACCGCTGAAACACTACTACCTGGGTAATGCGGATGAGATCGCCGCGAAAGCTGCTGCGGTAGCGAACCAGGGCAAAGCGAAGTAAGTTTTTCGCCGATAAAAAAAGCGTGGAACTTTCCACGCTTTTTTATTTGCCCGAACGTTAGCCGCGTCGTGCTTTTACCGCCGCCGCCAGCTGGTGCAGAATAGTACCCGTGTCATCCCAGCCGATGCAGGCGTCCGTCACGCTTTTGCCGTACACCAGCGGTTCACTGCTCTCCAGGCTCTGATTTCCTTCCACCAGATGACTTTCGATCATCACGCCGATAATTGACTTTTCACCACCGGCAATCTGCTGGCATATATCGTTGCCCACTTCCATCTGCTTTTTAAATTGCTTGCTGGAATTTGCATGGCTGAAGTCAATCATCACCTGCGGTTGCAGCCCGGCTTTTTGCAGACCGGCTTTTACTTCCGCAACGTGTTTGGCACTGTAATTCGGCTCTTTGCCGCCGCGCAGAATAATATGGCAGTCGCCATTCCCCGCAGTGTTCACAATGGCCGAGTGACCCCATTTGGTCACCGACAGGAAGCAGTGCGGCGCGCCTGCGGCGTTGATTGCGTCGATAGCCACTTTAATGGTGCCATCGGTACCGTTTTTGAAGCCAACCGGACAGGAGAGACCGGATGCGAGTTCACGGTGCACCTGCGACTCGGTGGTACGCGCGCCAATCGCGCCCCAGCTCATCAGATCCGCCAGATACTGTGGCGTGATCATATCGAGGAATTCACCGGCGGCCGGTAAACCGCTGTCGTTGATCTCCAGCAGTAGTTTGCGCGCGATGCGTAAGCCATCGTTGATCTGGAAGCTGTTATCCATATGCGGATCGTTAATCAGCCCTTTCCAGCCCACCGTGGTGCGGGGCTTTTCAAAGTAGACGCGCATAACGATTTCCAGCTCGCCTTTCAGTTCCTCACGTAATGCCAGCAGACGCGAGGCGTACTCCTTCGCCGCCGCAGGATCATGAATAGAACAAGGACCGATCACCACCAGCAGACGATCGTCGTTGCCGTTGAGGATTTTGTGGATCGCTTTGCGTGCACAACCGACCGTATTGGCGGCGGTTTCGGTGGCAGGGAATTTTTCAAGGAGCGCTACGGGAGGCAATAACTCATTGATCTCTTTGATGCGTAAATCGTCGTTCTGATAATTCATGATCTTTCCAGTGGTCATACTTTTTGTAATGAATGCAATCTTTCCAATCTAACTTGTCGGCTGCCAAGTGTAAACGCGATTTTACACTGCGGGCGGATAATTCCTGGAATGCAGGTAAATCGACGTAAAAAGTAGCGCCTGGAGATATCACGGCTACACTTTTTAACTGTAAACACTTTTATTTTTCCTTTTAGCGCTATTCTATGCTGCCTTATGACGCATGAATGGCTTCTTAAACCACTGAGCGTGATAATTTGTTCGCGCTGCTTTTATCGGCATCCATCGCGGTAAAAACGACCGGAACAGGAGCATCATGATGAAAATGAATAAATTAGCGACTCTTTTATTGACGACCACGCTGACTCTGGCAGGCGCTAGCGCCTATGCGGCAGACGCCACATCTACTGGCGATAGCAACGGTGACGCTAATGCGGCAGCGGCTGCAGGCCAGCCGGCACCGGATGCCAAACAAAATATCGCGCCAAATAACGTGGACAACAGCCAGATCAATAACGGCAACATGAATAACACCAATACCAACTCTACTACTCAGAGCACATCTAAACAGCACATGAGCAAAAGCGAAGTGCATAAAAACAGTATGTGTAAAGATGGTCGTTGCCCGGACGTGAATAAAAAGGTTGGTACCAAAAGCGGCACTAACCATGAAGTAAATCATAAAACCGACGGTACAACGCAGTAACCCCCCGCTGCGTTAACCTCTCAGGAGAGCTTCGGCTCTCCTTATTTTTTTCTCCGTAGTGTGAAAAAATCTGCAATGATGTACGGCGTTTATATTTTTTAAAGGGAAGCCCGATCAATGGCGCATTCACACTCGCACTCGCCCGCCGACGCTAACGGCCGTCGTCTGTTGCTGGCATTTATCGTCACCGTCGTTTTCATGGTTATCGAAATCATCGGCGGTCTGGTTTCAGGATCTCTGGCGCTGCTTGCCGACGCGGGACACATGTTGACGGATGCCGCCGCGCTGCTTTTTGCCTTGTTAGCCGTCTTTTTTGCCCGCCAGCCGCCCAGCGCTCAGCGTACCTTTGGCTGGCTTCGCCTCACCACTCTTGCGGCATTTGTGAATGCGCTGGCGCTGGTAGTTATTACCGTGTGGATTGTTTGGGAAGCGATCCAACGTTTCGCCCATCCGCAACCCGTGGCCGGTTTGACCATGATGGTGATTGCTATCGCCGGTCTGGTAGCAAACCTGCTCTCGTTTTGGCTACTGCATCGGGGAAGTGAGGAGAAGAACCTGAATGTTCGCGCTGCCGCGCTGCATGTGCTGGGTGACTTACTGGGTTCCGTTGGTGCCATCGTCGCGGCGCTGGTGATTATGTTCACCGGCTGGACGCCCGTTGACCCAATACTTTCCGTGCTGGTTTCGGCGTTAGTACTGCGTAGCGCGTGGCATCTGCTGCGCGAGAGCGTGAATGAACTGCTGGAAGGCGCGCCGGCTTCGCTGGATATTGGCGCGTTAAAACGCCATTTGCGCCGCGCTATCCCTGAGGTGCGCGATGTCCATCACGTGCATGTCTGGTTAGTTGGAGAAAAGCCGCTGATGACCCTGCATGTACAGGTGATACCGCCGCGCGATCACGATAAGCTGCTCGGTAAGATACATCACTTTCTGGCGCACCATTATCAGATTGCCCATGCGACGGTGCAAATGGAGTATCAGCCCTGTAGCGGGCCAGACTGCGACCTTGGCGAGACGCAGCCTGACCACCACTCAGCACATCATCATTAATGAGAAAGCGCGTGAGAGCCTCGCTGACGCGCGCTATTAATCCACATCCGACTGCCGTTCAGGGCAATAAAGGTGAGGATCATATATTCCACCGACATTGCCCACACGCCCTGCAAGGCGAATATCACCACGCTAATAACGTTAATCACCACCCATAACAGCCAGTTTTCAACATATTTACGCGTCATTAGAATCATCGCGACGATAGAGAGCACCATCATGCAGGAATCCCAGAACGGAAACGCGTCTGGCTGCAGCTGCGGCATCGCTACGTCTATGCCGACGGTTTGCATAACCGCCACGGCGATTTTCGTCAGAAGGGCAAATACCGGATCGATAAAGAAGGTCATTAAGCCAATGGCGACGACACACACACCCAGCCACGTTAACGCTTTAGGCAGCGGCAGCCAGCGGATTTGTAGCTCCGCTTCGTTGTGCGCGGTTTGCCGCGACCAGGCGTACCAGCCATAAATATTGGCGGCAAAGAAAAACAGCTGCAGCAATAAACTGGCGTAGAGCTGGATCTGAAAAAAGATGATGGCAAACAGCGTCACGTTGATCAGGCCAAACGCGTAATTGCTGATCTTCTCAAGGCTGGCGAGCCAGATGCACAACAAGCCTGCCAGCGTACCTGTGGCTTCAATCCATGAGAGATCGTACCCGCCCGTGCCGATGGGAATATGCACCAGAATATTCTGCGTACTGAAAAAATCCATTCTTACCCCAGAGCGTATCGCTACGCATTGAATTTAATTAAGAACGTAGTGTAGCCGCAAAATCGAGCATGCGGTTAAGCGGCAATAGAGCCCCCTCGCGCAACGCAGCATCAACATGGATTTCATGTTCTGCGCCGCCGTTTTCGAGACCTTCGGCAATGGCTTTCAGGCCGTTCATCGCCATCCACGGGCAGTGCGCGCAGCTGCGGCAGGTTGCGCCCTCGCCTGCCGTCGGCGCTTCCAGCAACTCTTTTTCCGGAACCGCCTGCTGCATTTTATAAAAAATACCTCGGTCAGTGGCGACGATAAGCTGCTGGTGCGGCAGGGTTTTCGCCGCAGCGATAAGCTGACTGGTTGAACCGACGGCGTCCGCCAGGCTCACCACCGATTGTGGCGATTCAGGATGCACCAGAATGGCAGCATCCGGGTAGAGCGCTTTCATGCGCGTGAGCGCCTGGGTTTTAAATTCATCATGCACAATACAGGCACCCTGCCAGCACAACACATCCGCGCCGGTCTGCTTTTGTACATAGCTGCCAAGATGACGATCCGGAGCCCAGATAATTTTTTCACCCAGGCTATCGAGATGTTCAATCAGTTCGACGGCGATACTGGATGTCACTACCCAATCAGCACGCGCTTTCACCGCCGCAGACGTGTTGGCGTAAACCACCACGGTACGATCCGGGTGCGCATCGCAAAAGGCGCTGAACTCGTCAATTGGACAGCCAAGATCGAGAGAGCATTCCGCCTGCAGCGTTGGCATCAGAATGGTTTTTTCCGGGCTGAGGATTTTGGCGGTTTCCCCCATAAAACGCACACCGGCCACCAGTAAAGTCGAGGCGGAATGCCTGGCACCAAACCGCGCCATCTCCAGCGAGTCAGAGATACAGCCGCCGGTCTCTTCCGCAAGCTGCTGTATTTCCGGGTCGGTATAGTAGTGCGCGACCATTACCGCATCACGCTCTTTAAGTAAGCGTTTGATCTTTTCGCGATAAAACTGCTTCTCTTGCGGGTTTAACGGTGCGGGCTTGGCCGGGAATGGATAAATTGCGCTTTCTGGATCAAACATTACGCTCATCATGCTCTCGTTTGGCTTGCTTAACTTAATAACCGGATCAACGTCTGCGGAACCGTCCGTCAGCGCTCCGTTGTTTTATATACTAAACAAGATAGCCGATTGGACAGAAAAAGTCGTGGGGAATTTTGTAGAAAGCCAGATAGCAAAAAAGCGCCGCCAGCGCCATTTTTACATTGGTGGGTCGTGCAGGATGACTCGCTTCGCTCGCCCTTCGGGTCGTCGCCGCAAGCGGCTCCGTTGTCTCACTTCGTTCGACTCGAACCTGCCGCAGGGATACTCGTCTCATCCTGAGACTCGCCCTGCGGGCCAACGCTGCGCGTTGTTCAAAATCGTTCCCGACGATTTTGTCGAATCTTCGATTTGAAGCAGATAGCAAAAAAGCGCCTTTAGGGCGCTTTTTTACATTGGTGGGTCGTGCAGGATTCGAA
>NZ_JXAG01000025.1 GCF_000814905.1 Enterobacter sp. Bisph1
TTAAGAATCCAGTCATCTGAGTGCCCACACAGATTGTCTGATAAATTGTTAAAGAGCAGTGCCGCTGCGTTTTTTGCTGCGGCGCGGGTTGCGTATATTACGTTTTCCCGCCGTGAAGTCAACTGTTTATTTTCAGATTTCTTCACCTGACCGGCCGGTTTGTTTGCCGTTGTGCCGTGTCAGTGGAGGCGCATTATAGGGAGTTAATTCCCGCTGACAACCCCTAATTTGAAAAAAGTTTTCAACCGTCTCTTTTTTGCGCAAAAAGGCTCTAAAGGGCCAGTTTTTCGAGCTTTTTGAAGCCGTAACGCTGCAGAACGGGCAGTAATTGCACAGTATCGGGCGTTAGCGCCATACAATAAGCAATATTCACATCACAAGATTTCGCATCCGGCGCTTCATGTTCCAGCAGCCAGGCGGTACGTCGCGCAATCGCCGCACCGGAATCCACCAGCCGCGTACCTTCCGGCAGAACCTGCAGTAACTCTTCTTGCAGCAATGGAAAGTGCGTACAGCCTAATACCACCGTATCCGGCGGCTCTTTCATGCGCAGCCACGGACCAAGAATATGGCGCAGTTCATCCAGCGATACCGCTTCGCCATGCAGTTTCGCTTCCGCCAGCACCACCAGCTCCGCTGAACCCAGCATCTGAATCCGGCACTCATTCGCAAAGCGCGCGATCAACTCGTGTGTATAAGGACGCTTTACCGTACCGCGGGTTGCCAGCAGCCCCACCACACCGTTCGCGGTTAAACGCGCGGCGGGTTTGATGGCGGGTACCACGCCGACAACCGGAAAGGAGAACTTGTCCCGCAGGGCGGGTAAAGAAACGGTGCTTGCGGTATTGCAGGCAATAATGGCCAGCGCGAGGGGATAATGGGCCTGAACGGCGGTAACAATCTCAACGACGCGTTCAACAATAAACTCTTCGCTTTTCTCACCATAGGGGAAAGCAACATTGTCGAAAGCGTAAATATAATGCAGATCCGGCAGGAGATGCCGGATCTCGTCATAAACGGATAACCCACCAACGCCGGAGTCAAATACCAGCACGGTGGGCCGTGCGTCAGAAGGTGTAGCTGCCAGACAAGGTGTATTCCCGTCCTGCAGTTTGGTAGCCATATGCTGTCTCGTACTCTTTATCGAACAGGTTGGCGATTTTACCACGAACTGTAAGATGAGAGGTCACAGGATATGAGGCAGAAATGTCGACGGTGCTATAACTTGGCAGAATACGTTGCTCAGGATTGTAGCTCGACGTGCGGTTGTCGTAGCGTTTACCGAAGTACTCCCACGCCAGATCCATATCCACGTCGAAGAGAGACCAATCAAGCTGGTATTTTGCCTGATGTTTGGCGCGGCGCGGTAGCACTTCGTTGGTCTCGTCATCACGGGGATCGATATATTGCAGGGTGACGCGATGCGAGAAGATGCCGGTGTCGACGCTACCCGTCCACTCCACGCCTTTAATCGTTGCCGCATTAATGTTGTAGTACGCAGTATCGCTGTAGGTAATGAGATTGTTGATCTCATAACGGTATGCCGAGAAACGCCAGTCCAGCGGACCCGTTAAGCCTTCCACACCCGCTTCCCACTGTTTTGACTCTTCCGGTTTCAGATTCGGGTTGGATGCAATACTAAACCGCTTCGCACCGAACTGTTGGCCCAGTGAAGGGGCAAGGAAGCCGGTGCCGTATGAAACCGTCAGGCGATAATTCTCAACGAATTGCCAGCCTGCCGCGGTTTGCCAGGTACCATGCCAGCCGAACTTATCATCTTTATCTTCACGGCCCGACGCTTCCAGCGTCACATCACCAAGCTGCTGCATTCCGTTAAGGTAAAGGCCCGAATTCTCGCGCTTATAGGCATCACGCGTCGAAGTATTAGAAGAAACCAGCCGCTCCTGTTTCCAGTCGACGCCTGCGCCTACCGAGCCATTACCGATCTCAAGATTGTTACCCCACTGAATGTAGCGCTGTTCCATATCATCCAGCGTAGTGCCATCGTTATAGCGACCATAGATGCTGCTGTAATTGTAATCTTTGCTCTTCTGATAGCTCGCCAGCAGCTGAGAAGAGTAAATGCCCTGCTTGAAGTTCAGGCCGGTATCCCAACCCTGCACAAACAGTTGACGCTCATCGGCGCTGTACGCTGCTGAGTAGGGCGCGCTGCCAAGGTCATAATCTACATTATTGCTAAAGTTATAACCGCGAAAGAAGCCGTCGAAATTATCGTTGAATTTATGCTGCAGGCTGCCCCAGAAGGTCTTGTTACGGTAGCCGTCGCGGTCGTTATCATGATCCCACGTTGAATCAGGCTGCACGTTAAAGCCGCGCGTGCTGGTATAAGAACCCGCTGCCGTCGCCACGGTATCGCCAAAGCGCTGACGCAGCGTACCGTCATAGGTCTGGTAACCCTTCGACCCTACGCTGGCATTGATTTGTGATTTCTCATCGCCGGTCATGGTGATCACATTGACCACGCCACCAATCGCCCCTGAGCCGTAAACAGCAGAGCGCGGGCCACGAATGTATTCGACGCGTTGCACTAAAGAGAGCGGGATTTGGTTCAGTTCAGGATCGTTAGAAATCCCGGAGCGGGCAACCGGTACGCCATCAATAAGCAGCAGCAGGTGTTTCGCTTCCGTACCGCGGACATAGACCGACGCGGTTTGCCCTAATCCACCATTTTGCGCGATATCAACACCCGGCAAGCGACGCAGAACATCGACCAGTGAGCGAGATTGCCAGCGATCGATCTCCTCACGGGTAACCACTTCCGTGGGTGCCAGGACCGTCTTAGCCGGTTGTTGAAAACGATTTGCTGTCACCACCAAATTGTCTGACGCGCTATCTTGCGCCCAGCCGGAAAAAGCCGTGACGGAGAGCGCCGCCAGCAGCGAAGTTTTTTTAATCATTGTGAAGCATCCACAAAAGAGTAAGGATGCCGCAGGTTCCATCAATAGCACGCGATGATGTCAACCAGATGCGACGTATACCGGCAGGTCTTCGGGCTTGGAGGTACAACCAGAAAGCGACTTCCCACCCAACAGGCAGTGTCTGCTCTCTCACCTTAATCCTTACCGCTGCGCGTCAGCCCCAGATTCACACTGGATTCCCTTTTAACTCACAGGACCGGAGCAGGGATGCTACATTCTGTTACATATAGATGTCCAGACTGCTAAGGGACTATTTAGCACGCATCCGGGGCTGGACATCGTCTGAGCAATGCCTACAATCCCCGCGTTATTCTTAATCACTCAGGAAGCATAATGACCCCCGAACACCTGCCGACAGAACAGTACGAAGCCCAACTGGCCGAAAAAGTCGTGCGTCTGCAATCGCTGATGACGCCTTTTTCCGCGCCGCTTCCGGAGGTGTTCCGCTCACCGGTCAGCCATTACCGGATGCGCGCCGAGTTCCGCATCTGGCACGATGGCGACGATCTTTACCACATCATTTTTGACCAGCAGACCAAATCACGTATCCGCGTTGATAGCTTCCCGGCGGCCAGCGAACTGATTAACCAATTAATGACGGTAATCCTCGACGCGGTGCGCGGTAATAAGGCGCTGCGCCATAAGCTGTTCCAGATTGATTATCTGAGCACACTCAGCAATCAGGCGATTGTCACCCTGCTGTACCACAAAAAGCTGGACGAAGGGTGGCAAGCAGAAGCCGCACGTCTACGCGACGCACTACGTGCGCAAAACCTGAATGTGCAGGTCATCGGACGGGCGACGAAGACCAAAATCGAGCTGGATCAGGATTACGTCGATGAGCGTCTGCCGGTGGGCGGCCGCGAGATGATTTACCGCCAGGTCGAAAACAGTTTTACCCAGCCTAACGCAGCAATGAATATTCAAATGCTGGAGTGGGCACTGGATGTTACGCGTGATTCGACAGGCGATCTGCTGGAGCTCTATTGCGGCAACGGCAACTTCTCTTTGGCGCTGGCGCGCAATTTCGACCGCGTGCTGGCAACGGAAATCGCCAAACCGTCCGTCGCGGCGGCGCAATATAATATTGCCGCCAACCACATTGATAACGTGCAGATTATTCGTATGTCCGCCGAAGAGTTTACCCAGGCGATGAACGGCGTGCGCGCGTTCAACCGTTTGCAGGGCATCGATCTGCAGAGCTATCAGTGTGAGACAATTTTTGTCGATCCGCCGCGCAGCGGTCTGGATGCCGAAACCGAGAAGATGGTGCAGGCGTATCCGCGTATTCTCTATATCTCCTGCAACCCGGAAACATTGTGCAAGAATCTGGAAACGCTGAGCCAGACGCACGATATTTCACGTCTGGCGCTATTCGATCAGTTCCCGTATACGCACCATATGGAGTGCGGCGTACTGCTTACGCGTAAGAAAGAGGCTTGATGTAGAAGGGATAAAGCCCTTTCCCGCCGGGAAGAGGGCTTTATTTTTATTCAGACGCTTCGTGCTTGTGCCCGCGCAAGCGAAAACCAATCCAGAAAACCAGTACCACCGACAATACGGCGGGCAGGAAATTAGAGCCGATAGCGGGATACTCCGCACGAACGACAGTGCTGTAGAGCAAGACGCCGAGGATAAAACAGGCGGCGGCAAGGCCCGGCAGGCCAACCGGCATGGTGCGGTTTTGATAGCGCTGATGCAGACAGTAAACCGTCAGCACCAGCGAGATAATCGGGAATAGTGAAAACGGTACAATCGAGCTAAACACGGCGGCGAACGTACCGTTAATCGATAAGCCGGCGATCAGCGCCAGCAACAACGTGCCTTTATCTTGTCCAGACTGTTTCATTACTCATCCTTCACTCGTCGGTTGATGCGCCAGTTTTTCCTGTTCACGGCGATACCAGTAATACGCGCCTTTTGAAATCATGCGCAGCTGTAGTACCAGTCGCTCTTCTAACTGCCTGCGTTGTTCCGCCCCCACATCCAGCGCTTCCGCACCGGCGTTAAAGACAATCGTCACCATCGCTTCAGCTTGTGCCTCGGTGAATGCGCGCGGCATATGGTTTTCGAGTTCGAGGTAGTCGGCAAGTTCCGCAATAAAATGCTGGATTTCGCGCGCTACCGCCGCACGAAACGCAGCGGACGTACCGGAGCGTTCCCGCAGCAGCAGCTGAAAAGCATTGGGGTTATTGCCGATAAATTCCATAAACGTGGAAACCGATGTGCGGATCACGCTGCCGCCTTTGGCAATACGCTGACGCGCCTGACGCATCAACTGACGCAGCATCAGCCCGCTTTCGTCTACCATAGTCAAACCTAGCTCATCTACGTCGCGGAAATGACGATAAAAAGACGTTGGCGCAATACCCGCTTCGCGCGCGACTTCCCGCAGGCTCAGGCTTGCGAAACTGCGCTCCGCGCTCAGTTGGCTAAACGCGGCTTCTATCAGCGAACGTCGGGTTCTCTCTTTTTGTTGCGCTCTTACACCCATCACGATGTTATAAATCCTTGCAGGGGCCCGCTGGCACTATACCAGAGAATAAATCCAATCCGATTGTACTGGATTGTGACTGATTGTTTACGCGCAGTTTGTTCTTTTTCAGTGGAAAAAAGCATAACGTTAATTGGGTTACTGCCGCTTTAATGTTAGTATTATGTTGCTTTTATGTATAAGAACAGGTAAGCCTTACCATGCCACATTCCTACGATTATGATGCAATAGTAATAGGCTCCGGTCCCGGCGGCGAAGGCGCTGCAATGGGGCTGGTTAAACAAGGAGCACGGGTAGCGGTTATTGAGCGTTACCATAACGTCGGCGGCGGCTGTACGCACTGGGGCACTATTCCCTCAAAAGCGTTGCGCCACGCAGTAAGCCGCATTATCGAATTCAACCAAAACCCGCTCTACAGTGACCACACCCGCCTTCTTCGCTCCTCTTTCGCCGATATCCTGAACCATGCTGAAAGCGTAATTAATCAGCAAACGCGCATGCGTCAGGGTTTTTATGAGCGTAACCGCTGCGAAATTCTCGAAGGCAGCGCGCATTTTATTGATGATCACACCCTGGCGCTGGAGTGCCACGACGGCACTGTTGAAACCCTCACCGCTGAAAAATTTGTTATCGCTTGCGGCTCGCGGCCCTACCGCCCGACGGATGTCGATTTTTCTCATCCGCGCGTCTACGACAGCGACTCGATCCTCGATATGCACCATGAACCTCGCCATGTGATCATTTACGGCGCAGGGGTGATCGGCTGCGAATATGCATCGATCTTCCGCGGTATGAACGTCAAAGTGGATCTGATTAACACCCGCGATCGGCTGCTGGCGTTTCTCGATCAGGAGATGTCGGACTCCCTCTCGTATCACTTCTGGAATAGCGGCGTCGTCATTCGCCACAACGAAGAGTATGAGCGCATTGAGCCGCTGGACGACGGGGTGATTATGCACCTGAAATCCGGCAAAAAACTGAAAGCGGATTGTCTGCTTTACGCCAATGGTCGTACCGGGAATACCGATAGCCTGCAGTTGGCGAATATTGGTCTGGAAGCCGATGGTCGTGGGCAGTTGAAGGTCAACAGCATGTATCAGACCGCCTTGCCGCACGTCTATGCGGTGGGCGATGTGATTGGTTACCCGAGCCTGGCGTCTGCCGCTTACGATCAGGGCCGTATTGCCGCACAGGCAATGATCAAAGGCGAAGCCACCGCGCATCTGATTGAGGATATCCCGACCGGGATTTATACCATTCCCGAGATCAGTTCCGTCGGCAAAACGGAGCAGCAGCTCACCGCCATGAAAGTGCCGTATGAAGTGGGCCGCGCGCAGTTTAAACATCTGGCGCGCGCGCAGATTGTTGGCATGAATGTCGGGACGCTGAAAATCCTGTTTCACCGCGAAACGAAAGAGATTTTGGGGATCCACTGCTTTGGTGAGCGCGCGGCCGAAATTATTCATATCGGCCAGGCGATTATGGAGCAGAAAGGCGGCGGTAACACCATTGAGTACTTTGTTAACACCACCTTTAACTACCCGACGATGGCGGAAGCCTATCGGGTAGCGGCGCTGAACGGCTTAAACCGCCTGTTTTAACGCCGTGTCGAAATGGCCATCCATCGCACCGCGGATGGCCTCAGCCAGCTGCTCATAGCGGCTGCGCAGCGGCGAACCCGGACGATACACCAGCCCAACCGTACGTTTCGGCTCAGGCTTAATGCACGGCAGATAAACCACCCCATCACGTTTACGTTCACGCGGTACGGCAAGGGCAGGCAACAAGGTTATGCCGCTGCCGGCAGCGACCATATTGCGCAGCGTTTCCAGGCTGGTTGCGCGAAAGTGGGTATCTTCATCCGCGCCCGCTTCGAAGCAGAAGCCCATCGCCTGATCGCGCAGACAGTGCCCATCTTCCAGCATCAGCAGTTTTTCACCCGCCAGATCGCCCATCGGCACGCAATCGCGATTCGCCCACGGATGGTCTTCATAAATCGCCAGCATCATCGGCTCATCGAACAGCGGCACTTCAATAAACGCTTCGCTCTCTTTTACCAGCGCCAGGATCGCACAGTCGAGCTTGCCGCTATCCAGCTGCGCCAGTAATTGATGCGTCTGCGCTTCATGCAGATACATTTCCAGTTTCGGGAAAGTCTGGTGCAGCAGCGGAATGATTTGCGGTAACAGGTAAGGTCCGACGGTGGGGATCAGGCCAATATGCAGCGGGCCGGACATTGTCTCCCCCTGCTGGCTTGCCATTTCTTTCAGCACTTTGACCTCGCGCAGCACGGTGCGCGCCTGGTCCACCAGCAAAAGACCCGCCTGGGTGAACAACACTTTGCGGCTGGTACGCTCCAGCAGCATCACGCCAAGTTCGTCTTCCAGTTTGCGGATTTGCCCGCTCAGTGTGGGCTGGCTGACATGGCAAGAGTCGGCTGCACGGCGAAAATGGCGATGTTCGGCTAACGCCACCAGGTACTCAAGATCACGAATATTCATTATCCATCCTCCGTCGCCACGATAGTTCATGGCGATAGATAGCATAGCAACGAACGATTATCCCTATCAAGCGTTCTGTTTAATAATTAACAACAGAAACGTAGCGGTGCCTCATTTTACCCTTGATGAGTCAACCAAACCTCTGTTTCTCTCTGAACAACTAAAGCCAACGTGAACGTTTAGCGGACCTGACAGTCCGCTTTTTTTTGCGTAAAAAAGCCCGGCATATTGCCAGGCTCAAAATACCTAATAGCGAAGTTTTTACACCAGCCGCGCCTTCGCATCCGCAATGGCCTGCGCTACCTGAACCGGCGAGACGCCGCCTTTTGCCGCACGTTTATCCAGGCAGGATTGCAGGGACAGGATCGGATAGACATCCTCGCCAATGACAGCGCTGAATTTTTGCAGATCGGCAAGGGCCAGCCCTTCAAGCGGTTTACCCTGATTAATCGCCTCAACCACCGCTTCACCGACAATATGGTGCGCTTCGCGAAACGGCACGCCTTTTGCCACCAGGTAATCCGCCAGTTCAGTGGCATTCGCATAACCCTGCTGCGCCGCTTCCTGACAGCGCGGGCGTTTCACCTGAATACCATCCAGCACCAGCGCCGCCATATGCAGGCAATCAAGCCAGGTATCGAGGGCATCGAACAGCCCTTCTTTGTCTTCCTGCATATCTTTGTTATACGCCAGCGGCAGGCCTTTTAGGGTCATCATCATGCCGGTCAATGCACCCTGTACACGGCCGCATTTACCGCGGATCAGCTCCAGCGCATCCGGGTTTTTCTTTTGCGGCATCAGGGAGGAGCCGGAGGTTACGCGATCGGACAGCTCAACAAACGCGGCTTCACCGGAGTTAAAGAAGATCAGGTCTTCGGCAAAGCGCGACAGATGCACCATCCCAATCGACGCATCAGAGAGCAGTTCCAGCACGTGATCGCGATCGGAAACGCTGTCGAGGCTGTTACGGGTTGCCGACGCAAAACCCAGCCAGCCCGCCAGCTGTTCGCGATCGATTTCATAAGCGGTACCCGCCAGCGCGCCGCTGCCCAGCGGGCTAACGTCGAGGCGCTTCAGCGTATCCTGTAAGCGGCTCTCATCGCGGGCCAGCATTTCGACATAGGCCAGCGACCAGTGAGCAAACGTTACCGGCTGCGCGCGCTGCAAATGCGTGTAGCCAGGCATTACCGCGTCCTGATTATTCTGCGCGGTTTCCACCAGCGCGCTTTGTAACTGGCGGGTCGCCAGCAGCAGTTCGCCGATCGTCTCTTTGCACCATAGCTTCAGGTCCGTGGCAACCTGGTCGTTACGGCTGCGTCCGGTGTGCAGTTTTTTGCCCAGTTGCCCGACTTTGGCAATCAGCTTGCCTTCTACCCAGCTGTGAATATCTTCGGCGTCGCTTTGCAGGATCTCTTGCGGATTGAGGCGCACCTCATCCAGCAGAATCGTCAGCGCTTCCTCAAGCTGCTGTTGCTCCGCCTGAGTCAGAACGCCAACGGTCACCAGCGCTTTCGACCAGGCCACAGAGCCAACGATATCCTGCTCCGCCAGGCGATAGTCAAAGCGCAAAGAGTCGTTGAACTGTTTGAACCGTTGATCCGCCGCCTGAGTAAAACGCCCGCCCCAAAGTGCCATAGTGTGCTTCCTTCTTTTTATCCGTTCTGCCGAAGGGCGCCGCGCCGCTCCGAACTGAAAATAGTGATGTTGTTAAGCCAGAATACGTGTGCCAATCGGCGTGCCGTTAAACAGCGCAGGGAGTTGCTCTGCATGACGCCACGAGGCGATATCTACCGGACGGCCCAGCGTGCGCGCCGCGTCAAGCGCTGCATTGACCTTCACAATCATGCCATCGGTGATAATGCCCTGGTCAATCAGCTGTTCTGCTTTCGCCGCTGTCATTTCGGCGATGCGCTGGCCTTTACCATCCAGAATGCCGCTTACGTCAGACAGCAGAATAAGGTCTGCGCCCAGCGTTGCCGCCAGCGCGGTTGCCGCCTGATCGGCGTTCACATTCATCAACTCGCCTTCATCCGTCACGCCAATGGAACTGATTACCGGCAAGAAGCCGCCCTCAAGCAGCGCGTTAATCAGTTTTGGCGAACCCGGCTGCGCCAGGCCAACGTGCCCTAACTCTTCATCAAGCTGGGTGACTTTCACGCTGTCGCCATCGCCGAGAAACAGGCCGACCGAAGCGAGATGGTGCTTCTTCGCCCATGCCAGCAGGGTTTTGTTGGCGGTGCCCGCCAGCGCGCCGGTGATGATGTCGATTTGATCCGCCGGGGTTACGCGCAGGCCGTTTTTCTTCTTCACCGGCAGATTGAGCTGTTTCATCAACTCATCCACCACGCAGCCGCCGCCATGCACAATCACTAACGGGCGCTGATGAGATTCGCGGTATTGCACCAGGGCCGTAAACAAACGCTCCAGCGCTTCCTCGCTATCCAGCAGTACGCCACCGAGCTTAATAATTAATGGATTCATCATCACGCCTGTTCAATTAAATTAGTGACTGGGTTTCAGCATAGCCGAAACGAATATTCGCACACTGCATCGCCTGTGCCGCCGCGCCTTTCAGCAGGTTATCTTCCGTGGCAACAACAATCAGGTGCTCATCTTGTACCGCAAAACCGATATCGCAGAACGGCAGGCCCACCACGTTTTTCAACGCCGGAACGCCTTTCTCATACAGACGCACCAGTGGTTTGTTGCCGTACGCTTGTTGGAACGTCTGCGCGATCTGCGCGTGGGTAACGCCCGGCTGCAAGCGACAGGTAATGGTTTCGAGGATCCCGCGCGGGAAGCTGGCCAGATGCGGGGTGAAAATCACCTTCGCCCCAAGATGGGTGGCGATTTCTGGATGGTGACGATGGTTGAACACACCGTACGGCTGCAGGCTCACTTCGCAGAAGCTATTAGAAAGCGCCGCTTTGCGCCCGGCACCGCTCACGCCGCTGGTTGCGTTGATCACCGGCCACTGGTTGAGATCCAACAGCCCGGCATCGATCAGTGGTTTTAACGACAGCTGCGCCGCTGTCGGGTAGCAACCCGGCACGGCAATCAGCTTCGCCTCTTGCAGTTTGTCGTGGTTCCACTCCGCCAGCCCATAAACCGCCTGCGCCAGCAGATCGGGGTGCTGATGGGTGAAACCGTAGAATTTTTCATAAAACGCGGGATCGTTAACGCGAAAAGCGCCCGACAGATCGAACACCACACAGCCCGCCGCCAGACAGATTGGCGCCAGGTCATGACTCACTTCATGGGCGGTAGCGAGGAAGACAATATCCACACCCTCGAGGAAATCGCCAATATCGGACATTGGCTGCAACGGGAGATCGATGATGCCTTTCAACTGCGGATGTAAATCGGAGAGACATTTTCCTGCATCATTACTTTGCGCAGAAACCGTCAAAGCGGTTATGTTCATATGAGGATGGCGATTTACATAGGTCACTAGCTCTGCGCCGGCGTAACCGCTGGCGCCCACAATTAATGTGTTCAACATTGGGGCGGTTTACCTTCTTACGTCATGTTTGCCAGGGACAGACTCGGCATCCATCCCGCGTCGCTGAGCAAAGTCGCCGCATGGGTTCCCTTACGCTCAACATTAATGTATTTTTATTCACATTTAGTGCATGAATATTGATACTATCACGAACTCAGGTATGTCAACAATGAAAATGAATTTGCCACCATTTATCGAGATCTACCGCGCCCTGATTGCCACGCCGTCGATCAGCGCGACGGAAGAATCGCTGGATCAGAGTAATGCGTCTTTAATCAATCTGCTGGCTGGATGGTTTGGCGATCTCGGTTTCAACGTTGAAATACAGCCGGTGCCCGGTACCCGCAACAAATTCAATCTGCTTGCCAGCGCCGGAAGCGGCGCGGGCGGCCTGTTATTGACCGGACATACCGATACCGTACCGTTTGATGACGGGCGCTGGACGCGCGACCCGTTCACCCTGACCGAGCATGACAACAAGCTCTATGGCCTGGGCACCGCCGACATGAAAGGCTTCTTTGCCTTTATTCTTGATGCGCTGCGTGACGTCGATGTGACAAAACTGAGCAAGCCGCTGTACGTGCTGGCGACCGCCGATGAAGAGACCAGCATGGCGGGCGCGCGCTATTTTTCCGAGAACACACAGCTGCGTCCGGACTGCGCCATTATCGGCGAACCGACATCACTGCAGCCGATACGGGCGCACAAAGGCCATATCTCGAATGCTATCCGTATTCTGGGTCAATCCGGTCACTCCAGCGATCCGGCGCGCGGTGTTAACGCCATTGAGCTTATGCATGACGCTATCGGCCATATTCTGCAGCTGCGCGACAGCCTGAAAGAGCGTTATCACTACGATGCGTTCACCGTGCCTTATCCGACGCTGAACCTTGGGCATATTCATGGCGGTGATGCGGCGAACCGTATTTGCGCCTGCTGTGAACTGCATATGGATATTCGCCCGCTGCCGGGCATGACCCTAAACGATCTTAACGGTCTGTTAAACGATGCGCTGGAGCCGGTAAGCGTTCGTTGGCCGGGTCGGCTGACCGTGACAGAACTGCATCCGCCGATTCCGGGCTACGAATGCCCGCCGGATCATAAGCTGGTCGAGGTGGTGGAAAAACTGCTTGGCGTGAAAACCGACGTGGTGAACTACTGCACCGAAGCGCCGTTTATTCAAACCCTCTGTCCAACGCTGGTGCTGGGGCCAGGATCCATTAATCAGGCCCATCAGCCGGATGAATATTTGGAAACACGCTTTATTAAGCCAACCCGCGAATTGATTACGCAGGTTGTACATCATTTCTGCTGGCATTGAATAGCGTTGCGCTTCTTTTTAACCCCTCGCAAGAGGGGTTTTGATGCGCAAAAAAGCGTGACAATAGTCACTATCCTATAAGCAATACTTATTAGACCGGATGCGAATTAAATTTCGTAAATTGTCGCCATTTATTCGTTTGCTGAAGCGATTTCGCAACAATTGACGCGGTGGGTTTTACGTGGCTTTATAAAAGACAGTGTCTTATATCTGCACAGCGGCAGATATAACAAAATAAAATGAGATGGGGTGTCTGGGGTAACATGAACGAACAATATTCCGCATTGCGTAGTAATGTCAGTATGCTCGGCAAACTGCTGGGAGATACCATCAAGGATGCACTGGGTGAGAACATTCTCGACCGTGTTGAAACAATCCGTAAGCTGTCCAAATCTTCTCGCGCCGGTAATGAAGCCAACCGCCAGGAATTGCTCACCACCTTGCAGAATCTGTCCAACGACGAACTGCTACCGGTGGCGCGAGCGTTCAGCCAGTTCCTGAATCTCACCAACACCGCTGAGCAATACCACAGCATTTCAGCGAAAGGTGAAGCAGCCAGCAACCCGGAAGTGATTGCCCGCACCATCCGCAAGCTTAAAGACCAACCTCATCTCAACGAAGCCACCATTATTAAAGCCATTGAGTCGCTGTCGCTGGAACTGGTTCTGACCGCGCACCCGACCGAAATCACCCGCCGTACGCTGATCCATAAAATGGTGGAAGTGAACAGCTGCTTAAAGCAGCTGGATAACAGCGACATCGCCGATTATGAGCGCCACCAGCTGATGCGCCGTTTGCGCCAGCTGATCGCCCAGTCCTGGCACACGGATGAAATCCGCAGAAACCGCCCAAGCCCGGTGGATGAAGCCAAATGGGGTTTTGCGGTGGTGGAAAACAGCCTCTGGGAAGGGGTGCCAAACTACCTGCGCGAGCTGAACGAACAGCTGGTAGAGAACCTGAACTACAAGCTGCCGGTGGATTTTGTGCCGGTACGCTTCACTTCCTGGATGGGCGGCGACCGTGACGGCAACCCAAACGTTACTGCCGATATCACTCGCCATGTCCTGTTGCTGAGCCGCTGGAAAGCTACCGACCTGTTTCTGAAAGATATTCAGCTGCTCATTTCTGAACTGTCGATGGTCGAGTGCACTGACGAACTGCGCGAACTGGCAGGCGCGGAAGGCGCACGTGAACCTTATCGCTACCTGATGAAAAAGCTGCGCGGCGATTTAATCGCGACGCAGACCTGGCTGGAAGCGCGCCTGAAAGGCCAAAAACTGCAAAAACCTGCCGGGCTGCTGACGCAAAACGAACAGCTGTGGGAACCGCTGTACGCCTGTTATAAATCGCTGCAGGCCTGCGGGATGGGCATTATCGCCAACGGCGAGCTGCTTGATACCTTACGCCGCGTGAAGAGCTTTGGCGTGCCGCTGGTGCGTATCGATATTCGCCAGGAGAGTACCCGTCATACCGAAGCGCTGGGTGAACTGACCCGCTATCTGGGGATTGGCGATTATGAAAACTGGTCTGAAGCCGACAAACAGGCTTTCCTGATCCGCGAACTGAATTCCAAACGTCCGCTGCTGCCGCGTCAGTGGGAGCCGAGCGAAGAGACCCGCGAAGTGCTGGATACCTGCCGGGTGATCGCCGAAGCGCCGCGCGGATCCATCGCCGCTTATGTGATCTCCATGGCGAAAACGCCGTCGGACGTGCTGGCGGTACATCTGCTACTGAAAGAGGCCGGGATCGGCTTCGCGCTGCCGGTCGCGCCGCTGTTTGAAACCCTTGATGACCTGAACAACGCCAACGATGTGATGACCCAGCTGCTGAATATCGACTGGTATCGCGGCTTTATTCAGGGCAAACAGATGGTGATGATTGGCTACTCCGACTCGGCGAAAGATGCGGGCGTGATGGCAGCATCCTGGGCGCAATATCAGGCGCAGGATGCGTTAATCAAAACCTGCGAGAAAGCCGGTATTGAGCTGACCCTGTTCCACGGTCGCGGTGGTTCGATTGGCCGCGGCGGCGCACCGGCGCATGCGGCGCTGCTCTCTCAACCGCCGGGCAGCCTGAAAGGCGGCTTACGCGTTACCGAACAGGGCGAAATGATCCGTTTCAAATACGGTCTGCCGGAAGTCACCATCAGCAGCCTGACGCTCTATACCAGCGCCATCATGGAAGCGAACCTGCTGCCGCCGCCGGAGCCGAAAAGCGAATGGCGTCATATCATGGACGAGCTGTCGGATATCTCCTGTGAGATGTACCGTGGCTATGTGCGCGAAAATAAAGATTTTGTGCCTTACTTCCGTTCGGCTACGCCGGAGCAGGAACTGGGTAAACTGCCGCTGGGTTCCCGTCCGGCAAAACGTCGCCCGACGGGCGGCGTTGAGTCCCTGCGTGCCATTCCGTGGATCTTCGCCTGGACGCAGAACCGTCTGATGTTACCGGCCTGGCTTGGCGCGGGGGCGGCGCTGCAAAAAGTGGTGGAAGACGGCAAACAGAGCGAGCTGGAAGCCATGTGTCGCGACTGGCCGTTCTTTTCAACCCGCCTTGGCATGCTGGAGATGGTGTTCTCGAAAGCCGATCTGTGGCTGGCGGAATATTATGATCAGCGTCTGGTAAAACCTGAGCTGTGGGCGCTCGGTTCCGAGCTACGCAAACTGCTGGCAGCAGATATTAACGTCGTGCTGGCTATCGCCAACGACTCGCATTTAATGGCCGATTTGCCGTGGATTGCCGAGTCTATCCAGCTGCGTAATATCTATACCGACCCGCTAAACGTGTTGCAGGCCGAGCTGCTGCACCGCTCCCGCCTTGCAGAAGCGGAAGGCAAAGAACCGGACGAGCGCGTTGAGCAGGCGTTAATGGTGACTATCGCCGGGGTTGCTGCCGGTATGCGTAACACCGGCTAATCTCAGCACTACTCGCAAAAGGCCACACTGAATGTGGCCTTTTTTGATCCTGACAGTTAAGGTTATTCCTTCGCCAGCAATGGAAGGAACATCATGATTCAAGACGTCGGTCATCTTATTTTTCGCCTGATACACGGCCCGATTTTGCTACGACAAATTCATTTCGCCGGTGCGAGCGGATCACCACCGGCAACGGCCTGCCAGGTCGATTTCCCGCGGCTGGAAATTGTTCTCGAAGGCATCCTGACCGATGCGGGGATCAATGATGAAAGCGCAAGGATGGCGCAGCATGACGTGCTGTATATCCCGGCTGGCGGCTGGAATTACCCGCAATGGCAGCTACCGGCGACTACCTTAAGCGTGCTGTTTGGCAAACAGCAACTGACCTTTAGCGTGACGCAATGGGACGGTGCCGTGCTGCAAAATCTGGCGAAACAGCATGTCGCGCGGCGCGGTCCGCGCGTCGGCTCTTTCCTGCTACAAACCCTGCATGAAATGCAGATGCAGCCGCACGAGCAGCAAACGGCACGTTTGATCGTCAGTAGCCTGCTGAGCCATTGTCACGATTTATTGGGCAGCCAGATCCAAACGGCATCGCGCAGCCAGGCGCTATTCGAAGCCGTTCGTGACTATATTGATGAACATTACGCCCTGCCTTTGACCCGCGAATCCGTCGCCCAGGCGTTTTATATCTCCCCTAATTATCTCTCGCACCTGTTTCAAAAAACCGGTTCAGTGGGCTTTAACGAATACCTAACCTATACCCGGCTGGAGCACGCGAAAGCGCTGCTGAAAGGCTACGATTTGAAAGTGAAAGAAGTGGCCCACAGCTGCGGGTTTGTTGACAGCAACTACTTCTGCCGCCTGTTTCGTAAAAACACAGAACGCTCTCCCTCGGAATATCGTCGCCACTATCACAGCCATCTCAGCGAAAAAAAAGAGCAGGATGAATAAGCACATCTCTGGATTTTTGTACGTTAACAATTCCCCTCTGGCTTAATGGCGTGGCTTAAAACCTTTTTATATCGGCGTCCAACCCATTTGTGAGCCAGCTCGCACTTTGTTTTATCGATCACTTTTGTCCAGCGTTTGGCAGAATTGTTATATGGCGGCGGCAAGACTAACGCTCTTATGCTGTGGGCAGAAAATTTCGCTGAGGACGTAAAAATGGAACTGTATCTGGACACCGCAAACGTAGCCGAAGTTGAGCGCCTGGCGCGCATTTATCCCCTTGCGGGCGTAACGACCAACCCGAGCATTATCGCCGCCGGGGGAGCCTCGCTGTGGGATGTGTTGCCGCGTCTGCAAAGTGCCGTTGGTCCGCAGGGAACGCTGTTTGCCCAGGTGATGAGCCGCGAAGCGGACGGCATGGTGGCAGAAGCCAAACGGCTTAGTAATGCCGTGCCGGATATCGTGGTCAAAATCCCGGTCACCGCAGAAGGCCTCGCCGCCATCAAGCAATTGAAAAAAGAGGGGATTGTCACGCTGGGTACGGCAGTTTACAGCGCCGCACAGGGGCTGCTTGCCGCACTGGCCGGGGCAAAATATGTCGCGCCTTATGTGAACCGTGTCGATGCGCAGGGTGGTGACGGGATCCGCATGGTGCAGGAGCTGCAAACGCTGCTGCAACTGCATGCGCCAGAAAGCAAAGTGCTGGCGGCGAGCTTCAAGACACCGCGTCAGGCGTTGGATTGTTTATTGGTCGGATGCGAAGCAATCACGCTTCCCTTAGATGTAGCGCAACAAATGCTCAATACGCCCGCGGTAGAGTCAGCCATAGAGAAGTTTGAACAGGACTGGAAAACGGCTTTTGGCAACCTCAACCTGTAAGGAGGCAGTATATGGACCATATCATTCAGTCGCCGGGCAAGTACATCCAGGGTGCAGACGTTATCACCCGGCTCGGTGATTATCTCAAACCGATGGCCGATCGCTGGCTGGTGGTGGGCGATAAATTTGTGCTCGGTTTCGCCGAACAAACGCTGCAAAAAAGTCTGACGGATGCCGGACTGACCTGCGAAATCGTACCCTTCGGCGGTGAATGTTCACAAAATGAGATCGATCGTCTGCGCGGCGTGGCAGAAAACGCCCGCTGCGGCGCGGTGCTCGGCATCGGCGGGGGTAAAACGCTGGATACCGCCAAGGCGCTGGCGCACTTCATGCACTTACCGGTGGCTATTGCTCCAACCATTGCTTCTACCGATGCGCCCTGTAGCGCGCTGTCGGTGCTTTATAGCGACAGCGGCGAGTTTGACCGTTACTTACTGCTGCCTCATAACCCGAACTGTGTGATTGTCGATACGAAGATTGTCGCCGGTGCCCCGCCGCGTTTGCTGGCGGCAGGGATTGGCGATGCGATGGCTACCTGGTTTGAAGCCCGTGCCTGCTCGCGCAGCGGTGCAAAAACCATGGCAGGCGGCCAGTGTACCCAGGCTGCGCTGGCGCTGGCGGAGCTCTGTTACAACACGCTGCTTACCGAGGGTGAAAAAGCGATGTTCGCCGCCGAACAGCATGTGGTCACACCGGCATTAGAACGCGTGGTGGAAGCCAATACCTATCTGAGCGGCGTAGGCTTTGAGAGCGGCGGGCTGGCGGCGGCGCACGCCATTCATAACGGCATCACCGCCATCCCGGAAGCGCACCACTTCTACCACGGCGAAAAAGTGGCCTTTGGCACCTTAACCCAATTGGTACTGGAAAATGCGCCGCTTGAAGAGATAGAAACCGTCGCCGCGCTGTGCCATACCGTTGGCTTACCCATTACGCTTGCACAATTGGATATCAAAACCGATATCCCGGCGAAAATGCGAATCGTGGCGCAGGCCGCCTGTGCTGAGGGGGAAACTATTCATAATATGCCGGGCGGCGCAACGCCGGATCAGGTCTATGCCGCATTGCTGGTTGCTGACCAGTACGGACAGCGTTTCTTGCAAGAGTGGGAGTAACATTCTCCGCCCTCCCCTCATCACCTGAGGCTTGCGGATAAAGGTGAAAAAGCCGGATCGCGATCCGGCTTTTCTTGGTTTTTTAGACTATTACAATGCCGGACGAACGCCGAGCGTGTGGCAAATGGCGTAGCTCATTTCGGCGCGGTTCAGCGTATAGAAGTGGAAATCTTTCACCCCTTCACGGCTTAAAATTCTCACCATATCCATCGCGATATTCGCCCCCACCAGCTTGCGGGTTTCCGCGTCGTCATCGAGTCCGGCAAACATTTGCGACATCCACGCCGGAATGCGCACATTGGTCATGTCAGCGAATTTTTTTGCCTGCTTAAAGTTAGAAACCGGCAGGATCCCCGGCACGATTTCAACATCAATACCGGTTGCCGCGCAGCGATCGCGAAAACGCAGGTAGCTTTCGACATCAAAGAAGAACTGGGTAATCGCACGGCTCGCGCCCGCATCCACTTTACGTTTCAGGTTCAGCAGATCGGCCTGCGCGCTTTTCGCTTCCGGGTGAACTTCCGGGTAAGCGGCGACGGAGATATCAAAGTCCGCGACCTCTTTTAACAGCGTCACCAGGTCGGCTGCATACATATCAGGCTTGCCCCCGCCCGGCGGCAAATCGCCGCGCAGTGCCACAATATGACGAATGCCGTTATTCCAGTAATCCTGCGCGATGGTACGCAGTTCGTCACGCGTAGCATCGATACAGGTTAAATGCGGTACCGCTTCAAGGCCGGTACGATCTTTAATGCCTTTAATAATGCTATGTGTGCGATCGCGCTCGCCGGAGTTAGCCCCATAGGTTACCGAAACGAACTTCGGCTTCAGGCTGCTCAAACGGTCGATGGAGTGCCATAAGGTCTGTTCCATTTCACTGGTGCGCGGCGGGAAAAATTCAAAGGAAACGTTAATCTGGCCGTTCACTTCCGCCAGGCTCTGGTTCAGGGCTTCCCGCTGGTTGGCGTGAAAAAAGCTCATACCTTACCTCATCAATCGCGTGTCATTGTTTGTTGTTTTTCGAACTTCTATACGTTTAGACGTCCAGATGTAAAAATGACGGAAAACCATCAGGGCGTCAACAGGAAAATCACGATTCTGTGTGAGGAATGTTCAGCGAAGATGAAAAAAGTTCATGATCGTAACGGCAGTATCCTCTCCCGAACAGGGAGAGGATCAGAGAAGGGAACTACAGCAGCTGCGCCAGGCGGTTGATATCAGACTGAATAGCGCCAGCGGTTACATCGCGGCCAGCGCCCGGACCGCGGATCACCAGCGGGTTATCACGATACCAGCGGCTTTCAATGGCAAAAACGTTGTCCCCCGGCAGTACCGCCGCCAGCGGATGTTCCGACCGAACCGCTTCCACGCCAACCCGAGCTTTACCATTGGCATCAAAACGCGCCACGTAACGCAGCACCAGCCCCATTTCACGGGCGGCTTCCAGTCGCTGCACCATCTGGTCATTGAGCTCTTCCCCATTTTCAAAGAAGTGATCAACGGACCCCTCTTCACAGCCCGCTGGCACCAGAGACTCAACGCGCACCTGATCCGGTTCAATGTCGTAACCCGCTTCACGGGCGAGGATCACCAGTTTACGCATCACATCTTTACCGGAAAGATCGACGCGCGGATCCGGCTCTGTTAAGCCTTGCTGCCAGGCCTGATCCACCAGGTCCGTAAAGGGGACGGAACCATCAAATTGCAGGAACAGCCAGGAGAGCGTACCGGAGAAGATACCGCTGATCGCCAGAATCGCATCACCGCTTTCACGCAGATCGCGCACGGTATGGTTCACCGGCAGGCCCGCGCCGACGGTCGCGTTGTACAACCAGTGGCGACCGGTTTTCTCGAAGGCATCGTGGATCTGCCGATAGTTATCGCTGGTGCTGGCCCCGGCCAGTTTATTGGCGCTGATAACGTGAAAACCGTGGCTGGCAAAGTCCAGGTACTGTTTTGCCAGCTGCTCGCTGGCGGTGACATCCAGCACCACCAAATCGTCATAAGGATGGGCGCGCATCCACAGGAACAGCGACTCTTCATCCTGCTCCACCGCTTCATCGTTAAAGAACGCCAGCGCGCGGCTGGCATCCAGCCCATCATAGCTCAGCAAGCTGCGGCGGCTATCCACCACGCCCGCCAGCACAAATTCAAAGCCGGTACGCGCTGATAACGCGCTCTGCTCGCGGGAGAAGAGTTCAAGCCAGCGGGAACCGATATTGCCTTTGCCGAACAGCACCAGGCCAATGCGCTTCTCAGCCCGGAACAACGACTGGTGCAGGCCCTGAATCAGGCTTTCCGTCGGGCCGACGCGCAGCACCGCCACCAGGCTGATACCTTCGTCAGACTGCCAGATAAACTCTACCGGCTGCCCTTTTAACTGTTGCCAGAAACGGTGGCTGTGCAACGGATTGCTGCACACGCCCGCTCCGACCATCGCCACCATCGCCAGCCCCTGGCGCAGACGCAATTCGCCCGGCAGTCCGGCTTCATCAAGCAGTTTGAACACGCTATCGACCACTTCCGCGGTATAGCAAAGCTGCAACAAGTTGCGGTCAGCATGGACGCCAACCGCCAGCGGGCGCACCTGCGCACGCTTGAGGATCAGGTCAATCTCTTTATGGGCGAGCTTAAAGTCCTGCCCGGAGGGCACCAGAAACTCAATCAGGCAAACGTCATCATGGCTGGTAACAATCCGCGCCCCGGTACCGGAGGCAAGCACGCGTTCGATACGCGTCGATCCCTGCTCCGGGTTATAGCTACAGCGCAGCTGCAAATCGATATTGCTGGCGGAGACCGGCTGTAAAGTACGGGCATGCAGCACCGGTGCGGCCAACCGCGCCAGTTCGCTGGCTTCATCAAGACGCAGTAGCGGCAGCAGGCAGGCATCTTTTACTTTGCGCGGATCGGCACTGTAAACGCCCGCTACGTCGCTCCAGATGGTGACGCGAGAGACATCGCCCAGCGCACCGATTTGCGTCGCCGAATAGTCCGAGCCATTACGCCCCAACAGCACGGTTTCGCCCGCGTCATTGCGGCTAATAAAACCGGTGACAACGATACGTTTTCCCGGATATTGCGCCAGCTGTTGTTGCAGCAGGGGATAAGATGCGCCTTCATTGACCTGCGGTTGCGCAGCACGTTCAGCACGCAGAAAATCGCGAGCATCCAGCCAGGCAGCCTCGATCCCCTGCTGATTCAAAACGGCTGACATCAAACGCGCCGACCAGATTTCGCCATGACCCACCACTTCTGCGTATACCGCGTCGGTGATACCACCATCAAGCAGCACCGCCAGATGTTCAAGATCGTGGATAAACTCGCTGGTTAACCCGTCAGCGATGGCTGCGGGCAACAGCCCGCTGATTAAATCACTCTGGTAACGACGCAGCGATTGCTGAACCTGATGCGCAGAAAGTCGGTCAGTCTGGCTGAGCTTCAGCCAGCCGATCAGCTGATTAGTGGTGCTGCCTGCGGCCGAAACAACCATCATATCGCCCGGATGTGAATACTCCGCCATGATCCCTGCGACGCGTAGATAACACTTCACATCCGCCAGACTACTTCCACCAAACTTGTGCAGCTGACGAACCTTCGTCCCTGCCTGCGCAATCACACTCATGTTTACCCCTCAGCTGCGACGCGGAAGCCATTTTCCAGGTCGGCAATTAAATCTTCACTGTCTTCAATACCGGTTGAGATACGCAACAGCGACTCAGAAATACCCGCTGCGGCACGCGCTTCCGGCGCCATACCCGCATGGGTCATCGTGGCGGCGTGGGAGATTAAGCTTTCAACCCCGCCTAAGGATTCCGCCAGCGTAAATAACGACAGGCCGCTCAGGAAACGACGCAGCGTTTGCTCATCACCGTCCAGTTCAAAACTTAACATCGCGCCAAAGCCCTTTTGTTGACGCGCAGCAATCTCATGTCCCTGATTCTCCGGCAGCGACGGGTGATACAATTTTTTCACCAGCGGCTGTGTTTGCAGAAAATCGACGATCGCCTGGGCGTTACGCTGCGCCACTTCCATACGCGGTGACAACGTGCGCAGACCACGCAGCAGCAAATAGCTGTCGAAGGCGCTGCCGGTGACGCCAATATTATTCGCCCACCATGCCAGTTCGGTGACAGTCGCCTCATCTTTGGCAATCACCACGCCCGCCACAACATCGGAGTGGCCGTTGAGATACTTAGTGCAGGAGTGCAGCACCAGATCGGCTCCCAACGCCAGCGGGTTTTGCAACGCCGGACTCAGGAAGGTGTTATCCACCACGCTTGTCGCTCCGGCTTCACGGGCCAGCTGACAGATTTTGGCAATATCCACCACCCGTAATAACGGATTACTCGGACTTTCGACCAGCACCAGTTTCGGTTGTTCCGCCAGCGCGGCTTTCAATGCCTGCTCATCGCCCTGATCGACAAATTTCACCCGGTAGCAGCCGCGTTTCGCCAGGCTGTCGAACAGACGATAGCTGCCGCCATAGCAATCGTGCGGCGCCAGCAGCAGATCGCCTGGCTTGAGAAAAACCGTGGTCACCAGATGGATTGCCGACATGCCGGTGTTGGTCATCACCGCGCCCGCGCCGCCTTCCAGTTCCGCCAGCGCACGCTGCACCACATCACGGGTTGGGTTGCCGCGACGGGAATAATCGTGGGCGCGGGGTTCATTGAAAGCGGTGAAATTATAGGTACTGGAGAGATGGATAGGCGGGACAACGCAACCGTACTGCTCGTCATCGTTCAATCCGCTACGCACTGCGATGGTGGCCTGTTTACGCGTCATGGTGAAGGCTTCCTGGCTTAATGGATGAAAAATCTGCTGATAGAGTAAACACTGAGATAATAGACGTCAATACATCTGGACATCTAAACTTCTTTGCGTATAGATTGTGCGTCAGTATAATAGCCGTTAAAATTATATGCTTTAGTACCGGCCGCTGAGCGATACAGCATGTCACCCCGGTGACGCTACGGTAAACTACGCGGAATGACGGCCCTGGCTTATCCGGGCTTAGACTACTGACTAAGAGGATTAAAGGTATCTCATGGCTGAATGGAGCGGCGAATATATCAGCCCATACGCTGAGCACGGCAAGAAGAGTGAACAAGTAAAAAAAATTACGGTGTCCATTCCTCTTAAGGTGTTAAAAATCCTCACCGATGAACGTACCCGTCGTCAGGTGAACAACCTGCGCCACGCCACTAACAGCGAGCTGCTGTGCGAGGCGTTTTTGCATGCGTTTACCGGTCAGCCTTTGCCGAACGATGAAGATCTGCGTAAAGAGCGCAGCGACGAAATTCCGGAAGAGGCGAAAGTGATTATGCGTGAACTGGGGATCGACCCGGATACGTGGGAATACTGATTAAAACAAAAAAGGGCGGAAGATAACTTCCGCCCTTTTTATTTATTTCGTTGGCTCGCTCAGAAGCGCGTGACTTCCGGGTGCACTTCTGCCAGCGAGAGCAGGTAAGACCTCAGTACGTTTTTTACTGCCGTCAGCATATCGCTCATTTTCGTTCGCTCATCATTACTGGAGTGGATAGCGAAAATGATATGCTCGTTTTTTGATCAGGACAATATTTTTGTGATGAACTTCACAAAAATATTCTTCATCAGCAAAACGCAGAGACAAAAAAAGCGCCTTTCGGCGCTTTTTTCTTTGGCAACTTATTTGCTGCCCGGGATGCTGAAGCGTTTGTTGAAACGCTCAACACGACCACCGGTATCAACAACACGTTGTTTACCAGTAAAGAACGGGTGGCAGTTGCCGCACACGTCCAGGTTCAGGTCGTGACCCACGGTGGAGTGGGTTTTGATGACGTTACCGCAAGAGCAAGTTGCAGTAATCGCTACATAATTCGGGTGAATACCTTTTTTCATGGGAAACCTCAGTTTAAGGCCGCGTCGCTCTTCCAGCCCTAACGCCAGACACCACGCGAGTTAATATGTAAGTGTATCTTTGGCGCGCTAAAACGCATCAAAGGCGGCGAATCATACAGAAATTAACCAGCACATGCAAACTGATCCGCTCACCCGTAGCAACAATGTGTATACTATCCCGCCAGTTTTCAAGTCAGGAAGATGAGATGCCCGTCGCCCGCGTTGCGCTATCTGTGCCGTTGCCCCGCACTTTTGATTATCTGCTGCCTGACGAGATGTCTGTAAGCGCAGGTAGCCGCGTGCGCGTGCCCTTTGGTAACCAGCAGCGCGTAGGCATTGTGGTGGCGGTCAGTGACACCAGCGAACTGCCGCTGGCGGATCTGAAAAGCGTGGAAGAGGTACTCGACAGCGAATCTGCATTTTCACCGCCGGTCTGGCGGTTGCTGCTTTGGGCTGCGGATTACTATCACCATCCGCTTGGCGACGTGTTATTCAACGCCCTTCCCGTTCTGCTACGCCAGACGAAACCCGCCAGCGCGGAGTTTCAGGGCTACTGGTTCGCCACTGAACAGGGCCAGGCAGTGGACATTAACCGCATCAAATCGGCCAAGCAGCAACAGGCGCTCTCGGCGCTGCGTAAAGGCAAAGTCTGGCAGCACCAACTGGCGGCGCTGGAGCTGAAAAGCGTCACCCTGCAAGCGCTACGCGCCAAAGGACTGGTGGAGATGAATAGCGAAACGCCGACCTTTAGCGACTGGCGCGCTACCTTTTCCGTGAGCGGCGACAGGCTGCGTCTGAATACCGAACAGGCCACGGCGGTCGGCGCTATCCATAGCGCGGCGGATCGCTTCTCCGCCTGGCTACTGGCGGGGATTACCGGCTCCGGCAAGACGGAAGTCTATTTAAGCGTGCTGGAAAATGTGCTGGCGCAAGGCAAACAGGCATTAGTGATGGTGCCGGAGATTGGCCTGACGCCGCAAACTATCGCCCGTTTTCGTGAGCGCTTTAACGCCCCGGTTGAAGTATTGCACTCCGGCCTCAACGACAGCGAGCGGCTCGCCACCTGGCAGAAAGCGAAGAGCGGCGAAGCGGCAATTGTTATCGGTACACGCTCGTCGCTGTTTACGCCGTTTAAAAACCTGGGCGTGATTGTGATCGATGAAGAGCACGACAGCTCGTATAAACAGCAGGAAGGCTGGCGCTATCACGCCCGCGACCTTGCCGTTTATCGCGCCCACAGCGAGCAAATCCCGATTATTCTTGGCTCGGCAACCCCGGCGCTTGAGACGCTCTACAATGTGCGGGCGCGCAAATACCATATGCTGCGCCTGACCCGCCGCGCCGGCCATGCGCGCCCGGCGATGCAGCATGTGCTTGATATGAAAGGCCAGTCGTTACAGGCCGGTCTGGCCCCGGCGCTTATCAAGCGTATGCGCCAGCATCTGCAGGCGGGAAATCAGGTCATTTTATTTCTCAACCGCCGCGGTTTTGCGCCCGCCTTACTGTGCCACGACTGCGGCTGGATAGCGGAATGCCCGCGCTGCGATCACTATTACACCTTCCATCATGGGCAGCAGCAATTGCGCTGCCACCACTGTGATAGCCAGCGTCCGGTGCCGCGCCAGTGTCCCTCCTGCGGATCAACGCATTTGCTGCCCGTCGGCCTCGGAACCGAACAGCTGGAACAGGCCTTAGCGCCGCTGTTTCCCGGCGTGCCGCTCTCACGTATCGATCGCGATACTACCAGCCGTAAAGGCGCACTCGAACAGCACCTGGCCGAAGTGCATCGCGGCGGCGCGCGGATCCTTATCGGTACGCAGATGCTGGCGAAAGGGCACCATTTCCCGGATGTTACGCTCGTTGCGCTGCTGGATGTCGACGGCGCATTATTCTCCGCAGATTTTCGCGCGGCCGAACGCTTTGCCCAGCTCTATACCCAGGTTTCCGGTCGCGCCGGACGCGCGGGGAAACAGGGTGAAGTGGTGCTGCAAACGCACCATCCCGAGCATCCGCTGTTGCAGACGCTGCTGCATAACGGCTATGACACCTTTGCTGAACAGGCGCTGGCGGAGCGGCAAACGATGCAACTGCCGCCGTGGACCAGCCATGTGTTGATTCGTGCTGAAGATCAGAACAACCAGCACGCGCCGTTGTTTTTGCAGCAACTCAAAAATTTACTGCAGGCCAGCCCGCTGGCGGATAACCAGCTCTGGGTGCTGGGTCCGGTGCCGGCGCTGGCGGCCAAACGCGCCGGGCGCTACCGCTGGCAACTCCTGCTACAACACCCTTCCCGCATTCGTTTACAGCATATCGTGACCGGCGCGTTAGCCCTGATTAACACCCTGCCGGAAGCGCGCCGGGTGAAATGGGTGCTGGATGTTGACCCGATTGAAGGCTGAGAGTGCGAGCCAGGATATAAAATTCAACATTCATCACACTTTTCATGAAAATTCTGTAACCGGTGCGCTTAACTATCTGATAAAACTGTGCCAACGCTTGCACCGTGCATGCCAGGAGAACAAGGTGAAACCCAAAAATCAGGTTGCGGCGGCAACCATGAAAGATGTTGCCATGAAAGCAAAGGTTTCAACGGCAACCGTGTCACGGGCATTAATGAATCCGGACAAAGTGTCGCAGTCTACTCGTAACCGCGTTGAACAAGCCGCACTGGAAGTGGGCTATTTACCGCAGTCGATGGGCCGGAACGTCAAGCGTAATGAGTCACGTACGTTGCTGGTGATTGTGCCGGACATTTGCGATCCTTTTTTCAGCGAAATCATTCGCGGGATTGAAGTCACTGCGGCTGAAAACGGCTATCTGGTGCTGATTGGCGATTGTGCACATCAAAACCAGCAGGAAAAAACCTTTATCGACCTGATTATCACCAAGCAGATCGACGGTATGCTGCTGCTCGGCTCGCGTTTGCCGTTTGATGCCAGTATTGAAGAGCAACGTAATTTACCGCCGATGGTGATGGCCAACGAATTTGCGCCGGAACTGGAGCTGCCGACGGTGCATATTGATAACCTGACCGCCGCGTTTAACGCCGTTAATTATCTGCAAGAGCAGGGACACACTCTGATCGGCTGTATCGCCGGTCCTGAAGAGATGCCGCTGTGCCATTACCGATTGCAGGGCTATGTTCAGGCGCTGCGCCGCGCCGGAGCGACCGTTGATCCCCACTATATTACGCGCGGGGATTTCACCTTTGAGGCGGGCGCACGGGCCCTTGAGCAGCTTTTAACGTTGCCGAAGCCGCCAACCGCCGTGTTCTGCCATAGCGATGTGATGGCTCTCGGTGCGCTGTCGCAAGCCAAACGCCGGGGTCTGAAAGTCCCCGATGACTTATCAATAATCGGCTTTGATAACATCACCCTTGCTGAATTCTGCGATCCGCCGCTGACCACCGTCTCGCAACCGCGCTATCAGATTGGTCGCGAAGCAATGCTGTTACTGCTTGAGCAGTTGCAAGGGCATAATGTCAGCAGCGGTTCGCGCTTACTGGAGTGCGAACTGATAGTGCGCGGCACCACCCGGGCGCTTAAGTAAAGCCGCAGTCTTTCAGACGCCTCGTCTGGTCAAAACCCCGTCGCTTAAGTAACATGGCGGGCTGTTAAACGAGATAAATACAGCGAAACGATAGTGGCACAACGAGATTATGTACGCCGCAGCCAGTCGGCTCCTGCGCGGCGCAAGACGAGTAACTCAAAGAAGAAACCACGCAGCCGGTCTGCGGTCTCCCCCGCCATGGTCGCCATTGCGGCCGCCGTTCTGGTCGCCTTTATCGGTGGTCTGTACTTTATTACGCACCACAAAAAAGAAGAAGCAGAGACACTGCAAAACCAAAAAATGACCGGTAACGGCCTGCCGCCGAAACCGGAAGAGCGCTGGCGCTATATTAAAGAGCTGGAAAGCCGCCAGCCCGGCGTACGTGCACCGACCGAGCCGACGGCCGGTGGCGAAGTACAAAAACCGGAGCAGCTGACCAATGAGCAGCGCCAGCTATTAGCGCAGATGCAGGCCGACATGCGCCAGCAGCCTACCCAACTTAACGAAGTGCCGTGGAACGAACAAACGGCGGAGCAGCGCCAGCAAACCCTGCAGCGTCAACGCCAGGCGCAGCAGCAACAGCAGTGGACGCAGTCGCAGCCTGTACAGGCTCAGCCGCCGCGTACACAAACGCGAACCGAACAACCGGTGCAGCAGCCGGCACGCACGACGGCCACCCCGCCGCCGCGCCAGACGCAAACGGCCACTTCTTCAAAGCCCGCGTCGAATTCACAACCGTATCAGGACCTGCTGCAAACGCCGCCGCATAACGCTACCGCGCAGCCGAAAACCCAGCAGGCCGCACCGGTAACCCGGGAAGTGGAAACGCCGAAAGCGCCACCGCAAACGGCTGAGAAAAAAGACGATCGCCGTTGGCTTATTCAGTGCGGCTCGTTTAAAGGCCAGGATCAGGCCGAAACGGTGCGCGCCCAGTTGGCATTCGAAGGTTTCGACTCACGCATTACCAGCAATAACGGCTGGAATCGCGTGGTAATTGGCCCGGTGAAAGGGAAAGACAACGCCGATTCAACTATTAGCCGCCTGAAAATGGCCGGCCATGGAAACTGCATCCGTCTTGGCACCGGGGGTTGAAACCCCCAAAATCCCCCCCATCTATAATTGCATTCTGCCCCGTACACCGTGCGGGGCGCTGTATTGTGCATTTGTAACCAAGGGGTCTGCTCGTGACAACAATCGTAAGCGTACGCCGTAACGGCCATGTGGTTATTGCCGGTGATGGCCAGGCCACACTGGGTAACACCGTGATGAAAGGCAACGTGAAAAAAGTTCGCCGCCTGTATAACGACAAAGTTATTGCGGGCTTTGCCGGCGGTACGGCCGACGCCTTTACGCTGTTCGAATTATTCGAACGCAAGCTGGAAATGCATCAGGGCCATCTGGTGAAAGCCGCCGTCGAACTGGCAAAGGACTGGCGAACCGATCGGATGCTGCGCAAGCTGGAAGCGCTGTTGGCGGTGGCCGACGAAACCGCGTCGCTGATCATTACCGGTAACGGCGATGTGATCCAGCCGGAAAATGACCTGATTGCTATCGGCTCCGGCGGGCCATATGCCCAGGCGGCTGCCCGCGCGCTGCTGGAAAATACCGAGCTTGGCGCACGCGAAATTGCTGAAAAGGCGTTGGGAATTGCAGGCGATATCTGCATCTACACCAACCACTTCCACACCATCGAAGAATTACCTTCTAAAGCGTAAGGATCTCCCATGTCTGAAATGACCCCACGCGAAATTGTCAGCGAACTGAATAAACACATTATCGGTCAGGACGCGGCGAAGCGTTCTGTGGCGATTGCTCTGCGTAACCGCTGGCGTCGCATGCAGCTTAATGAAGAGCTGCGCCATGAAGTGACACCGAAAAACATTTTGATGATCGGCCCAACCGGCGTCGGTAAAACCGAAATCGCCCGCCGTCTGGCAAAGCTGGCCAACGCGCCGTTTATCAAAGTTGAGGCGACCAAGTTCACCGAAGTGGGCTACGTCGGGAAAGAAGTGGATTCTATCATCCGCGATCTGACGGATGCGGCAGTGAAAATGGTGCGCAGCCAGTCAATCGAAAAAAACCGCTACCGCGCGGAAGAGCTGGCGGAAGAGCGTATTCTCGACGTGCTGATCCCACCGGCCAAAAACAACTGGGGCCAGCCGGAACAGGCGGCTGAACCTTCCGCTGCCCGCCAGTCTTTCCGCAAAAAACTGCGTGAAGGCCAGCTGGATGACAAAGAGATTGAAATCGATTTGGCAGCAGCGCCAATGGGCGTTGAGATCATGGCGCCTCCGGGCATGGAAGAGATGACCAATCAGCTGCAGTCGATGTTCCAGAACCTGGGCGGCCAGAAGCAGAAACCGCGTAAGTTGAAAATCAAAGACGCGATGAAGCTGCTGATCGAAGAAGAAGCGGCAAAACTGGTCAACCCGGAAGAGCTGAAGCAGGAGGCTATCGACGCCGTTGAGCAACACGGGATTGTGTTTATCGACGAAATCGACAAGATCTGTAAGCGCGGCAACACCTCCGGCCCGGATGTTTCCCGTGAAGGCGTGCAGCGCGACCTGCTGCCGCTGGTGGAAGGCTGCACCGTATCGACGAAACACGGGATGGTGAAAACCGACCACATTCTGTTTATCGCCTCTGGCGCATTCCAGATTGCCAGCCCGTCGGACCTGATTCCGGAGCTGCAGGGCCGTTTGCCGATTCGCGTTGAGCTGCAGGCGCTGACCGCAGAAGATTTCGAACGTATTCTCACGGAGCCAAACGCGTCTGTTACTGTACAGTACAAAGCGCTGATGGCGACGGAAGGCGTAACGATTGATTTCACTAATGATGGCATCAAACGTATCGCCCAGGCCGCATGGCAGGTGAACGAAACCACGGAAAACATCGGCGCGCGCCGTTTGCATACCGTGCTGGAGCGCCTGATGGAGGATATCTCCTATGACGCCAGCGATCTGGACGGTGAGTCTATCGTTATTGATGCAGACTATGTGAGTAAGCATCTTGATGCTTTAGTGGCAGATGAAGATCTGAGCCGTTTTATCTTATAATCGCGGCAACACTGTTTTCATCACACTCGATGGGGGCTCAGGCCCCCATTTTTGTTGGCTGACTTTATGAACGAAACGCAATCACAAAGCCTTACCCAGGCATGGCTTGAAAGCCTACGCCCAAAAACATTACCGCTGGCGTTCGCTGCGATTATCGTAGGGACGGTGCTCGCCTGGTGGCAGGGCTATTTCGATCCGCTGGTGGCGCTGCTTGCGCTAATCACCGCCGGTCTGCTGCAAATCCTTTCCAACCTCGCCAATGATTACGGCGATGCGGTAAAAGGCAGCGACAAGCCGGATCGCATCGGCCCATTGCGCGGGATGCAAAAAGGGGCCATCTCCCTTGGTCAGATGAAGCGTGCACTGATAATTGTCATTCTGCTGAGCTGCGTTTCCGGGCTGATGCTGGTGACGGCGGCCTCGCAAAGCATGGCGGATTATATCGGTTTCCTGGCGCTTGGCGGGTTGTCGATAATCGCCGCCATCACCTATACCGTTGGCAAACGCCCCTATGGTTATATTGGTCTTGGCGATATTTCAGTGCTGATTTTCTTTGGCTGGATAAGCGTTATCGGCAGCTGGTATTTACAAACCCATATGCTGATCCCGGCGGTTATTCTGCCCGCCACCGCTTGCGGTCTGCTGGCGGCGGCGGTGTTGAATATCAATAACCTGCGCGATATCGATAGCGATCGTGAAAATGGCAAAAACACGCTAGTGGTGCGTTTAGGGCCGATCAACGCACGACGCTACCATGCTGGTTTGCTGGTCGGCGCGCTGCTGTGTCTGGCGCTTTTTAACCTCTTATCGCTGCATAGCCTGTGGGGCTGGCTGTTTGTGCTGGCAGCGCCGTTGCTTATCAAACAGGCGCGCTTTGTGCTGCGCGAACGCGATGCGCGTGCCATGCCGCCGATGCTGGAACGGACGGTAAAAGGTGCTTTATTGACTAATTTATTGTTTGTATTAGGAATAGTCCTTAGCCAAACGCATTTTTAACTGATAATTGTCAATTAACAATTGATGATTTTGCCAACAGCGCGCGATGCGCGATATACTGAGGGCTCTCGTCGCAACTGAACGCTAATCCTATGAAATATGATACCTCTGAGCTTTGTGATATCTACCAGGAAGAGATCAACGTCGTGGAACCGCTGTTCTCCAACTTTGGCGGACGGTCGTCGTTTGGCGGACAAATCATCACGGTGAAATGTTTCGAGGATAACGGGTTGCTGTACGATCTGCTCGAACAAAACGGCCGTGGTCGTATTCTGCTGGTCGATGGCGGTGGCTCTATGCGTCGCGCCTTAATCGACGCCGATCTCGCCCGTATTGCGGTACAAAATGAGTGGGAAGGCCTGGTGGTCTACGGCGCGGTGCGCCAGGTGGACGATCTGGAAGAGCTGGATATTGGCATCCAGGCGATTGCCGCTATTCCCGTTGGCGCAGCGGGTGAAGGTATCGGTGAAAGCGACGTGCGCGTCAATTTCGGCGGTGTAACCTTCTTCTCCGGTGACCATCTGTATGCCGACAATACCGGTATTATCCTCTCCGAAGACCCGCTTGATATCGAGTAAACGAAAGGGCACCCTCAGGTGCCCTTCTTATTTTCTTTTCGTCCCGCACAGCGCCTGGCTTCTCCGTCGCATATCATTTCAGTACTTTCCCTGAAAATCGCGTTCCAGCCATTCAGCGAATCATTCAACCCAGCCTTGAAAACCTTCTGACCGGGGCGAATGCGCGCCACGCTCTGCTCAGGAATCAGACTTCTTCCATGCGGCCCAGCAGCGCCTGTAAACGCTCCTGCCAGCCGTGCTGCTGTTCTCTCAGCTGGTGATTTTCACGCTCCAGCTCTTCACGGCTCTGCTGCGCGGACTGAACATCCTGCGCCAGGCTGTTGTTTTTCTCTTTCAGCTCTTCGATTTCCATCTGCAACAGCGTGATGGTATCAATCGCCTGCTGCACTTTCGCTTCCAGTTTTTCAAATACTTCTAATGACATTGTCATACCTCTCCTGAGTTGCAAGGCGTTGATGGATATACACTGGGTTCTTCGCGTTGCAGCTGCGTCACCGCTTTCTTACAACCCGAATGATACGTGTCCTGCTATAACCCCGTCCCGACTACCGGCGACGCCTTATGAATTTGAGCGAATCTCGCTTGTCACCGATTGTATGAAGCCCGCCAGCCCCTGTCCAGCGCGCATCCACGCTGTTTGCGCTTTGCAACACTTTTCATCCTCCTCCTGGTGCAACCCGTGGCGCTACCACTAAATTGTTAATACTTTGGTTACTAAACTGATTCAGCTCACACTTCGCTGTAGTTTAAAAACGTGCGCTAACGCTCGAAAACGCTCATTTTATTGACAGAGTACACACATTTTAATTTCGATATTTCTCGTTTTTGCTCGTTAACGATAAATTAACACTGTGTCTACAGGACATCATGGGCGAGCGATCGCTTGTGCTAACAATAACCATTACCTTTTGCAGGATCCGATTATGAGTCAGACACCAACCTTAAAAGGCCAGTGCATCGCCGAGTTTCTCGGCACCGGGTTGTTGATTTTCTTCGGTGTGGGATGTGTGGCGGCGTTGAAAGTGGCTGGCGCCACCTTCGGCCAATGGGAAATCAGCATTATCTGGGGTTTGGGCGTGGCAATGGCCATCTACCTGACCGCAGGGGTTTCCGGCGCACATCTGAATCCGGCTGTGACTATCGCATTATGTCTTTTCGCTAGCTTTGAAGGGCGTAAAGTTGTTCCCTTCATCATTTCTCAGTTTGCCGGCGCGTTTTGCGCGGCTGCGCTTGTTTACGGGCTTTACTACAATCTTTTCCTCGATTTCGAACAAACGCACAATATGGTGCGTGGCAGTGTTGAAAGTCTCGATCTGGCGGGTATTTTCTCAACCTACCCCAACCCGCACATCAACGTTATTCAGGCCTTCGCCGTTGAAATGGTCATTACCGCCGTGCTGATGGGCGTCATTATGGCGTTAGGTGATGACGGTAACGGACTTCCGCGCGGCCCGTTGGCACCCTTGCTCATCGGTCTGCTGATCGCGGTTATTGGCGCCTCAATGGGTCCGTTGACCGGATTCGCGATGAACCCGGCACGCGATCTTGGCCCGAAAACGTTCGCCTGGCTGGCTGGCTGGGGCAATGTCGCCTTTACCGGCGGCAAAGATATTCCCTACTTCCTCGTTCCGCTGTTCGGGCCGATCGTAGGCGCGGCGCTTGGCGCATTCGGCTATCGTAAACTGATTGGCCGCCATTTACCGTCGAATACCAGTGAGGCGGCGGACGAAAAAGGTACCGCCTCCACCACTCAACAAAAAGCTTCGCTGTAATGTGACTACGGGAACATAACTATGACTGACAAAAAATATATCGTTGCGCTCGATCAGGGCACTACCAGCTCCCGCGCCGTTGTGATGGATCATGACGCCAACATCATCAGCGTCTCTCAGCGTGAATTTGAACAAATTTATCCTAAGCCAGGCTGGGTTGAACACGATCCGATGGAGATCTGGGCATCACAGAGTTCTACCCTGGTGGAAGTGCTGGCAAAAGCCGATATTAATTCCGACGAGATTGCCGCCATCGGCATCACCAACCAGCGTGAAACCGCTATCGTTTGGGAACGTGAAACCGGTAAACCGATTTATAACGCTATCGTCTGGCAGTGCCGTCGTACCGCAGATATTTGCGAAAAACTGAAACGCGACGGCATGGAAGATTATGTTCGTAGCACCACTGGCCTGGTGATTGATCCCTACTTCTCCGGCACCAAAGTTAAATGGATCCTCGATCATGTTGAAGGCTCCCGCGAACGTGCGAAACGCGGTGAACTGCTGTTCGGTACCGTTGATACCTGGCTTATCTGGAAAATGACTCAGGGGCGCGTTCACGTCACCGATTACACCAACGCCTCACGTACCATGTTGTTCAACATCCACGAGCTGGAGTGGGATGACAAAATGCTTGAGGCGCTGGATATCCCGCGCGCAATGCTACCGCAGGTGCGTAAATCATCCGAAGTCTACGGTCAGACCAACATTGGTGGTAAAGGCGGTACGCGTATTCCTATCGCCGGTATCGCCGGTGACCAGCAGGCTGCGCTGTTCGGCCAGCTGTGCGTAAAAGAAGGGATGGCGAAAAACACCTACGGTACCGGCTGCTTTATGCTGATGAACACCGGCGAGAAAGCGGTGAAATCAGAGCATGGCCTGCTGACTACCATCGGCTGTGGCCCGAAAGGCGAAGTGAACTATGCGCTGGAAGGCGCGGTGTTTATGGCGGGCGCGTCCATTCAGTGGCTGCGCGACGAAATGAAATTAATTAGCGATGCGTTCGACTCTGAATACTTCGCGACGAAAGTGAAAGACACCAACGGCGTATATGTCGTACCGGCCTTTACCGGCCTTGGCGCGCCGTACTGGGATCCCTATGCGCGCGGGGCCATCTTCGGTCTGACCCGCGGCGTCAACTCAAACCACATTATTCGCGCTACCCTTGAATCTATCGCCTTCCAGACGCGCGATGTGCTGGAAGCGATGCAGGCGGACTCCGGCATTCGTTTACACGCGCTGCGCGTGGACGGCGGCGCGGTGGCCAACAACTTCCTGATGCAGTTCCAGTCCGATATTCTCGGCACCCGCGTCGAACGCCCGGAAGTACGTGAAGTTACCGCGCTGGGTGCGGCCTACCTGGCTGGCCTCGCGGTTGGTTTCTGGCAGAACCTTGATGAGCTGCAGGAAAAAGCGGTGATCGAACGCGAATTCCGTCCGGGTATCGAAACCACCGAACGTAACTTCCGTTACAGCGGCTGGAAAAAAGCCGTCAAACGCGCGCTGGCGTGGGAAGATCACGAAGAGTAATTTGCCTCAACCGTGCCCTCTCTCATCGCAGAGAGGGCATCTGTCCAATAAGCCCTCCTCTCCTCGCTGTGATAAACTTCGTTCAATTTCTTTCACTATAGAGTTTGTTATGAGACGAGAACTTGCCATCGAATTCTCCCGTGTGACCGAAGCTGCGGCGCTGGCTGGCTATAAATGGCTGGGGCGTGGCGACAAGAACACGGCAGATGGCGCAGCGGTTAATGCCATGCGCATCATGCTCAACAACGTCAATATCGACGGCACCATCGTGATTGGCGAAGGCGAGATCGACGAAGCGCCAATGCTGTTTATTGGCGAGAAAGTCGGTACCGGAAAAGGTGATGCGGTGGATATTGCCGTTGACCCGATTGAAGGCACGCGCATGACGGCGATGGGCCAGGCCAATGCGCTGGCGGTACTGGCGGTCGGTGATAAAGGCTGTTTTCTGAACGCGCCGGATATGTACATGGAAAAGCTGATTGTCGGGCCTGGGGCAAAAGGGGCCATCGATCTGAATCTGCCGCTGGCCGAGAATCTGTGCAATGTCGCCGCTGCGCTGGGCAAACCGTTGAGCGAACTGACGGTGACTATTCTGGCTAAACCCCGTCATGACGCGGCTATCGCTGAGATGCAGGCGCTGGGCGTGCGTGTGTTTGCCATTCCCGATGGCGACGTTGCCGCGTCGATTCTAACCTGCATGCCCGATAGCGAAGTCGACGTGCTGTACGGCATCGGCGGCGCACCTGAAGGGGTTATCTCCGCAGCGGTAATCCGTGCCCTTGATGGCGATATGCAGGGCCGCCTGCTGGCACGTCATCAGGTGAAAGGCGACAACGAAGAGAACCGCCGCATTGGTGAATATGAGTTAAAACGCTGCCGCGGCATGGGCATTGAAGCGGGCAACGTGCTGCGCCTTGATGAAATGGCGCGCAGCGACAACGTGATCTTTGCCGCCACCGGTATTACCAAAGGCGACCTGCTGGACGGGATCACCCGCAAGGGCAATATCGCCACCACCGAAACGCTGCTGATCCGCGGTAAATCGCGCACCATCCGCCGTATTCAGTCTATTCACTATCTGGATCGCAAAGACCCCGAAGTGCAGCGGCATATACTGTAAGGGTATTTGTTCAATTGAGCTTTCCGGCCTGCACGGGCTGGAAATCTCATCCTCCAGGCATGAAGATAAGGCATCGCTACAGAACAGGAGAAAACCATGGCGGAATGGGTAACAGGAAAAGTCACAAAGGTACAGTTCTGGACCGATGCGTTATTCAGCCTCACCGTTCATGGTCCTGTTCGTCCCTTTACTGCCGGACAGTTCGCCAAACTTGGGCTGGAAATTGACGGCGAGCGCGTACAGCGCGCCTACTCTTACGTAAACGCGCCGAGCAACCCCGATCTTGAGTTCTACCTTGTTATCGTGCCGGAAGGCAAACTCAGCCCGCGCCTGGCCGCCTTACAGCCGGGGGATGAAGTACAGCTGGTGAGTGAAGCCGCAGGCTTCTTTGTGCTGGAAGAAGTGCCAGAATGCGAAACCCTATGGATGCTGGCGACCGGTACGGCGATTGGTCCGTACTTGTCGATTTTGCAGGAAGGCAAAGATCTTGAGCGCTTTAAAAATCTGGTGCTGGTGCACGCGGTACGTTATGCGGCGGATTTAAGCTATTTACCGCTGATGCTGGAGCTGCAAAAGCGCTACGAAGGGAAGCTGCGGATCCAGACGGTGGTGAGTCGGGAAGCCATCTCCGGATCCCTGACCGGGCGCGTGCCGGCGCTGATTGAAAGCGGCGCGCTGGAAGAAGCCGTCGGGCTTGAAATGAAGGCGGAAACCAGCCATGTGATGCTGTGCGGTAACCCGCAAATGGTGCGCGATACCACACAACTGCTGAAAGATAGCCGGCAGATGGCGAAGCACCTGCGCCGCCGTCCGGGGCATATCACCGCCGAACACTACTGGTGATCAGAAGTACTTCACATCCAGCGTCTCTTTGCCGTACTTGTTTTCCTCCTGGGTGCCCACAAAAGCGCCCAGGTCGATCAGCAACATCACGATAATCACCACCGGAATCAGACGCCCCACCGTCCATGCAAGGGTATCGCCCAGCATCTGCCAGTTGCCCGAAAGCAGCATCCACGCCAGCACCATTAGCAGCGCCCATCCACCGTGGCGGCCCCGATCGTGCAGACGTTTTACCATCACGCAGGCGGTCGGCCAGATAAGGCAGACCAGAATAAAAGCGGCCATCTGAAAATCCAGCATGCCGCCATTGGCCAGCGCGAACAGCAAGGTCATGCTCAGCACCCACAGGATCATCCAGACCCAGAAATCACGACGCCCAATGCGTCCTTTAAAAGAGAACAACCACTGCTGTATACCCATGTAAGGTTCCTTTTCTCGTCATGCTGCGTAGTTTACCCTGGTGGCGGGAGTTTTTGACAAGCCAGCCTGATATCGTTTTAATCGTGAGCATACTCAACAGAGGGCGATGTGAATGAAAGCATGGCGTTATCTAATTTGGCTTCTCTTGTCCGCACTGGTTTTCTGCACGCCGGGATACGCACAAGAGCCATCGACTGCCACCACCGCGCCCTATTTATTGCCGGGCGCGCCAACCTTTGATCAGTCCATTAGTCAGTTCCGCGAGAAATTCAATACCGATAATCCCACCCTCGCGCTCAACGAGTTTCGCGCGATCGATAGCCGTGGCGAGCAGGCAAATCTGACGCGAGCGGCGACAAAAATTAATGATAACCTCTACGCCTCGACGGCGCTGGAGCGCGGCACACTAAAAATTAAATCGATGCAAATTACCTGGCTACCGGTACAGGGGCCGGATCAAAAAGCGGCAAAATCCAGAGCGCAAGAGTATATGGCCGCGTTTATTCGCGCCTTTTCCCCGACGCTGACTGCCGCCCAGAGTACGCAAAAGCTGCAAAAATTACTCGCCAGCGGCCGTAATAAGGCTTACTACGCCGAAACGGAAGGCGCGATTCGCTATGTGGTGGCAGATAACGGGGAAAAGGGGCTGACCTTCGCAGTTGAACCGATTAAGCTGACGCTTTCTGATGCCCTTGATGAGAACAATAAATGACAAAAAGCAAAGCCTTTCAGGGGATGAATCTCTATACTGTTTCACAGACCATGCTGCCCTGACGGGCGGCCATATTCCTTAATTCGCCAAGCGCGTGGAGAGTAAAAATGCGACATCCTTTAGTGATGGGTAACTGGAAACTGAACGGCAGCCGCCACATGGTAAACGAACTGGTTGCAAACCTGCGTACCGAACTGGCTGGCGTAACGGGTTGTGCTGTCTCAATCGCTCCGCCGGAAATGTACCTCGATCTGGCTAAACATGCTGCTGACGGCAGCCACATCGTGCTGGGCGCGCAAAACGTTGACGTTAACCTGTCTGGCGCGTTCACCGGTGAAACCTCCGCTGAAATGCTGAAAGATATTGGCGCTAAATACATCATTATCGGCCACTCTGAACGTCGTACTTACCACAAAGAATCTGACGAGCTGATCGCGAAGAAATTTGCCGTGCTGAAAGAACAGGGCCTGACGCCGGTTCTGTGCATCGGTGAAACCGAAGCCGAAAACGAAGCGGGTAAAACCGAAGAAGTGTGCGCACGTCAGATTGACGCAGTGCTGAAAACTCAGGGCGCTGCGGCCTTCGAAGGCGCGGTCATTGCTTACGAACCGGTTTGGGCTATCGGTACTGGCAAATCTGCTACCCCGGCGCAGGCGCAGGCCGTTCACAAATTCATCCGCGATCATATTGCTAAAGCCGATGCGAAAGTGGCTGAGCAAGTGATTATCCAGTACGGCGGTTCCGTGAATGCGGGCAACGCAGCTGAACTGTTCACTCAGCCGGACATCGACGGCGCGCTGGTTGGCGGCGCATCCCTGAAAGCGGACGCTTTCGCGGTGATCGTTAAAGCAGCAGAAGCCGCTAAACAGGCTTAATGCGGTACAACCCTCTCCCGCCCGGGAGAGGGTTTTGTCTTACAATTTCCCCAGTACGCTAAACCACGCATAATCCAGCGGTAACAGCACCAGGTACGTCACTACCGCCAGCGCCAGACAAAGCAGCATTCCTGCCCTTGCCGGAACTTTACCCAGCGCCATCGCCACCACAATCGGCGACGCCTGGTAGGGTAACAGCGGCGTGGAATACCCCAGCACCTGAATCATAATCACCGTCAGCAACGGAAAGCCGGTAGCATCGGCAAAGCTCTGCGCCAGCGTGGTAAACAGCGCCGGTACGCCGTTAGCGGTCATAATAAAATTAAGCGCGGTCGTAATGCCGGTGAGTGCGAGGAAACTGGTGAAGGGTTGTGCGGGATCGAGGGGCATTACATGCAGCAGCGCATTGCCTACGGCGTTGCCAATGCCGGTTTGTGTCACGGTAATCGCCAGCCCCAGGATCCCCGCTACATAGATACAGGTCCGAATATTGACGCCGCTGGAGAATTCGTCGCCATTAATAAAGCCCACGCGCGGCAGCAGCGTTACGCAGGCAGCGGCAAGCCCGGTCCATGCCGGCCCTATACCATGCCAGCTCTCCGTCACCCACAAAATCAGTACCACCGCCAGCAGCCACGCCAGCCGCTTCTCCGCCCGGCTCATCGGTTCCGCTGGAGTTTGTTCTCGCGGCGCATGGGGCTGGCCGGGGAAGAGCCAACAAATCAGGCCAATCAGGATAAGCCCCTTTAAAATACCGAGCACCGGCGTGTGCAGCAGCAGATAAGGCAGATAGTTGAGATGAATGCCGTAAGAGCCTTCCGCCGCGCCGCTCATCACCAGGTTCGGCACATTGGCGGGCAAGATGGTCGCCGACAGCTGGAAAGTGCCGAAACCCACCGCCAGCGCCAGCCCGTACCATGGACGCGTCCCTTCATGAATCCCCGCTCGTGCGGCCATAGCGGCGACAATCGGCATCAACAGCGCAATGCGTCCCATGTTCGACGGCATAACAAAGGCCAGCGCATAGCTCAACAGCACTACGCTTGCGACCATTTGCGGCCACGAGTCGGTGAGCCTGGCCGAAAGCGCCCTCGCCGCCCTGTCCGCCAGCCCGGTTTTACGGATCGCCACCCCAAGGACAAAGCCGCTAAATACCAGCCAGAAAGCCGAAGAAGCAAAACCACCGAAGATCACCTCCGGCGGCGCGATTTTCGCCACCATCGCCGCGGTAAAAAAGAGCAGCGCGGTGATAAATTCCGGCAGGAGCGAGGTGGCCCACAGCACTATGGTAATACCGACAATAATAGAGGGAAGGACAAGAGGGTGTGAAAGCCAGAATGACATGCCTGTCTCCTGTAGATTTTTCCAGCAAGTCTACGGTGACAGGCGTGCTGAGTAAACGCGATTTATGGTGGGGTTACTGCAGAATATCGCATTGATGATCCTGCAGTTCTTCTGCCGATGCCAGATTAAGGGCCAGTAAATTACGCTCGGTAGCCAGCAGCACAAACGTGCCATCCGCCTGCTGCGCCATCGCCAGCGCGTACCGTCCCATATGCGCTTTTGCCTCCGGCACTTCTTCTGCCAGCATCAAAAACGGGCTGCGTTGCGCCAGTTCTTCTGCGGTAACGCGGCGGGCTAAATATTGATGACCGCGCAGGCCGCCGGGGAATTCCAGCCACTGGCTGCTGATGCGTGCAGAATTATCATTAAGCTTCGCGCGTACATCAGGACGCAGACAAGAGATATGGATATGGAAATGGTTCTGTGAGCGCCCGGAACGCGAGTTAATGGTCAGGGAAATGGCGTTGTCTGGCACCGTGCTGCCGCGCAGTTTGCTCATAAAGTCGCGGGATTGCCATGACTGCCAGAAAAAATTCGGCGTTGCGGATTGTAACAACAGCGGGCTTTCCGTCCCGTTGATGCGATAGGTTGGCATCAGTAAATACTGCAGTCGCCCCTCGGAGGCTTTCATTACCACATAGCCGCCTTTTAGGTTGATCTGCTCGCACGGTTTTGGTGAATGATGCTCGCGGTCGTTTGGCAGACATTGTTCCGTCACTATCTGGCGCAACGCATCAGGGTTAGCGCTCTTTTTAAACCACAGCCAGGTTCCCGCTGCTGCCAGCAGGACCAGCAGCAATATAACTAAGACGATACGACGTGCAGTTTTCATGATTCCGCTTCCTTTGCTGAATGAAACGGAATAATAGCGCATTTCGTTGTGGGATTTGAAAATACGGATTTTCTGCACAGAGCAGTAAAACGCCCTCTTATGAGGGCGTCCTGAGACCGTTAACGCTTGCTGATTTGGTCGAATGTTCCGCCGTTGGCGAAGTGCTCTTTTTGCGCTTTCGTCCAGCCGCCGAACACGTCATCGATGGTAAAGAGTTTCAGTTTCGGGAAAGCATTGGCATATCTGGCAGCAACCTGCGCATCACGCGGGCGGTAGAAATTCTTCGCCGCTATCTCCTGGCCTTCCGGCGAATAGAGATATTTCAGGTAGGCTTCAGCTACTTTTTGGCTGCCTTTTTTCTCAGCCACTTTATCGACCACGGAAACCGTTGGCTCGGCGAGGATAGATTCACTCGGGGTCACGATGTCGAATTTATCTTTGCCCAGCTCGTTGGTTGCCAGCAGCGCTTCGTTTTCCCACGCAATCAGCACATCGCCAATGCCGCGTTCAACAAAGGTATTGGTTGCACCACGCGCGCCAGAATCCAGCACTTCCACGTTTTTATAGAGCGCTTTGACGAACTCCTGCGCTTTGGCCTGATCGCCGCCATTCTGATGCAGGGCATAGCCCCAGGCCGCAAGGTAGTTCCAGCGCGCGCCGCCGGAGCTTTTCGGGTTCGGCGTGATAATGGAAACGCCCGGCTTAATCAGATCGTTCCAGTCATGGATTTGTTTCGGGTTGTCTTTGCGTACCAGGAAAACAATGGTCGAGGTGTACGGTGCGGAGTTATCCGGCAGTCGCTTGATCCAGTTTTTATCGATACGGCCACGCTCGGCAATGGCATCCACATCGTAGGCCAGCGCCAGGGTGACGACATCGGCATCAATACCGTTAATCACTGAGGTGGCTTGTTTGCCGGAGCCGCCGTGGGACTGACGAATCACCACATTGTCGCCGGTCTCTTGTTTCCAGTGAGCGCTAAACGCTTTGTTGTATTGCTCATACAACTCGCGCGTCGGATCGTACGAGACGTTTAATAACTGGATATCCTTCGCCAGAATGCTGGTAGAAGCCAGCAATAATGTTATCCCCAAGCCCCATTTATTCATCGCCCACTCTCTTCAGGTTATCGTTTTTGATGACATCAGACTGCCAGAAAGAAATCTGTAGATTAAAGAATAAAAAAAGATTGGTTATAACTCCGAAGAATAATCAACGATAAAAAAAGCCCTCAACGAAGAGGGCGTTTTCCAGTCCAGAGGCGTTTTGGCGCTTAGTAAAGTTTTTTCGCGCAGTCGAGCCAGTCGCCTTTGAAGGGGCGTTTCATATTTTCAATGGCGTCAATGATATCGTGATGCACCATTTTTTCATTCTGAATACCAACGCAACGGCCGCCGTAGCCCTGCAGCAGCAGCTCGATGGCATAAGAACCCATGCGGGATGCCAGAATACGGTCGTAAGGCACCGGAGAACCGCCGCGCTGAATATGACCCAGCACGGTCGCGCGAGTTTCACGCTCCGTTTCGCTCTCGATATACTTCGCCAGTTCGTCGATATCGCAAATATGCTCGGTAATCGCCACGATGGCGTGTTTTTTACCTTTGGCGATACCGGCTTTGATCTCGGCTACCAGGTCTTCACGATTGAATTCCACTTCCGGCAGCACGATAAACTCACAGCCACCGGCAATAGCCGCCGCCAGCGTCAGATCGCCGCAGTAGCGGCCCATCACTTCAACGATAGAGATACGCTGGTGGGAAGAAGAGGTGTCACGCAGACGGTCGATGGCTTCAACCACGGTTTGCAGCGCGGTGAAGTAGCCGATGGTGTAGTCGGTACCGGCAACATCGTTATCGATAGTGCCCGGCAAACCGATGCACGGGAAGCCCATTTCAGTCAGGCGTTTAGCGCCCATATAAGAACCGTCGCCGCCGATAACAACCAGCGCGTCGATACCGCGTGTTTTCATGTTCTCGATAGCCACGGCGCGGACATGCTCTTCACGGAATTCCGGGAAGCGGGCGGAACCGAGGAAGGTACCGCCGCGGTTGATCATGTCCGACACGCTGTAGCGGTCGAGTTGGATCATGCGGTCTTCGTACAGGCCGAGGTAACCATCATAGATACCCGCGACTTCCAGACCTTCTGTCAATGCTGCGCGGACGACGCCGCGAATAGCGGCATTCATGCCTGGCGCATCACCGCCACTTGTCAACACACCGATTTTTTTAATCATGACTACCTCTGAACATAGGAATACAAAATAAAATCTTTGGCCTTAAGCGACTCCCCTGTGGGAGCGAACAAAACTCTATGCTGCAAATAGTATATCAAACCCAGCTTGCTGAATTGATTCAGGTCAGACCCTATGGCGGTAATTTATACACAAAAAGCAGGTCTGGCTCACTTTATTACAAAGAAATACGTAAGCGTCCGGGTGTTTATCGTCCTTGAGGTACTACTGAGCAAGGATCCTGATGAATAATGACATCGGAACCTGGGAAACGTTGCAAAATCGCCTGTTCCACCTGCTCAGCGATAAGATGCGCATGTACAAGCGGTAGGTTATCTTCCATTTCCAAATGTATTTGAATAAAACGGGTCGGCCCTGACTGCCGCGTGCGAAGATCGTGAGCGCCGCTGACGCCCGGCCAGGAAGTGACGATAGTGAAGATTTCCTGGCGCTCTTCATCAGGTAAGGCTCTGTCCAGCAATGCCTGAACGGCGTCATACCCCATGCGTAACGCGCTATACAAAATATAGCCGCCGATACCCAGCGCAAAAAGCGCATCCGCCCGGTGCCAGCCATACCACGAAAGCCCCAGCGCGATGAGAATTGCGCCGTTCATCATAACATCAGACTGATAATGAAGCATATCCGCCCGCACGGCCTGGCTGTGTGTTTTACGTACAACCCAGCGCTGAAAAGTGACCAGAATCACTGTGCTAAATAACGCAATCAGCGTGACCGTAATCCCGATGCCCGCAGCATGAAGCGGTTCTGGTCTTGCAAGATGCTGAATGCCGGTCAAAAAGAGGAACAACGCGGAGCCAGAGACAAACATACTCTGCGCCAGCGCCGCCAGCGACTCCGCTTTACCGTGACCAAAGGTGTGTTCTTCGTCCGCAGGTTGCAACGAGTAGCGCACCACCAGCAAGTTGGTTAGTGACGCGGCGATGTCCACCACCGAATCAACCAGCGCCGCCAAAATACTGACGGAGCCGGTATACCACCATGCGAAGATTTTAATGATCAGCAGTACGGATGCCATAACGGTTGCCGCAACTGCCGCCCGGGTAACCAGCCGCCCATAGGATTGATTCATAAACGCTCCAGCTTTGATCCTGCGGGAATTATAACGGATAGCAAACGGCGATAATGGGTTAATTAGGCAGAGAAATGTTAGGTAAAAATACCGTCGGCTGAACTGACCCGTTAAGTTGAATAGCCAGCCGGTACGGTCTCAGAAAAAATTAGCGGTCTTTTACCTGCACATCGTAATGCGTTCAAGGGCCGCCTGAGCGAGAAAACCGGATCGGCTTTTAAACTCAGGATGCGTGGCAACACAACGGTCGATTCTATCAATTAACGATTTCGGTAGCGTGACGTTGATTTTCTCAGAACCGCCCAGCAGGCGAATAACATCCACATCAACCAGCGCCCAGGTATATCCTTTAAATTCATCGCGTTTCGCCAGTTCTCCAACTGAAGAGACAGCGGGAATGTCCTGACCGAGTTCAACTAAAAGTTCGATATGCCCGGTGATCGCGTCCTTTGCATTGGCAATAGCCTCGTCCAGGCTCTCACCTGCTGAAAAACAGCCAGGCATTACGCCATAGGCGTGTTTCTCGTCCCCGGCTTCAATAGCGATTGGGTAAAACATAATTAAGCCTCTTCGAGAAAGCGGGGGTCAATCCCGGCTTGTTTCCTGATGCTTTTTACCGTCTTAATCGGTAAATCTTTTTTGGGGTGGGGAACCGTCACCAGTCCCGGTTTTGTTGGGTGGGTAAATGGTGGTGTGATCCATTCACCCTAATCAGGATCCAGCCGTCGGCCTTGATCTCTACAATAAGCTTCCTGCTTTCCATCCTGCTTCCCTGCCATGTTCCGATAAAATAACCCCAATAACCCCAATAACCCCAATAACCCCAATAACCCCAATAACCCCATCATGCAAGCACTTCAGGGTTATTGGGGTGATTTATGAATGGATGATAAGGATGTTTTTGCCTGCCAGCCGCTCCGCTTATAACGGGCTGAAACCTTTCTCAAATGCGTTCGTGCTTTGTGCTTTGGCCATGGCTACATTTTGTTTAGAGGCCTGGGTTTTCGAAACGGGCAGGACGAGGCTGGTTTCAATCATCTAATTTTTTAAATTATTTTGGGTTGACGCCAGGCAAAAAAACCATACTTAATGCAGGGGAATTCAGGGTGGCGAAGAAATCCTATCAGCAAAACAATAGAATAAAGGGATGCACTCTTATCTTCGTCTACATTTTGACTACACTTCGACATAAAAAATCCCGCCGTGACGGGATTTGACACTACGATTAATTATGCCTGCCTGAAGCGATACGCTGACATGGACACCACATTCTCAGAAAGGTTTTCATATTCCAGACCTGCTAAAAGTGTTCCATTCGATAATTCTTCAAGCATCGCTGGGGTGATACATAAGCGGCGAGCAAGTGAACCAGCATCTATGGACATCTCATTTGTTAAATATTTCATTGCCTTATGAAAAAGCTCTGGTGTCTCTTGTGGGATTAGGCAGTCCTCTTTCTCATCGATAGCTTCTCCCTTTCGTTTCAAACCAAAAAATGCCGTTTTATATTGAGCATCAGTTAGAAGGGAAAGCTGATGAGCACGGTAGATAATTGCAGCCTTACTAACTTTCCACGTCAATTTAAACTGACTAAGCCCTTGCCAATCAATACGTCCCCCTATAGGGCGAGGAAAATATTTTGCCATTGCTGAGCGAGGCAGTAACAAAGCCGATGCGAAACGATTTGCCTGAGATTCTGTTACTCTATCTCCTGTCGAAACCCCTTCATGGAGAATTAGATGTGCGACCTCATGAGCAATGTCAAAGCGCTGACGGCATGGGGATTTCTTAGCTGTATTTCTTACAATAAAGGGGCGACTTAGAGGTACAGAAAGTGCGTCCACATCATCAGAAACAGAATCAAAAGAAGTAACGAATGCCCCTAATTTCTCAGCCAGTCTAGTCATGTTATCAATAGGACCAAAGCCTAGCCCCCAATCAACACGACACTTCTCCGTTGCTTTTTCGATCTCATCTTGTGTATACGCCCTTAGCTCAGGGAATCTTACTGGAGGCAAGTCTAAATATTCGTCAAATACTTCAATAACGCGACGATACAGCTCTGCTTTAGCCAAAGTAGCCCATTTTGTTGCCATTCGCGTTGAGCTACGTTTACGAAAATGAACGATCTCTTCGTTTACAGGTGATTGGTCGTTAACTTCAAAGAATTCAGGCATTACAAACAGAATAGCCGCTAATTTATTCGCAAGCTCACGAGTGGGGACTGCAGAGCCGGATTCCAGCCGCTGAATATACTGGCGGGTCTTTTCGACCCGCTCAGCGACTTGCTCCAATGATAACTCGTGATACAGACGAGCTAACCGCAAATTAGAACCGTTAAACACTTTTCACCTACTATTCATTATCGCCGTTCTTTTCCTTTTTATCAGGAACAGAAGGACGGATATCATCTAACTCAATTTTGACTGCTTCTGGTGGTGTATCATCGGTAGAATGCGGTATTGCCAAGCGTGCATCACCGTATGTCCACTTGGATACAATCTCATCAAGCATGTTATAACCGATGAAATGAACACGCGCTCCCTCACCTTCAAATTCAGGCTTTTCTACCACAAAACGATGTAATGTTGGTATTTCTAATTCTGGCTCAAAGAGTTGATCAACTTCATTTCTACGGTAGAAACCAGGTTTCTTAGGACTCTCAGGATCATCCGCAAAGAAACGTACTGGTATAGCATCGATTTCAAAAGTGATATCCATGCCCGCATGCTTAAGATTCAACCAGCTATGCTTACCACTCATACAGAGCGCCAAGAGCATTTGTCGTTGCCGCCCAAAAGTACAAGTGCCCCTAGTGTAGTTGTCATCATATGGTGTAGAAAGTTGCTCATACGTCTGATCCAGAACAGTAAGTAATTCTTCAGCGATAGTAGATAGACGATCTTCATTCAATTGTGGGTAAAAATTCCACGGCAATTTGTAGTTAGCCATCAATCAAGCATCTCCGTGCAAAATTCTAAATTTGTCAACCTGAATGCTGGTGCAAATTTTTGGATTTGTCAACTAACACCTGTTAATTTTCACAGCCTTTTTTTATGCGTGCTAAGTGGATCAAATTAAAATTTTCAGCGTTACATCGGGCGGATTGTTAACGGGAGAATGGTCTACGGAATGTACACTCTGCTAACTTAAAGCGTTTTACTACAGCTGATAGCGGTGTTATGAGACGCTGGTTTTTAAGCTTTTTTCTAAATGATTGATAAAAAAAACCCCCACATCATGTGGGGGAAGACAGGGATGGTGTCTATGGCAAGGAAAACAGGGTTTGTTACTGGTAATGCCTGGTACTGCTGCTACTCAGAACCGTCGACGGAGAGCTTTTTTGCATTTGTGAAATTTCACGTAGTTGCGTCATCCGTTGCAGGTGTTTCTGGTTTAAAACCGCTTGCTGCTCTGGCGTTAACAGGTTGTACATCTGGTTGCGGACCTTCGCCATTTCAACCTGACGGGCTACCTGCTCCTGCGCCATTTTTTCTGCCTGAGCGCGTACAGCGTTTTCATCAAAATTTTGTGCGGTGACAAGCCGATGCATTGTCTCCATTTCGCTAACATTAAGAGGAGGCTGATCGTGTCTCGCCTGACTCATCAAATCCCGCATCTGTTGACGCTGGTGTTCGGTTAAATTAATACCGTCGAACATATGGCTCTGAACACTGCGCTGGGCTAACCCCTCTATCGGTTGCCAGTTATCGCCTGTTACGACGTCAGCTGCGTGGTTAACGGTACTAAACGCCAGCGTTGAGGCCATGACGGCAACGGTAACAGCGATGCGCATCATTTTCTCCAATACCTTTTTCGTCTCACGACTGAACGATAATCAGTCTACGATTCAGGCTGCAAACATGCGTCAGGGGGTGTAAAACAACGTAAAGTCATGGATTAGCGAGTCTCGATGACGTAATTTCTGCCTCGGAGGTATTTAAACAATGAATAAAATCCTTTTAGTAGATGATGACCGAGAGCTTACTTCCCTGTTAAAGGAACTGCTCGACATGGAAGGTTTTAATGTACTCGTTGCCCACGACGGGGAGCAGGCGCTTGACCTCCTCGACGATAGCATCGACCTGCTTTTGCTTGATGTCATGATGCCGAAGAAAAACGGTATCGACACGCTTAAAGAACTACGCCAGACACACCAAACGCCGGTCATTATGCTGACCGCCCGCGGCAGTGAACTCGATCGCGTCCTCGGCCTTGAGCTGGGTGCGGATGACTATCTGCCAAAACCGTTTAACGATCGTGAATTGGTCGCGCGTATTCGTGCGATCCTGCGCCGTTCGCACTGGAGCGAGCAGCAGCAAAACAGCGACAGCGGCTCGCCGACCCTTGAAGTGGATGCCTTGAGTCTCAATCCGGGACGCCAGGAAGCCAGCTTCGAAGGCCAGGCGCTGGAACTGACCGGCACCGAATTCACCCTGCTCTATTTGCTGGCTCAGCATCTGGGACAAGTGGTTTCGCGGGAACATTTAAGCCAGGAAGTGCTGGGTAAACGTCTTACGCCGTTTGACCGCGCTATCGACATGCACATCTCCAATCTGCGGCGCAAATTGCCGGAGCGCAAAGATGGGCATCCATGGTTTAAAACCCTGCGCGGCCGCGGTTATCTGATGGTGTCCGCTTCATGATAGGAAGTTTGACCGCCCGCATCTTTGCCATCTTCTGGCTCACGCTGGCGCTGGTATTGATGCTGGTATTGATGGTGCCGAAGCTGGACTCCCGTCAAATGACGGAGTTGCTGGACAGCGAGCAGCGTCAGGGCGTGATGATTGAACAGCATGTTGAAGCGGAACTGTCGAACGATCCGCCAAACGATCTTATGTGGTGGCGCAGGCTGTTTCGCGCCATCGACAAATGGGCGCCGCCCGGTCAACGCCTGCTGCTGGTGACCAGCGAAGGGCGCGTAATTGGTGCCGAGCGCAACGAGATGCAAATCATCCGTAACTTCATCGGCCAGGCGGATAACTCCGACCATCCGCAGAAGAAAAAATATGGCCGGGTCGAAATGGTTGGCCCCTTCTCCGTTCGCGATGGAGAGGATAACTACCAGCTCTATCTGATTCGTCCCGCCAGCAATTCGCAATCTGACTTTATCAACCTGCTGTTTGACCGCCCTTTATTGCTGTTGATCGTCACCATGCTTATCAGCTCGCCGCTGCTTTTGTGGCTGGCGTGGAGCCTGGCGAAACCCGCGCGTAAGTTGAAAAACGCAGCGGATGAAGTGGCGCAGGGTAACTTACGTCAGCATCCGGAACTGGAAGCCGGGCCGCAGGAATTTCTTGCCGCCGGGGCCAGTTTTAACCAGATGGTGACGGCGCTGGAACGCATGATGACCGCCCAGCAGCGCCTGCTTTCCGATATTTCACACGAACTGCGTACGCCGCTCACGCGTTTACAGCTCGGCACCGCGCTGCTGCGTCGTCGCAGCGGCGAAAGCAAAGAGCTTGAACGCATTGAAACCGAGGCGCAGCGGCTGGACAGCATGATCAACGATCTGCTGGTGATGTCGCGCAATCAGCAGAAAAACGCGCTGGTCAGCGAAACGGTGAAAGCCAACCAGATGTGGAATGAGGTGCTGGATAATGCGGCCTTTGAAGCGGAGCAGATGGGCAAATCCCTGACCGTTAATTTCCCGCCGGGCCCGTGGCCGCTGTACGGTAACCCAAGCGCGCTGGAAAGCGCGGTTGAAAACATCGTGCGCAACGCGCTGCGCTACTCGAACAGCAAAATTGAAGTCAGTTTCGCGGTGGATAAAGACGGCATTACGATTAACGTCGACGATGACGGTCCTGGCGTCAGCCCGGAAGACAGGGAGCAGATTTTCCGTCCCTTCTACCGCACCGATGAAGCCCGCGATCGTGAATCCGGCGGTACCGGCCTTGGGCTGGCGATTGTCGAAACCGCTATCCAGCAGCACCGCGGCTGGGTAAAAGCCGATGACAGCCCACTGGGCGGTTTACGCCTGACCATCTGGCTACCGCTGTATAAACGTTCCTGATAAATGCCCTCGCCTCTTAGCGAGGGCGTTTTATTTTCCCAACAATCTTCGTGAATTATCTTCGATTTTGCCGCTAAAGCGCCGGTTTTGCAGAGTACGTGTCCAGCTCGCTGACAATCCCGCTGCCGACAGCAGGCGATGATATTGTTCATCGTCGAAAGGCTGAAACCAGACAATTGCCGCCGCGTCATAAACGCTAACATTACTCACCCGTGAGGCCAGTTCCAGCGGCGCGTCCGGCGATACTTTTCCGCTGCCTATCACCCGATAGAGCCAGCCAACGCGACCGCTGGACTGCATCTGCGATGACATATCCCTGATACCGAAATGGTAATTAAGTTTAAAACAGGGCGAGCGCGGCTGCGTGACCTGGATCAGCGTCTTGCCCCAGCGAAAAATATCGCCGATAAAGACCTCTTTCTCTGTCAGGCCCTCGGTGGAAAGATTTTCGCCAAACGCAGGCGCACAAAACAGCGCCGCCTGTTGGGGAAACCTCTGCGCCCAGTGGGCATAATGCTCACGGGGATAGTGGCACAGCGCGCGATCGGTTCCGCCGTGGTAACTTTTCTCCGCCTGCTGGTCGCCGTTAACCCCGGTTTCCGTCAGCGATAATTCACCATCAACCTGCAACTTGGCAATCGCGCTGGGCCGACTGCCCGGGTAGTCCCTGACTGTGCCTGTAAATACTGCAACCGGATACTGCATACCACCTCCCGCATACGTCGTTCATTGCCCTATTACACCACTTATTCGCCGACCCAACCTGTGAAAATGAGACATGCATGCATATGCCTACACCCGCGCCGTGCTATCACTTACTAAGCACTTTTGAAACGCGATTTCATTAACCGAGGAGGCAGTGACGTGATGCATAAAACCCCATTTTCCGGTGTCTGGTGCCCTTCCATCACGCCGATGGATCCTGAAGGCAAAATCGATCTACCGGGTTTACAACAACACCTTACCCGCCTGGCGGCGGCAAAAATCGATGTGGTTTTACTGATGGGCAGTATAGGTGAGTTTGCCTCTTTCTCACTGGAAGAGCGGCTGCTGTTGCTCCGTGAGGCACGCGCCATGTCACCCATTTCCATGGTCGCCAACGTCTCTTCCACCTGTTTTAACGATATCCTGTGGATGGCCGACGAAGCTTTTCGCACCGGCTATGAAGCCGTAATGGTGCTGCCGCCCTATTACTACGGGCAAACCAGTAACCAGCTGTTGAGCTATTTTCGCGCCCTCGGTAACACCATCAGCGGCAAATGGTTTGCCTATAACTTTCCGGCGCGTACCGGTTGCGATTTAACACCAGAGTTAGTGGCAACGCTGGCGGCTGAATTCCCCCATTTTGCGGGCATTAAAGATACGGTGGATTGCCAGTCGCACACTCGCAACATGATTCTGGCCACCCGCCAGGTGCGGGACGATTTCGCGGTGCTGTGCGGTTACGACGAATACTTCATTCCGAATCTGCTGGCAGGCGGCGCGGGCGTGATTTCCGGGTTGAACAATGTGATGCCGGAGCTGTTTGTTAAAGCGCGGGAAGCGTGGCGACAAGGTGATGTGGCGACGCTGCATCAGGTGCAGCTTGAGATCGGCAAATTTATGGCCATCTATAGCATTGGCGATGATTTTGTCACGACGATTAAAACCGTCGTATCACGTAAATTCGGCTACTGTACTCCCGTTGCCCGCAACTTTGGCGGCGCGCTCAATGAGCAGCAGTGCCAGATTATCGATACGGTCTTTGCTATCCAATAACGCAAAAGCCGACCTGCGCCCAGGTCGGCTTGATGGCTTTATTTCACGGTATTCCGCACTGAGATTTCCGCCTTGTCGCCTTTCACCTTGCGTGACCAGAGCGAGGTCAAAATCGGCACCAGGATTGACGTGACAATCACCGATGTCGCGACCAGCGCCGTTGCCGCCGGCGCCATGGCTTTAAATTCCGGCACCATTTCCGCAATCAACACCGGCGTTGCTACCGCCGCGCCTGCCGAGCTGGAGGCCGCAAGACCCGCCGTTCCGTCCCCGCCGCCAATCATTTTATCGGCAATAATCAACGGAATGCCGGTAATCACAATCACCGACAGACCAAGCAAAATCCCCAACAGTCCGGTTTGGGCAATTACACCTAAATCGATGGTATTGCCGAGGGCGAAGGCGAAAAACGGGATCAGGGTTTGTACCGCTTTGCCAAAAAACTCGCGCAGCTCTGCATCAAGGTTACCCAGCGCAAAACCCACCAGGAACGGCAGCACCGCACCGACAAAGACGTGAGGTTCAAAGGAGGCGATGCCCGCGGTCCCCAGGATAATCATCGTCATCAGCGGGCCGGATTCCAGCGACATCAGCACAAACGCACCGGCCTCTTCCTTGGTCCCGTACTGCTGCATGATGGAAGCATAAAGTCCGCCGTTGGTCATATCCATTGAGGCCACCAGCGCCAGTGTCGACAGCCCGGCGAAGAACCCCACCTCAACGCCATGTGCGGGAATCAACCGTGACGCCACTGCCGCGACAATCCAGGCGACGGCGATTTTAGTTACTACCAGCGTCCCGGATTTACGCAGCACCGTACCCGTAGCGCTTAGCTTGATGGATGCCCCCATACAAAAAAACCACACCGCGAGGATCGGCACCGTGCCGGTGATCATGCCGTTAGTGAATGAACCGAAATATTTACCCGCCCCCGGTGCAAAGGTGTGGCACAAGGCACCGATGAACAAGGGAACCAGCATCATACCGCCGGGGATCTTCTCAATTGCACGCTTGATTTGCATATCTTCACCTGTCGAAACCGGTCGATTTTTAGGGCGTCGGCACTCCGGTTGTACGGGACAGCAGCCGCGCGGATGAAGAGAGAGTAGATCTGGACCCGAGGAAGAAAAGTGATCAACCAACCATAACAAAACAATATTTCATTATTTTAGGATCAACGCTCCTAAAAGTTATGGATAAGCGAAAATAGATAAAAAAATGCCCCGTCGGCGATGCCAGACGGGGCAGGAATTCACTTACGTGGGTGAAGCGCGCGGCTTATTTTTTCGCAGCGAAACGCGCAGCAGCTTCGTCCCAGTTCACCACGTTCCAGAACTCTTTGATGTAGTCCGGGCGACGATTCTGGAATTTCAGGTAGTAAGCATGTTCCCACACATCCAGGCCGATAATCGGGAAGCCGGACGCGCCGGAGATCGCTTCGCCCATCAGCGGGGAGTCCTGGTTAGCGGTAGAAACCACAGCCAGTTTGTCACCTTTCAGTACCAGCCATGCCCAGCCGGAACCAAAGCGAGTGGCTGCGGCTTTTTCGAATTCAGCTTTGAAGTTCTCTACGGAACCGAAATCACGCTCGATAGCGGCTTTCAGATCGCCCTGCAGGGTGGTGTCTTTTTTCAGACCTTTCCAGAACAGGCTGTGGTTAGCGTGGCCGCCAGCGTTGTTGCGCAGTACGGTTTTTTTGTCGGTCGGCAGCTGATCCAGTTTGGTGATCAGCTCTTCTACCGGCAGGCTCGCGAACTCCGGCAGGGTTTCCAGCGCGGCATTGGCATTGTTCACGTAGGTCTGATGGTGTTTGGTGTGATGGATTTCCATCGTCTGTTTGTCGAAATGTGGTTCAAGGGCATCGTATGCGTACGGCAGAGCGGGCAATGTATAGCTCATTTTCATCTCCATCAAAGGTAAGCGGCTACTGTGTTAACGCCGCGTAAGCAGTTGGTTCATTATAGTTAATTAAATGATATTGAAAATGTTTATCAATGCCGTACTTTTTGTAAGGTTAAAATTTAGGTTATGTTCTTGAAATTGTGAACCTGCTCATCCGCATCACGTGCTCACTGCCAGCCTGCCCTATAACGCGGCAAACGCCTCAAGGTTAATCCTCTGTCCAATTTTTACACTCATCGGGTCGGCTGTTTGTACCCCCGACGATAAAAACAAAGAGGATGGATAAATGAGTAACGCGATTACGATGGGAATTTTGTGGCATTTGATAGGCGCGGCCAGTGCAGCCTGTTTCTATGCCCCGTTTAAAAAGGTCAGACATTGGTCGTGGGAAACCATGTGGTCTGTTGGTGGCCTCGTCTCATGGCTTATTCTGCCGTGGACCGTCAGCGCGCTGTTATTGCCTGATTTTTGGGCTTATTTCAGCTCCTTTAACGCTTCAACATTGTTGCCGGTCTTTCTCTTCGGCGCCATGTGGGGCATCGGCAATATTAACTATGGCCTGACGATGCGCTATTTGGGCATGTCGATGGGCATTGGTATCGCCATTGGCATTACGCTGGTGGTCGGTACGCTAATGACGCCCATTCTCAACGGCCAAATCGATGTGCTGATCAATACCGAAGGCGGGCGAATGACGCTGCTGGGCGTGCTGGTAGCGCTGGTGGGTGTGGCGATTGTCAGCCGCGCCGGTCAGTTGAAAGAGCGCAAAATGGGCATCAAAGCCGAAGAGTTCAACCTGAAAAAAGGGTTACTACTGGCGGTGATGTGCGGCATCTTTTCCGCCGGCATGTCCTTTGCGATGAATGCCGCCAAACCGATGCACGAAGCCGCCGCTGCGCTGGGCATCGATCCCCTCTACACGGCGCTGCCAAGCTATGTGGTGATTATGGGTGGCGGTGCGCTGGTGAATCTGGGCTTCTGTTTTATCCGCCTGGCAAAAGTGAAAAACTTGTCGGTAAAAGCAGACTTCTCGCTGGCGCGTGGGCTGATTATTAGCAATATCCTGCTATCAGCGCTGGGCGGCCTGATGTGGTATCTGCAGTTCTTCTTCTACGCCTGGGGCCATGCGCGGATTCCGGCGCAGTATGACTACGTCAGTTGGATGCTGCATATGAGCTTCTACGTGCTGTGCGGCGGCCTTGTTGGCCTGGTACTGAAAGAGTGGAAGAACGCCGGACGGTCGCCGGTGGGGGTACTGAGCCTCGGCTGCGTGGTAATTATTATTGCCGCCAATATCGTCGGCCTCGGCATGGCCAGCTAATCAGGCAGCAACCCGACTACGATGACGCCACTGACCCGGCGTCATCCCTACCTCACGGCTAAACACCACCGAAAAGTAGTTACTGTCTTCAAAGCCGCACTGCATGGCAATTTCACCGATCATCTGCTCGGAATGCTGCAACAAATATTGCGCGTGGCAAATCCGCAGCTGACGCAAATAGTGGTTGATGGTCATCCCGGTTTGCGTACGAAACTGCTGGCGCAGCGCCCGCTCGCTGCACTGTTCCTGTTCACAAAAACGCTCCAGTACAAAGCTGCGATTCAGGCTGCCGGAAAGAGCCGTAATCAGCTTATCCAGCAGCGCTTCGCTGTGGGTAGCGGCAAGGTTATCGGTGGCAAAACGGTGGCGCTTTAACATCATCACTAACTGGGCAAATAGCGTTTCCGCCATCATATTTGCCAGCGGATCGTCTTTGGTGCTCTCATGTTCCAGCTGGGTCATCACCTGCCGCGCCTGCGCCATGCCGCTGCTGCCAATCCGCCAGTGGGGGATCCAGGGTGCGCCATTAAGCCCAGGAATCAGCGCCGCCCAGTCAAGATTGAGGGTCAGCATATCGGGGCAGTAGATAATGTTCTGTAATACAAGGTCATTCACCGAAGCGTAGGAGTGGCAATCTTCGGCACGAATATAAAACAGATCGCCACGGGTGATGCGATAAGGACGGCCATTGAGGACATGCAGGCCGTTGCCGCGCCACACCAGCACCAGTTCGCAGAACTCGTGGGTATGCTCGGCAAAGACGTTTTGCGGATAGCGGTCCGCCACCGCAACGGCCTGTCCGGCACGGGGGAAAAAGTCTGCTTTACGAAGAATTAACTGACCTGACACAACGCCACCTCTGCCATTAATAACCTGACATTATTAGCGGAAATCGGGCAAAAAATCGGTGATAGCCTTCTCGTTACTGAAGCAGCGTGTCGCGTCCCTGGCGAATGTCGCGCGGCGACCAGTCAAATTCGCGGCGAAACAGCGTTGAAAAGTGATTACTGTCGCCGAAACCACAGCGAAATGCGATATCGGTGACGCTATCATCGCTATGACGCAGCATGTGGCGCGCCTTAATCAACCGCAGACGGTTTAAGTAGCGCTGCGGCGTCATGCCGGTGGTTTGTTTAAGCTGGCGGTGCAGGGTCCGCAGCGACAGGGTAAATTGCTCCGCCAGCGACTCCCAGCAAATATCTTCCGCGAAGTGATCTTCCAGCCACAGCATCAGCTGATTAAGCCGCGCATCGCTATTGCCTGCGCTTTCTTGCTGGCTGCTCTTACGTAACAACACCAGCAGTTGCATAAAGAGCATTTCACGGTTGGCAATATCGTGTGTTTCCACCTCATCGCCCATCTCTTCCATCTTGCTAATAATCCCGCGCACCAACGCCAGCGTCTGCTGGCTCACGCGCCAGTGCGACGGGTAATGTCCATCCAGCTCCTGCGGTAGCAGTTGGTTCAGGCCAGCAAGGAACTGGAAGGCATCCGGCGAACGGTATAGCACATTGGTCAAACAGAGATTATCCGTATGTTCATACAAGTGTCTGTCGTGATCGCGCACAAAGCAGACGGTGCCGCCGCTAATGGTGTAAGGCTGGCCATTGAATACATGAATCCCGGTTCCGTGTTCGACAATCACGATTTCGTGAAAATCATGATGATGTTCCGGAAAGGCGCCCTGGGGTAATCGCGGTTCGATGGCAACGGGTGATTTACCGGTCGGAAAAAAATCCACGCTATGCAGTACGGTCATGATTGCCCCAGAGGTGAGAAGTGTTCTCAAAATAGTAATTAAGGGTTGCCGACCTGACCTTGAATTTTCGACGCCAATTTGCGCATAGCCTGCCGTTTTTTCAAGAAACGCCCGGAAAGATCGGGAAATGTGGTAAGGGTCACACTGACCGGAAAAAGCACCATTACTGGAAACTGTGAACTCTCTCACGTTCACCTTTGCTTTCTTGCCAGCGCTAAAACGCCGCTGTCAGTGGCAAGAAGGTACAACCGCTTGCCCCTTTTTAGACTGTTCGCAATGACTCTAAGAAGGACCCGATCATGACTTTTCGCCATTGTGTTGCGGTAGATTTAGGCGCCTCCAGCGGACGCGTCATGCTGGCGCGTTTTGATCGCCAAAACCGCACGCTTTCGCTTCGCGAAATTCACCGTTTTGTTAACTGTCTGCAAAAAGTCGACGGCTTTGACTGCTGGGATATCGACAGCCTGGAAGCGGAGATTCGCCTCGGACTGAACAAAGTTTGCGAGGAAGGCATTCAGCCGGACAGCATTGGTATTGATACCTGGGGTGTCGATTATGTTTTGGTTACCAAGGAAGGCACGCGCGTCGGCCTGCCGATTGCCTACCGCGACGATCGCACCGACGGCATTATGCACCGCGCCATGCAGCAGCCCGGCAAAGCGGATATTTATCGCCGCAGCGGCATTCAGTTTCTCCCCTTCAATACCCTGTACCAATTGCGCGCGCTGGCGGAACAGCAGCCTGAACTGCTGGAGCAGGCCGATCACGCGCTGCTGATCCCGGACTATTTCAGCTATCGCCTGACGGGTAATCTCAACTGGGAATACACCAACGCCACCACCACTCAACTGGTTAATATCAATACCGATAACTGGGACGATGCGCTGCTTAGCTGGGCGGGCGTACCGGCTCGCTGGTTTGGCACGCCAACCCATCCTGGCAACGTGATCGGTAACTGGATCTGCCCGCAGGGCAACGCCATTCCGGTGGTCGCCGTCGCCAGCCATGACACCGCCAGCGCGGTGATCGCCGCGCCGCTGGCGGATAAAGACGCCGCGTATCTCTCTTCCGGCACCTGGTCGTTAATGGGTTTTGAAAGCAAAATTCCGTTCACCAGCGATGCGGCGTTAGCCGCCAATATTACCAACGAAGGCGGCGCGGAAGGCCGCTATCGGGTGCTGAAAAACATCATGGGCCTGTGGCTGCTGCAGCGCGTACTGAAAGAGCAAAACATCAGCGACCTGCCTGGGCTGATTGCCCTTACCGAGCAGTGCCCGGCCTGCCGTTTCGTGATTAACCCGAACGACGATCGCTTTATCAACCCGCAAAACATGAGCGCTGAAATTCAGGCTGCTTGTCGGGAAGCGGGCCAGCCCGTGCCGCAGAGCGCCGCCGAACTGGCGCGCTGCATCTTCGATAGCCTCGCCCTGCTGTATGCCGATGTGCTGAGTGAACTTGCCACCCTTCGCGGCAAACCCTTTACCCATCTGCATATTGTCGGCGGCGGTTGCCAGAACCAGTTGCTGAACCAGCTTTGCGCCGATGCCTGCGGGTTGCCGGTGATTGCCGGGCCGGTGGAAGCCTCCACCCTCGGCAATATCGGCGTGCAGTTGATGACGCTGGATGAATTAAGCAACGTCGATGATTTTCGCCAGGTGGTCACGGCTAACCACTCACTGATTACCTTTACCCCACATTCTGATAATGAAATCGCCCGCTACGTCGCGCGCTTTCAGCAACAACGACAGACAAAGGAGCTTTGCGCATGACCACTCAACTTGAACAAGCCTGGGAAATTGCTAAACAGCGTTTCGCTGCCGTAGGTATTGATGTCGAGGAGGCGCTGCGCCAGCTCGATCGCCTGCCGGTTTCCATGCACTGCTGGCAGGGCGATGACGTAGCCGGTTTCGAAAACCCGGAAGGCAACCTGACCGGCGGCATTCAGGCCACCGGTAACTACCCAGGCAAAGCGCGTAATGCAACGGAACTGCGCGCCGATCTTGAACAGGCCCTGAGCCTGATCCCCGGCCCGAAACGCCTGAACCTGCACGCAATTTATCTTGAGTCAGATGCCCCGGTTAGCCGTAATGAAATCAAACCTGAACATTTCAAAAATTGGGTTGAGTGGGCAAAAGCCAACAAATTGGGGCTGGATTTTAACCCGTCCTGCTTCTCGCATCCGCTGAGCGCCGACGGTTTTACCCTCTCCCATGCCAACGACGAGATCCGCCAGTTCTGGATCGACCATGTGAAAGCCAGCCGCCGCGTTTCCGCTTACTTTGGTGAACAGCTGGGTACGCCGTCGGTAATGAATATCTGGATCCCGGACGGTATGAAAGATGTCACCGTTGACCGCCTCGCCCCGCGTCAGCGTCTGCTGAATGCGCTGGATGAAGCGATCGGTGAAAAACTGAACCCGGCACATCATATCGACGCCGTAGAGAGCAAACTGTTCGGTATCGGCGCAGAGAGCTACACCGTAGGCTCTAACGAGTTCTATATGGGCTACGCCACCAGCCGCCAGACCGCCCTCTGCCTGGATGCGGGCCACTTCCACCCGACGGAAGTGATCTCCGACAAAATCTCCGCCGCCATGCTCTATGTTCCGCGCCTGCTGCTGCACGTTAGCCGCCCGGTACGCTGGGACAGCGACCACGTTGTGCTGCTGGATGACGAAACCCAGGCCATCGCCAGCGAAATTATCCGCCACAAACTGTTCGATCGCGTGCATATCGGCCTCGACTTCTTCGACGCCTCCATTAACCGCATCGCCGCCTGGGTTATCGGTACGCGCAACATGAAAAAAGCCCTGCTGCGCGCCCTGCTGGAGCCGGTTGAACAGCTGCGCGCACTGGAAGCCGAAGGTGATTACACCGCGCGCCTGGCGCTGCTGGAAGAGCAAAAATCCCTGCCGTGGCAAGCGGTGTGGGAGATGTACTGCCAGCGTCACGATACGCCCGTCGGCGGCCAATGGCTGGAAAGCGTTCGCGCTTATGAGAAAGACGTATTAAGCAAACGTGGCTAATCGCCGCGCATCAATCAGACCCGGTAAGCGCAGCGCTACCGGGTAATTAACAGGAAACAGAAGACTATGCAGACCATCACCGATTCCTGGTTCGTCCAGGGGATGATTAAAGCCACCTCGGACGCCTGGCTGAAAGGCTGGGATGAACGCAACGGCGGCAACCTGACGCTGCGCCTGGACGAGGCGGATATTGCGCCCTTCGCCGCCGATTTTGCGCAAAAGCCGCGCTATATTGCCCTGAGCCAACCGATGCCGCTGCTGGCCAATACGCCGTTTATCGTCACCGGTTCCGGTAAATTTTTCCGCAATGTTCAGCTCGATCCGGCGGCCAACTTAGGCGTGGTGAAAGTCGACAGCGACGGCGCGGGTTACCATATTCTGTGGGGCCTGGAGCATGAAGCGGTACCGACCTCCGAACTTCCGGCGCACTTCTTGTCCCACTGTGAGCGTATCAAAGCGACCGGCGGCAAAGATCGCGTGATCATGCACTGCCACGCCACCAACCTGATCGCCCTGACCTACGTGCTGGAAAACCGCACCGATGTGATTACCCGCAAACTGTGGGAAGGCAGCACTGAATGTCTGGTGGTGTTCCCGGACGGCGTGGGCATTCTGCCGTGGATGGTGCCGGGTACCGATGAGATCGGCCAGGCCACCGCGTCGGAGATGCAAAAACATTCGCTGGTGCTGTGGCCGTTCCACGGCGTTTTTGGCAGCGGGCCGACCCTCGACGAAGCCTTTGGTCTGATCGACACCGCCGAGAAGTCCGCCGAAGTGCTGGTAAAAATCTATTCGATGGGCGGTATGAAGCAGACCATCACCCAGCAAGAACTGATTGCGCTGGGCAAACGCTTTGGCGTGACGCCGCTGCAGTCCGCATTAGACCTGTATAAATAACAACATCGCGCCCCGCTCACTGAGACGGGGCGAACCTCACCTGCAAGCCCTACAAACACTAACTCTCGTGGAGTAAAAGCAATGAAAACAAAAGCAAGCTTGATCCTCACCGTTGCCATTCTGGCGTTGTCCGGTTCCGCTTTAGCTGAAGTAAAAATTGCCCTCGTGGCGAAATCTTTAGGTAATGGCTTTTTTGAAGCAGCAAACACCGGCGCGCAGGAGGCAGCCAAAGAGTTAGGCGATGTGAAAGTGATTTACACCGGCCCAACCACCACTACCGCCGAAGCGCAGATCGAAGTCCTGAACGGGCTGATCGCCCAGGGCGTCGATGCGATCGCCATTTCCGCTAACGATCCGGACGCCGTTGTGCCGGTATTGAAAAAAGCGATGCAGCGTGGGATTAAAGTCGTCTCCTGGGATTCCGGCGTGGCGAAAGCCGGGCGGCAGATCCACCTGAACCCGTCGAACAATGCGCTGATTGGCGAAACCAACGTCAAACTGGCCGCCGATGCGCTCAAAGCGCTGAATGTTGAAAAAGGCGATGTCGCTATTCTGAGCGCCACGCCGACCTCCACCAACCAGAACATCTGGATTGCGGAGATGAAAAAAATCCTGCCGAAGTATCCGTCGATTAATCTGGTGACCGTCGCGTATGGCGACGATCTCTCCGATAAGAGCTACCGCGAAGCGGTCGGCTTACTGAAGTCTTACCCGGACCTGAAAGTGATTGTCTCCCCTTCGTCAGTGGGCATTGTGGCTGCGGCGCAGGCGGTAAAAGATCAGGGCAAGATTGGCAAAGTGTACGTAACCGGCCTTGGTTTGCCATCTGAAATGGCGGGTGCCATTAAATCCGGTGCCAGTAAAAGCTTCGCTATCTGGAATCCTATCGATCTGGGCTATGCCGCGACTTACTTAGCGGACGATTTAGTAAAAGGCACGGCGACCAAAGAGGAAGCCAGCATGGGTAAACTCGGCAAAGTGAAGCTGGATGCTGACGGCAGCGGCGCGATGGCTGAGCCGTTCGTCTACGATGCCAGCAATATTGATAAGTTCTCGAAGATTTTCTAATCCCTTTCCGCCCTCTCTTGCGGGAGAGGGTAAAACTGGAGAACTATCATGACGGCATCCACCCCTTTGCTGTCGCTTAAGGGCATCACCAAAATTTTTCCCGGTGTGCGCGCCCTTGAGAATGTACAGCTCGATCTCTGGCCCGGAAAAGTCACCGCCTTGATCGGTGAAAACGGTGCGGGGAAATCCACACTGGTCAAAGTGATGACCGGTATATATCAGCCCGAAGAGGGCGAGATTCTCTATAAGGCGATTCCCATCTCTCTGCCCACGCCCGAAGCGGCGCATAAAGTGGGGATCACCGCTATTCATCAGGAAACCGTGCTGTTCGACGAGTTATCGGTCACCGAGAACATCTTTGTCGGGCACTATTTATATCAGGGTTGGTTGAAGAAACTCGACTGGCCCGCCATGCACCAGCAGGCGCAGGGGATTTTGCGTCGGCTGGAAGTGCAAATTGACCCGCGTGCGACGCTGAAAACCTTAAGTATTGCCCAGCGCCATATGGTGGCGATTGCCCGTGCGCTGTCGTTTGAAGCGCAGGTGGTGATCCTCGACGAACCCACCGCGGCACTCTCGCAGCATGAGATTCTGGAGTTCTACCAAATCGTTGAGCGCCTGAAGCAGGAAGGCAAAGCGATCCTCTTTATCTCCCACAAGTTCGATGAAATTTTCGAGCTGGCGGATCACTACACCATTTTACGCGACGGCGTATATGTCGATTCTGGTGCTATCAACGACATTACCGAAGAGCGGATGGTAGCGATGATGGTGGGCCGCGCCATTAACCAGAGCTTCCCAAAAGTGGCGTGCCAGCCGGGCGAAACGGTGCTGGAGGTGCGCGATTTATGCCATCCCACGGAATTTGCCCATATCAACTTTTCGCTGCGCAAAGGTGAAATCCTCGGCTTTTACGGCCTGGTGGGCGCCGGGCGCACCGAACTGATGCAGGCGCTTTCCGGCGTTTCTCAGCCCTCCAGCGGCGACATTATCCTCAACGGTCGCAAAGTCCATTTCCACCAGCCGGCAGATGCGATTAACGCCGGGATTGTTTGCGTGCCGGAGGAGCGGCAAAAGCAGGGAGCGATTATTGAGCTGTCGATTGCACAGAACATCAGCCTACCGCAGTTGAGCAAACTCAACGGTAGCGGCGTGCTTAACGAGGGCAAAGAGTGGGCGCTGGCGGATAAGTATGCCCGCCGTTTGCAGGTGAAAGCCGCCAGCTGGCGGCAGGCGGTGGAAACCCTCTCCGGCGGTAATCAGCAAAAAGTGGTGATCGGCAAATGGCTCGCCACCCACCCGGATGTGATCATCCTCGATGAACCGACCAAAGGGATCGATATCGGCTCGAAAGCCGCGGTGCACCAGTTTATGTCCGAACTGGTGGCGCAAGGGCTGGCGGTGATTATGGTCTCCTCCGAGTTGCCGGAAGTAATGGGCATGGCGGATCGGCTGATTGTGATGCATGAAGGGCTGATGGTCGCGGAGTACAAAGCAGGCGACGCCACGGCGGAAACCATTGTCAGCGCCGCCAGCGGTGCCGGAAAGGAGGCAGCATAATGTGGCAACAACTGCTTAAACATCGCGAAGCGCTGCTCGGCGGCGTGATCCTGCTGCTGATACTGATTATCGGCAGCCGCGTCCCCGCTTTTGTCAGCCCTGGCAATCTGGTGGAAATGTTCAACGATACCGCCATTCTTATCATTCTCGCCCTCGGTCAAATGATGGTGCTGCTGACCAAAGGCATCGATCTGTCGATGGCGGCCAACCTGGCGCTAACGGGCATGATTGTCGCGCTGATCAACTTCCATCACCCGGATGTGCCAATCTGGTCGCTGTTGCTGCTGGCAACGCTGCTCGGGCTGGTGATGGGCATGATTAACGGCCTGCTGGTGTGGAAATTGGGGATCCCGGCGATTGTCGTCACCCTCGGCACCATGAGCATCTATCGCGGCATCATCTTTTTACTTTCCGGCGGCAGTTGGGTGAACGCGAACCAGATGAGCGCCAGCTTTCTTGGCCTGCCGCGCGCGTCGGTGCTGGGCATGCCGGTGCTGAGCTGGTGCGCTGTCGCCGCGCTGTTTGTGGTGGGGTATTTCCTGCGCTACAGCCGTACCGGTCGCGCACTCTATACCGCAGGCGGCAACGCGACGGCGGCGTATTACACCGGGATCAACGCAGGCAAAATGCAGTTTGTCAGCTTCTGCCTCTCCGGAGCGCTGGCGGGTTTCTGCGGCTATTTATGGATCTCGCGCTTTGCGGTGGCCTATGTCGATGTGGCAAACGGCTTCGAACTTCAAGTGGTTGCGGCCTGTGTTATCGGCGGGATTAGCACCATGGGCGGCACCGGGCGCGTGCTGGGTTGCCTGTTCGGCGCGCTATTCCTTGGGGTCATTAATAACGCCCTGCCGGTGATCGGCGTTTCGCCCTTCTGGCAGATGGCGATATCCGGCGCGGTGATTGTCATTGCGGTGCTGCTCAATGAGCGCGGCAACAAACGCAAAGGCCGCTTGATCCTGCGCGACGCGGCGCTGGCCAGGCAAAAACAGGCGGTGAAATCATGAGTAAAATATTGACTTCTGACGCCGTGGAAAAAACCTCCCCAGCGCCTTCGCTGCTAGGGCGTCTGCTGTGCTGGGAAGGATTTTTACTGGCGGTGACGCTGGCGGTGTTTGCGGTAAACGCCCTCGCTTCGCCCTACTTCCTCAATATCTGGAACCTTTCTGACGCGACGTTCAACTTCACTGAAAAAGCGATCATCGTCTTGCCGATGGCGATGCTGATTATCGCCCGGGAAATTGATCTCTCAGTGGCCGCCATTCTGGCCCTGAGTTCCACGGCAATGGGCTTTTGCGCCCAGGCAGGTATGGATACGCCGCTGCTGGTGTGCGTCGGCCTGGGTGTGGGTCTGTTGTGCGGCTTGTTCAACGGTATTCTGGTGACCCGCTTCAATCTCTCATCGATTGTTATCACCATCGGCACCATGAGCCTCTATCGCGGTATCACCTACATTCTGCTCGGCGATCAGGCGCTTAATACGTGGCCGGAGAGTTTTGCATGGTTTGGTCAGGGCTATGTCTGGGGGGCGCTCTCCTTTGAGTTTGCGCTGTTTATCGTGCTGGGGCTGCTGTTCGCTTTCCTGCTGCACAAAACCAACTTTGGCCGCCGGACTTACGCTATCGGCAATAACCCGACCGGCGCGTGGTATTCCGGTATTAACGTCAAACGCCACAACCTGATCCTCTTTGCGCTGGTGGGGCTGATGGCGGGGCTGGCCTCGGTGCTGCTGACCTCGCGTCTGGGCAGCACGCGGCCAACGATTGCGCTGGGCTGGGAGCTGTCGGTGGTGACGATGGCGGTGCTCGGCGGCGTCAATATTCTTGGCGGTTCCGGCAGCATGGTGGGCGTGATTATTGCCGCCTTCCTGATGGGGCTGGTGACCTTTGGCCTGAGCCTGCTCAATGTGCCGGGCATTGTGATGTCGATTGTTATCGGCGCGATGCTGATCGTGGTGATTTCGCTGCCGATCATTACCCGCCGCATCCTGCAGCGCAGGCGTTTATGAATCCCACCGGCGGCAAGGTTGCCGCCGGTAAAAATCAAAATAACCCTACGCCAATCCTTTATGCCGCCAGCATTAAAGCAGCCTGAAGGAGGACGCGTATCAAGGAGTAAAAAATGAGCTTTATGTTAGCACTACCCAAAATCAGTCTGCACGGCGCGGGCGCTATCGGCGATATGGTCACGATGGTGGCCAATAAACAGTGGGGCAAAGCGCTGATTGTGACCGACGGCCAGCTGGTAAAACTTGGCCTGCTGGACAGCCTGTTTGCCGCGCTGAAAGCGAACAACATGCCGTACCATCTGTTTGATGAAGTATTCCCAAATCCAACAGAGGAACTGGTGCAGCGAGGCTATGCGTCTTATAAGAATGCCGCCTGTGACTATATTATCGCCTTCGGCGGCGGCAGCCCGATCGACACCGCCAAAGCGGTAAAAATCCTCACCGCCAACCCCGGCCCGTCAACCGCCTATTCCGGCGTCGGTAAGGTTAAAAACCCCGGCGTTCCGCTGGTTGCTATCAATACCACCGCCGGTACGGCGGCGGAGATGACCAGTAACGCGGTAATCATCGACTCTGCTCGCCAGGTAAAAGAGGTGATTATCGATGCCAATATTATTCCGGATATCGCCGTGGATGATGCCAGCGTGATGCTGGAGATCCCCGCGTCGGTAACGGCGGCAACCGGGATGGACGCCCTGACCCACGCTGTGGAAGCCTATGTTTCCGTTGGTGCACACCCGCTGACGGACGCCAACGCGCTGGAGGCGATTCGCCTGATTAACCTCTGGCTGCCAAAAGCCGTCGATGATGGTCACAACCTGGAAGCCCGTGAGCAGATGGCGTTTGGTCAGTATCTTGCCGGGATGGCTTTTAATAGCGCCGGTCTTGGGCTGGTGCATGCGCTGGCGCACCAGCCGGGGGCGACCCACAATCTGCCCCATGGCGTCTGTAACGCTATTCTGCTGCCGATTATCGAAAACTTTAACCGTCCGAACGCCGTTGCCCGTTTTGCCCGCGTGGCGCAAGCGATGGGCGTCAATACCGCTGGCATGAGCGATGAACAAGCCAGTCAGGAAGCCATCAATGCGATCCGCGCTCTGAGCACACGCGTGGGCATTCCTTCCGGTTTCAGCCAGCTTGGCGTCACCAAAGCCGATATTGAAGGCTGGCTGGATAAGGCGCTGGCGGATCCGTGCGCGCCGTGCAACCCGCGTATCGCCAGCCGCGATGAAGTCCGCGAGCTGTATCTGGAGGCGTTATGATCCGTAAAGCCTTTGTGATGCAGGTGAATCCTGATGCCCACGAAGAGTACGAGCGCCGCCACAATCCTATCTGGCCGGAGCTGGAAGCGGTGCTGAAAGCGCATGGTGCGCATAACTACGTTATTTATCTCGATAAAGCCCGTCATCTGCTGTTCGCCACGGTGGAAATTGAGTCTGAAGAGCGCTGGAATGCGGTGGCGAACACCGAAGTTTGCCAGCGCTGGTGGCAGCATATGCGCGATGTAATGCCCGCCAATGCGGATAACAGCCCGGTCAGCGCGGAGTTACAAGAAGTGTTCTATCTGGCGTAAAAAACTATCGCTCACCTAAGGGAGCGATAGCCTGTTGTTGAGAACGCTGCCGCCTGTGCGGCAGCGTTTTTTTATCGCGCTTCCAGCGTCTGCGTTGGCGCAGCAGCGGATTGTCTGCCGCTCAGGGTGAAGGCGGAGAGTAAGGTCATCGCCAGCACAAAACAGCCGAGAATCAAATAAGTGTCCTGAAAACCGATGCGGTCATACATATTACCGGCAAAGGCGGAGAGGAAAATCGCCGCCAGCTGTTTGGCGAAATTAAAACCAATCAGGTATATCGTTGCCGATAAGCGCGTATCAAACACGCCGGTAATGTATTTAAATGCGCCCACCAGCAGGAACGGTACTTCCAGCGCATGGAGCATTTTCAGGGCGATAACTTCATAAACCGTGGTGGCAAATGACGAGCCAACAATACGCGTCGCCATCATTAACCCGGCAATCAGCAGCGTATTTTTTGCGCCGATGCGGTTAATAATCCACGGCGAGCAGAACATGATTATCGCGTTGCATAATTCGCCCGCGGTGGTGGTAAAACCGAAGGCTTTTGTTCCGGCTTCCGGGGTGGCAAAAAAGGATTTAAAGAAGGTGGCGAATTGCTGATCAAAAACATCGTAGACGCAGGCTACGCCCACCACATACAGCACGAACATCCACATCTTTTTCATGCGGAACAGATCAACGACCATTTTAATATTAATGGGCGACGCGCGGTTTCCCTCACCTGTGGCAACCAGCGGTTCCTGCGCCTGAATTTTTGCCAGTGCCAGCAGCACCATTAACACCACGGCGGCGGCGGAGCCCATCCAGAAGACAAATGCCGGATTAACGCTAAATAAAATTCCCGCCGTCGAGGCGCATAATCCCCAGCCCAGGCAGCCAAACATCCGCGCTTTCCCGTATTCAAAATGGCTGTGACGGCTCACTCTTTCGACATAGGCTTCAATGGCGCCCGAACCGGCGGAAAAGACGAAACCAATATATAACCCGCCCGCCAGCGCACCGGCCCAGATATTGAATTTTAACAGCGGTGAAAAAACATACAGGAAGAACGGCGCGAAAAGCACCAGCATGCTGACAATCACCCACAGCATATTTTTCCGCAGCCCCAGTTTGTCGGAAATAACGCCGAGGATCGGCTGGAAGGTTATCGCCGAGAGCGACATGCAGGAGAAAACAATCCCGGTATGGGTTTTGCTCAGCCCTATTTCATCGGAAAGCCAAATCGGTAAAAACGGAAAGCAGGTGGCCATGATAAAGAAATAGAGAAAAACAAAGAGACCAAATATCCAGAACGTCGGGTTATTTTTATGAGTACAGGCAGTTGTGTTCATTATTATTATCCTCAGTATTGAGGCCGCCGTGCGGCCCCGTTAGGGTCACACGCGTTCAAAACCGATAAGGATAGCGCTTTCCGGGTCCAGCACCGGCAGAGAAAGCCCCGCCTGCATTAACCATTCCCCGCTGACAATCTGCGGCGTGGTCATCCAGGCCGGAAGCTGGCGCATGGTGTGCCCGCCCTCATCCGTAATGCGAATATTGGGGTGATCCAGCAGCGTAATGCGATACCGCGCCTGTGCATCGAGCCCTAAAACCCGCAACGGCGCCATCAGCGAATAATCCGGCATCGCCAGCTGGCTTACGATGTACAGCGCCTGGCGCTGGTCCTGGCTGACGATCCCCTGTGCAAGCGTAGTACTGTCCGGCATATCAATGCGCCACTGGGTGCCGCTATGAATCACCTGCCGCCACTGCTTATACAGCGTTGCGTAGTGGCGATAGCCTTCTCGCTCGCGGGCATCGGCGCTTACCGGATCCAGCTCCAGACCTAAATGGCCGAACAGCGCCGTCAGACCGCGAAATTCAATACTGTGCTGGCGATAAGTGGCATGGCAATAACGATTGCCGATATGCGCGCCCATCACTTCCGGTGGGAAGAAGTAGCTCATGCCGCGCTGAATAACATTGCGCTCCAGCGCATCGTTACTGTCCGATGCCCAAAAGCGGTGGCAACGGGACAGGACTTCATAATCGATACGCCCGCCGCCCGCAGAGCAGGATTCAAATTCAATATGCGGGAAGCGGCTGTGTAAGGTATCCAGCAGGCGATAGAAAGCGCGAGTTTGCGCATCGGCAATGGCGCGCCGCCCGTGACCAGGCTGGACCAGCTCGCGGTTCATATCCCACTTCACATAGTCAATATCGTGCTCGCCGAGCAACCAGCTCAAGCGCTCAAGTAAATAATCAAAGGCTTCGGGAAGGGTAATATTCAGCACCAGCTGATGACGCCCAAGGAGCTGCGGATAGTCATCCAGCGCTAAAACCCATTCAGGATGGGCGCGATATAGGTCGGAATTGGGGCTTACCATCTCCGGCTCGACCCAGATACCGAACTCCATGCCCAGCCCTTTCACATGCTCAATGACCGGCCTTAACCCGTCGGGATATTTCTTCTCGTCGAGATACCAGTCGCCCAGCGCGGCAAAATCGTCATTGCGCCCTTTAAACCAGCCATCATCAATAATGAAGCGCTCCACGCCGAGGGCAGCGGCTTCCTCCGCCATTTTCATAATGTAAGCAGGCTGGTGATTAAAGTAGATCCCTTCCCAGGTATTGAGATGCACCGGGCGAGGTTTATCCTGCACAAAGTGGATTACATTGGCGCGCAGAAACCGGTGGAATTGCTGGCTCATGCCGTTCAGCCCCTGCGTTGAGTGGCTGGCATAGAGCCACGGCGTCCAGAGCGTTTCCCCTGCGCTAATTGCCATTTCGCCCGGCAGATAGAGCGCTTCAGCCTGAATATAGCGACGACCATCGGTTTTCACTTCGGCGCGCAGGCGGTGGTTGCCGCTCCAGCCAAGATGCACACCCCAGACGCTGCCCTGGGATTCGCTGAAATTGCGGCTGCCGGTCATTAACGCCGGGAAATGTTCGTGGGAAGTGCGCCCACGACGGTTTTCAATCACAAAACTGTCGTGCTCAAGGGTAACGCGATGGGGCTGAAATTCGCGGATCCAACGCCCGTGGAAAGCCATCACATCACGAGCGTATTCTGCAATGGGCAGCGTCACGGCCAGCCGATTGACCTGCCAGTCGCTGGCGGCCAGATTGGTCAGCCCATGACGGATTTGCAGTACGCCACACGCATCAAGGCGCAATTCGCTGGTCAGCCGCAGCCCGGCAAGCCGATCTTCGCTGATGAGTGTTAGCGTCTGCCCTTCCTGCGCAACCTCGACGGTGGTAAAAATCGGCGAGCCATCTTCGCCGTTGCGATGCCCTTCCAGCCCCGGTGAGCCAAACAGACCGTGCCCGCATTCCGCCATCAGCGTGACCGGCGAATCTACATCCAGCCTGCCGTTAGCTACCGGGCGAATCAGACTTTGTGCATCTTCGGCAGTGAAGTGATGCAGGTGCGGCCCCCAATAGATAATTTCCGCAAACGGGTGGGTGTTGATAACGATGTCGGTGGCGGCGCTTTCGAGACGCAAATAACGAGCTTCCATCAGGGATCTCCAGATAAAGAATAGTTAATCCTTTATCCGAAACGTTTCGGATCACAACCGAAACGTTTTGGTTCTGTGAGCTGCGCTAAACTTTGTTATTAAAAGGGAGGGGAAAATTCAGGCGGTCACGCCGGGGCGAAACTCCGTTTGCCACAGCACTTGCAGGTCGGTTAATGGCTCACCGGCAATCAACTGGCGGACCATATCGGCAATCTGTTTACCCACCGCTTCGCGGGTGGCCTGCACCACGGCGGCAACATCGACGTCGACAATGCTGTCGTCCGGCAAACCGTCATATACCACCAGCGCAACGCGATTTTCACCCAGCAGTTTGCCATGCTTCAGCAGCGCCATCGCCGCGCCATCGCCGTGAGTGTTGCAGTCGGTAACGATCGCCTGCGGCGGTTGTGGCAGCGCCAGCAGTGCTTCAACGGCCTGGTAACCCGCGCGGCGGGAAGGCGACAGCGTACGTAACCACTCGTCAGACAGCCCGCTATCGCGCAGCGCGTCTAAATAGCCCTGACGGCGCTGGGCGATAAACGCCTGGCTGTTATTTTCACTGAGCATGGCAATACGCTGATACCCGTGGTCGATAAGAAAGCGGGTAGCGCGGTAGGTCCCGGCATAGTTATCGAAATCAAACCACGCATAGGGTTTCGCAAGCTGGCTGCGCCCCAGCGCCAGAAAAGGGAAACCGGCGGCCTGTAACTGCTCCAGTCGTGCGTCGTTATCCAGGGTGTGGGCGACAATCAGGGCATCAACGCGACGACTTTGTATCATGCGCAGGTAGCTGTGCTTATCCGCGAGATCGTCATCGGCAATCAATAACAGATCGATATCGTGGCTCGCCAGTTCGCGGCTAATCTCGCCGACCATCTCCATAAACACGCTGTTATTGAGCGGAACAGGATGCACGGGAAAGACCAGACCCACGGCATCGATTTTGCCCATTTTCAAACGCCGCGCCAGGGTGTTCGGGCGATAACCACGCCGGTCCGCTTCCGCCTGCACGCGAGCGCGCGTCTCGGCAGAGACATCATCATAGCCATTGAGGGCGCGGCTGACGGTGGTGACAGAGATACCGAGTTGTTTGGCGATGGCTTTAAGTGACATACCTTTCCGGGTCGTAGACGGCAAAACGCCTACAGTGTCCCGTAAGCGCATAGCAGAGTCCAGCGCCGCGCCTTAATTCTGTTTTCACCTGTCGCACAAATGAAAAAAGCGCCCGTAGGCGCTCTTTCGACTGTAGTGCGATTATTTGTTCAGTTCGGCAGTCATATGCACCTGGTTACCGTTATAGGCTTCGGTAATCTGATACGAAGAGGCACCTGCCTGCTGAGCCTGCGCGGCGATTTTCGCTTCGGCACCGGACATGGTTGAGTCGGTAGCGGTGACAGATTGCGCGGCGAAAGAACCGAAAGAAGTAGCCAGAGCGATAAATGCGACAAAAGTTTTGATGCTTTTCATGAGATAAACCCTTACGTTCGTTTGTTTGAGTGAGGCGTTTTGCCTCGATGAAAGAAATAATAGACCTCATCTCACTCAACAAAAAGCGGAAGGATTTGCTCACAAAGTTCAAATTTTTTGATGTTAATTACAGGCGATTAATCGCTGCGGATGCGTATAGACCGTCGCCCGGCCCGGTTTACAAAAACCCACCAGCGTCAGGTTACACCGCTCGGCCACTTCCACCGCCAGCGTGGTCGCAGCGGAAACCGCAAACAGGATTTCAACGCCGCACATCGCCGATTTTTGCACCATTTCATAACTGGCACGGCTCGATACCAGCGCGGCTCCAGCCTGCCAGCGCTGCCCTTCGCGCGCGCGATGTCCGAGCAGCTTATCCAGCGCGACATGACGGCCAACATCTTCATGGCCGATCGCTAACTCGCCGGAGGGCAACATCCAGGCGGCGGCGTGGGTGCAGCCGGTCAACTGGCCAATCGGCTGGTAATCCGTTAAGTGCGTCAGTCCGGTATCCAGCGCGCGTAAATCAAAGGTCTGGGTAAAGGGCAACGGGGCAACAGGCTTACCAATATCATTGAGTTGCTCAACGCCGCAGACACCGCAGCCGGTGCGCCCGGCCAGCGCGCGCCGCCGCTCTTTTAATCCCATAAAACGGCGGCTGGAGAGTTCAATCTGCACTTCAAGGCCGTCGCAGGAGGGCACCACGTCCATGCCATAAATCTCTGACGGGCTCTCAATAATCCCTTCGGATAAGGAGAAGCCAATGGCGAATGCTTCAAGGCCTTTCGGCGAGGCCATCATCACAACATGGGAGATGCCGTTGTAGACCAGCGCAACGGGAACCTCTTGTGCCAGCGTATCCGGCACCGCTTGTTGCAAATCGGCGCGTTTCCACAGCAACACCTCGCGGGCGCCTGTGATTGATGTTGCATTTTTGTGCTTTTTAGCCTGCAAATTGTTCACTTTGCTTTAACCGTTATCGAACAAGCGTACCAACATTATGGTATTCTCCGCGCTTATCCCTCGGGAAAAGGGGGGGAATAGCAGCACTTCTGAATCCTTCACGTCAGATTGAGCCTACCTGGTATGTGGTAGCCTTCGTTGCGGTCCCCCTTTATATGAGGGATTACCAGCAATTCTGAACCTTTGCGCCAACCACCGCAAAGAAAAAAACGATAAGAGTAATGTCAAACCAGGAGCAAACCATGCAGGTCAGCAGAAGACAGTTCTTTAAGATCTGTGCTGGCGGTATGGCAGGAACCACGGCAGCGGCGCTGGGCTTTGCCCCGGCCGTCGCGCTCGCGGAAACGCGGCAGTATAAGCTGCTGCGCACCCGTGAAACCCGTAACACCTGCACATATTGTTCCGTTGGCTGTGGGCTGTTGATGTACAGCCTCGGCGACGGAGCAAAAAACGCCAAAGCGTCAATCTTTCATATTGAGGGTGACCCCGATCATCCGGTAAACCGTGGTGCACTGTGTCCGAAGGGCGCAGGTCTGGTGGATTTTATCCATTCAGAAAGCCGCCTCAAATACCCGGAATACCGTGCACCAGGCTCAGATAAATGGCAGCAAATTTCATGGGATGAAGCGTTTACCCGCATCGCCAAATTGATGAAAGCGGACCGTGACGCCAACTATATCGCGCAAAACGCGGAAGGTACCACGGTTAACCGCTGGCTGAGCACCGGGATGCTGTGTGCATCCGCATCGAGTAATGAAACCGGCTATTTAACGCAAAAATTTACCCGCGCACTCGGCATGTTAGCCGTCGATAACCAGGCGCGTGTCTGACACGGACCAACGGTAGCAAGTCTTGCTCCATCTTTTGGTCGCGGTGCGATGACCAACCACTGGGTCGACATGAAAAACGCCAACCTTATCGTTGTGATGGGGGGGAATGCGGCTGAAGCACATCCGGTGGGATTCCGCTGGGCGATGGAAGCCAAAATCCATAATGGCGCGAAGCTGATTGTTATCGATCCGCGCTTTACGCGTACCGCCTCTGTTGCGGATTTCTATACGCCGATTCGTTCCGGTACCGACATTGCCTTCCTGTCGGGCGTGTTGCTGTATCTGTTAACCAACGAAAAATATAACCGTGAATACACCGAGGCCTATACCAACGCCAGCTTGATCGTGCGTGAAGATTTTGGCTTCGACGATGGCCTGTTCACCGGTTATGACGCGCAAAAACGCAAATATGATAAAACCAGCTGGAACTACGAGCTGGATGAAAAAGGTTTCGCCAAACGCGATACCACCCTCACTCATCCGCGCTGCGTGTGGAACCTGCTGAAAACCCACGTTTCCCGCTATACGCCGGAAGTGGTGGAAGATATCTGCGGCACGCCAAAAGCGGACTTCCTGAAGGTCTGCGAGTACATCGCCGAAACCAGCGCCCATGATAAAACCGCCTCGTTCCTCTACGCGCTGGGCTGGACGCAACACTCCGTGGGTGCGCAGAACATTCGTACCATGGCGATGATTCAGCTGCTGCTGGGCAATATGGGGATGGCGGGCGGCGGCGTGAACGCCCTGCGCGGTCACTCCAATATCCAGGGGCTGACGGATCTGGGCCTGCTGTCGCAAAGCCTGACCGGCTATATGACGCTGCCGAGTGAAAAACAGACCGATCTCCAGACTTACCTCACCGCCAACACGCCGAAACCGCTGCTGGAAGGCCAGGTAAACTACTGGAGTAATTACCCGAAATTCTTCGTTTCGATGATGAAGGCTTTCTTCGGCGATAAAGCGACAGCAGAAAACAGCTGGGGCTTTGACTGGCTGCCGAAGTGGGACAAGGCCTACGACGTTCTGCAGTACTTCGAAATGATGAGCGAAGGTAAGGTTAACGGCTACCTGTGCCAGGGCTTCAACCCGGTGGCTTCGTTCCCGAACAAAAACAAAGTGGTCGCTTCCCTGTCGAAGCTGAAGTTCCTGGTGACGATTGATCCGCTCAATACCGAAACCTCTAACTTCTGGCAGAACCACGGCGAATTTAACGATGTCGATCCGGCGAAAATTCAGACCGAAGTGTTCCGTCTGCCATCAACCTGCTTTGCGGAAGAGAACGGCTCCATCGTTAACTCCAGCCGCTGGCTGCAGTGGCACTGGAAAGGTGCGGACGCCCCGGGCGAAGCGCTGAACGATGGCGAGATCCTGGCGGGCATCTTCATGCGCATGCGAAATATGTATGCGGCGGAAGGCGGTGCCAACCCGGAACAGGTGCTGAACATGAGCTGGAACTATTCGACGCCGGAAAACCCGTCGCCGGAAGAAGTGGCCATGGAGAGCAACGGGAAAGCGCTGGCGGACGTGATCGATCCGGCAACCGGAACCGTGCTTGCGAAGAAAGGCGAACAGCTAAGTACCTTCGCCCATCTGCGCGACGACGGCACCACATCAAGCGGCTGCTGGATTTTCGCCGGTAGCTGGACGCCGAAAGGCAACCAGATGGCTAACCGCGATAACGCCGATCCGTCTGGCCTTGGTAATACGCTGGGCTGGGCATGGTCGTGGCCGCTTAACCGCCGCATTCTCTACAACCGCGCCTCCGCAGATCCCCAGGGTAAACCGTGGGATCCGAAGCGTCAGTTGCTGAAATGGGACGGTGCGAAATGGGGCGGATACGATATTCCGGACTACAGCGCCGCCGCACCGGGCAGTAATGTCGGGCCGTTTATCATGCAGCCGGAAGGGATGGGCCGCCTGTTTGCTATCGATAAGATGGCGGAAGGGCCGTTCCCGGAACACTACGAGCCGTTTGAAACGCCGCTGGGCACCAACCCGCTGCACCCGAATGTGGTCTCCAACCCCGCTGCTCGCGTCTTTAAAGGCGATCTGGAAGCGATGGGTAAAGCGGATAAGTTCCCGTATGTCGGTACCACTTACCGTCTCACCGAACACTTCCACTACTGGACCAAGCATGCGCGCCTTAACGCGATTATGCAGCCGGAACAGTTTGTTGAAATCGGCGAGAAGCTGGCGAACAAGCTGGGCATCGCGCAGGGCGATACGGTGCGCGTCTCCTCCAACCGCGGCTATATCAAAGCCAAGGCGGTGGTGACCAAGCGTATTCGCACGCTGAACGTACACGGTAAGGAAGTCGATACCATCGGTATTCCTATTCACTGGGGTTACGAAGGGGTGGCGAAGAAAGGCTTTATCGCCAATACGTTAACGCCGTATGTGGGCGATGCAAACACCCAAACGCCGGAGTTTAAGGCGTTCCTGGTGAATGTGGAAAAGGTGTAACGGAGACGACTTATGGCTTATCAATCGCAAGACATCATCCGTCGTTCCGCGACTAACGACTTCACGCCCGCGCCACACGCGCGGGATCACCAGCAAGAAGTGGCGAAGCTTATCGACGTCACCACCTGTATCGGCTGTAAAGCCTGTCAGGTGGCCTGTTCCGAGTGGAACGACATTCGTGATGAAGTGGGGCATAACGTCGGGGTGTATGACAACCCGGCGGATCTGACCGCCAAATCGTGGACGGTGATGCGCTTCTCGGAAGTGGAGCAGAACGACAAACTGGAGTGGCTGATCCGTAAAGATGGCTGCATGCACTGCGCCGATCCTGGCTGTCTGAAAGCCTGTCCGTCAGAAGGGGCTATCATTCAGTATGCCAACGGCATCGTCGACTTCCAGTCTGAGCAGTGCATTGGCTGCGGCTACTGCATCGCGGGTTGCCCGTTCGATGTGCCGCGCCTGAACCCGGAAGACAACCGCGTCTATAAATGTACGCTGTGCGTTGACCGTGTGACGGTGGGCCAGGAACCGGCCTGTGTGAAAACCTGTCCGACCGGGGCTATCCACTTTGGCTCCAAAGAGGATATGAAGAACCTGGCCGGCGAGCGCGTGGCAGAGCTGAAAACCCGTGGATATGACAACGCAGGCCTGTACGATCCGGCTGGCGTTGGCGGTACGCACGTAATGTATGTGCTGCATCATGCCGACAAGCCGAATCTCTATCACGGCCTGCCGGAGAACCCGGAAATCAGCCCTACCGTGAAGTTCTGGAAAGGTATCTGGAAGCCGCTTGCGGCGGTTGGCTTTGCCGCGACCTTCGCAGCCAGCATCTTCCACTACGTCGGTGTCGGTCCGAACCGCGCGGAAGAGGAAGACGATAACCTGCATGAAGAGAAAGACGAGGTGCGCAAATGAAAAGACGTGACACCATCGTGCGCTATACGGCGCCAGAGCGCATTAACCATTGGGTCACCGCCTTCTGCTTCATGCTGGCGGCAATAAGCGGGCTGGGGTTTTTCTTCCCCTCCTTCAACTGGTTGATGAATGTTCTGGGCACGCCGCAGATGGCGCGCATTATCCATCCGTTCGTCGGCGTGGTGATGTTTGCGTCGTTTATCATCATGTTTTTCCGCTACTGGCACCATAACCTAATCAATCGGGATGATATCTTTTGGGCGAAGAATATTCGTAAGATTGTCGTCAATGAGGAAGTGGGCGACACCGGGCGCTATAATTTCGGTCAGAAGTGTGTCTTCTGGGCGGCAATTATTTTCCTGGTGTTGCTGCTGGTAAGCGGCGTGGTTATCTGGCGCCCTTACTTCGCGCCAGCGTTCCCCATCCCGGTGATCCGCTTAGCGTTGATGGTGCATTCATTTGCCGCAGTCGCGCTAATTGTGGTTATTATGGTGCATATTTACGCCGCCCTGTGGGTAAAAGGCACGATTACCGCAATGGTGGAAGGCTGGGTGACCAGCACGTGGGCGAAGAAACATCACCCGCGCTGGTACCGGGAAGTTCGCAAAGACAACGGAAAAATCGACTGAATGAGTATTCGCATAATCCCGCAAGATGAGCTGGAGAAGAGCGATAAACGCACGGCGGAAGTTATTCCGCCGTTATTATTCCCCAGGCTGAAAAATCTCTACAACCGTCGGGCAGAACGTCTGCGCGAACTGGCAGAGAGTAACCCACTGGGTGATTACCTGCGTTTCGCCGCGCTTATCGCCCATGCCCAGGAAGTGGTGCTCTACGATCACCCCCTGCACATTGATCTGACGGCGCGCATCAAAGAGGCCGCCGCGCAGGGTAAGCCGCCGCTGGATATTCACGTGCTGCCGCGCGATGCGCACTGGCACAAGCTGCTGCACTCCCTGATAGCCGAGTTAAAACCGGAGATGAGCGGGCCGGCGCTGGCGGTGATTGAGAATCTGGAAAAAGCCTCGGCGCAGGAGCTGGAAGCGATGGCCAGCGCCCTGTTTGCCTCTGATTTCGCCTCGGTGAGCAGCGATAAAGCGCCGTTTATCTGGGCCGCGCTCTCTCTGTACTGGGCGCAAATGGCCAGCCTGATCCCCGGCAAAGCCCGCGCGGAATATGGTGAACAGCGCCAGTTCTGCCCGGTTTGCGGCGCGATGCCGGTCTCCAGCATGGTCCATATCGGCACCACGCAGGGGCTGCGCTATCTGCACTGTAATCTGTGCGAAACCGAGTGGCATGTGGTGCGCATTAAGTGCAGCAACTGCGAGCAAACCCGCGATCTGCATTACTGGTCGCTGGATAACGAGCAGGCGGCGATCAAAGCGGAAAGCTGCGGTGACTGCGGTACTTACCTGAAGCTGCTGTATCAGGAAAAAGATCCCAACGTCGAAGCGGTGGCCGATGATTTGGCCTCGCTGGTGCTGGACGCCCGCATGGAGCAGGAAGGTTTTGCCCGTAGCTCCATCAATCCCTTCTTATTCCCTGGCGAAGGGGAATAATGCCCACCCTTGCCGCTCTGGCAAGGGTTATTCTCTCTTATGTTTTCCCCGCAACTGCGTGTACCCCACTTTTTGTAAAACGCTGCCGTTTCCATTGTGAAAAAACCAGGCTATAAAGGCTGGATATATATACAGATAAAGGTTACGGAAATGGCACTGGAAAAAGGTATTGCCGGTTTGGTGAGCGACTTTATCACCGCCGGGCGCCCCTCGGTGAAAGCGATGAGCATTGATGACAGGCGCGCAGGCTATCTCGCCAGTACGGTGCTGGCAGGCGAGCGGGAGACAAGGGTCGATACTGAAGATCTTACCCTCGACGGCATGACGTTTCGTCGCTATTCCCCTGCCAATGTCGGCAACGCTTCTCTCCCGGCGTTAATCTACTTTCATGGCGGCTGCTTTATCAGCGGTAGTTTCGAGACGCATGACAATCAGCTGCGGCAGCTGGCTTTTTATAGCGGTTGTCAGGTGATTGCGGTTCAGTACCGTTTAGCGCCGGAGCATCGCTGGCCTGCAGCGCATGATGATGCGCAAACGGGTGCCGATATCATCTGGAAAAACGCCGAAAAACTGGGAATTAACCGGGAACGGATCACCCTTGCAGGGGACAGCGCAGGCGGGCATCTGGCGCTGGTCACCGCACTTCGACTAAAAGCAGCAGCAACCTGGCAGCCCGCCCAGCTGGTGCTGATCTATCCGATGCTCGACGCCACCGCCTATTTTGACAGCTATACCTTTAACGGTTCCGATTATGTCATCACGCGCGAAGCGCTGTTAACGGGGTATGAATTCTATCTGGGTGATACGGACCGGATGCTGCCGGATGTGAGTCCTTTGTGGCGCGATGATTTTTCCGGTCTGCCGCCGGTACACATCATTACCGCCGAGTTCGATCCGTTATGCGACGAAGGCGAAGCGCTGTACCAGCATATGATTGAGCAAGGCGTAAACTGTACCTGCTCGCGCTATTTGGGCGTTATCCACGGCTTTTTCCAGCTGGCGGGCATTAGTCAGAGCGCAAGGGATACGATAAGAGATGTGGCGGCACGCGTGGCAAGAGCCTGAACAGGACCGCGCGCCGCAAATCTCGGGCGCGCCCGGTTTACTCTTCTTCGTTACCACCCTCGACAAACGAGCCGAAAGGTTTAGCCGGTAACACGATATAAATCCCTTCGAAAATAGCGCCCGCCTGCTCATCGCCAGACAGCTCAACCTGCAGCTGGACCCGCGCCTTTCGCCCGCGCGCCAGACGATCCAGATCGCCGCTCAGGGAGCCTAAATCGGCAACCGCGCTCGGCTTACCGCTAATCGGCGTACTGTAACGGATATGCGCATCGGCAAGAATAATGGTGCCGCCAAGGTGCCGCTCGCGCAGCATCAGCCAGATAAGCCCCCAGCCGGTGAGCGTCGCCAGCGAAAACAGGCTGCCGGCGAACAGCGTATGGTGCGGATTTTGATTGCCGGTTTCCGGCATGGTGGTGATAAATTTCTGCCCGGTGTACTGCTGAATACGGACGCCCATCTTTTCACTCAGGGGAATATGCTGATACCAGGCCTGCTGTAGCTGTCCGCACCAGTCGCCGCGATGTAGGATATCATCGAGCGAGGCGATGGGTTTAATCATCAAAAAGTGACGCAGCGGCGTGGTTTGCGGCGCAGTGATCTCCCCTTCATTGATAAACCCGAGCTTGGCGAAGAACGCCACCGCATCTTCACGGGCGCTACAGGTCACGCGCTTCACCCCTTCCTGGCGAGCCACGGACTCCAGCGTCATCGCCATCAGGGTGCCAAGACCTTTGTCCTGTACGGAGGGATGTACGGCCATAAAGCGAATAGAGCCTTCGTTATCCGCATTAATATACAGCCGCCCGATCGCCACGATGTTGCCCTCTTCATCGACAACCATCTGGTGATGCGCCATCGCATCCCAGCCATCGCGCTCGGACCCTTTCGGCTGATGCAGCGGCTGGCGCAGCATTTCCCAGCGGAACTGGTAATAGAGCTCTAACTCGTCTTCCGTTTGCGGTACGCGAAGGTGATACATAGCTGCATTCTCTCTTGTGACCAGGGGCCACGCCGCAAGCTGGCTCATACCTGCAACCAGAATGTGACGGGGCCATCATTGACCAGCGAAACCTGCATATCGGCAGCGAATCGCCCGGTTTGCGTCTCTATCTGCTTACTGCGACAGCGCTCCACAAAGTAGTCATAGAGCGCTTGCGCTTTTTCTGGTGCGGCACCGCGGGAAAAGCCCGGACGCATACCGCGTTCCGTATCCGCCGCCAGCGTAAACTGCGAAACCACCAGCACGCTGCCACCGGCCTGCTGGACATTCAAGTTCATCTTTCCTTCCGCGTCGCCAAAAATGCGATACCCCAGCACGCGTTCGCACAGGCGGTCCGCTTTCTGTTCGTCATCTTCTCTTTCGACGCCTAACAACACTAAAAGCCCTGGGCCAATTTCGCCCGTCACTTCATCCGCCACGCTCACGCTCGCGCGGGTCACTCGTTGAATTAATGCAATCATGGTTGGTCTGCTTCTTCTTGCTGTGCGGCTATTTTTAGTTTTCGGTATTCACCGAGAGTGACAGTTATTTCAGCACCAAGCAAGACGATACACCAGGTCCAGTAGACCCAGAGGAACAAAATGGGGATCACAGCCAGCACGCCATAAATCAGCTGGTAGGAAGGAAACAGGGTGATATACAGACCAAAAACCTTTTTCCCCAGTTCGAACAGCAGCGCGGCGACAAAGGCACCGGCAATGGCATCGCGATTCGGCACCTGCGTGGTGGGCACAATGCTGTAGAGCAACCAGAAAGAGAGCCAAGACAGGAGCAGCGGGAAGATGCGCAGCACATCGTCAATCACGCTATCCAGTTCGTTAACCCAATGTAGCGACAGCAAAAAGGAGCTGATCGCCAGGCTTGCACCCACCAGCAACGGGCCGAGAGTCAGGATCATCCAGTAGACGGCGAACGAATAGACATGCGAGCGCACGCGCGTGCTGCGCCAGATAGTGTTCAACGCCGCATCAATGGAGTACATCAGCAGCAGGGAGGTGACGACCAGCCCGACCGCGCCTACCGCAGTCATTTTGGTGGAATTGGCGACAAACTGTTCGATGTAGTTTTGAATCACATCGCCGGTGGTGGGAATAAAATTGGCGAAGACAAAATGTCGTAACTGAATACTTATCTCGGAAAACATCGGAAAAACGGCGAACAGCGCGAACACCACGGCGATTAGCGGCACCAGCGACAGTAATGAGACAAAGGCGAGATTCCCCGCCAGCGTCGTCATATGGTCTTCATCAATACGCTGCCATAACAACCGCAGCCACGCCCACAGCGTGCGCATGCGGTTTCTAGCGTGGTGACGGAGGTTTTTTATCATAGCTGCTTCGCGAAATAGTCCGGGATGGTGGATTTCCCCGTCACCAGGATACTGGCGATTCCCAGCCTTTCAGCCCCGGCAATATTCTCGGCATTGTCGTCAAAGAAGACGCTCTCTTCGGCCGGATAGCCTTCCAGCGCAAGCACCTGCTGATAGATCCGTGCTTCAGGTTTGCGCATGCCCATCTCCTGTGAAAGATAGATGTGATCGGCAGCAGCCTGGATTTCAGGGTATTGCTCCGGCCAATAGGTGGTATGCAGGCGGTTAGTGTTCGACAGCACCACGACGCGATGCCCCTGCTCACGCAGGCGCTGCATGATGTCGACAATCTCTTTGCGCAGCGCGACAAATACCGCCTGCCAGCCCGTAGAGAACTGTTCATAACTCAGCGGTAATTCCATCTCGTGACAGAGCGCTTTGGCAAAATCTTCGTCGCTCAGTTCGCCACGCTCATGTTGATGAAACGGCTCACCCATGGTGAAGCTTTGTTTTAATGTTGCCAGCGGGACACGACTAAAATCGCTCCAGGCTCCCAGCACCCGGTTGAAGTCGATGTCGACAATCACGTTACCTAAATCAAAGATATAGAGCATTTTTCTCTCCTTGCCAGCCCTGGAGAATTAACTGTAGCGGGAAAGCGCGAAATTGAATAGTTTGCGACTTCATGGGAAAGAGAGAGCCATAAAAAAAGCCGCTGAGATTCAGCGGCTTTTTCACAGGTAAGAAGCGAAATTAGTCTTCTTTGGACCCGCGCATTGCGCGTTTACGGTCGTTTTCCGTCAGGTGACGTTTACGGATACGGATAGAGAGCGGCGTCACTTCTACCAGTTCGTCGTCATCGATAAACTCCAGAGCCTGCTCCAGGGTCATCTTGATTGGCGGAACCAGAACCGTTGCTTCGTCCGTACCGGACGCACGCATGTTGGTCAGTTTCTTACCGGTCAGGCAGTTTACCGTCAGGTCGTTAGAACGGCTGTGAATACCGATGATCTGGCCTTCATAGACTTCCGCACCGTGACCGAGGAACAGCTTACCGCGATCCTGCAGACCGAACAGCGCAAACGCAACCGCTTTACCCTGACCGTTGGAGATCAGCACGCCGTTGTTACGCTGGCCCACTTCGCCCGGACGAACGTCGTCGTAATGGCTGAAGGTGGAGTAAAGCAGACCGGTACCGGAGGTCATGGTCATGAACTCAGAACGGAAGCCGATCAGACCACGGCTTGGGATCACGTAGTCGAGACGTACGCGGCCTTTACCGTCCGGATTCATGTTTTTCAGATCGCCTTTACGCTCGCCCAGTGCCTGCATGACAGAACCCTGATGCTGCTCTTCGACGTCCAGCGTCACGTTTTCGAACGGCTCTTGTTTGCGGCCATCGATTTCGCGGAAGATAACTTTCGGACGGGAAACCGCCATTTCGAAACCTTCACGACGCATGTTTTCGATCAATACGGACAGGTGCAGTTCACCACGGCCGGAAACGCGGAACGCATCAGCGTCTTCGGTCTCTTCAACGCGCAGCGCAACGTTGTGCACCAGCTCTTTGTTCAGGCGGTCGAGGATCTGACGTGAAGTCACGTACTTACCTTCTTTACCACAGAACGGCGAGGTGTTGACGTTGAAGAACATGGTGACGGTCGGCTCATCAACAGACAGCGCCGGCAGCGCTTCCACATTCTGCGGATCGCAGATGGTGTCAGAGATGTTCAGCTCGCCAAGACCGGTGATGGCAATGATATCGCCCGCTTCCGCGAGGTCGCTATCAATACGCTCCAGGCCCAGGTGGGTCAGAACTTTACCGACTTTACCGTTGCGGGTTTTGCCTTCGCTATCAATGATAGTGACCTGCTGGTTCGGCTTAACTTTACCGCGTTTGATACGACCAATGCCGATTACACCAACGTAGTTGTTGTAGTCGAGCTGAGAGATCTGCATCTGGAAGGTGCCGTCGAGATCGACGTTCGGCGCCGGAACATGGTCAACAATCGCCTGGTACAGCGGGGTCATGTCTTCAGCCATGTCTTCGTGGTCCATACCCGCGATACCGTTCAGCGCAGAAGCGTAAACGATCGGGAAGTCCAGCTGTTCGTCGGTTGCGTCCAGGTTTACGAACAGGTCGAACACCTGATCGACAACCCAGTCCGGACGCGCGCCAGGACGGTCAACTTTGTTGATTACCACAATCGGTTTCAGGCCATGGGCAAATGCTTTTTTGGTCACGAAGCGCGTTTGCGGCATAGGGCCGTCAAATGCGTCAACCACCAGCAGCACGGAATCGACCATGGACATTACACGCTCAACTTCACCACCGAAGTCGGCGTGCCCTGGGGTATCAACGATGTTGATACGGTAATCATTCCATTTGATAGCGGTGTTTTTAGCGAGGATGGTAATCCCACGCTCTTTCTCCAAATCGTTGGAGTCCATCACACGCTCTTGAGTTTCAGCACGTTCGTCGAACGTACCGGATTGCTGCAGCAGCTTGTCAACCAGGGTGGTTTTACCATGGTCAACGTGAGCAATGATGGCGATGTTACGCAGATTTTCGATCACAACTTTGCCTCAGGCATTAGAAATAGCGCGTTATTGTACACGTATTAATCGAAGGACTAAACAGGATCACAAACATCCTCCGCAAACAAGTATTGCAGAGTTCCTTTGTGATCGCTTTCACGGAGCTTTAAAAGGGGCATTTAACGAAAATTGCACCAATATAGTGCCCTGTGTTCACATAAAAGCACTATATTGGTGCAATGCAACCATCATGGTGCAGCCCTTTTGCACTATGCCGTGCATGATAACGCCTTTTTGGTGACATTTAAAAGTTGGCATAGATTTCGCTACAACAATTATACGGCAACAGTGCCAGCTTTATATAGCACCAGAAGACCTCGTTACCACGACGACAATGACAAATCCGGGAGAGTTTAAGTATGTCCGCTGAACACGTTTTGACGATGCTGAATGAGCACGAAGTGAAGTTTGTCGATCTGCGCTTCACCGATACCAAAGGTAAAGAACAGCACGTCACTATCCCAGCCCATCAGGTAAATGCCGACTTCTTCGAAGAAGGTAAAATGTTTGATGGTTCTTCGATTGGCGGCTGGAAAGGCATCAACGAATCAGACATGGTGCTGATGCCGGACGCTTCTACCGCTGTCATTGACCCGTTCTACGAAGAGTCTACCCTGATTATCCGTTGCGATATCCTCGAACCTGGCACCATGCAGGGCTACGATCGCGACCCGCGCTCCATCGCTAAACGCGCTGAAGAGTACCTGCGCTCCACCGGTCTGGCGGACACCGTTCTGTTTGGGCCAGAGCCAGAATTCTTCCTGTTCGACGACGTGCGTTTCGGTAGCTCTATCTCCGGTTCCAGCGTCGCTATCGACGATATCGAAGGCGCATGGAACACCACCACCAAATACGAAGGTGGTAACAAAGGTCACCGTCCGGCAGTGAAAGGCGGTTACTTCCCGGTTCCGCCGGTCGATTCATCACAGGATCTGCGCTCTACCATGTGTCTGGTGATGGAAGAGATGGGCCTGGTCGTTGAAGCTCACCACCACGAAGTGGCAACGGCGGGTCAGAACGAAGTGGCAACCCGCTTCAACACCATGACCAAAAAAGCGGACGAAATTCAGATTTACAAATATGTCGTGCACAACGTGGCTCACCGCTTCGGTAAAACCGCGACCTTTATGCCAAAACCGATGTTTGGCGATAATGGTTCCGGTATGCACTGCCATATGTCTCTCTCCAAGAACGGCACTAACCTGTTCTCTGGCGACAAATACGCTGGCCTGTCTGAAATGGCGCTGTACTACATTGGCGGCGTAATCAAACACGCGAAAGCCATCAACGCCCTGTCTAACCCGACCACCAACTCCTACAAGCGTCTGGTCCCGGGTTACGAAGCGCCGGTTATGCTGGCTTACTCCGCACGTAACCGCTCTGCGTCCATCCGTATTCCGGTGGTAGCTTCTCCGAAAGCGCGTCGTATCGAAGTGCGTTTCCCGGATCCGGCGGCTAACCCGTACCTGTGCTTTGCCGCCCTGCTGATGGCCGGTCTGGATGGGATTAAAAACAAAATCCATCCGGGCGAAGCGATGGACAAAAACCTCTACGATCTGCCGGCTGAAGAAGCGAAAGAGATCCCGCAGGTTGCAGGCTCTCTGGAAGAAGCCCTCAACGCGCTCGACGCTGACCGCGAGTTCCTGACCGCCGGTGGCGTGTTCACCGATGACGCTATCGATGCTTACATCGCGCTGCGCCTTGAAGAGAACGACCGCGTGCGCATGACGCCGCACCCGGTAGAGTTTGAACTCTATTACAGCGTTTAATTTTTATACTCGGCGAATTTCTTGTTGTAGCAAGGCAGCAACGGAGTGAATCCCCGGCAGCACAGGTTAACTATGTGACCGGGGTGAGCGAAGGCTGCCAGCGCCGCTACAGCAGGAAATACGTTTGAAATTTTTGTTGCCGTGGAAATTTTAGCCCATCTCTGGATGGGCTTTTTTCTCCACCAACAACCTGATCTCACGCGCTTTTTATCGATAAGTCACTATAATGCACTAAATTGGTGCACACCTCCGGGAGACTGCTAAATGGCAAGTGGCGTGCTGCCCGATGCTGGGCAGATCCTCAATTCTTTGATCAACAGCATTTTGCTGGTTGATGACGACCTGGCGGTACATTACGCCAACCCTGCGGCACAGCAGCTGCTGGCGCAAAGTTCACGCAAGCTATTCGGTACACCGCTTCCCGACCTGCTGAGTTACTTTTCATTGAATATCGGTTTGATGCAGGAAAGTCTGCATGCCGGTCAGGGATTTACCGATAACGAAGTGACGCTGGTCATCGACGGACGCTCGCATATTCTCTCCCTGACGGCGCAACGGCTGCCGGACGGGATGATTTTGCTGGAAATGGCGCCGATGGATAACCAGCGCCGTCTTAGCCAGGAGCAGCTTCAACATGCGCAGCAAGTGGCGGCGCGCGATCTGGTACGCGGTCTGGCTCATGAAATTAAAAACCCGCTCGGCGGTTTACGCGGCGCGGCGCAGCTGTTGAGCAAAGCCTTACCCGATCCCTCCCTGCTGGAATATACCCGGGTGATCATTGAACAGGCCGACCGCCTGCGCAATCTGGTGGATAGGCTGCTCGGACCGCAGCAACCGGGGATGCATGTTACCGAAAGCATCCACAAAGTTGCCGAACGCGTGGTGAAACTGGTGTCGATGGAGCTGCCGGCGAACGTCACCTTAACCCGTGACTATGATCCGAGTTTGCCGGAACTTGCTCACGATCCCGACCAAATCGAGCAGGTTTTACTGAATATTGTGCGTAACGCGCTGCAGGCGCTGGGGCCGCAAGGGGGCGAGATTGTTCTGCGTACCCGTACCGCCTTCCAGCTAACCCTGCATGGCGTGCGCTATCGCCTCGCGGCGAGAATAGATGTGGAAGATAACGGTCCGGGAATTCCTTCAAATCTGCAGGATACGTTGTTCTATCCGATGGTAAGCGGGCGCGAAGGCGGCACCGGACTTGGGCTGTCTATCGCCCGTAGTTTGATCGATCAGCATTCGGGCAAAATTGAATTTACCAGTTGGCCAGGCCATACCGAATTCTCGGTATTCCTGCCTATTCGGAAGTAGAGGTGTTTATGCAACGAGGGATAGTCTGGATCGTTGATGACGATAGCTCCATCCGTTGGGTGCTTGAACGCGCACTCACCGGGGCAGGCTTAAGTTGTACGACGTTTGAAAGTGCCAATGAGGTGCTTGATGCACTCACCACCAAAACGCCGGATGTACTGCTTTCGGATATTCGTATGCCGGGGATGGATGGGCTGGCACTGCTGAAACAGATTAAGCAGCGCCATCCGATGTTGCCGGTGATCATTATGACCGCGCACTCGGATCTCGACGCGGCGGTCAGCGCTTATCAACAAGGGGCATTTGATTATCTGCCTAAACCCTTTGATATCGATGAAGCCGTGGCGCTAGTTGAACGGGCCATTAGCCACTATCAGGAGCAGCAGCAGCCGCGCAATGTGCAGGTCAGCGGGCCAACGACGGACATTATTGGCGAAGCGCCTGCGATGCAGGATGTATTTCGCATTATCGGCCGACTGTCGCGCTCGTCCATTAGCGTGTTGATTAACGGTGAATCGGGAACCGGTAAAGAACTGGTCGCTCACGCCCTGCATCGCCACAGCCCGCGGGTTAAAGCACCGTTTATTGCCCTCAATATGGCGGCCATTCCGAAAGACCTGATTGAGTCGGAACTGTTTGGTCATGAAAAAGGAGCCTTTACCGGCGCGAATACTATCCGTCAGGGGCGCTTTGAACAGGCCGATGGCGGGACGCTGTTTCTTGATGAAATTGGCGATATGCCGCTGGATGTGCAGACGCGTTTGCTGCGCGTGCTGGCCGATGGACAATTCTATCGGGTTGGCGGCTATGCACCGGTCAAAGTCGACGTGCGTATTATCGCCGCCACCCACCAGAACCTTGAAGTGCGCGTTCAGGAGGGGAAATTCCGTGAGGATCTGTTCCATCGTCTGAACGTGATTCGCGTCCATCTGCCGCCGTTGCGCGAGCGGCGGGAAGATATCCCGCGCCTGGCGCGCCACTTTTTACACGTTGCCGCACGCGAACTGGGTGTCGAAACGAAACAGCTGCACCCGGAAACCGAAGCGGCGTTAACGCGGCTGGCCTGGCCAGGCAACGTTCGCCAGCTGGAAAATACCTGCCGCTGGTTAACGGTGATGGCCGCTGGTCAGGAAGTATTAATTCAGGATTTGCCCGCTGAACTGTTTGAAACCAGCGTCCCGGATAGCCCGTCGCAGAGCCTGCCGGACAGCTGGGCGACGCTGCTGGCGCAGTGGGCGGATCGCGCCTTGCGTTCCGGTCATCAAAACCTGCTTTCCGAAGCGCAACCCGAAATGGAACGCACCTTACTGACGACGGCGCTGCGCCATACGCAGGGCCATAAACAGGAAGCCGCGCGCCTGCTAGGCTGGGGGCGTAACACCCTGACGCGTAAGCTGAAAGAACTGGGAATGGAATGACGCGCGCACAAAATGTAAAAAATGATGCCTAATCGCAAATTGATGCTATTTTGCGCTTTACTGTTGCCAACAGTGACGTATGATCTTGCCCGTTTATCGGGGGGTCATCATGCTGGAATCATTAATTAATGTGGTCACGGCAGGCGTCGAAGCTGGCGCGTCTGCAAGTCACACACCACAAACGGCCATTGCCGCCGTTCTGTGCGCCGCGTTGGTTGGGCTGTTTAGCTAAACATCGCGTTACGCTGCGTGTATCAGGCCTGCAGAATCTCTTTTGCAGGCCTGATACATGTCAGATAACCCGTGAGAACTGCTGCAAACGCGCCTTGCGCCGCAGATAGGCATCGAAACACATGCAGATATTGCGGATCAGCAAACGCCCTTTTGCCGTCACCTGTAATCCGGTCCCGTTCATCGTGACCAGCCCGTCCTCCACCAGCGGCGCTAACAGGCGCAAATCCTCAGCAAAATAGTCGTGGAAATCGAGATCCCAGGCGCGTTCGATCCCGGCAAACTCCAGGCGGAAGTTGCAAATCAGCCCCTTAATCACATCGCGACGAATACAATCATCGCGCGTTAAGGCGATACCGCGCCACAGCGCATTTCCCTGCTCATCCACCTGCTGATAATAGAGTTTGAGCTCTTTCTGGTTTTGCGCGTAGCTGTCGCCAAGCATGCTGATGGCGGAAACGCCGAGCCCCAGTAGATCGCTGTCGCCCTGGGTGGTGTAACCCTGGAAATTACGGTGCAGCACGCCCTCTCGTTGGGCAATAGCCAGTTCGTCGTCCGGGCGGGCAAAGTGATCCATTCCGATAAACTGATAACCGGAACCGGTCAGCGAGGCGATGGTCTGCTGCAAAATATCGAGCTTCTGCTGCGCCGTCGGCAAATCAGCGTCTTTGATTTTGCGCTGGGCGGCGAACAACGTCGGCAGATGGGCGTAGTTAAACACGCTCAGGCGATCCGGGCTCAGGGCTGCTACCCGCTGTAAGGTAAAGGCGAAACTTTCCGGCGTCTGTTTAGGCAAGCCATAAATCAGGTCGATGTTGGTCGAGGTAAAACCGATATCGCGGGCATGATTGAGCAGGGCGAAGATAAATTCTTCATCCTGCTCGCGGTTGACCAGACGCTGAACCTCTTTATTGAAATCCTGCACGCCCATGCTGAGGCGATTAAAGCCTTCATGGCGCAGATGGTCGAGCACATCGAGTTCAATTTCGCGCGGATCCACTTCAATGGAGATCTCTGCATCGGTATTGAAAGCGAAATGGCCGCGCAGCAGCGCCATCAGGCGGCTGATTTGCGCTTTATTCAGGTAGGTTGGCGTCCCGCCGCCCCAGTGCAGCTGGCTGACATGGCGGCCTGCAAACAGCGGCGCGCGGTGAATTATCTCTTGTTCCAGCGCATCCAGATACTGATCGGCCTTATGCTGCTGGCGGGTGACAATCTTATTGCAGCCGCAAAAATAGCAGAGCTTATGGCAAAAGGGGATATGCACATACAGCGAGAGCGGCCGCTCAGGATAGCGCGCTACGGCCTGGCGAAAATCTTCTTCACCATAGGCGTCGGAAAACTCCAGCGCGGTGGGATAGGAGGTATAACGCGGCCCGGAATAGTTATATTTCTGGATCAGGGCCAGATCCCAGTCGATGACTTGCTCAGACATTGCTTACTCCTTCCGATGACGCCGCTGGCGATTCCGGCGGCCTGGCCTGACCTCGTTTCGGGTCATAAGCCGGTTGCGCAGCCACACTTTGCGCCGCGACAACCGCTGTAGTTTAACGAATAACCACACCAGATAACATATAACCGGAAGGGTTATAAGCAGGACGGGAAGCCCCATAGGAAAGTATTAGTTACCGCCCTTCAGCAGACGCATCATATCTTCTTTGCCTTCTTCTTCCTCTTCTTCGTCGTCATCGTAAGAGAGTCCGAGTTTCTGCATCAGTTCATCAATGCGATCCAGTTTGGCATCGACCCAGGTCTGATCTTCGGCGCTTAAGGTTTCGCCCTCTTCCAGACGTTCCAGCAGCGCGTCCAGGCGCTCATCGGTTTCCAGCATTTCCAGCTCAGCCTGCGGTGAAAGCATAGGTTTCTCGCTCTTAGGTTTGTGCTGCTTGTTGACCGGTGTGTCGGTGACACCCAGCGGGATCGGTTTTTTACTGCCAATTCGCGGATCTTTTTGCTGTTTGCCCCTGCCGGAGCCAGACGCGTCGCCGCCACCGTTCGCACGGCTGCCTGATACGTTACCGCGGTGCTTTTTATCACGCTTGCGATCGCGGCCTTCCTGGTTCAGCTCTTCACGGGTTTTACGCTGTATTTTACCGCGCGGGTTGGTAGACGGTTTTTTCATCATCGTTGTCTTAGGTCGTTTTTCATCAGTATAGAATTGCGGCGGAATCTAGCAGAAAGCAAGCAAAGAAAAAAGGCGACAGTGCAAACTGTCGCCTTTTTTCTTGACCCTTTACCCATAACGGGTTTTACGTTCCGTGTCCGCTATCAACGTGCCCTGTTTTTCCGTTAGCGAAAACGCTCCCTGTTATGCATCCTTTTCCTTGTTAAACGTCTCTGACGTTTTGCTCCGGTCTTCGCCTCCTGGCGCTCCTGACCCCTCAGTCCGTGAGTTATCCTTCCTAACCAGCATCCGGCCTTGGTGAATCACTTTACCCTTCTGCGGCGAACTAACAAGCAGGAAAAGGACTAAAGTCAGCACTTTAAGATAATTCTATAATTATAACCCGTTGATTAACGATGTTTTAGCGCTTTTCAAACCTGCAATTCCTCTGAAATTTCTCATACTGTGAAGGGCCAATATCCTACAAAACAGGCGCTAATCACTTACAGTAAAGTTACCGGCGAGAAAAACAGTCTTTTGCGTGGGTTCAGGTATAATCGCCGCATGCTTTGACGATGGAGACGACCATTTTGACTACCTGGAATTACCAACAGACGCATTTTGTCACCAGTGCGCCTGATATTCGCCACTTACCCGCCGACACCGGTATAGAAGTGGCTTTTGCGGGCCGCTCCAACGCAGGTAAATCGAGCGCACTCAATACCTTAACCAACCAAAAAACCCTTGCGCGCACCTCGAAAACGCCGGGCCGTACGCAGCTTATCAACCTGTTTGAAGTCGCCGAAGGTAAACGCCTTGTCGACTTACCGGGCTACGGTTACGCGGAAGTGCCGGAAGAGATGAAAATCAAATGGCAGCGTGCGCTGGGTGAATACCTCGAAAAACGTCAGTGCCTGCAAGGGCTGGTGGTGCTGATGGATATTCGCCATCCGTTGAAAGATCTCGATCAGCAAATGATCCTGTGGGCGGTTGAGAGCAATCTGCAGGTGCTGGTTCTGCTGACGAAAGCGGATAAGCTCGCCAGCGGTGCGCGTAAAGCGCAGCTGAATATGGTGCGTGAAGCGGTGCTCGCCTTTAATGGCGAAGTGCAGGTTGAAACCTTCTCGTCGTTGAAGAAACAGGGCGTGGACAAACTGCGTGAGAAGCTGGATGGCTGGTTTAATACCCTGCCGCCGGTCGAAGAGCCTGGCGAGTAACCTGTAAGCGCGGCATGGGTCGCGCTTTTTTTTGGCTTCGCCCAATAAAAAACGCCCCAGTCATTTCTGACTGGGGCGGCTAAATATTCAGCCAAATCCGATTACGTGAAGTAAAAGGTCTGAAAGATAGAACATCTTACCTCTGTACCCTACGCGAATAACTCTACTCCCTTTTTTGATCCACACAAAGCACTTTTTGTAATTTCTTTTCAACTTTTACATAGGGAATTCTAATGGCTGTCACAAAACAGCGGGCTGTATGTTGCTTTATTACAGAAAAAGCCCGCTGTTACGCTATATCTTAGTGCGCTTGATCCCAGTTTGGCCCGCTGCCCACTTCCACCAGCAACGGCACATCGAGCTGAGTGCTGTTCTCCATCAGTTCATGGATCTTTTTCGATACCGCCTCAACATCATCTTTGTGCACTTCAAATACCAGTTCATCATGCACCTGCATGATCAGACGTACGCGCGGTTTATCCTTTTGCAGCCAGCCATCAACGGCGATCATTGCCCGCTTAATGATATCCGCCGCCGTGCCCTGCATCGGGGCATTGATCGCCGCACGCTCAGCACCGGCTCGTCTGGCACCGTTACTGGATTTAATATCCGGTAAATAGAGGCGGCGACCATCAAGAGTTTCGACATAACCCTGCTTTTTCGCCTGCGCACGGGTGCGCTCCATATACTCCAGCACGCCAGGATAGCGCTCGAAGTAGAGATCCATATACTTTTGCGACTCTCTACGCGGAATATTAAGCTGGCGCGATAAGCCAAAAGCGCTCATGCCGTAAATCAGGCCAAAGTTAATCGCCTTCGCGCTGCGGCGCTGTTCATTGCTGACGCTCTCCAGCGGCAGGCCAAACACCTCCGCCGCCGTGGCGCGGTGAATGTCTTTACCTTCGGCGAACGCAGACAGCAGACCTTTATCACGCGACAGATGCGCCATAATGCGCAGCTCAATTTGCGAGTAGTCCGCCGAGACAATCAGGTAATCTTTCGGCGCGATAAACGCCTGGCGGATACGGCGGCCTTCTTCATTACGCACCGGGATATTCTGCAGGTTCGGATCCGTTGACGATAAACGCCCGGTTGCCGTAACGGCCTGATGGTAAGAAGTGTGCACGCGCCCGGTTTTCGGGTTAATCATTAGCGGCAGCTTATCGGTATAGGTCGATTTCAGCTTCGCCAGCCCGCGGTGTTCAAGGATCACTTTTGGCAGCGGGTAATCGAGGGCAAGCTCTTCCAGCACCTCTTCGGAGGTTGACGGCGCGCCGCCAGGGGTTTTCTTCAGCGGTTTAATGCCCTGCTTTTCAAACAGAATGGTCTGCAGCTGTTTGGTTGAAGAGAGATTAAACGGCTCGCCGGCAATTTCGTGCGCCTTTTTCTCCAGCTCCGCCAGCCGTAGCGTTAACTCTTCGGAATGCTTGTGCAGCACGGCAGGATCGATATTGACGCCGTTACGCTCAATACGCGAAATTACCGGCACCAGCGGCATTTCAATATTTTCGAAGACGTTTAGCGGACCGGCGTGTTTTTGCAGCTCCGGCCACATCTTCAGATGCAGCTGCAGGGTGACATCGGCATCTTCGGCCGCATAATGGCCAGCCTGTTCCAGCGCGATTTGGTTAAACGTCAGCTGATTTTTACCTTTACCGGCTATCTCTTCAAAAGTGACGGTTTTGTGCTTCAGCCAGCGCGCGGAGAGGCTATCCATATCGTGGCGACCGACGACGCTATCCAGCGTATAGGATTCGAGCATGGTATCGAAGGCAATGCCGCGTAGCTCAATGCCGTAGTTCTCCAGCACGCCGCGATCGTATTTGAGGTTTTGCCCTACTTTGCGGATGTTTTCATCTTCCAGCAGCGGTTTCAACAGCTCCAGCACGCGCTCGCGGGGGATCTGATCCGGCGCATCAAGATAATCATGGGCGACCGGCACATACGCAGCCACGCCGGGTTCGATGGCAAAAGAGAGGCCCACCAGCTGAGCGCTGATATTGTCGAGGCTGTCCGTTTCGGTATCGAACGCAAACAGCGGCGCGTTTTTCAGTTTGCCAATCCAGCTTTGCAGTGTCTCTTCATCCAGAATAGTGACGTAGTTTTCCGCCGACAGCGCGACAGCAGGGGTATCGTCCTCTGCCTCGACCACTACGGCTTCCTGCGCTTTGGCTGCCGTTTTACCGCCTTTCGCCTGTAACCACTTACCCGCTTCGAGATCGGCGCTCCAGCGTTTGAACTCATAGCGCTTAAACAGCTCAAGAAGTTCCTGCGCCGCAGGCTGCTGAACTTCAAGCTGCTCGCATGTCAGTTCCAGTTCGACGTCTGTTTTGATGGTCGCCAGCTGGTAAGAGAGGTAGGCCACCTCTTTATTCTGCTCAAGTTTTGCCGCCATGGTTTTAGCACCGCGGAAGCTCAGCGCGGCGATTTTATCCGACTCGGCATATAAGGTATCCAGCCCACCTAAGCCTTGCAGCAGCGCCTGGGCGGTTTTCTCGCCAACGCCGGGTACGCCAGGGATGTTGTCTGACGAGTCGCCCATTAGCGCGAGGAAATCGATGATTAATGCAGGCGGAACACCGTATTTGGTGACAACTTCATCGGGGCCAAGAATGGTATTGGTCATGGTGTTGATAAGGGTGATATTAGGCGTTACCAGCTGCGCCATATCTTTATCACCGGTGCTGATCAGCACCGGCCGGCCGGCTTTCTCGGCTTCACGCGCCAGCGTACCGATCACGTCATCCGCTTCAACGCCGGAAACGGCCATCAACGGCAATCCCATCGCTTTTACCATGGCGTGCAGCGGCTCAATTTGCGCGCGCAAATCATCCGGCATCGGTGGGCGATGAGATTTGTAGTGTTCAAACAGTTCATCACGGAAGGTTTTGCCTTTCGCATCAAACACCACCGCGGCATGCGTCGGCTGATATTGCAAAATCAGGCTGCGCAGCATATTGAGTACGCCGTACATCGCGCCTGTAGGCTCGCCGACGCTGTTGGTCAATGGCGGAAACGCATGATACGCGCGATAAAGGTAAGACGAGCCGTCAACAAGGATAAGTGGGTTTTCTGGGATCTGAACCATGATGTCCATGCCTGTTTATCAAATTATGGCTTAAAGGATGCCACAGACAGGGGCAAAACATGAGTTTTTCGCGGCAAATGCCGGAAAAGATTTCGCGATCGTCGGGATCCCACGCATAAACATCCTGTGGATAAGTTTGTGAGTAATTTTTATCAGGCTGGATTTTTGTGCCTTTTTTACGATCGCAAAAATATACAAATATATTTAAATCAATTAGTTATTCAAGTAAAAAGGATCGTTGGCGCTTTTTGCTGCCAATTTAGCCTATGTGGATATAAGAAAAGTGGATTTGCTTTGCCGGGATTCCTGCCCTCGGGTATTACCAGTAGGTTTAGCGTTGTTGATAGCGCTTTTCTGATAAAATCTGTCCCCTTGTGCTTCTCTTTAGGCTGCGTTGACAGCTAACTTTTTGAATACGTTATCTATGTCGAAATTACTTGCAGCCATCACGCTGTTTTTGAGTGTGCTGCTGACTATATTGGTCACCCTTGTTTGCTCTGTACCGATTATTATTGCCGGAATATTCAAGCTGTTAATTCCTGTTCCTGCGCTGTGGCGCGCTATTTCCACCCTATGCAATTTTATGATGTATTGCTGGTGTGAGGCGCTGGGCTGGCTGCTGCACCTCAATCCCCATTTAAAATGGGATGTTGAAGGGCTGGAGGGGCTGAATAAGAAAAACTGGTATTTGCTGATCTGCAACCACCATAGCTGGGCGGATATCGTGGTGTTATGTGTGCTACTGCGTAACCATATTCCGATGAACAAGTATTTTCTTAAGCAGCAACTGGCGTGGGTACCTTTTCTCGGTCTTGCATGCTGGGCGCTGGATATGCCGTTTATGCGTCGTTACTCCAGAAGTTTTCTGATTCGCCATCCTGAGCGCCGCGGTAAAGATGTCGAAACGACGCGCCGTTCATGCGAGAAATTCCGCCATCATCCCACCACGATTGTGAATTTTGTTGAAGGCTCACGCTTTACCGAAGAGAAGCGCCATCAGGTACGTTCTTCCTATACCCATTTACTGCCGCCGAAAGCCGCTGGCGTCGCGATGGCGCTAAATGTGTTGGGTAAACAGTTCGATAAAGTGCTTGATGTGACGCTGTGCTACCCGGAAAACGACCGGACGCCCTTTTTTGATATGCTCAGCGGCAGGTTAACGCGGATTGTCGTTCGGGTGAATGTCGTGCCGGTGGATGAAACGCTGCACGGGGATTATGTTAACGATAAGCACTTTAAACGCCGCTTCCAGCAGTGGTTAAATAATCTGTGGCATGAAAAAGATGAACTGATTGGTAGCATTAAAGTGCACTACAAATACAAAAACGCCGGTCAGTGACCGGCGTTCTCTTATTTCTTCTCAACCAGATATTTCACGGTATTGGCATAGTCCTGAACGAAAGCATCCAGGCTGCTGCCATCCATGCCCTGTTGGTTAATTTGATATTTCCCATTAACAAACATGGCCGGAACGCCCTGTAGCTGCAGATCGGCCGCCGCTTTTTCTTGCTGGGCAACCAGCGATTTCACCACAAAGCTGTTCCATGCAGCGTCATACTCTTCGCCCTTCACACCCGCCTGGATAAAGACGTCGCGGACATCGGCAACGGAGCGCACGGTTTGCGTTTTCTGCACGGCTTCAAACATCGGCGCGGTGATTTTGTCTTCAACGCCAAGGGCCATTGCCACCGCCCAGGCCTGAGTCAGTTCTTTACCTAATGGACCTAAAAATTCCACATGGTATTTGGTCATTTTAGTGCCTTCCGGCAGCTTGCTTTTCACTGCGGAAGCAACGTGCCAGACCTGCTCAAAATCGTAGCAGTGCGGGCAATAAAATGAGAAGAACTCAAGCACCTGCGGCTCGCCTGCCACGGGTTTATCCAGGGTATTGAACTGCTTACCGTCTGTAGGTTGCGCAGCCGAAGCACAAAAAGCCAGCATCATACCTGCCAGCGCCAGCCAAATCTTCTTCATGGTCAACTCTCTCCGTTTAATACATGGGCGTTAATGTTAAGGGTGGTTCTTTTAGAACGTTCACCTGTTCAAGAAAAATCGCGGTTTGCCTGAGCCAGTGGTCTTCGCTGTTCAGCCAGGGGAAATTTTTGGGAAATGCCGGATCGCCCCAGCGGCGAATCAGCCACGCCAGATAGTAAACCAGCCGCATGGCGCGCAGTGGCTCTATGAGAGCCAGTTCAGCGGGATTGAATTCACTGAACTCTTCGTAGGCCTCAATGATCATCTCAAGCTGCATACGCTGTTCGGCTTTATCCCCATGTAACAGCATCCACAGATCCTGTACCGCAGGACCGTTACGGGCATCGTCTAAATCAACGAACATCGGCCCGTCGCGCCACAAAATATTGCCTGCATGGCAATCACCATGCAGACGCAAAACGTTAAACCGGTCATGCCATTGTGCCATCACGGCATCAATAAGCTTATCAGCCGCAAGCAAAAACGCCTCTTTTAGACCGGCAGGAATAAGCGCGGTAGTCTCAAAAAGCGCACGCGGTTCAAGGAGGTACTCTTGAACCCCCATATCCGGCCGGCTTGAGAAGCGCTTTTTGCTGCCCGTTTGATGCAAACGGCCCAGATAGCGGCCAACCCACTCCATCTGATCGAGATTGTCGGCTTCAAACTGACGACCGCCAACGCTTGGGAAAATAGCGAACAAGAAATCCTGATGGGTGAATAAGGTTTGATTGTTGAAAGCGAGCGGCGCGGCGACGGGAACGTCATCATGCTTGAGCTGCAAGGCGAACTCATGCTCTTCAAGGATCTGCTCGGCTGACCAGCGCTCCGGACGGTAAAACTTCACCACATAACGGCGACGATCTTCATCCTGGAATTGATAAACGCGGTTTTCATAGCTGTTTAACGGAGTAAGCCCGGAATCCACCCGAACTCCCTGCTCAAACAGCGCATCCATGATGGTGTCCGGGTGTAATGTCTGGAAAGTAAAGGCGCTTGTCATCCTGAGATCCGAAAATTTGACGAATGACTCAGAATATCATTTCACGGCGCTTTCGGTTGCGCCGCTTACAAGGTTTTACTCTTTAATTACGCCGCGTGCGCGCAGCAGCGCGGTTTTGAAATCCTCTTCATAATCTTTTTGAATACCCGGGATCACCGCATCTTTCGAGGTGTCGCGCATTTTCAGATGATAGATGAGGATGTCATCGCTTAAATCCGCCAGTTCGCCCTGATAACCCGATTCTTGCGCCAGTTTCTGCAAAAACTGCACTAAATTAAGCTCGGGTTCTTTCTGCCATGCTGGCTGGAGAAGTTCGATAAGTTCATTCAGACGTTTACATTTCATGGGTAGGCTCCTTACTCTTGGTACAGACACGTTAGCAGGGTAAAACCCACAATAAAAGAGGCGATAAGGGTGACAGAGAGCGGTGCAGTAACGGGCGTAGTACTGGCGGGGGGAAAAGCTTCGCGAATGGGCGGCCAGGATAAAGGTTTGCTGCAATTAAAAGGGAAACCGCTATGGCAACACGTTGCCGAACGGTTATCGCCGCAGGTTACTAGCGTGGTAATCAGCGCTAACCGCAACCTCGATATTTACCGGGCCAGCAGATTACCTGTGATATCCGATACGCTGCAGGATTTTCCCGGCCCGCTGGCGGGTATGCTCTCGGTGATGCAACAGAGCGCTGGCGAGTGGTTTCTCTTTTGCCCCTGTGATACGCCGCATATACCTGTGGATCTTGCTGAACGGTTACAGAGGAGTGTGCAACACTCTCCGGCCGCCTGGGTACACGATGGCGAGCGGGATCATCCGGCCATCGCGCTGGTGCAGCGCAGTGTTTTACCGTTATTGCAGGATTATCTCACGAGTGGTGAACGTCGAGTGATGGTGTTTATGCGCCAGGCCGGTGGGCATTCGGTCGATTTCAGCGATGTAAAATCTGCTTTCGCCAACGTCAACACCCCTGACGATCTCGCTCACTGGCAGGAGACGCTATGATTCCGTTATTTGCGATAGCCGCCTGGAGCGGAACCGGGAAAACAACGCTGCTGAAAAAACTGATCCCAGAACTCTGCTCACGCGGCGTTCGCCCCGGTTTAATCAAGCATACTCACCATGATATGGATATCGATAAGCCCGGTAAGGACAGCTATGAATTACGTAAAGCCGGGGCGGCGCAAACGCTGGTCGCCAGCTCTCAGCGCTGGGCATTGATGACCGAAACCCCGGATGAGGAAGAGTTGGATCTTTTTTATCTGGTTAGCCGAATGGATGTCACCAGGCTGGATCTGGTGCTGGTTGAGGGTTTTAAACATGAGGCCGTACCTAAGATCCTTCTCTGGCGTCAGGGCTGCGGCCATGAATTACATGAACTGACGCTGGACGAGCATGTTATCGCGGTTGCCAGCGATATTCCGGTGACGCTCAGCGTTCCGGTACTTGATTTGAATAATGTGGAACAGATAGCCGCGTTTATTATGAATAAGGCTGGGTTAACGGCTTGATTTAAAAGACAGAAAGGCGAAAACCCGGCTTTATGGTCGGGTTATTTACGTAGCGAGCGTTTTTTGCTGCGGAAGAAACGCAAAAAGGCCATCCGTCAGGATGGCCTTCTGCTTGTTTGATG
>NZ_JXAG01000026.1 GCF_000814905.1 Enterobacter sp. Bisph1
CGGAAGGGCCCGGATAAAGCCCGCCTGTGTGGTTAACTGGCTGAGACGTTTTAGCGGGGTGAAAGTTGTATTGAGGACTGTCACCGCATGGATGGTCGCCAGTGGATGCACGGTGATATGCCCGTTAAGTTCACCGGTGAGGTACCAGCAGCCGTCGAGTGATATCAGGCGGTACGGGGCCAGTCCGTCACAGCGCTCTCCCTCAGCCAGCAGCAGTACCCGTTGGCAGGCGGTAATAGCACTGACGAGACGGTAGAACACCAGTGAGGTGGCCGGTGATATAGTCTGTGGCGGTTGCCACACCAGACAGGGCATCCCTCCTGCTGTGAGCAGCATGCCCGCCAGACGCCGGTCCAGCCCCGGAAAGATATCGGCCAGTCCGGACCGGTGAGCAAAGGTCAGCGCATCCAGCTCACCCTGTACGCCCCCACTGGTGCTGCGCAGGCGGCATTGCCCTCGTCGATACTCCAGGTCCAGATACATCAGCCGTTCGCGAAAATCCCGTCGCAGGGTACGGACTGACACACTAAACTCTGCAGCCAGCCGGGCCATGTTCAGCGTCTCACCGGCAACCAGGCGGCTGATTATCAGTGACAGCCTGACAGCCAGTCGGTCGTGACGGCGCTCTGCCTGTGTTATCTCAAATCTCCGTAATAATTAACTGACTGAATATGAAATGATTCTAAAGAGGGGGGCGGACAGGGTATGGACATGGAATGAACTATTTTTTATCTGCCACCGGAGGCAAGCCCAACGCGGCGCACCGTGAAATACGGTGATAAAACACTCAATCCAATGGAGGTAAAACGGACAGGGAGTGTCCTTTCCCAACATGCTGATAACAAGCTCAGGACTGAAACCCACTCAGCATCGCTTCCGCCATCACCCAGAGAGCCCGGTTGAGCTTCACATCGCCGTCGATACCACGCACGGCGCGGGTATGTGTTCGCCCACCTTTTGCACTCCGGCCACTGAGCCCGCCCTTAATCAGGTTCTCCTGAATACGCTGGTATGTGGTCCACAGGTCATTGCTCTCATCCTGCCAGCGGCGTGGGGAGAGTATCTGAGGTGCTGTCACCGGCTGGTGGTCCTCACCAAAACGGTACGTCAGTGCAGCCTGTGCCAGAGCCTGTTGTGCAGGTGGCGGCAGCATCAGCGACTGCATGGCATCCCGCTTCTCTTCCACACGGTCAAAAATACCCAGCACTTCATACGCCCCCTCAATCACCTGACTCACGACATCTCCTTTGTGCGGTACCCGCACCTCGCCGAACGATTCACCGCAGACAAGCCCGTTCTGGCATACCGCACGGAATAATCCCGGTAACATCTGATACGAGCTGGTGCCGTCATGAGAATTGAGCAGAATGATTTCTGGGACTTGCTTGCCAGTAATTTGTCCCTCCCGGCGCAGACGTAACATATGCTTTGTATGCTCGCGACGCCCCGGGTCACGCACCCGGGTCTGGCAGGCAAAGAAAGGCTGAAAGCCTTCACACTGCAGATTTTCAAGAACGGTAATGGTTGGTATCCAGGTATACCGTGCGCTACGAGACGCATGCTTCTCCTCGCTGAAGACACTGGGCACTACACGAAACAGCTCTTCCTGGGTTAACGGACGGTCACGACGAATAAGGTTTGCTGCGCCAAAGCGCGAAGCCAGACGGGTCATAAGCAGACTCCTCATGATGGAAAATTAAATACAAAAAGCCCCGCCGCAAAATCGCGGCAGGGCTCAGGAAACTACGGGTTAGAAGGGTTAATGTTCAGAAGAAGAAATTCCAGACTGCACGGGCGACTGATACCACGATGTCGCGCACAGACTGGATGACTGACCGAACCTGGGCCGGTATCAGGGGCATGGAACTTACTGTATCCAGTACCGAGCCGACCGTTTCACCAAAATCGTCACGGGCTTTTTTATTAACGGCATCGGTACGAAGTGGCGCACTGAGTTGTACTGCCACCTGACTACTGGCCTCCCGTGGCAAGCAACGAATCATCCGCTCAGCCATCATCCGCAGCCCCCACTGCAAACGTATCGACACCGCACAGACAGGGTTTACAGGTTGGAACAACTCATGCAGCAGACAGATTTTGAGGCTGATATTTCGTTTCTGCTCTGTAGACAGCTTTTCACCACCGCAGGTGGGTTCAACCTTGTCAGACTGGCTGATAACAAACAACACCTTATGCCGGTATGCTTCACCAATCACCTGCCGGTAAAAATGTTCATCTACGGCCAGCGCCCGATCATCACCCTTAATCAACCACAGAACCAGATCCAGCTGGGGGAGCTGTTTACGGTACAGCGTGGCATACTCTGTATCCCGGCGCTCAGACTCCCCGACGCCGGGTAAATCCACCAGCGTCATAAAGCGCTTCCCCACTTGCAGGCGAAAGCGTAAGGGTTCGCGTGTGCAGGCGGTCACATCGCTGACCGGTGAAATCTCACCGGTAAACAGGGCATTACATAAGCTGCTCTTGCCCGAGCCAGTTTTACCCATGATGCCAATCACCGGCTCATAGTCAGTAAGCTGATTTATCTGCTGCAGAATACGCTCTGATGCCCAGTGCGGCAGGTTAGAAAGCGAATGCTGCAGTGACTGTAAACCTTCAAATTGATTCATTACTGCTCCTCTGAAATGAAAACAAAAAAGGCAAGACCGTGAGGTTCTGCCTTTAATGAGGTATGTTCAGGGGAATGATATATATCTGAATATTTTTAGAATGCTGATAGGCCGTTCTGTGCCAGGAGCGGACGTTGCGAACGCTTTGAGACTGATGATCATTTCAGATGTTAATTAATTAAAGGCATGGTAATGTTTAGGCTCTGTAGGGTAAATTTCCCGCAGTATTTTCGGTTATCAATAGCTTGTGGAGTTAACTCTCAGAGGGGGCAGTTAGTGGGAACAACAATGGAGGACATCCAATACGAAGAAATGTTAAATGAGCTTCTATTCGAAAAAGTAATGAAGAATGAAGCAAAAAAACAATGCATTTACATTTTTGTCGAAGGTGAGTCTGAAGAACTTGCTTTTCAACCCTTACTTGAAGACTGTGGTATAGATTTCGATAAGCTTGGTATTGTAATTGCAAATTACAATGGGATTGGTAACTTAAAACACGCCATAAGACTTCTACATAAAACATTGAGCCATGATCGACCAATAATAGTAACGTATGATGATGATCATGAAGGAAAAATAATAAAGAAAATAAATAGCCCATTGATCACATACTTTAAAATACCATTTAGCCCTGTAGTTTCTTATAATGATGGAACTTTAGGCGGAACATTTGAAGAAAGCTTTCCTAAAGATTGCTTTATAGAAGCTTGCTTTCAGCAAAATGTTATAGCTAGTTCTTTTTTATCAAAACGTAATGACTTTGAAAAAAAATTCAATCCAACTCAGCCATGGTTAGCTCAATTAGCACAATTCATTTCTTCCAATGGTGGGACTCCTAATTCTATAAATAAAACAAAATTAGCTGAAAACATGATGCTTTCAGTATCTCAGATACCTGAAACCTATAATGAGTTAGCAAAGTTAATCATTGATATTAGAAACAAGACCCCAATAAAACACCCTGAAAATGTAGATTTGAATTTGTAAATAATACTATTTATTTTCACGCACTGATTTTTCCGCGTTTGGTAGGTATTATCGCAACGTCCTATTTTCACTCATAGCTGCCCTACCTACCTTCTTGATGGGCAGCTTCGTGCCAGAAGCGGACATAGCATCCGCTAAAGTAAAAGCAGGCGTTAATACCTGTGAGGGGTAAAAACGCGCATCGATTAACAAGAGTAACTGTAGTGATTCACAATCATGAAAAAATTTTCTTTATACAGAATAAGAAGCCATTTAATATGGTTAGAAGATTTAATTTAAGAGTAAATTATATATAATATATGGCTAATTAACTTATGTTAATGGAACTATAAAATGAAAACTTCAATGAGTTAATCGGTGGATTAAATAAATATATCGTTCCTGGACTTCAGAGAGATAAGACTAATGATTTTCAAAAATAGATTTCTGAACAAGCAGTGAAAGTGTGGGGTGTTAACTAATACATCAAGATATACTTTAAACGGATAATATATAAAGTCACAATCAAAGGTAGATGAAAAATGTTAGACTTAGAATATGCTGTAACTGAGCCTTTTTTAAATTACCATTTATTTCATGAAGGATTAAATACGAAGGTTAAGGTTTTAACCTCATCACTTAATCATGTGATTGAATATTTATTGACGCCAGGCAATGAAAATAAAATGAATGAGCTCATTAAGAAAACTGATAAATCTTGGCAATTCCCGCCGAATTTTTCACTTCCAAGCCCTCCAGTTGATGAATCAAATTTAAAAAATAAAACATCATCAAGAAGACTAGATAAGGAAGAGGATAATAATGAATTAGATTATCAATTAAAGAAAAAGGAATTAGCGCAAGAGATGTTGTATTGGTATGTAAGTGAAATGGCTATATTTGGCACTTTTTCTGCTTTGGATGATTGTATTGTCGATATTGATTCTTGGTTTTCAAGTTGGGCAATGTTTAATAACACTCAAGATAAAAAATCGGAATCAACCAGTAGTAACAAAATTGAAAGGTTATATGATTCACACGAATGGAACATGAAGAACATAAAGACATTCCTTCCGATTTATGAGTATTTTTCAGCAGTTAGAAATTCAATAGCTCATAGGCAATCCAAAGCATCTCATAAGTTATCAGAGATATCAAAATCCCAAGAATTAAAAGAGTCAGTAGAGAGAAACTTCCCAAAAGGTAAACCATTAAGTGAATTTGAATATAATGAAGATATATTCATCTCTCCAAAAACGTCGTTGCTTTGTTCTCACATAATAAGATTAATTTTCGAAGATATCAATAAATACATCATAAAAAAAATGGGTATTGAAGGTATCATCTACATGTCATGCAAACTTGCATTTGAACCATCATCTTATAATGAAAGCAAAGTTGTTAACTTAGCTAGAAATAGATTGAACGAAATCGTTAGTGGTCGATATCATGTTATTATAAAAGGTGAGGATGAAGCCGTTAAGGTTGCTGAGTCACTTGGCATTTGGCGTGATTGCGCTAAATTTCATGCGAACAATATGAGGAAATTAGATCCAAAATTCTAACCTTATCGCGAAATAATTTATGTGCCAGAGTTTCCCTGGCGCTATTGCGATAATGTTTTATTGGCCTATGCCTCGCAGATTAACACAGGGCGATGTTAAAAGTCGCCCTTTATAGTCAGAACAGATTCCTACTTCCGCTCCTCGCTCACAGCGGACCTTCAGCAGCCCATAGCTGTCTGCTATGTGCCAGAAGCGGATGTTACTTCTTGCATATTTCAATTTTCTTCTCCCCACAGCGGTGTATCTCCTAACGCTTTAGCAATAAAATCAACAAAGCTGCGAACCTTGAAAGGAATACGGATCGCGCTGGGATAAACAGCCTGAATAGTAAGTTCAGTCGTCCGGTATGCTGGCAGCAGCTTTATCAGCTTGCCCTGCTTAATATGCTCGCCAAAAACAAAGTTGGGCCCGTAAGCAATGCCTGTTCCGGCCAGTACGGATTCAAGAAGCAACTGAATGTTATTGGCAGTCATACGGCATGGGCCTTCAATACTGTGCGGCCTGCCTTGTGCATCATAAATCGTCCAGTCTCCCGCTGAAACCGCCTGGCTGAACGCCAGTCGAGGCGCACGGGAAAGATCATCCGGCGTCTCTGGTGTGCCATGTTTTTTCAAATACTCCGGTGAAGCGCACAAAACCATCCTGCAAGGTGCCAGCCGCCGCGTAACCAGTGTCGGATCCTCAAAACGCCCAACTCGGATGGCAACATCGATTCGATTTTCGAGCAGATCGGCGTATTTATCCTCCAGTACAACGTCCAGACTGACCTCCGGAAATTGCTCCAGGTAGCGTGATACGATCCTACCAAGATGCATTGCACCGAAGGCGACCGGTGCTGCAACGCGAAGCAACCCCTTCGGTGTTTTCTGAACATCACTGGCTTCCCGGTTCGCATCCTCAAGAACCTCAAGAATAACTTTGCAACGTTCATAATACCGCTCACCGGCATCCGTCAGGCTAAGACGGCGTGTTGAACGCTGAAGAAGTCGTACATTTAGATCAGATTCTATAGCGCTGACATGCTTTCCTGCCATTGCAGCCGAAAGCTTAAAACGTCTCGCGGCGGCGGCGAAACTGCCTTCATCCACTGCCGCGATAAAAATCTGCATGCTGGTGAACCTGTCCATAACTTACCACCATTCGATAATCAGAGTATCGGCTGTCGACACAATTACGCTGATTATCATCACTCATGACAGCAATTACCATTACCTTAATGACATGAAGAGGCATGAGACGATGAAAATTAAGGTGAATGGAACGGGTATCCACATTGAGCAACAGGGCAGCGGTGAAATTGCACTGGTATTTTTGCATTATTATGGCGGTTCATCCCGTACATGGGAGAGCGTGATAAGTCAGTTACCTGACCACTACCGCACAGTTGCAATCGACCACCGGGGCTGGGGGGGCTCAGACGCACCTAAATCAGGATACCGAATTGGTGACCTTGCTCGGGATGCCGAAGGGGTTATTTCAGCGCTTGAGCTTAAACGCTACATTCTTATTGGCCATTCGATGGGGGGAAAAGTTGCCCAACTGATGGCGTCGCGTCGGCATGCAGGTCTTGAAGGCCTGATGCTTATCGCTCCCTCTCCACCTTCACCTATGCGTCTCACGCCTGAGCAGCGCGATACGTTATCCAGCGCATATAACAGCCGCGAATCTGTCGGCTTTGTGATTGATAATGTCCTGACAGCGGGGGCACTAAGTTCTGCTCTGCGTGAACAGGTAATCGAGGACAGTTTGAGGGCCTCATCCGAGGCCAAAGAAGGCTGGCCTAATACGGCTATCGGCGAAGACATTACCCAGGAAGTGGCCTCAATTAATGTCCCTGTGACGGTCATTTCAGGGGAGTTGGATCGTGTAGACCTTCCGGCTACTCTGCAAAGAGAATTGCTGCCCCTTATTTCACATGCATCAATGTATATTATTCCAGACGTCGGACATCTCTTGCCTCTGGAGGCCCCTACAGAGGTCGCCAGCCACCTGTTAAAATTTACAGCCGCCATTGAAGGGGGGACAGCAGTCTACCATTCGCCTGTCGAAACGATAGCCGCGTTTGATGATGCTTTCAATGCAGGCAGGGTTGATGACCTGCTGGCTCTGTTCAGTAACCGTGCCACTATGAAAATGACTGATGGTGTGGTCATCGAAAGCGATCCTGAAAAGCTTCGGGACACTTTTTTGTCACTGACATCATCCCAGCCAGTTATCAGAAACCATATCCGCTCGATCCTCTCCGCCGGTGAAATTGCTCTGCTTATTATTGACTGGACTTTGACCATAACCACCAAGGATAGAACACTGCACGAAGAGTCCGGTACAGCAACGCAGGTGTTGTTGCGAAGCGTTGACGGAGGTTGGCGGCTGCTGATTTCAAATCCATCAGGAACGTAGTGAGTTCAGTAAGAATAGCTTGCGCTAGCAATATCGCGTGGCTGCAGAGAGGTAAGTGACATCCGCCACCACCCGCATGCCGTTTTAAGGCATGCGGTAATAACGATGAGCGCAAGATTGCTGTTATGTCTTGCTGCTTTCGGAGCGCCTGCTTTTCGCTCACAGCGGACCTTCAAACCAGCCATCTCGTCCTCTCTGTGCCGAAAGCTGAAGTAGCTAATAGCACTTATTGTTGATCAATGAAGAGCTGGTCAATTGAATAGGCTAATTTAATTGATAGCTAGCGTAACTATGAGGAGACACACTCATAGTGATGAGCGTGTTCCCATATAAATGATCAGATTATGATAACGCAGCTCGTTCATAAAGAGGCATAATCTCTTGATAAACCTGATTGTAAAGCTCTGATTTTAGCAGACTGTATTTTTCAGTCATAATAAGTGTTTTAAACTGATTCGTTTCTCTTTCAAATGAAACTGAGCCGATAATTAGCTGGCTATTAGTTGATAAACCATTAATACATAAATCGAATAACTTTTTTGTTGTGCGCGGATCTGGATCTTGTTGTTTAGGCGAGTCAATTACTACTGGAAGCATAGGACTTGTCGATTTATCTTCTATTGTTTTTAGAAGAGCATAGTGATAAGCCAATATTGACCTTGGAGCACGGCTGCCTGTTTCGCTCTTAGAAATCGGACCATATTGAAGAATAGTTCCAACTTTAGGATCTTTGATACCTAACTCAGTTTGCGCAAACTTCAGTGACTCTTTAAACTTATCATTGATTTCTTTTGCTCGCTTTTTATCTTCGAACTTTGCTATTTCTTTTGAAAGCTGAGTTCTAGCAACATCCAATTCGCCTATTTTTAGCAGTAATTCGTTAATTTGCTCATCGAAAGTTACCTCAACCTGCTTACTTGCTTGAGACTTAATAACGTCTTGAAGAGTCAGTTGCTCTTTGACTTCCAGAAGCATGTTTTTGAGTTCTGAGCTTAAGCTTATAGCCTGTTTCAAATCTTCTTTAATTTTAGAGAGTTGATCATCATATACAGATTTTTCCTCATACAACTTTGGTATGATTTGCAATAGCTTTTCTTTATTCTCAAGTACTACATATCTCGCTTCTAAGCCTGCCGATGGTAGCAAAGAATCTATATCATTTTCATCGAGCTGTCTTTTTGATTCCTCTATTTCTGTTACTAATTCATCTCGTAGAGATAATATTTTTATGAGCTTAATTCTGTATTCTGTTTCTTCTTGATGTAAGTCTTGGCACTTACGAAGGAAACGTTCCAGCAGCTCTTCATAATATTTTACATCCACATCGAAAAGTACTCTTCCAAATGACTCTTCGAATCGCTTTTTAGCTCTCTTTAGAGCTTTTAACGTCGTTCGGATTTCAACAAGATCGATATCAATTAAATTAATCTTTCCTTGTAAAGTATAGTACTCCTTTGGTTTTACACCAGTATGAAAATTCAAGATATTTTTTTGCCAGTCCTCATACATAGCCAAACTGCTAAATGAATCTAAAACCTTCCCCCAACCGTTATCTTGATCAATATAGTAAGGGAGATAAAGACTTGCTGGTTGTGCTTGTCCCTGAACCAAATTAGTTTTAGTCACAAGCTCCAAATTGAAATCAAAGACATCACGCACAGCTAATGCAATCTCTGCACGAGAGCTAGAGGTCACTAAGTGATGCTCTTGTCCTGCTGTTATATCGAAAATGGAAATACGTTTTTCGTGGCGAAGAAACGCATAGTCACGATTATTAACACAAATAACAACTTTTGAAACAAAGTTATCTTCTTTCCACTTTTTATCCAGTCGAACATCAGCACCTAATGTATGATATAAGCTCTTAATAAAGCTAGACTTACCTGTGTCGTTCTCACCTGTAATGATATTAATATCAGGTGAGAACTTGAAGGAGAATCCTTTCTTATCGCGAAGGGATAATATATGAGCACTTTTAAAGTATATGCTTTTCATTATTCACCTCCCTCTAAGAGCTTCTGGATTATTGAGTAAATAACTATGCATTCTTTCTTCCCTGACTTTAAAGTCAATGCATAATCTGGACAAAGTGCATCAATTTTGTACATGGTTTCAGTTAGATATAATTTCAAATCCGAGTGAGCACTCGCCTCATCGTAAAGGCTAATTGCATATTCTAGATATACAGTCGAAGGATTTTTTTTGTTTTGGTTAAGGTCGATGCAAACTTGTGAGAACATGGCTTGCAGGATAATGAGCTGAAGCGATGTTTTGCCAAGATCATTGAATAGGGGACTAGCTTTGTCCCAATCAGGCTTTAAACTATTACTTGCATTCAAGGAATCAAGCACACCATTCAATGCTTCTGATGAGAAACCCTTTCGTGAGATAAGTTCAGGAAAATTAATAATATCTGCGGATTTTACCTTGGATTTTTCTCGACACGCCTGTTCAAGCAAAGAAGCTAATGCATTAACACTCAGGCTAATGCTATCGCCAAACTTCTTGCTAAGGAAATCGCATAGTTTACCTTTTAGATGTGTAATGTGGTCATCTAGGCTTAATGAGGATTGAACGAAACGCATAACAGAAAGATCGATACTGGAGTCATCAAGCTTTACTTGATCTTTGATTGCTTTCTTAAAGCTCGTCTGATACTCCACTTTGACTTCATTTGCACCAAAACAAGACTTACCACCGTTTTCCTCACATAGATTGAAAGAAGCATTAGTAACAAAAAGGAGCTTGGGTGAATATTCGGCGAAATTCTTTTGATGAATAAATAACTTACCGATGATAGATATGGGGTTCTTCTTGGTGCTATTACTAAGAGTGGATGCAGTCCAGTGTTTCTCTCTTGTTTTTACTTGAGCAAATGTGAGTTGTGTTGGAGAAACTTCGTCATCAAGAATAAGAACATCATCATGATATTCGAAGATAAACACATAGTTCTTTTCATCTAGTTCATATTCCAGCATTTGAGATAAAGCCCAGCAAGTTTGATAGTCAAACCCACGTTGAGCAATCTCACCGCCTCTTTCAGACTGCGGAATACTAACTAATGTTTCAGCTAACCCCATATACTCCCTTATGTTTAGTTCAATGGACTCGCGTAACAACATCATTAATCCGATTGAATACAAATAGTAGCATTAGCACGAACTATTGGGTAACACATTCTGAAAGTTAAAAATATGTGAGTTGCAACATCGAAACAGGGAAGCTAAGTAAGCGACTTTGTCTCTAGCGAAGTCATAGCTCTATTCGTTCAGAGGAGGACCAAGAGTCTTTGAAGTACGTGCTGGCGGCGCTCGCCAAGCGTTTTGGAGGCGATGAACATGGTGAAGACTATGAGAAGGTGCGATCGGTTGCCTTCACACGTTTCTACGGCGAGGACGACGAAGATGGTCTTGTTAGTCTGCAGCGTTTCGCAGTTGGGTTAGTCCAGAGCTTGATGGCTGAGATTGTGACCTGCTCCTAGATGATTAATACGCCACTATGCTGGTAATGTCAGCAGATCGCTCATAAGGGACAACCATACTCAAATCTCCCACATTGCAGGAGATTTGAGTATGAACACGTCACCGTGGAACAAAGACCGTATCATAGGCCAAAAAAGGCCACTTCAGATATCTCATATCTGGGGTATCCGAATCCGACTTGAACTGGAAGGTAAAACGCGCGATTTAGCTCTGTTCAATATGGCACTGGACAGTAAGCTTCGAGGCTGTGATCTGGTCAAACTCAAAGTATCTGATGTTGCATATGGTAGCTCTGTTTCGAGCAGAGCAACGGTATTGCAACAGAAAACCGGTAGCCCTGTGCAATTTGAGATAACCAAAGGGACAAGAGAAGCTGTTGCTGCATTGATAAAGCTTGGCAATTTGCACAGTAAAGACTTCTTGTTTCGGTCTCGGATCGGAACTAACCAGCATATTTCAACCCGGCAATACAACCGAATCTTTCATGGGTGGGTAGAAAAGCTTGGTCTCGAAGAGACGCTTTACAGCACACATTCCATGAGAAGAACAAAACCTTACCTGATCTACAAGAAAACCAAGAATCTCCGGGTGATCCAACTTCTGTTGGGTCATAAGAAACTGGAAAGCACAGTCCGTTATCTGGGCATTGAAGTCGATGATGCGTTAGAGATTTCTGAATCGATTGAAGTCTAAGGTTATCAGGGCTGCAACAGCAGCCCTGTGCCAGAAGCGGACTTTTTAAAAATATTGCGTGCCCAACAATTGGGCGCAGGTCACATCAAGTACCCTCAGAATTATAGAGAATACCTGAAATTTTTGTAGAGCGAGGTTTGTTACCCTGCCCGACCAGCGACATGTGGTTAGTTTAGTGATCAGAAATGTCGAGCGTTTGGTCGTTCATTGACGCGGGATCTTCCAACGGTTCCACATGAGTGGTGATATGGATAAAAGGCAGTGCGGTGCGGATATCATTCTCTATACGCTCGGCCCAGTCGTGCCCATATTGAACAGTCCATCGCCCAGGAACTAGGATGTGCATTGTCATAAACGCCCGCCCGCCAGCCTGGCGTGTACGTAGTGCATGGAAATCAAGCCCCTGTTCACGATATCCTGCCAGCAGTGACTCGATTTTTTTGAGTTCTTCCGTGGGTAGCGATACGTCCATCAGACCTGCAGCTGAACGACTCATAAGCTGATAACCAGTCCAAACGATGTTGGCTGCGACCAGCAATGCAACGATCGGATCGACCCAAAACCAGCCGGTCAGATAAACCAGTCCGACACCAAAAATGACACCGACCGACGTCCAGACATCGGTCAGCAGGTGATGAGCATCTGCCTCAAGAGTGATAGAGTTGTGCTGCCTGCCAGCCCTTAACAAAATGCGAGCCGTCACAAAATTAAGGATTGATGCGACTGTTGAAACCAGTAATCCGAGACCAATCTCCTCAAGCGGCTGTGGAGTTAACATCCGCTCAACTGCGGTATAGGCGATACTGGCTGCCGCCAATAGGATCAGAAATCCTTCGAAAGCACTCGAGAAATATTCGGCTTTGCCGTGCCCATATGCATGGTTCTCATCGGCCGGAAGCGCAGCCAAGGTCAGCATCCAGAGCGCCATTAGGGCTCCTGCGAGGTTAACTACGGATTCGATGGCATCAGATAGCAGACCGACCGAACCGGTCATTTTCCACGCCACACCTTTGAGTCCGATAGTGGCAATAGCCGTGGCAATGGAAAGCCAAGCGTAGTGCGTCAGCGGACGAGGTAACCCTTTTGTTTTAGTCATTATTAACTTCCTAAAATAGGACGACTAACTCACATTTCTATCCATGATAGATAATTAAACAATCATTTCGCCATGAATATTTTTTCGTTTTTATTAAATTTAATTAAAAAGTCTCTGCAAGTGCTGTTTCATCTTCTAGTAAACTAAATTTTATTTTTAGGGTTTTCTTCAACTTGAAGTAATATTATCTCACAACAGATTAGTCACTTAGGTTAACTGAGCGGCTTTTATATTTTTCAATTAAAATATGCAAAACTCCCATTGCACCATGTGCATAAAAATAGACCTCAATGAAAGTAGTAAAGAACTTATGCCAGTGGATTACTGTTTCAGCCAGATTTGACTGCATGGTATTCAACAAGAACCATAGGCCACCTGAAAGTGCTACAATTAGCAATGCTAGAACTCCAAATCCTTGGATTGTACTGGCAATACCTCCCGAATGTGCATCGGGCAGTCGGAAACTAGTCAACGTTTTTATATCTTGCTTAATACCACTAAAGTCAAGCCCTACCCATGAAAAATAATAAGTAAAACCTCTTTGAGTAAGCATCCAACTTAACATAATAAAACCACAAATAATCAGTCCTAACCCTGAAATAATGTGCATCCAGGTTATAACTCCTTCAAGACTATGTTCACCAATTGCTTCGGTCTCTGTCAGATTAGAGTTAATAATTTGTGATAATATTAGAAATGCCACAATGATGTGAAGAATACGAAAAAAAGGAGCGTAATCATGGGGTAATAGATTCCAGAGTCGCAATTTCATTAATGAGTCCTTAGTAAATTTATCGATGATCTTAATCATACAAAAGAATTATTAGGATAACCTTAATTCTTAAAATTGCAGCAGGCATTAGTTCACCTCTGATATGGCCACTTGCGAAATGGGAATGGTAACTGTTATTACTATGTGTTTACTTGCTGTTCTTGTTACGCAGCCCCTTAAACACATTACTTTCAAATATGATTTCCTGCTGGGTTTAAATATGTGTCTTTCTATAGTGCGGCAACCTATTTTTACACCAACTCATGAATTAAATAAGAATCATAAATTAAATGAGAGGTTTAATTCTCTTGCTTAACGCGATGATATTAAATGGAAATTTTAATTTTTGTAATTTATTAAACAGTTAGAATGAGACATGGTAAATACGATCTTCCTTTAGATAATTCTGATAGCACTTTTTCTACTGGGCAGTCTGCAATGTCCGCTTCACGCCCTGAGACATTCGACAAGCTTTTTATGGCTTCAGTAAGGGCGAGTGTCTCGCTTCGAGAGCCAGCAAATATTTCGCTTCGTCATAACAGGTTCTGGCCTTCCAGCAGCGGTAAATGATCCTTATCCATTTGAACGCCAGTGCCCGGATCGCAGACTGATGAGATTTGCCCTTTTCTCTAAGGCCCTGATAATACAGTTTGGCCCAGTATGATGAATTAACCGTCTTGGCAGCCCATTCAACAAAGGTCTGCCTGACGAACTTGGCACATTGCCATCGCCAGTGAACCCAGGATTTTTGGCCGCTTCGTTCGGTCACCGGTGCTATACCTGCGTAGTTTTGAATTTCTTCAGCGCTGTTAAACCGGTCACGATTATCACCAAGTGCAGCAAGCATCCGTGGGCCCATGCACGGTCCCATGCCCGGAAGTGATTTGAACAGCCCCGCATCTGGCAATGTGTCAAACAGCGTTTCGATTCGTTCGTCATAGGTTTTGATGATTTCACTCACGACTTTAATTTGTGTCGCCAGTGCTGCTGCCATCAAAGCATTAGCCTCTATAACACTCGGGTCTGTAGTCAATGGGATCGCATTATCAATACTCGCAACACGTTGCTCGGTAAGGGCCATAGCGCGACCACCTTTGGCATTCAGAAAGTTGCGGATCGTGTCGCGTCTGGCTCGTTTCAGTTGTTGCAGACTGGGCCACCGGATAATCAGCTCACACAACAGTAAGCTACCCCGATGTGAGAACCACTCCAGTGGCTGAGGATAATACTGTTTAAGCGTGTTGATTATCCGGTTCACAAAGCGTCGTTTATCTTCAACCAACTGACGACGTTGCTCAACCAGTTGCTGAAGTAAGCGAATATCCGCATTGTCGGGTTCAATAGCTTTTATCTTCTGGGGGTAACGCAGCATTAACTCTAATGCCAGCTCGGCATCCTGCGGATCATCTTTAGCGCCGCTGGGCGAGAAGGCTTGCCGATAACGAGCCAGGGACAATGCGTGGACGGGGAAAACGGTGATAAAGGGGTATTTTTGAAGAGCATATACCACGGGGCCCTTCTTCAGTTCGAGAGCTATTGCGATTCTACCTTTTACTTTCTGGTGTAACTCAGTAAGCCAGGCATCAAGCGCTTCTGCTGTATGTTCAATCACATCGAATACGCGTTCACCGTTTTTAAACTGAACACAGACATCGTGTTTTTTATCAGCCCAGTCCAGACCAACGTGCGCAGCAAATTGATTAGTCACAGTCATCACCAACTCCTTTTTATCGGGGATTGGTATGCATTCCACGCTCTTCGAAAGAAATATAGCCAGCAGTTTATCTGCATGCCCTGAGTATTCGTTAGCGAACGTGGAGCACCTACTGGCTCGAAAGAAAAGCGGCGATCATCACATGATTCTCGCTCAATATTCGTAACCAGTAAGCGCATACCCTGAATCACTTCAAAGTGTAATTCTCAGGGTACGAATGACTATATCTCGCTCACAACGGACCTTCAGCTCAGTTAGTTCTAACCGCTTCGTGCTGTGAGTTCAACGGGTCTATGCAACCTGAATACGGGGCACTTGATGGTTATATCGCCCGGCAGGATGACGATATCGACTGGCCGCTGAAGCGCGATAATCCGACAGAAGATCATGGCTATGCAGCATTCATTTCGGAGAAAATTACTGGAGGTCGCTCTGATGGCTATTAACGGTAAGAGCTGGATTTTTCTGGGGCTCACTATTTCTCCTTTTGCTACGCCCGACCCTTTGGTGAAGTCAGTACTGAAAAATATTCACGAAACACTGGGTAATGCCGGATATTTCTTCATTGCTTTCCATGCGGCAGCGGCGTTGCTTCATCACTATGTCCAGAAGGACAACACACTATGTAGAATGCTTCCTGATCACAACAAGCCGATTTAATTTGTGTTTCTGCCGGGGGAGCGTCTTCCCGGCAGCAATATTGCTGCCCTCAACGCTTCGTTATATCCCCTGTAGCCCTGGTTCATGTCAGACAGAATGCCTGCAGCTCAGTACTGTATATTCTTTATCACATTGCTGACTTTCACCTGCACAAGGTAATTCAACCTAGATGAGTCTGAGGTTGCCACGGGATAGATGAAAACGCATGGCATGGCAGGAACAAGAATCAACGTTACTTTTTGTCCTGGTAAACCACTGTGATGTTGTCTGGTTTTCTTAACGTCGGGGCCGTAGCAGGGTCAATCAGGTACACAGGTACTATCACGGCATTTTTCCCACTAAACAGAATTGGCACCCAGCAATGAACACGTGGGTCTCCTGTCGTCTCCGGGATACCACTTGTACCGTATGACATAAGATCAACCACATTAATAAAAAGCGCCTTACCTATATCAAAGAAAAACTCGTTAAAAACCACATCTTTTGCCAGCAAAATTACAGCATCACCTGCTGCCAGTTTTATTGGGGATGAAGAGTGTCCAGAGGTTTCAACATCAGCAAAAATAATCCTTTCGGTATAGATAAAACAGGCATAGCGGGCATCCTGTTCTGATCTTTCCAGGAGCGACTGACAGAACTCTTTGATATGTCGATTTTCGACCCTGCCAACTGCATTATCCCGACGGAGGTGTCGCTTATGTTCGCGAACATGCACCTTGCCATTGACGCTGTCAAAGTCGTACCCTTTTCCAACCTGAAGCTTACTCTCCCAGATCTCCATACAATACTTTTCAGCAGCTACAACATTTCTTCGGCGAGGCAAATCCTGCTGGTAGACACCAGACAGTAGCCGGGCCTTAAGTTCGTCCGCAAGCTGATAATAGCGATTAATATCTTTCAGTACCGGAACGGTGGCATCCAGCAATGTGGAAATAACCTGCGATCGTGAGATCTTCTGTTTTTTGCTGTATTCATCCACAACACGCAGAGTCTCAGAATTGGTTACATTGAAAGTGATTCGTTCTGACATGCCAATCACCTATTAAGCATTTTAGAAAAAGTGCATAACAATTAACCTTAAACACCTTTATTATCAACAAGTTTATTCTATTGCTCTTTCTCTTTAGTTATCAATTCATAGTAACATGCTCTCACGTAAAAATACTGAATATGATGCTGTCAGGACAGCCTGGATACCAGGAGCGAACATTTGGGTTTTTAGTATAATTAAGGTCTTCATGTTTTAAGAACTTCCTCTTCATATCCCCTTCCCCAGTGATCCGCTTACCCCGTCTGTATATCTTCTGTCCCCACAGTACTGCTCAGTAAACAGAAATACTGTGACTTTCCTGCATAAAAATTACATATCACCACCTTCCTTTGTACACACACTACAGAGGATTAAATCATGGACTTTCCCTGGCCCTGGAATCGCAAATACACAATGAACTGGTTCCTGTTGTCGTTACTGAACCACCATCTTGATCAGCTACTGGAACGTTACTCCCGCCTTCAGCCCCTCAGACTCGATGTGTTCTATCAGAATGACACATGGCGTTATAACCATCACGGATGGTACGAGACAGAAAGGGAGGTACGCCAGTTAACAGAACATCTGATGTTAGAGAGCAACATCGTGGGCCACTTCTGGGTACTGGAGTGTACTTCCCGACACAAATGCCATGCCCATATCGTGATGTATCTTGATGGTCACCATAACCAGGCCACCTTTCCGGTGGCTGAACAGGCGGGGGCTGCCTGGCAGAAGATTACACAGGGTGAGGGGTACCACAATCGCTGTGATCCCAAGAAGTGCTACGAAGCCGATATCACCCGCCCCGTCAATTACGATGATGCTGCAGCCATCGACAACCTGCGCTACATCATCAGCTATCTCGCCAAGGAGAAATCAAAATACGGGCAGACTTACTACGGGGCCAACGAGGTACCACCCGCGAGTGGACTGGGCAGACCGCGAGGGCTTCGATAAAACGACGCACTTTTTTACGTCAGTTCCGGTTGTTATGCCGGAGAAGGGTACAGTGATTCATCACACGACTCCGGTACTTACTTAGCTACCGGAGAATCTCACCATGGCAATTAAACCTTCCCTGCTTGAAGATCAGTTCGTTGATATGACTTTCATCACCCGCCTGCTGGGGGTCAGTGATAAGTGGATTTACCGACTCATCAAAGATGGCATATTTCCAAAACCCATCAAACTGGGGCGAAGTTCACGATGGCTACAGAGTGAAGTGGAAGCCTGGCTACAGGCGAGAATCCACGAATCACGCAGCTAAATACCTCTCCTTACATATCACTTTCCTGACAGGCAAACTCTTTATCCTCTCATAGCGGAGGTTTGCGGCTGCCTGTCATTCAGTATCCAGGGATAATCCACCATGAAAGAGACAAAGACGCGATATAACAGTTTGCTGGTCAGCTATCAACGTTGGCTAAACGGGTTCACAAAACTGGCCATCATAAATGGCATGTGTCATCCCAATATTCAGGCCAGCCACCATCTGATGGTGGGCAGTCTGTACTTTCCCGGCGCAGGGCAGATGACTGCAGTGGTACCACAGTGCCTTTACCGACTGATTTACGGAAGTCAGCATCCAGAGCCAGTGTCGGTATTGACTGATATGCAAATCAGCCTTGAGACAAGGCAAAAAACTTTACTGCACCACCCAATGTTGGAAGGGATATTACTGAGTGAATGTATCCGCCTCAAACAACGCCCACTGGCAAATAGGCTGA
>NZ_JXAG01000027.1 GCF_000814905.1 Enterobacter sp. Bisph1
AATGATGGATGAATATCTGCTATTTACCGGCCACTAATATCAGTTCCGATCTGTGCCTAACCGTTTTACTCCTGGGAAAAAGAGCAGAGCTACTCCCCACTTTTTCTCAATGATGCTCCCCCTTTATCCAAAATGTTCAGGGGCAAGGCCCATTCACTATTGGTATTTATTGGAAGATACGATATTATTCTATAATTCCGGAAATATAGAAATGAGATATAAATGGAGCTTTCGAAAGCAGCAGAAACCCTGAAAGAGCTGGGTCATCCTACGCGCCTAAGCGTATACAGAGAGCTGGTTAAAGCCGGGCATGAAGGGCTACCGGTTGGCGAACTGCAGAAGCGGCTCGAAATCCCAGCGTCTACGTTGAGCCATCATCTTTCCTCGTTGATATCAGTTTCTTTGGTACGCCAGGAACGTCAGGGCAGAACGCTTTTTTGCCACGCTCGATATGAAAACCTTGAGGCTCTGATTGCCTTCCTGACAGAAGAATGCTGCTCAGGGACTAACGACTGCCTCCCCCTGCCCCAGAAGACGGAGAAGTAAAATGACAGGTGATCTTAAGAATGTTGATTCGGGTTTGTTCGACACCTCAATCACAGAGGCAAGATTCGGTGTTCCTGCCGTTCCCCATCCTCCACGTATCCTCATGTTGTACGGCTCTGTGCGCGAACGTTCCTACAGCCGACTGGCAACGGAAGAAGCGGCAAGGTTACTGACCGCCATGGGCGCAGAAGTGCGGATCTTCAATCCTTCTGGCTTGCCTCTTCCTGATGATGCGCCTGACTCGCATCCTAAAGTCATGGAACTGCGCGAGCTGGTTCGTTGGTCCGAAGGGATGGTGTGGTGTTCCCCTGAACGCCATGGTGCGATGACCGGCATCATGAAAGCCCAGATTGATTGGATACCGTTATCAGAAGGCGCTGTTCGCCCTTCGCAGGGTAAGACTCTGGCCGTTATGCAGGTCTGCGGTGGCTCTCAGTCTTTCAATGCCGTAAACCAGATGCGCATTCTTGGCCGCTGGATGCGGATGATCACCATCCCGAATCAGTCCTCTGTGGCAAAAGCCTGGCAGGAATTTGATGAAGATGGACGAATGAAACCGTCGTCTTATTACGACCGGATCGTGGATGTGATGGAAGAACTGGTGAAATTTACTCTGCTGACCCGAGGTAACTCAGCCTATCTCGTTGATCGCTACAGCGAACGAAAAGAGTCTGCAGAAGAACTTTCACGGCGGGTTAATCAGAGCAAAATTTGAGGGCTGGTATGAGTGATGTAACGGCATTCAACAACTGCATGAGCGTGTTCTGGCGGCAACATGAAGCCGAACTCTCTCGCTTTCTGACATCTAAGACAGGTGATAGCGAAAAAGCAGCAGACCTTCTGCAAGAGCTATTCCTGCGTGCCCGCGCTCATTCAGACAGTTTCTGCGAAATGGAGAATCCGCGAGCCTGGCTGTATCGGGCGGCGAGGAATCTGCTGATTGATGAGTACCGCACCACCAGGGAATTCGTTGAGCTGGAAGATGATGCCCCATTCACTGATGCATCCCCTGATGCAATCTCAACGCTGGATATTTGCCTGCCTGAAACATTGCAGGCATTACCTGAAGATGAGCGGTGGTTGATTGAAGAATCCGACCTTAACCGGCGTCCCCAGCAGTCCCTGGCCGATGAACTGGGAATCACGCTTACGGCGTTTAAATCCCGACTACTTCGGGCCAGAAAACACCTGAAAGAGACGATGACAGAACTTTGTCAGATTGAGGCGGATGACACGTCTTCCGTCTGCTGCCACAAAAAAATGAATTAATCGCGCATCTTTTCCCCACCACCTTCGTTTACCTCAGTGTAAAGCCAAATGACTAAACACTGAGGTAAACAGTCCATGTCAAAAATTGAGATCTTTGAAGCAGCAGGCTGCTGTGCAACCAGCAGCGTTGTAGTCAGTGACGAAGCCGTCAAATGGAACGCCAGCGCCGAATGGGCGAAAAAGAATGACGTTGATATACAGCGCTACAGCCTTGCGAAGAACCCGCAGCAGTTCCTGAATTCGCCGGTCATTAAAGAGTTTCTGAACACATCAGGGATGGAGTCTCTCCCTGTCACCTTGCTCGACGGCAAACTCGTGATGGCAGGCAAACTCCCGACTCGTGAAGATATCGCCCGTTGGGCAGGTATTCCGCTTAGTCAGGACTGGAGTGAAGACAGCACGCAACCACGCTGCTGCAGCATTCCACGTATGCCTTAATTCCAGAGGAGCAATCACTGATGAATATGCCATTTTTAAAAGACATTCCCCCGTTCATCTTCTTCACTGGCAAAGGTGGCGTGGGTAAAACATCCCTGGCCTGTGCTACTGCGGTATGGCTGGCCGATCAGGGTAAGAGAACGCTTCTGGTGAGTACCGATCCGGCTTCCAATGTCGGCCAAGTCTTTAGCCAGACTATCGGCCACCGAATCACAGATATCAGTACCGTAGAAAATCTTGCCGCGATGGAAGTTGATCCGATGGCTGCAGCACAGGCATATCGTGACCGAGTACTCGACCCGGTTCGCGGGCTGATGCCAGCCGATGTGGTCAGCAGCATTGAAGAACAGCTCTCCGGTTCATGCACTACGGAAATCGCGGCATTTGATGAGTTTACTGGTCTTCTTACCAACCATGAGTTGCGGGAAAAGTATGACCATATCGTATTTGATACTGCGCCAACCGGTCATACCATCCGTATGCTTGAGTTGCCGGGGGCCTGGAGCGGTTATCTCGAAGCGAACCCTGATGCCGCCGCTAACCTCGGGCCGCTGGTGGGGCTGGAGAAACAACAGCACCAGTACTCAGACGCGGTTAAGGCGCTGTCTGATGCAGCTCTCACGCGCTTGGTTCTGGTTGCCCGAGCCCAAGCTTCAACACTGAAAGAAGTCTCTCATACGCACGATGAGCTTTCTGCTATCGGTTTGCAGCATCAACACCTTGCCATTAATGGCGTGCTGCCGCCGTTTGCGGGTGAAAATGATCCACTGGCGCAAAGTATTCTGGCTCGAGAAGAAAAAGCATTACAGGCAATGCCAGAGAACCTGGCGAACCTTCCCCGCTCGCAGCTGTATCTGAAGCCATTTAATCTGGTCGGTCTGGAAGCGCTGCGTCAGTTATTTACGGAGAACAAAGCCTCGCTGCCGCTCCCTGCTACCACGCTGAATACTTTGGATTTACCGAAACTTGCCTCACTGGTAGATGAACTCAGCCTGACAGGTAAAGGTCTGGTAATGGCAATGGGTAAAGGTGGCGTGGGCAAAACGACTGTTGCAGCTTCGATCGCGGTATCGCTGGCAAAACGCGGTCATAAAGTCCATCTGACGACGTCCGATCCGGCAGCACATCTGTCTTATACGCTGGATGGCTCGCTGCCAAACCTTCAGGTCAGCCGTATCGATCCGAAGGTGGAGACAGAGCGCTATCGCCGCTTTGTGCTGGAAAATCAGGGCAAAGGATTAGACGCTGAGGGACTAGCAGTGCTGGAGGAAGATCTCCGCTCGCCATGTACTGAAGAGATCGCCGTGTTTCAGGCATTCTCGCGGATCATCAAAGAGGCAGACGATCATTTTGTTATTATGGACACCGCGCCAACAGGTCACACACTTCTGCTACTGGATGCAACAGGAGCCTATCACCGGGAAATGGTGCGTCAGATGGGGCAAACACATGACCATGTGATGACGCCAATGATGCAATTGCAGGACCCGGAGAAGACAAAGGTTATTATCGTGACGCTTGCCGAAACGACACCGGTACTTGAAGCGGCGAACCTACAGCAGGATTTACGTCGCGCTGGCATCGAGCCATGGGCATGGGTTGTGAATAACAGCCTGGCGGCAGCTGAACCGTCTTCACCTTTCCTGAAGACCAGGGCGAACCGCGAGTTGCCTCTCATCTCTGATGTGGAAGAGCAGTATGCAAAGCGTATTGCATTAACTGCGTTACAGAGCGAAGAGCCGGTAGGTATTGACCTACTGAAAGAAATGGCTAAGTAACCATGAAGGGGGCATTTGCCCCCTTCATTTTTATTTCAGTCTTTTACCTGCATCATTAACGACTTTTTCACCATCTTCTTTGGTGAAAGCCCCTTTCTGAGATTCTGGCAGGATATCCAGAACGACTTCAGAAGGACGGCAAAGTTTAGTTCCCAGTGGCGTCACTACAATCGGACGGTTAATCAGGATCGGATGTTGCAACATAAAATCGATTAGCTGGTCGTCAGTAAATTTATCATCTGCAAGACCCAGTTCCTCATACGGTTCGACGTTCTTACGCAGCAAAGCCCGGACGGAAATGCCCATATCTGCAATGAGTTTGACCAGCTCATCGCGTGAAGGTGGGGTCTCAAGGTAAAGAATAACAGTCGGCTCATTACCGCTGTTGCGGATCATCTCCAGCGTGTTACGCGACGTGCCGCAGGCCGGGTTGTGATAAATAGTGATGTTGCTCATATCAGTATCTCATTACAAAGTGAAAGAGAGACGTAGCGCCAGCGCTGCCAGCGTTACAAACAGCACAGGCAGAGTCATGACGATCCCGGTGCGGAAATAGTATCCCCAGGTGATGGTCATATTCTTCTGTGAAAGGACATGCAGCCAGAGCAGCGTTGCCAGGCTACCAATAGGTGTAATTTTCGGGCCCAGATCGCAGCCAATCACGTTGGCGTAGATCATCGCTTCTTTGATAACGCCTGTTGCAGTGCTGCCATCAATAGAGAGAGCGCCAACCAGCACGGTAGGCATGTTGTTCATGATGGAAGACAGGAAAGCCGTCAGGAAGCCAGTACCAAGCGTCGCAACCCAGAGTCCTTTATCCGCCAGTACGTTCAGCACACCTGAAAGGTATTCGGTTAGCCCAGCGTTGCGCAGACCGTAGACCACCAGGTACATCCCCAATGAGAAGATGACAATCTGCCATGGCGCACCGCGAAGCACTTTGCCAGTGTTAATGGCATGGCCTCGTTTCGCCACCGCAAACAGAATGACAGCTCCTACAGCAGCAATCGCGCTGACCGGGATACCCACCGGCTCAAGGACAAAAAAGCCAACCAGAAGAAGGATCAACACTATCCATCCGGTTCTGAAGGTTGCCAGATCTTTAATAGCTTTTGCAGGTGCTTTCAGGAGAGCCAGGTCGTAAGTCGGCGGAATATCTTTGCGGAAGAACAGATGCAGCATCACCAGCGTGGCGATAATAGCGGCAATATCCACCGGCACCATTACCGACGCATACTCAGTGAAGCCCAGCCCAAAGAAGTCTGCAGAAACGATGTTAACCAGGTTGGACACGATAAGCGGCAGACTGGCCGTATCGGCAATAAACCCGGCGGCCATGACAAATGCCAGCGTAGTACCTTTACTGAAACCTAATGCAAGCAGCATGGCGATGACAATTGGAGTAAGAATCAATGCCGCACCATCGTTGGCAAACAATGCCGCCACCGCTGCACCTAGCAGGACGATATACGTAAAGAGCAAACGGCCACGACCGTTACCCCAGCGTGAAACATGCAATGCCGCCCATTCGAAAAAGCCGGATTCATCGAGCAGCAGGCTGATGATAATCACCGCAATAAAGGTCGCTGTCGCGTTCCAGACGATATTCCACACCACCGGAATATCGCTTACATGCACAACGCCAGATATCAAAGCCAGTCCTGCGCCTAGCATTGCACTCCAGCCGATCCCTAATCCCTTCGGTTGCCAGATAACCAAAACAATGGTCAGGACAAAAATAGCGCCTGCCAGTAACATACATCCTCCTGACAGGGCGGTTCTACCGCCCTGTAAAAACAAAAAATTAACTCGCCAACTCTCTGAGTTTTTCAATACCGGCTGGCTCAGAAGCCAGTACCGGAACGAGCGCTATACGGTTAGCGTGCTGATTCTTAACAGCCTCAATCTGAGGCTGTTCCTGCTGGGCGCGCTGGCAAAGCAACGGAGAACTCGTATCCGCAATGGAAAGGCTGTTATTGATAATCCAGCCCCACGGATGAATCCCCGCACGCTCAAGATCGGACTGCAGGTTTGCCGCTTCCAGTACCGGTGTGGTTTCAGGCAGAGTGACCAGCAGGACTTTGGTGCGTTCCGGGTCCTGAAGCTGCATCATTGGGGTAGTAAAATGACCTTTACTCCCCATTTTTTTGGCAATCTCTCGGTGGTAAGCCCCGGTCGCATCAAGCAGTAATAGCGTATGCCCGGTAGGTGCCGTATCCATGACCACAAACCGTTTGCCTGCTTCACGGATTACGCGTGAGAACGCCTGGAACACCGCAATCTCTTCCGTGCAAGGAGAACGTAAATCCTCTTCGAGCAGCCGTTTCCCTGCCTCATCCAGATCCCTGCCTTTCGTCTCAAGAACATGCTGACGATAGCGTTCAGTTTCATCGTGAGGGTTGATTCGGCTGACCTGCAGATTTTTGTGGCTGCCATTCAACGTTGTACTCAGGTGTGCAGCAGGATCTGAGGTAGTGAGATGCACATCAAAACCCTTATCTGCCAAACTGACGGCGATAGCCGCAGCCATTGTGGTTTTACCCACACCGCCTTTACCCATCAGCATAATCAGACCGTGTTCACTGCGAGCGATATCATCAACCAGGCCAGAGAGCGATAAGTTTTCAGGCGTGTACTGGATGTTCGTTACCGGGAGCGGTAATGCCTCAGAACCGGTATCCAGAAGTCCCTTCAATGCTGAAACACCAACCATATTGACTGGCTGTAGTAATAGGGTATCTGTCGGTAGCCCAGATAAACCGGCAGGAAGATTTGCCAGTGCCTCCTGCTCACGTTGCCATATCGCAGCGGCCAGGGCGTCATGTTCAGCTTCGGCTTTAGGCAGCACACCATTAATCACCAGGTATTGGTTTTTCAGGCCAATTGCGGCGAGTTCTTCATGGGTGCGGGCGACTTCCTGCAGCGTAGATTTTTGCAGTCGCGCAACCAGAACCAGGCGGGTACGTTCAGGATCGGATAACGCCTCTACCGCATGAGCATACTGCTCACGCTGCTTTTCCAGCCCGGCCATTGGGCCAAGACAGGAAGCACCATCCGGGTTACTTTCAATGAAGCTACTCCAGGCACCGGGAAGCTGGAGAAGGCGAATCGTGTGGCCCGTCGGCGCTGTATCAAAAATGATGTGATCGAAGCGGGTCAGCAGGGAAGCGTCTGTCAATAAGCCGGTGAACTCATCAAACGCCGCAATCTCAGTGGTACAGGCTCCTGAAAGCTGCTCGCTGATACTGTTAACAACGTCATCAGGCAAAAGACCTTTGATAGGATCAACGATTCTGGAGCGGTATTGTTTGGCGGCTTCCTGCGGGTCGATTTCCAGAGCGGAAAGTCCAGGAACTGCTGCCACAGGGCGAATGGTATTACCGATAGCCTGATCGAACACCTGACCGACATTGGAGGCTGGGTCAGTACTGACCAGCAAAACCCGCTTACCCTGTTCAGCAAGGCGGATAGCCGTCGCGCAGGAAATAGAAGTTTTTCCTACACCACCCTTGCCGGTAAAAAACAGGTAAGGCGGGATATTCTGTAAGAATTTCATATGTCCTCCTGACATATTCAGCAACAGGAAGTATTACCACCACAGCAGCTGGTGGGAGCTAACCCTACCTTCTCCAGCGGAATACCGAACCAGCGAGCCAGCTCAGCGCGTTTTGGGTATCGCCCTGCCATCACCGTTTCACCGTCCAATAGCAGTAACGGAAGACCTTCTGCTCCAGATGCTTCGAGGAATGCTTTCGCTTTCTCATTCTGAACAAAGCTCATGGGCTGCTGCGCCAGGTTGTAACGTTCAACCTGTACACCACGTCCTTTCAGCCACTGCACATCAGCAGAAAAATCAACCAGAACCTGATCGACATCTGAGCCACATACGCCGGTACTGCAGCACATTGCCGGGTCAAACACCGTTAACGTCTTCATTCTGAATACCTCACATTTGGAAAAACATATATGTTCAGGCAAATTTTTTAGATGCAAACAGCCTTACCGCTACCAGAGCAGTTTGCCGATGCCAGCTTACGGGCGATGGCCTGTACATCGTCCTGTTGGCTTAACCAGGCCTGCTCAATCACCTGAGCAGCCCAGAATGGAATATGCGGGGATAAGCGATAATGAACCCATTTCCCCTGCTTGCGATCCAGCAATAGACCGCTTTCCCGGAGCATTGCCAGATGGCGGGAGATCTTGGGCTGCGACTGATCCAGCGCTGTACAGAGATCGCACACGCACAGCTCTCCCATCTCTCTGAGCAGCAACACGATGCCCAAACGGGTTTCATCGGAGAGGTTTTTGAAGAGTTGTAATGCTGATAATTGTGGCATAAGCCCTCCTGCTATTATCTCGCAGTTTCTCTCTATAACAGTGCAATGTCAAAAAATATATTTGAATTTCCATATATGAAAGAAGCAAAGCTTCTCTCTACGTCTAGTATGGACAGCGAGATAATCTAGAGTAACCTCTTATACTAGGAAGCCCTGAAGACATCCACAGGGCACATTCTGTTAGAGTTAATATTAAGCTGGAGGTAGCGCCCAAAGTTCTTCAAGGTTCACATCGTCGCTGCTGGGTCGATGCTGTTTCAGCAGCGGGTCAATTTTCAATATCATTGGAAGATCAAAAGCGGTTCCAGTGACTACGCAGCAGCCCTTGGCTAGAGTCGGTATGAGAGCCTTAGAACTGGAATCTAACGTGCTAATTGTATTGTCTAATAGCATAAGGTCGCGATCGTTAACCAATCGGTGTATGAAGAAATTGTGAATCTGGGAAACAATAGTAGGTGAAATATCTGCAGGCCGCTGACTAGATAGTGTGAGGTATACGCCATACTTGCGTCCCTCCTTAATTATTTCTTCAAAGAGTTCAAGCCGGTAGTCTTTCCAGATTTCATGCTCACGGGTGGACTGCTCTGACAAAATATTGTGTGCCTCATCAATGATAAGGTGCAGAGTCCGGCTTGGAGGGCTTTTAAGATTCTCTGCATCTTTATGATTTGTGTAGAAATTTTTGGCTACAAGCAGTGGCAAGATCTTTTTTATCTCATTCTTGCATTTCTTTAAAGAGATGACATGTAAGAGATGCGGAGGTTGTGGCACATCAACGATTTCAAGAACATTACGCAGAGCCGATATAGATGATTTGGCCCTAGCTAGCACCGGTTGAATGTGTTCGTATTGGGCATAGCCAAATACAACATCTGAACAGAGTTGGAGGTAGCACCGCAATATTAGTTCGTCGAATTGATCAATTCCATCTAAATTAACACTCTCATCAATAATGGGTTTGATATTCGCGTCAAATCCATTGCCATTTGAATTATAGTACGTGCCGCTGGCATGCTTAAAATACTTATCTTTATTGTAATAAATAATTCCTTTTAAATGTTCTTGAAGCAATTCGCAGTCAATCATGCGTGCAATTTCACGGCTCAAATCCAAAGCATCTGATTTCGCTTCACCTGTACTAAAAACTTTTTCAAAAACCTTTTCTACATACCTTTTGAGTGGCGTAGTTTTAAATTTTTCCTTACCAGATAGAACGCGACGCAGAAATGGCTGTTGTGTGTTCGTAGTTGCCTGAAACAAGAGGCTTAGGGTTTCGACATCCCAAAAATGAGCGCCTTCAATCTTGAATTTGTGCTTTGCTTTTTTAGAGTCCAGCACTGTGATTTGCTTATTCTTAGCTGGTAGTAGCTGATCTTCCGTGTATTCACCATTAAAATCTATGATAACGAACTGGCTCTTGTGCTGTAATGCTTGGAGCCGCTCATTAAAAAGTGTAGTATAAAGTTTAGCTAGCGTATTAGATTTACCACTCCCGGTGTTACCAAATATGCCCAAATGGCTGTTGAATAATCGCATCCATGGGAGGTTGATGGGTACATTCTCCTTGAGCATAGAGCCAATAGAAAAACCTGTTTTACCGTCCGCCCCATAAATTTTCCCTACCATAAGTTCGCTGAGTAGAGATGCCTTGTCTCGGATCATCGGCATGTACTTCACACCTTCAAAAAACTTATCATCTACTATATAACCAATGGGGCGAACATCCACTTTTCGTACATATTGGACCTTCTCGGCATCAGTCTCTAGCCTTTTCTCATCCAAAAATTCACCTTCAACAAGACAGACAATATCTATAAAGCCTCGCTGAATAGATACGTGCTCCCGAAGTGAAATACCTCTGTACTTAACTCCTCCGTAGAAAATAGTCTCATGATTGGAGTCTTCAAAAATTCGAAGGGAGATACGCACTCCACTCACTGCAATAACCTCACCTACGATGATACTCATATCAGATCCTCCTCTTCAGCTTTTAATGGAGGTTCATAAGTGTCTGGCGTGAGTGAGAAAACATATTTATTGAAATTGGTGAAGTCCATATTCATATCTTCAGCGGGCCCAATTACTTGGACGTTTTTCCAAGATTTGAATTCTTCCCGCATGCTATTTGCACTATTGTTGCTATAACAACAAATAAAAGTATGAAGTTGTGGGTTGGAGAGGGAGCGTTGGATAAGTCTGAGAATGTGTTCATCAGCAAACGAAAAGCCAAATGTTATGAGTATAGAATTTGGTTTTTCAAGCTCATAGCTTAATAGCCTGAGCATCTGGTAGTAGTGTTCTTCGAAGACAGTTTCGTAAAACTTCCACTTAGTGGGGTTGACAATAGGTAGCTTATTGTACTCCCCCCAGAAAATATCTATCTGGTCTTGACTGAATGCCAAGGATGGAATGCCTTCAGTTCTGTTGCCATCGACACCAAGAAATTCGGAATATCCATTTAAATTTCCGAGTGTCTCTTCTGTCAAAAGGTTACTAAAATCATTGCGGTAATTGACTTCAATCTTATCACCGCTTTTTGACCAGTAAACCGAACCGTGAAGATGGATAATGTTTAGCTGCGGGATGCCATAGTTGCTTCGTTCAAATACTCCAGTTTGACATTGAAACGTACTGAAGTTTTTGGAATGAAGATGCTTTGTGTGAAATCCGGAGGTACCATCATTCACCACAAAATCATGTGATCCCTTCATGAGAAGGCTGTCAGCTGTATGGGACAGGCATCCATCATAGTTTGTGGTAAAAATATTGATTTTGCGGTTGAGGTCTTTCCTTCTATCCAACAACCCCAAAAGGGTTGTTAAAAAAATCTCATAATTCTTGAGATTTTCTTTTCCTTTATTCGTTGTAACGAAACTTGGATTGAATGTCTGCACTGGAAAAATACATGTGTTGTAGTAGTGCATGAATAACGCGGTTCGCTTCTCTGGCGAGTTTTCAAACTGTGTGGCGAGCGTTTCGATCGTTTCTCGCCGTCCCTCTGCATTCTTGATGGCTAGGGACAGCGTCGGGAACAAGTCTGCTGAAGCGCCTGAGCCAATCAGTATGTTGATGTTCTTATTGTATATATCCAATGGCTGGATCGCCTCAAACATACTTACCTCCCTTATTTAGTTTTGTCTAAAATAGCATCAGTGTATAGGCAGACCAAGTTTTGACTTAGGCAAAAAATTTGTAGCAATAGCCACTATTTCTCTGGTTTTCAACTATTGCAGTTAGCAGCATATATTGAATTACATCCATCCAGACGTCTAGGTACCCAGACGAATGCAATTGCTTTTCGAGACTGCCTTTCAACATTTCAGCTTGTAATAATCCCTTCCTTGCCTAAATTACTAGTAAAATCACCATACCACTGCATCATCGCCCTCCTCCCCTCCAGATATTGAGCATGGTTATACGTTCCACGAATTGAGTTCTTATCGACGTGAGCCAGCTGTAGCTCGATCCAGGCCGAGTTAAATCCCTGCTCATGCAAAATGGTACTCATCGTGTGGCGGAATCCATGCCCTGTAACGCGTCCTGCATAGCCGATGCGCCTTACCAACACAGTCAATGCCATATCACTCATCGGTTTCTTAGGATTATTACGTCCTGGGAACAGCAACTCTCCTGCTCCCGTCATGGGTTTAAGCTGATTAAGCAGGTCAATTGCCTGGCTTGATAACGGAACCAGATGAGGTCGGCGCATTTTCATTCGCTCTGCTGGTACGTTCCAAACCTTCCGCTCAAAATCAAACTCCTGCCACTCCGCTTGCCTCAATTCCCCAGGCCTTACTCCAGTCAAAATAAGTAATTGCATCGCAATCTTAACAATCACACTACCGGCATAGGTGTTCAGAGTCCGAAGAAACTCAGGCAGTTCATCCTGGGTCAAAAAAGCATAGTGCTCTTTCTCATGGGGAGCTACGGCGCTGGCTAGATCGGGAGCTGGATTGTACTCAGCCCTGCCAGTCACAACCGCATACTTCCAGACCTCTCCACAACGCTGGCGAACCTTACGGACCTTCTCAGTTGCTCCTCGAGTTTCTATCTTTGAAAGAACAGCAAGCAACTCCATCGGTTTGATATCTTTGATTGGTCGGTGGCCGATATAAGGAAATACATCCTTCTCAAAGGTTCTCATCATCTCTTCACGATAGGAGACAGACCAGCGATCATAGCGACGCTGATACCACTCCCGAGTGATAGCCTCAAACGAGTTTTCAGCGTCCTGCTTGCGACTGAGCTTCTCCATTTTTCTTTCGAGAGAAGGATCGTTACCAGCTGCTAATGTTCTTTTAGCATCCTCACGCTTGCTTCGTGCTTCAGCTAAAGAAACAGCAGGATAAACACCAAGCGCAAGTACATTTTCCCCTCCAGGCGTACGATACTTCAGACGCCAGTATTTCTTACCGTTGGGGTTAACCAATAAGTAAAGACTCCCACCATCAGCCAATTTGTAGGGCTTCTCTTTCGGCTTTGCAGTTTCAACCTGACGAGCAGTTAACTTCATTGGGGGTACCTCTCAGCATGGGGTACAATTATACCCCCATCCATACCCCCACATTGAGCTTGACCCTGGGGGAGTATTATTGAGTTCAATAGACTAATAGAATGCTATAACTGCTGATTTATCAAGGAAAAATTGAGTTGGGTAGACTTCAGAAGACTTGAGTTTGGAGCGGGCGAAGGGAATCGAACCCTCGTATAGAGCTTGGGAAGCTCTCGTTCTACCATTGAACTACGCCCGCTTTGAGGTGCGACAGGCATTATAACCTCTTACGGTATGAGAGCAAGGCGAGTTTGCGGGTAACTGCTGGAGTTTTAAGCGATTAATCCACCCTTGCACGACAAGAGCGTATTACAGCGAATATAACCATAAAACGAACAAGCAGTTCCCCGCTTGTCCGTTTTACCCATCAACATTTCGGCGGGCTGCCCTGCGGCGGTAAATAGCGCAGCGGATCGATAGCCGTCGCTTTGTAGCGCAGCTGGAAATGCAGGCGCACCGAGTCCGCATCGCTGCTGCCCATGGTGGCAATTTTCTGCCCGGACTTCACGCTCTGCCCGTTGTTCACCAGCAGAGTGTCATTATGCGCATAAGCGGTGATGTACTCTTCACTGTGCTTAATCATGATCAGGTTGCCATAACCGCGCAGCTGATTGCCGACGTAAACCACCTTCCCTGCTCCGGCGGCGTAAATCGGCTGCCCGCGCGCGCCAGCGATATCAATACCTTTGTTGCCGCCATCCGTCGTCGAATAGGTCTCGATCACTTTTCCACTGGTTGGCCAACGCCAGCAGCGCTGCCCAACCGGCGGCCAGGAAGCGAGAGGAACCTGGGAAGAAGGCACCACTTTTGCCGTTCTGCTCGCGGATTTTGACGAGGAGGAACCCGATTTCGATGCGCCTTTCACTTTCAGCCGCTGCCCCACCTCGATGGTGTACGGCGGCGAAATGCCGTTCATGCTGGCCAGGTCTTTGACGCTGGTACCGGTCATACGGGAGATCCGGGACAGCGTATCGCCCCGCTTCACCGTATACACGGAACCGGAATAGTTGTCGTTATTGCCGGCACAACTCGCCAGTAGCAAACAGATTGCCAGGCTTATGAGAGTGCGAAACGGGCTTTTCGTCAGGCATCCTGCGTACAAAACAGATCCTCGGATAGAATAAATGGCGACATATCATACCAGTCACGTGCCGGTTGCCAAACCCTTGAAACTGGCAGGTATGTAATGGCATTGCCCGGCACCATGATCTCCCTCGCTCTACGGTGGCAGATATGCGACAGAGGCAGGCTTTGTGATGACCTTTCCGCTCTCCGGGACACATTTTTTGTCTGAGTCCTGGATATACTAACGTTTGTCCGATGGCGCTGTGGCTGGCAGGTTGGCATTGATAATTTTCCCGACCTGCCAGGCACAGCGCCACCGGACGTTGTTACGTTCGGGAGTCGTTATGGTAATAAATGAACATGTTATTTTAGTTAACGACCACGGAGAGGTACTCGGCACGCAGGATAAATACGCCGCACACACCACACAAACACCGCTGCATCTGGCTTTCTCTTGCTGGCTTTTCCGCCCGTCAGGCGAATGTCTGGTTACCCGCCGCGCAATGAGTAAAAAAGCCTGGCCGGGCGTCTGGACGAATTCCGTTTGTGGACATCCGCAAACAGGCGAGTCCGTCGAGCAGGCGATTATTCGCCGCTGTCGCTTCGAGATCGGCGCTGAAATCGAGAATATCACCGCCGTCGCACCGGGTTTTCGCTACCGCGAAACGGATCCTTCCGGCATTGTCGAAAATGAAATCTGCCCGGTTTTTGCCGCGCAGGTTGTCTCACCGTTAATGATTAATAGCGATGAGGTCATGGAATATAAGTGGGTTGAGCTGGGCGCACTGTTACGTGCTTTACAGGCAACGCCCTGGGCTTTTAGCCCGTGGATGGCGGCGGAAGCCACCAGCGCGCAGCCGCAGTTACAGCTGTTTGCCGCAGAATTAGCGCAATAAAAAAGCCCCGACGCGACAAAACGACGGGGCTATTTAGCGACGCGCTTATTTTACCGGACGCATCGCCGGGAACAGGATCACGTCGCGAATGGTGTGGCTGTTGGTGAACAGCATCACCATACGGTCGATACCAATGCCCAGACCGGCCGTCGGCGGTAAGCCGTGTTCCAGCGCGGTGACATAATCTTCGTCAAAGAACATCGCTTCATCGTCGCCCGCGTCTTTCGCCGCAACCTGGTCAGCAAAACGCTGCGCCTGATCTTCCGCGTCGTTCAGCTCGCTAAAGCCGTTACCGATTTCACGCCCACCGATAAAGAACTCGAAACGGTCGGTAATTTCCGGGTTCACATCATTGCGGCGCGCCAGCGGGGAAACTTCCGCCGGATATTCGGTAATAAAGGTCGGCTGGATCAGATGCGCTTCGGCCACTTCTTCGAAGATTTCCGTTACGATGCGGCCCAGGCCCCAGCTCTTCTCAACTTTGATACCGATGCTTTGCGCAATGGCTTTCGCCGAGTCGAAGTTATCCAGATCCGCCAGATTGGTCTCCGGACGGTATTTCATGATCGCTTCGCGCATGGTCAGTTTTTCGAACGGCTTGCCAAAGTCGAACACTTCGTCGCCGTAAGGTACTTCGGTTTTGCCCAGAATATCCTGCGCCAGGGTACGGAACAGGGATTCGGTCAGCTCAATCAGATCCTTGTAATCCGCATAGGCCATATAGAGTTCCATCATGGTGAACTCTGGGTTATGGCGAACGGAAATACCTTCGTTGCGGAAGTTACGGTTGATTTCGAACACGCGCTCGAAGCCGCCTACCACCAGACGCTTGAGGTAGAGCTCCGGTGCGATACGCAGGTACATGTCGAGATCCAGCGCATTATGATGGGTGATAAACGGGCGCGCCGCAGCGCCGCCTGGGATCACCTGCATCATCGGCGTTTCGACTTCCATAAAGCCACGACCCACCATGAACTGGCGGATACCGGCCATGATCTGCGAACGCACTTTAAAGGTGTTACGGGATTCATCGTTGGAGATGAGATCCAGGTAGCGCTGACGATAACGCGCTTCCTGATCCTGCAAACCGTGGAATTTATCCGGCAGCGGGCGCAGGGCTTTAGTCAGCAGACGCAGCTCGGTGCAGTGGATAGAGAGTTCACCGGTTTTGGTTTTGAACAGCTTGCCGCGTGCGCCGAGGATATCGCCGAGGTCCCATTTTTTGAACTGTTCGTTGTAGACGCCTTCCGGCAGATCGTCGCGTGCAACGTACAGCTGAATGCGCCCGCCCACGTCCTGCAGGGTCACGAAAGAGGCTTTACCCATAATGCGGCGGGTCATCATACGACCGGCAACGGCCACTTCGATACCGAGGGCTTCCAGCTCTTCGTTCTCTTTGGCATCGAACTCGGCGTGCAGCTTGTCAGAAGTCTGATCGCGACGGAAATCGTTCGGGAACGGCACGCCCTGCTCACGCAGCTGCGCCAGCTTCTCGCGGCGGGTTTTCAGTTCATTGTTAAGATCGACTGCCGCGTCAGCGCCTTGTGCTTGTTGTTCAGACATGTTGGTTCCTCATAACCCTGCTTTCAAACTTGCTTCGATAAATTGATCCAGGCTGCCGTCCAGCACCGCCTGCGTGTTACGGGTTTCAACCCCGGTGCGCAGATCTTTAATGCGGGAATCATCCAGCACATAAGAGCGGATCTGGCTACCCCAGCCGATATCGGACTTGGTGTCTTCCATCGCCTGCTTCTCAGCATTTTTCTTCTGCATCTCCAGTTCATAAAGCTTCGCTTTCATCTGCTTCATGGCCTGGTCTTTGTTCTTATGCTGGGAACGGTCGTTCTGGCACTGCGTCACCAGCCCGGTCGGAATGTGGGTAATACGCACCGCGGATTCCGTACGGTTAACGTGCTGACCGCCCGCGCCGGATGCGCGATAAACGTCGATACGCAGATCCGCCGGGTTGATATCGATATCGATATCGTCTTCCACTTCCGGGTAGACAAACGCAGAGCTAAAGGAGGTGTGACGGCGGCCGCCGGAGTCGAACGGGCTTTTACGCACCAGACGGTGAACGCCGGTTTCGGTACGCAGCCAGCCGTAAGCGTAATCGCCGATGATTTTAATGGTGACGGATTTGATGCCAGCCACTTCGCCTTCGGACTCTTCGATGATCTCGGTTTTGAAACCGCGCGCTTCAGCCCAACGCAGATACATGCGCGTTAACATGCTCGCCCAGTCTTGCGCTTCGGTACCGCCGGAGCCAGCCTGAATATCGAGATAGCAGTCAGCGCTGTCATACTCGCCAGAGAACATGCGGCGGAACTCCAGCTGTGCCAGTTTCTCTTCCAGCACGTCCAGTTCGGCGACCGCTTCGTTAAAGGTCTCTTCGTCATCGGCTTCAACCGCCAGATCGAGCAGGCCGTTGACATCTTCCAGGCCCTGACGCATTTGATCGAGCGTATCAACGATGGCTTCCAGTGAGGAACGCTCTTTGCCCAGCGCCTGTGCGCGCTCGGGTTCATTCCACACGTCCGGCTGTTCCAGCTCGGCGTTTACTTCTTCCAGACGCTCTTTCTTGGCGTCATAGTCAAAGATACCCCCTAAGAACGTCGGAGCGCTCCGTGAGGTCCTGAATACGATTTTTTACCGGGTTAATTTCAAACATGGTCTGATTTCTTTTAATTGACTTGTCAAAATGCGGTGATAAGGGCGGAAGTTTACCGGATTCCCGCCCTGTTTTATAGCGAATACTGGCGCTAAAGTGGCCAGAGATGTTCGATGATCAGCTGCAGGCTGCGATTGCCGCGAAACTCGTTTACATCAAGTTTATAAGCGATATTGACCTGCCGCACGCCGTTGTCCGGCCAGCAGGTGGTGTCGACGTTAAAGGCGATGCCGTCGAGCAGCGGGCCGCCGCCAACGGGCTCCAGCATCACTTTCAGATGACGTTCACCCACCAGCCGCTGCTGCAACAGGCGAAACTCGCCGTCGAACAGCGGTTCTGGAAACATTTGTCCCCAGGGACCGGCTTCGCGCAGCATTTCTGCCACGTCCAGCGTCATCTCCTGCGCCGTCAGCGGGCCATCGGAAAGAATTTCTCCCTGCAGCAGCGCCGGATCCAGCCATTCGGTGACAAGATCGCCAAACCGTTGCTGAAACGCATCGAAGCGGCTCTCTTCCAGAGTTAATCCTGCCGCCATCGCATGGCCGCCGAATTTGAGCATCATGCCGGGATAGAGCATATCCAGACGCTCCAGCGCATCGCGCATATGCAGCCCCTGAATAGAGCGCCCCGAACCTTTTAACACCCCTTCCCCGGCGGGGGCAAAGGCGATCACCGGGCGGTGAAAACGCTCTTTGATGCGCGAAGCAAGAATTCCCACCACCCCCTGATGCCATTCGGGATGATACATCGCAAGGCCGCCGGGCAGCGTTTCGCCGCTGCGTTCAAGCTGCTGGCATAAGGTCAGCGCTTCGGCCTGCATGCCTTGTTCAATCTCTTTACGCGTCTGATTCAGCGCATCCAGATCGCTGGCCAGCTGACGCGCTTCGCCGAGGTTATCGCACAGCAACAGCGCCACACCCACCGACATATCATCCAGCCTGCCCGCCGCGTTCAGGCGCGGCCCAAGGGCAAAGCCAAGATCGCTGGCGACCAGCTTTTGCGCATCGCGGTTAGCAATTTCAAGCAGGGCTTTGATGCCCGGACGGCAGCGTCCGGCGCGAATGCGGCTCAGCCCCTGCCAGGTTAAAATGCGGTTATTGGCATCCAGCGGCACCACATCCGCGACCGTACCCAGCGCCACCAGATCGAGCAGTTCCGCCAGATTGGGTATCGCCAGGCCGCGCGCCTCGAACCAGCCGTTGTCACGCAAAAATGCGCGCAGCGCCAGCATCAGATAGAAGGCAACGCCGACGCCCGCCAGGGATTTCGACGGAAACTCGCAGTCGCGCAGATTGGGATTCACAATCGCTTCAGCATCCGGCAGCGTATCGCCCGGTAAATGGTGATCCGTAACGACGACCGGGATACCCAGCTCATGAGCCCGCGCGACCCCGGCGTGGGAAGAGATGCCGTTATCCACGGTTAAAATAAGCTGCGCCCCGCGTGCATGGGCCTGATCGACCACTTCCGGGCTCAGGCCATAACCATCATCAAAGCGGTTTGGCACCAGATAGCCGACGTTCTCGCAGCCGAGCGCGCGCAGCGCCAGCACGCTAAGAGCGGTGCTGGTGGCGCCGTCGGCGTCAAAATCGCCTACCACGATAATGCGCAGCCCTTCACGCAGCGCGTTGAACAGCTGCGCTACCGCGTCATCAATGCCGGTGAGTTGCTGCCACGGCAGCATGCCTTTGACGCTGCGCTCCAGCTCGCTGGCAGAGCGCACACCGCGGCTGGCGTATAAGCGACGCAGCAGCGGCGGCAGATCGCCTGCCAGTTGGGTCATGTCAGCCACCTCACGGCGGCGAAGTTGTATCTTAGCTTTCACGCGCGTTATTTACCGCCGGTCGCTTTTTGATGTTGATCGAGGAAGGCTTTCATCTCTTTCGGTGCCTGATAACCCGGTACCAGGAAGCCGTCGTTCAGGACAATGGCCGGCGTACCGTTAACGCCGAACTGTACGCCCAGCGCGTAGTGGTTAGCGATGTTAATATCACACCGGGCGGGTTTTACCGCTTTCCCTTCCATCGCATCATCAAAGGCTTTTTTAGGATCTTTTGCACACCAGATGGCCTGCATTTGATTTTCGACTTCGCTCGGCACGCCCTGACGCGGGAAGGCCAGATAGCGCACCGTAATGCCCAGCGCGTTGTAATCCGCCATTTCGCTGTGCAGCTTCTGACAGTAGCCACAGGTGATGTCGGTGAAAATGGTGATGACATGTTTTTCCTGCGGCGCTTTGTAGACGATCATCTCTTTTTCCAGCGCGTTCAGATGTGGCAGCAGCATTTTGGTGGTTATGTTCACCGGCTGCGCGCCGCTGACATCGTACATCGGCCCCTGGATAATATGTTTGCCGTCTTCGGTGACATATAACACGCCGCTGTTGGTCAGCACGGCTTTCATCCCGGCGACAGGCGCGGGCAGCACTTCGCCACTCTGTACACCCAGTTTTGCCAGCGACTGTTTAATTGCCGCGTCATCAGCATGCGCCGCACCGGTGAATGCCGCTGCCAGCAGGGTGAACATCACTAAACCTTTTTTCATAACACATCCTTAAATTGTCAGCATTCACGCCCGCGGGTGATGCTGTTGATGAAGCTTGCGCAGTCGCTCGGTGGCCACATGCGTATAAATTTGCGTGGTCGAAAGATCCTGGTGGCCTAATAGCATCTGCACCACGCGCAGATCCGCGCCGTGATTAAGCAGATGGGTGGCAAACGCATGACGCAAAACGTGAGGCGACAGCTTTTCACTGTCGATGCCCGCAAGAATTGCGTAGTGCTTGATCCGGTGCCAGAAAGTCTGGCGCGTCATCTGCTGCGCCCGCTGGCTGGGGAAAAGCACATCTATCGATGAGCCGTTAAGTAACCAAGGGCGACCATATTCAAGATAGTTTTCCACCCAGTAAACCGCCTCTTCACCCAGCGGCACCAGACGCTCTTTGTTGCCTTTACCGATAACCCGTACCACACCCTGGCGCAGGCTGATATCGCTCATCGTCAGGCCAACCAGTTCAGAGACGCGAAGCCCGGTGGCATATAACACCTCAAGCATTGCTTTATCGCGTAACTCCAGCGGCTGGTCAACCGCCGGTGCCTGTAAAAGCCTGCCTACCTGGGTTTCGCTGAGATCTTTTGGCAGACGCTGCGGTAATTTTGGTGACGCCAGAAGCGCGCTGGGATCGTCGCTGCGTAATTTTTCGCGATAAAGGTACTGGAAAAATCGTCTGACGGCGCTAAGCAGACGCGCGGAACTGGTGGCTTTATATCCCCCGCTCAACCGTTCGGCCAGCAGGGCTTGCAGGTCATCGCTTTGCGCCTTTTCCAGGCTGCTGTCGTGATGGTGTAGCCACTCCACCACGCTTTTTAAATCACGGCGGTAAGCGTTAAGCGTGTTCTCCGCCAGATTGTTCTCAAGCCAGAGAGCATCGAGAAACTGTTCGATACGTACGAGATCCTGTTCCAATCGCTGTCTCCTTTACCCAATCGCTGCATTATGCCTGATTGCGGTATGATTCTGGTACACTGCCTGAAAAGAGACATTAAGAATCGAGAAGTTTACGTTATGAATATCGGTTTGTTTTACGGTTCCAGCACCTGCTATACGGAAATGGCGGCGGAAAAGATCCGCGATATTATCGGCCCGGAACTGGTAACGCTGCACAATCTGAAAGACGATTCCCCCACCCTGATGGAACAGTATGATGCGCTGATTCTGGGTATTCCGACCTGGGATTTCGGCGAACTGCAGGAAGACTGGGAAGCGATTTGGGATAGCCTTGATAACCTCAATCTCGACGGAAAAATCATTGCGCTGTACGGCATGGGCGACCAGCTCGGTTATGGCGAATGGTTCCTCGATGCCCTCGGTATGCTGCATGACAAACTGGCAGCGAAAAACGTCACCTTTATTGGCTACTGGCCGACAGAAGGCTACGAATTTACCAGCAAAAAACCGGTGATTGCCGACGGGCAACTGTTCGTTGGGCTGGCGCTCGATGAGACCAATCAGTACGATCTAAGCGACGCGCGCCTGGAAAGCTGGTGCGAGCAGATCCTGACGGAAATGGCAGAACGGCTCGTGTGAGCCATCGCCAATGATTTAGTGCAGCCCCTGCGCCGGGCTTTGAGTAATCATCCGGCGCAAATCACGCCACTCCTGCGCATCCATACTGTCTGCCGCCAGCCATAAGTGCTGACGCCGGCCATCTTCTGTGCGGCGTAAACGCAGCATCATGCCGCCGCGAATGGTCCATGGCGTGCCGAGAATCTCCCACTCATCGCCTTGCCAGCGCAGGCGAGAATCCATTAGCAACTTGATCTCGCCATGACAGGCGTTGATCCGCCGCTGGCTGCGTACGCAGTCGAAAACCACCAGCGATAGCAGCAAAAGCCACAGCGGCGTATAGCTCAACGGCCACGGCATAAACAGAATAAACGCCGCTACCAGTCCATGCAGCAATAACGATATCCACTGCGCGCGCCAGGAGACGCGTAACTCAGATTGCCACAGGACCACGATCCCGATTCCGTGTCTGGATTAACTGCACCATGCGCTGCAACTCCGCGTCCTGGGGTTTGCCATGATTCATCAACCAGTTGAATAAATCAGGATCGTCGCTCTCTAACAGACGCACAAACAGCTGCTTGTCCGCGTCGCTCAGCGTATCGTACTCGTATTCAAAAAAAGGCATGATGGAGATATCGAGTTCGCGCATTCCGCGGCGACAGGCCCAATGGATACGGGCTTTGTTGTTAATATCCATGTTTTTCTCCCTTCATAGACGTGAAGGCCTAGTGTAACGTGTTTTTAATATTCCTTTTGCGGAATATTTCGCTTCACGAGCCCGCTTCCAGATTAAATCGCATAGAGTGCAAAATTATCACTGTACTCACAGGCGGCCTCGCAAAGGCACAAATCGTCTGCTTTAACACTTGCAATGAACAATGGCTCTTTTACCATTAAGTACCCACACAGCGTTAAGCTAATCAGGACATTACTATGCCTTTTACTCCATTTCCTCCGCGCCAGCCGACCGCTTCAGCCCGTCTGCCGCTGACGCTTATGACGCTCGATGACTGGGCTATGGCAACCCTTACCGGCGCCGACAGCGAGAAATATCTGCAGGGGCAGGTCACCGCCGATGTGTCAAACATGGCACCAGATCAGCATCTGCTGGCGGCGCACTGTGATTCTAAAGGTAAAATGTGGAGCAATATGCGGTTGTTCCACTATCGGGACGGTTATGCCTGGATTTTGCGCCGCAGCGTACGTGAATTGCAGCTTCGCGAGCTGAAAAAATATGCCGTCTTCTCGAAAGTCGCTATTAACGCCGATGATGAACATGTGCTGCTGGGCGTCGCCGGTTTTCAGGCGCGCGCGGCGCTGGCCCCTCTTTTCGCTGAGCTGCCCGATAGCGACAAGCAGGTAGTGCAGCAGGGCGAAACCACGCTGTTATGGTTTGCCCATCCGGGCGAGCGCTTCCTGCTGGTTACCGATGCGGCAACGGCAGAACAGGTTACAGAACAATTGCGCGGCGAAGCGCAGTTTAACAATAGCCAGCAGTGGCTGGCGCTGAATATCGAAGCCGGTCTGCCGGTGATTGATGAGCCTAACAGCGCACAGTTTATTCCTCAGGCGACTAACCTGCAGGCGCTGGGCGGTATCAGCTTTAAAAAAGGGTGCTACACCGGGCAAGAGATGGTGGCGCGCGCTAAATTCCGCGGTGCCAACAAACGCGCGCTGTGGTACCTGGCAGGTGCCTCCAGCCGTGCGCCGCAGCCGGGTGAAGATCTTGAGATGCAGATGGGCGAAAACTGGCGACGCACCGGCACCGTGCTGGCTTCTGCACAGCTGGACGACGGGCGCGTTATCGTTCAAGTAGTGATGAACCGTGACATCGAACCGGGCAGCATTTTCCGCGTACGCGACGATGCCAATTCGTTGCGCATTGAGCCGCTGCCCTACTCGCTGGAAGAAGAGTAACTGCACAAACATTCGCGCCGGGCTGCGACAAATGCGCCCGGCGCGGAAGTTTAGATCTGACCGACGTAGAGATAGATGGCCAGGAAGTGGCAAACGCTGCCGCCCAGCACGAAGCCATGCCAGATAGCATGGTTGTAAGGTATGCGTTTGCAGACGTAGAAAATAACGCCTAACGAGTAGACCAGCCCGCCAACGGCCAGCAGCGTCACGCCGCCCACCGATAAGCGCATCGCCAGCTGATAAATCACAATCAGCGACAGCCAGCCCATTGCCAGGTAAGTCACCACCGACAGCACTTTAAAACGGTGCGCAATCGTCAGCTTAAACAGGATCCCCAACAGGGCGAGGCTCCAGATAACAATCATTAGCCCGCGCGCAAGCGGCGAGTCCAGCCCGACCAGCAGAAACGGGGTATAGGTTCCGGCAATCAACAGATAGATGGCGCAGTGGTCTAATTTCTTCAGCCAGAGTTTGGCGCGCCGGTGCGGAACGGCATGATAGAGCGTGGAGGCAAGAAACAGCAAAATCATACTGCTGCCATACAGCGTGTAGCTGGTAATGGCCGTCATGCTGGCATTGCTTTCGACGGCCTGCACCAGCAGCAGCACCAGGCCAACAATACCGAACACCAGCCCGATACCGTGGCTGATGCTATTGGCAATTTCCTCTGCCAGCGTGTATCCCTGTGTCATCAAGGGTTTTTTATCCATCGTTAACTCCGCGGGAACTCAATAAAACATGCACTACCAGAGTAACTGAGAATGATTCCAGTGCACACCTGTACGCTAAAATAAATATCGTTGATGAATGTTTCATGACGCAGGTGCTTATTCTGCCGGAGAAAACAGGAGAAACAGCGTCCAGGTTATGGCAGCATGTGGGCACGCAGCAGCCCGCCAGGTTGAAATGGCTACGTTAACAGCAAGCAAAGGACACCGCCGTGACGATGTTTACCCACTCCGCCATCGCCAGTCTGAATAATCTCGAGATGGTGGTTTACAACTTTGTCATCAAAAATCGCGACAAAGTGATGTACATGACCATTCGCGAGCTGGCCGATGCGGCAGGCGTCTCCACCACTACCGTGCTGCGTTTTTGCCGCAAGCTTAACTGCGAAGGTTATTCGGAATTTCGCGTGCGTTTTAAATTATATTTAGAACAAAACGAGCCGCCGCAGGCTAATTTTGGCGCCAGTGAAGTGATGAGCTTTTTTAAAAGCGTTAATAACGACGAATTTGATCGGTTATTAGATAACACCGTCGATATTATTTTGGCCTGCGAGCGTATTATCTTTGTTGGTGCGGGCACCTCCGGTGCGCTGGCGAAATATGGCGCACGGTTTTTCTCTAATATCGGCAAATTCAGTAACCATATCGACGATCCCTATTTTCCAGTGACCAATGATATGGCGAAAAACGCGCTGGCTATCGTCCTTTCCGTCTCCGGCGAAACGGAAGAGATCCTGCGTTTTGCCAGCCAGTTCAGCCTGCATCACTGTAAGGTGCTGTCGATCACCAGCCATGAGCACTCACGGCTCGCGAAACTGGCGGATTTTAATATCTCCTGGCACGTGCCGCAAATGCGCATCACCGGCGGCTATGATATTACGACACAAATTCCGGTTATCTATATTCTGGAGTCTCTGGGGCGTAAACTGGCGAAGAAAATAGCGTAAAAAAACAGATTGTTTTTTCAATGTGACAAGTTACCCGAGCGGCAATTTGTTATATCGTGACATTTAATCGGCCTTTGTTAGACTCGTTATTAGACAATATAACGGGAATAGCACTTATGAAAAAATTGACCTTACCGAAAGACTTTTTATGGGGCGGCGCGGTGGCCGCTCATCAGGTTGAAGGCGGCTGGAATAAAGGCGGCAAAGGCCCAAGCATTTGCGATGTCCTGACCGGCGGCGCCCACGGCGTTCCGCGCGAAATAACCCACGAGGTGGTGCCTGGTAAATACTACCCGAACCATGAAGCCGTTGATTTTCACGGTCATTACAAAGAAGACATTAAACTGTTCGCCGAGATGGGCTTCAAATGTTTCCGCACCTCTATCGCCTGGACCCGTATCTTCCCGCAGGGCGACGAGCAGCAGCCTAATGAAGAGGGGCTGAAATTTTACGACGACATGTTCGATGAATTGCTGAAGCACAATATCGAGCCGGTGATTACCCTTTCCCATTTTGAAATGCCGCTGCATCTGGTGCAGGCCTATGGCGGCTGGACCAACCGCAAAGTGGTCGATTTCTTTGTCCGCTTCGCCGAAGTCGTGTTCGAGCGCTACAAGCACAAGGTCAAATACTGGATGACCTTTAATGAGATCAACAACCAGCGTAACTGGCGCGCACCGCTGTTTGGTTACTGCTGCTCCGGGGTGGTGTATACCGAGCATGACAACCCGGAAGAGACCATGTATCAGGTGCTGCATCACCAGTTCGTCGCCAGCGCGATGGCGGTAAAAATCGGCCATCGTATCAACCCGCAAATGCAGATTGGCTGCATGCTGGCGATGGTGCCGCTCTACCCCTTCTCCTGTAAGCCAGAGGATGTGATGTACGCGCAGGAGTCGATGCGTGAGCGCTATGTCTTTACCGATGTGCAACTGCGCGGTTATTACCCCTCTTATGTGCTGAACGAGTGGCAACGACGCGGTTTTACTATCCAGATGGAAGACGGTGACGAGGCGATTCTGCGCGAAGGTTGCTGCGATTACCTCGGCTTTAGCTACTACATGACCAATGCGGTGAAAGCCGAAGGCGGCTCCGGCGATGCACTCTCAGGCTTCCAGGGCAGCGTGCCTAACCCGCACGTAAAAGCGTCGGACTGGGGCTGGCAGATTGACCCGGTTGGCCTGCGTTACGCGCTGTGTGAACTGTACGAGCGCTATCAGAAGCCGCTGTTTATCGTCGAGAACGGTTTTGGCGCCTACGATAAAGTCGAAGAGGATGGCAGCATTAACGACGATTATCGCATCGACTACCTGCGCGCCCACGTCAAAGAGATGATTGAAGCGGTCACCTACGACGGCGTCGATTTGATGGGCTATACGCCGTGGGGCTGTATCGACTGCGTCTCTTTTACCACCGGCCAGTACAGCAAACGCTACGGCTTTATCTACGTCAATAAACACGATGATGGCACCGGTGATATGTCGCGTTCACGTAAGAAGAGTTTTAACTGGTACAAAGAGGTAATTGCCAGCAACGGCGAAAACCTCTGACGGGCTTATCCTCCTCTCCCCTGTCGGGAGAGGAGGATTTATCGCCCGCCAAATCGAGAAAGCTTCCGATCACGTAAGAGGCCTTCTCGCTCAACAGCCAGACAATCCCCTGCGCCACTTCTTCCGGCTGGCCGCCGCGCCGCATCGGTACCGCGCTGCTGACCCTGTCGACCCGACCAGCCGATTCCCCTGCTGCTGCCGGTGACTAATGCAACTGCCATGACTTTCTCCTGTAAAAGTAAAAGGGCGCCGAAGCGCCCTTAAAAGGTAGTTGAATCAGCAGATTACTGATATTCGCTCATCGGTACACAGGAGCAGAACAGGTTGCGATCGCCGTAAACATCGTCAAGACGTTTTACCGTTGGCCAGTATTTGTTGCCAAATCCTGCCGGGAACACCGCCAGCTCGCGGCTGTAAGCATGATCCCACTCGGCAACCAACTCGTTTTGTGTATGCGGCGCATTCACCAGCGGGTTATCTTCCAGCGTCCACTCGCCCTGCTTCACGCGATCGATTTCCGCGCGAATAGCCAGCATGGCATCGATAAAGCGATCGAGTTCCACTTTGCTTTCCGATTCTGTCGGCTCGACCATCAGCGTACCGGCAACCGGGAAGGACATCGTTGGCGCATGGAAACCATAGTCGATCAGGCGCTTGGCAATATCGAGTTCGCTAATTCCGGTCTCTTCTTTCAGCGGACGAATATCGAGAATACATTCGTGGGCAACGCGACCGTCGCGGCCGGTGTAGAGCACCGGGAAAGCATCTTTCAGACGGCTGGCGATATAGTTGGCGTTTAGAATCGCCACCTGGCTCGCTTGTTTCAGCCCTTCTGCGCCCATCATGCGAATATACATCCAGCTGATCGGCAGGATTGACGCGCTGCCAAACGGCGCCGCAGAGACCGCGCCCTGACGGGTTAGCACGCCTTCAATCTGCACCACGCTGTGGCCTGGTACAAACGGCGCAAGGTGCGCTTTGACACCAATCGGTCCCATACCCGGACCGCCGCCGCCATGCGGGATGCAGAAGGTTTTATGCAGGTTAAGGTGCGAAACATCCGCGCCGATAAAGCCCGGCGAGGTGATACCAACCTGCGCGTTCATGTTCGCGCCATCCAGGTAAACCTGGCCACCGAACTGATGCACCACGGTACACACTTCACGAATCGTTTCTTCGTATACGCCGTGGGTGGACGGATAGGTCACCATGATGCAGGAGAGATTATCGCCCGCCTGTTCGGCTTTCACGCGCAGGTCAGCCAGATCGATGTTGCCATTCTTATCGCAGGCTACAACCACAACCTGCATACCGGCCATCTGCGCCGATGCCGGGTTGGTACCGTGGGCGGAGCTTGGGATCAGGCAGATATCGCGATGGCCTTCATTGCGGCTTTCGTGATAGTGACGAATCGCCAGCAGACCGGCGTATTCCCCCTGGGCACCAGAGTTCGGCTGCATGCAGAGCGCATCGTAACCCGTCAGTTTGACCAGCCAGTCAGAAAGCTGGGCGATCATCTGCTGATAACCTTCCGCCTGTTCCGGCGGGCAGAACGGGTGCAGCTCGGCAAATTCCGGCCAGGTGATGGGGATCATCTCCGCCGCCGCGTTCAGTTTCATGGTGCAGGAACCGAGCGGGATCATCGCCTGGTTCAGGGCCAGATCTTTACGCTCCAGCGAGTGCATATAGCGCATCATTTCCGTTTCGCTGTGATAGCGATTAAACACCGGATGGGTCAGGAAGGCGTCTTCACGCAGCATGCTCTGCGGGATTGAACGGCTATCGAGGGCGACATCTTTATCCAGCGCATCGATATCCAGACCGTGGTTATCACCCAGCAGCACATTAAACAGCACCTGCACATCTTCACGCGTAGTCGTTTCATCCAGGGTGATGCCAACGGCATTGAGGATATCGCTACGCAGGTTAATTTCGTGCGCTTCGGCGCGCGCCAGCACGGCGGCTTTATCCGCTACATCTACACACAACGTGTCGAAGTAGTGCGCGTGGCGCAGTTTCAGACCATTGCGCTGCAACCCGGCCGCCAGGATATCCGTCAGGCGATGAATACGCCCGGCGATACGTTTCAGGCCGGCCGGACCGTGGAACACCGCATAGAGGCTTGCGATATTTGCCAGCAGAACCTGTGAAGTACAGATATTGGAATTGGCTTTCTCGCGGCGGATATGCTGCTCGCGCGTTTGCATCGCCATGCGCAGCGCCGTGTTACCGGCGGCGTCTTTCGACACACCGATGATGCGGCCCGGCATCGAACGTTTGAATTCATCTTTTGCGGCAAAGAATGCCGCGTGCGGGCCGCCGTAGCCCATCGGCACGCCGAAACGCTGGGCGGAGCCAAAGACAATGTCGGCACCCTGTTTGCCCGGCGCGGTGAGCTGCACCAGGGTCATTAAATCGGCGGCAACGCTAATCACCACTTTGCGGGATTTCAGCTCAGCGATCAGCGCGCTGTAATCATGTACTTCACCGGTAGTGCCGACCTGCTGCAGCAGCACGCCGAACACATCCTGATGATCCAGCACTTTGGCGGCATCATCGACGATGACATCGAAACCGAAGGTTTCCGCGCGGGTGCGAACCACGTCAAGAGTTTGCGGATGCACATCGGCTGCGACGAAGAAGCGGTTAGCCCCTTTCAGTTTGCTGACGCGTTTGGCCATCGCCATCGCTTCCGCGGCGGCCGTCGCTTCATCCAGCAGAGAAGCGGAGGCGATATCCAGCCCGGTCAGATCCAGCGTCACCTGCTGGAAATTAAGCAGTGCTTCCAGGCGTCCTTGCGACACTTCCGGTTGATAAGGGGTGTAAGCGGTGTACCAGCCTGGGTTTTCCAGCATATTGCGCAGAATAACCGGCGGCAGCTGCACGGCGGTGTAGCCCATGCCAATGTAAGACTTAAAGCGCTTGTTACGGCTGGCAATGGCTTTCAGCTCGGCGAGCGCGGCAAATTCGGTGGTGGACTCCCCAATCTGCGGCGGCGTGGCGAGTTGAATATCCTTCGGCACAATAAGTGCCGTCAGCGCATTAAGCGACTCCGCGCCAACGGTATTCAGCATCTCCTGCTGTTGCAATGCGTCCGGTCCAATATGCCTGCCGATAAATGCGGCGTGGTTTTCAAGCTGACTTAACGTCTGAGTCATGAGCGAGGGTTCCTGAAACGTGCAGTGATTTTATAAAGCAGCGGGTTCGCTTTCCGGGCCGGATAACATCCCCGAATACGCCAAACGGTTCACGTTGCACGCACGCGGAAAAATCCAGCGCACCTGCAACGTGAAATTAGAAACGTATTTATTCGTCTTCGAGCAGCGCGGCGTAGGCCGTGGCATCCAGCAGCGCGGCAACTTCCGCTTCATCGCTGGCTTTGATTTTAAAGATCCAGCCTTCGCCGTACGGCTCGCTGTTAATAAGCTCCGGTGAATCGCCCAACTGGTCGTTGACCGCAACAATTTCGCCGCTAATCGGCGCGTAGATATCGGAGGCCGCTTTTACTGATTCGGCAACGGCGCAATCATCGCCAGCGCTCACGGTCGCGCCCGCTTCCGGCAGATCGACAAATACCATGTCACCCAGCAGTTCCTGGGCATGTTCGGTAATGCCAACGGTGTAAGTGCCGTCCGCTTCTTTGCGCAGCCACTCGTGTTCTTTACTGTATTTCAGGTCGCCTGGTACGTTGCTCATATCATTCTCTCCAGATAAAAGATTACGCGACGGCTTTGCCAGCGCGTACAAAAACGGGTTTAGTCACTTTGACCGGCATTTCACGGTTGCGGATCTGCACAATGGCGTTTTCGCCGATCCCGGCCGGAACGCGCGCCAGTGCAATACTGTAGCCAAGGGTTGGCGAGAACGTGCCGCTGGTGATCGCGCCGGTTTGTAAATTGCCCTGCGCATCGGTGAAGTGCACCGGCAGTTCATTGCGTAAGACGCCTTTTTCCGTCATCACCAGGCCGACCAGCTGTTCGGTGCCTTTTTCACGCTGCATCTCCAGCGCCTCGCGACCAATAAAGTCACGCTCCTGCGGCTCCCATGCAATCGTCCAGCCCATATTGGCCGCCAGCGGAGAAACGGATTCATCCATCTCCTGACCATACAAGTTCATGCCCGCTTCCAGACGCAGGGTATCGCGCGCGCCGAGGCCGCACGGTTTTACGCCAGCGTCGACTAATTTTTGCCAGAAGCTGGCCGCTTGTTCATTGGGAAGGGCTATTTCATATCCCGCTTCGCCGGTATAACCGGTGGTGGCGATAAAAAACTCACCCGCTTCTACGCCAAAGAACGGTTTCATACCGGCAACGGCGCTGCGCTGCTCATCAGTAAACAGGCTGGCGGCTTTAGCCTGCGCATTCGGACCCTGCACGGCAATCAGCGACAGATCGTCGCGAACGGTGATATCGATGGCAAAAGGTTCAGCGTGTTGGGAAATCCAGGAGAGGTCTTTTTCGCGGGTGGCGGAGTTAACAACGAGGCGGAAGAAATCTTCACTAAAGTAGTAAACGATCAGGTCATCAATCACGCCGCCTGAAGCGTTCAGCATACCGCTGTAGAGGGCTTTACCGGGTTTGGTGAGTTTGGCGACGTCGTTTGCCAGCAAATATCGCAGAAACTCCCGGGTCCGGCTGCCTTTGAGATCGACGATGGTCATATGAGACACATCGAACATCCCGGCATCGGTGCGCACCGCATGATGCTCGTCGATTTGTGAGCCGTAATGGAGCGGCATCATCCAGCCATGGAAATCGACCATGCGGGCACCGCAGAGGGTGTGTTGTTCGTATAAAGGGGTCTGCTGAGCCATCTTTTCCTCGTTGAATAAGCTGAGCTATCTCGTTTTTTGGCAACGGGAACTGCGCCAAAACACGCGGAGCCGACACTTTTTTTGGTATCGACGCAAACGTTCTCTTTTGCCTGAACTTAACACCGAAAGCAGCGCTTAACCATAAGGGAAAACGGGTCATCACATTAGCTTATGAGCTAATTCACTAAAACAGCCATCAGTGGTTTATGCTGGACATTAACGATTCACCCTGTATAAAACATCCCGCCAAAGCGGGTAGCTGCCAGAACAACAGGATTTGACTCGGTAAAAGAGCGCATTTTCCGGCATGGAAAAATTCACGACATGAATAAATCTAATCCGAAAAACAGCGTGAAATTAGAATATTTCAAATGAGGGAGGAGATACCCTTCCCGCGACCGGGAAGGGAAAGTGTGACGCAGTTAACGTAACCACTCAGGCAGATCGTTCAACCCCATCGCCTGACGCAATAAGCGCGTTTTGACGCCGGGAAGGGTATCGGCCAGTTTCAGACCAATATCACGTACCATTTTTTTCGCCGGGTTTGCCCCGGAGAAAAGTTCGCGGAAACCTTGCATACCGGCAAGCATCAGCGCCGCACTGTGTTTGCGGCTGCGCTCGTAGCGGCGCAGATAGAGATGCTGACCGATGTCTTTGCCTTCACGGTTCAGGCGCTTAAGCTCGGCGATCAGTTCCGCCACGTCCATAAAACCGAGGTTAACACCCTGCCCCGCCAGCGGATGAATGGTGTGCGCGGCGTCGCCGACCAGCGCCAGACGGTGCCCGGCAAACTGCCGTGCATAGCGACCGGTAAGCGGGAAAATCTGGCGCTCGCTCTCAACCCGGCACAGACCGAGGCGGTTATCAAATGCCACACACAGCGCTTGATTGAACTCTTCCTCGCTGGCCTGCTGCATGGCTTTTGCCTGCTCCGGCGACAGCGACCAGACAATCGAACATAAATGCGGGTCGTGAAGCGGCAGGAAAGCGAGAATGCCATCGGTATGGAACACCTGGCGCGCTACGGCCTGATGCGGCTCGTCCGTGCGAATAGTCGCCACCAGCGCATGGTGATGATAATCCCACCAGGTCAACGGAATATCGGCTTTGTTACGCAGCCATGAATTGGCTCCATCGGCCCCCACCACCAGCCGCGCCGTCAGCATCGAGCCGTCTTTTAAGGTCAGGAAGGCTTCGTTTTCACCCCACGCTACCTGCTGCAGCTCAGCGGGCGCAAAGGTAGTGATATCCTGGCACTGCTGCGCTTTTTCCCACAGCGCCTGATGGATCAGCGCATTTTCGACAATGTAACCCAGATGGCTGTAGCCCATACTCTGGTCATCAAAGGCAATGCGGCCAAAACTGTCTTTATCCCACACTTCCATGCCGTGATAACACCCGGCGCGCCCGGCCATAATGGATGACCAGACGCCAAGGTGGTTGAGAAGTTTTTCGCTGGCAGCGTTAATCGCCGATACACGAAGCGTAACGGGCGCATCCTCTGCAAGCGGCATCGGCACGTTCTGCTCGAGAACCGCCACGCGCAGCCCGCTGCCCTGTAAACCGCAGGCCAGCGCCAGCCCAACCATACCGCCGCCGACAATCGCAACATCAACACTCTGCACTCTTCGCTCCTTTTGTCTTCAACGGGCAACCCAACCAAGGGTACGCTGCGCCAGCGCATCACGCGCCGGTGTAAATAATTCCATCGCCATTAGCCCGGCATTACGCCCAACAATCAGCGGGATCCAGTGATTGGCAAACAGATGTACCAGCCCATCGGTTACGCCGATGGTAGCTTTTTTATCCCTTTCACGGCGGTGGCGATAAGCCGTTAAGACCGGGTAAGCGCCGACATCCTGCTGTGCCGCCCAGGCGTCTGCCAGGGTTTCCGCCAGCGTCATCACATCGCGCATGCCGAGATTAAACCCCTGTCCAGCGATAGGATGCAGCGTCTGTGCGGCATTACCCACCAGCACAGCGCGGTGGGAAACGGGCGATTCCGCCGTCGTTAACGAGAGGGGATAAACGGTGCGTTTACCGGCATGCAGGATACGCCCAAGCCGCCAGCCGAACGCTTTTTGCAGCTCAAGGCAGAAGCGTTCATCAGACCAGCCGGCAACCTGCTGCTGTTTTCCCAGCGGATGGCACCAGACCAGCGAGCATCGCCCCTGCGACATCGGCAACATCGCCAGCGGGCCATGTTCGGTAAAGCGTTCAAATGCCCGCCCCTGATGGGCTACAGCGGTGGTAACGTTCGCGATAACCGCCGCCTGCTGATAGGGCACCTGCTGTAAGTTGACGCCCAGCTGTGCACCAATGCGCGAGCGAGAGCCATCTGCCGCAACCAGCAACGCGCCGGTAATCACTTCGCCACTTTCCAGCGTGACGCGCACCTGCTGCGCATCGCGGGAAACGGCGCTGACTTTCGCCGGGCAATGTAGCGTTACGCCAGCGGCTTTTTGCAAAAGCGTAAACAGCCGCTGACCGACATCATACAGTTCGACCACCTGGCCCAGCGCGTCAAGATGATAGTTACGCGCCTGTAGCGTGACAAAACCTGCATGGCCGCGATCGCTTACGTGCACCGTTGAAATCGGCGTCGCACAGCCCGCAATAGCCTGCCAGATGCCGATGCGCGCCAGCTGTTGGCAGGTGCCTGCCGCAAGGGCGATGGCGCGGGCGTCGAAGCCCGGATGTGCATGTTCGCCCGGCACCGTCGCTTCCACCAGATGAACCGGTAATTTGCCCTGCGTGAGGTGGGAAATGGCCAGCGCAAGGGTTGCGCCCGTCATGCCTCCGCCAACGATAATCACGCTCATAGGCGTTGCGCCGCCATCAGGGCTTCAATCTCGTCAGCGCTTTTCACCACGCTGGCGGTGAGGTTTTCGTTACCGTCTTCGGTGATAACGATGTCATCTTCAATACGAATGCCGATCCCGCGGTACTGCTCGGGCACATCGGCATCCGGCGCAATATAGAGCCCGGGTTCAACGGTCAATACCATGCCGGGAGCCAGCTCTCGCGAGCGATCCTGACCGTAAACGCCGACATCATGTACATCCAGCCCCAGCCAGTGGCTTAAGCCGTGCATAAAGAACGGACGGTGGGCATTTTTTTCCACCAGCGCATCGACTTCGCCTTGCAGGATGCCGAGCTTAACCAGCCCGCTAATCATGATGCGCACCACTTCACCGGTCACTTCCTGAATGGATGTGCCAGGCCGGTAAAGTTCAAGCGCACGTTCGAGTGACGCCAGCACGATATCGTAGATTTCGCGCTGCGCTGGGGTGAATTTGCCATTCACCGGGAATGTGCGCGTGATATCCCCGGCGTACCCCTGGTATTCACAACCGGCATCAATCAGCACCAAATCGCCATCGCGCATCTGGCTCTCATTTTCGGTGTAGTGCAGGATGCAACCATTCTCCCCGGACCCGACAATGGTGTTGTAGGAGGGGAAACGTGCGCCGTGGCGGTTAAACTCGTGATGAATTTCGCCTTCAAGCTGATATTCGTACATCCCCGGCCGACACGTCTGCATTGCCCGGGTATGAGCCAGCGCGGAGATCTCCCCGGCGCGGCGCATTACGTCAATCTCTTCGGCGGATTTAAACAGGCGCATTTCATGCACAATCGGCCGCCAGTCAGTCAGCGTTGGCGGCGCCACCAGGTTCTGACGAGCGCCTTTACGCAGCTTCTCCAGCGCCGTGGTTAAAATGGTGTCGGCATAGGCGAACTCGCCCTGAGCGTGATAGACCGCGTCAAGGCCGTTGAGCAACTGGTAAAGGTGTTCGTTGATATCCGGGAAAGCCAGCGCACGATCGACGCCCAGCTTTGCGGGCGCAGCTTCCTGCCCGAGCCGGCGACCAAACCAGATCTCGGCGGTTTTATCGCGGATGCGGTTAAACAGCACGCTGTGGTTGTGAGTGTCATCGCTCTTTATCAACACCAGCACGGCTTCCGGCTCGTTAAAACCGGTGAAGTACCAAAAATCGCTGTTCTGGCGATACGGGTATTCACTGTCCGCGCTGCGGGTGGTTTCCGGGGCGGCGAAAATTAACGCCGCGCTGCCCGGAACCATCTGCGCCAGCAATGCCTGGCGGCGACGGAGAAACTCAAGCTGTGTCATGACACCGACTCCCTACAAAATAAATTAATGTAACGTGGGCTTACGCACTTCCGGCGCGGTAGGCTGCGGGCGAGTGAAGGTGTCGTGACACAACAGCGCCGCGACACGCACATACTCGACGATCTCTTCGAGCGACATTTCCAGCTCTTCCTGATCTTCGTCTTCGTCGTAACCCAGCTGTGCGATGTTGCGCAGATCGTCAATCGCTTCGCCCGTTTCGCCGGTGATTTTATCGAGCTTCGGCTGCGTCACGCCGAGCCCCAGCAGAAAATGGTTTACCCAACCCGCCAGCGCATCAGCGCGGTCGAAAACGCTGACATCGTCGCCATCCGGCAGATAGAGCTGGAACAGGAAACCGTCGTCTTCCAGCGAGTCGCTGGTTGCCGCATGCATATTGCGCAGCGCCTGCGCCAGTTCATGACCAAACGCCAGACCTTCATTGGTTAACTCATGCAGCAGCGGTTGCCAGGAGCTGTCTTTGTTACCGCCACAGATCATTCCCGCGATAAGCCCGTGCATTTCAGCAGGCAGTAAACCCACACCCTGTTGGTTGAGTAACCGGCCGACATCGTTGTAACCAGGTATTTCGTTCTGTATTGACATGCGCATTCGTCGTAGTTGGGGGGAATATTCATGATATGCTACCACTTTGGCCCCTGGTGATATACCCGTGATGCTTCACGTTCCATGCGTTTGCATGCACACCGAATCATTAAGGTATAGACGCAAAAAGCTTGAAAGCGCGCGCCGGGGTAGCTTATAGTGTCGCCCCTTCGCAGCCCAGGGCCCGAATGCGAAGGCAGAGCGCAGTCAAACAGCAGGAAGGTGGCATGTCTGCACAACCCGTCGATATCCAAATTTTTGGCCGTTCACTGCGAGTGAATTGCCCGCCTGAACAGAGAGATGCTCTGAATCAGGCCGCAGAGGATCTGAATCAGCGGTTGCAAGATCTGAAGGTTCGCACTAGAGTCACAAATACTGAGCAGTTGGTGTTTATCGCCGCGTTGAACATTAGTTACGAGCTGGCTCAGGAAAAGGCAAAAACCCGCGACTACGCCGCCAGCATGGAGCAGCGTATTCGGATGTTACAGCAGACCATCGAACAAGCATTGCTTGATCAAGGTCGCATAACAGAAAGATCGGGGCCGAAGTTTGAATAACGCTTCAAGGTCATCTGTGCTAGAGTGACCGGGAAGCTAAAAAATATCTCTGAGATGTTTGCAAGCGGGCCAGTCCCCTGAGCCGATATTTCATACCACAAGAATGTGGCGATCCATGGTTGGTGAGCATGCTCGGTCCGTCCGAGAAGCCTTAAAATCATGACGACGCATTCACCTTGAACCAAGGGTTCAAGGGTTACAGCCTGCGGCGGCATCTCGGAGATTCCCTTCTTTTCGCAACGACCATGACGCAACTTTCTGATTTCCCTTCGTCAAGACAGCAAATCCGCAAAACCATTCGCCAGCATCGGCGTGAACTTACCCTTGAGCAACAAACCCATTTCGCCCAACAGGCCTCTGCCCGCATGATGGCATATCCGCCCGTGGTAATGGCACATACCGTCGCGCTGTTTCTCTCTTTCGATGGTGAGCTCGATACCCGCCCACTGATCGATCAACTCTGGCGCAGCGGTAAACGGGTTTATCTGCCGGTATTGCACCCCTTCAGCCCAGGTAATTTGCTTTTTTTGCATTATCACCCCAACAGCGAACTGGTAATAAACCGGCTGAAAATTCAGGAACCTAAACTGGATGTGCGTGATGTGCTGCCCCTTAGCCAGCTTGATGTGCTGATTACGCCGCTGGTAGCCTTTGATAAACAAGGGCAACGCTTAGGCATGGGCGGAGGTTTTTACGATCGTACGCTGCAAAACTGGCACGATTTTGACCTGCAACCGGTGGGCTACGCGCACGATTGTCAATGTGTGGAGACATTACCGGTGGAAGAGTGGGATGTGCCGCTACCTGCGGTAGTCACGCCATCAAAATTGTGGCTGTGGTAATTCCCCTCCCTTGCGGGAGAGGAAATTACAGCATTTAGAACAGCAGACGCGAGCGAATAGTACCCGGGATCGCTTTCATGCTTTGCAACGCTTTCTGCGCGACATCTTCATCCGCTTCAATATCAATCACCACATAGCCCATGTACGGCGTGGTTTGCAGATACTGCGCCGCAATGTTGATATTCTGGCTGGCAAAAATCTGGTTGAGTGCCGTCAGCACGCCGGGACGGTTTTCATGAATGTGCAGCAAACGACGCCCACCGTGCAGCGGTAAAGAGACTTCCGGGAAGTTGACCGCCGACAGCGTCGAGCCGTTGTCAGAGTACTTAACCAGCTTACCAGCCACTTCGAGGCCAATATTCTCCTGCGCTTCCTGCGTGGAGCCGCCAATGTGCGGCGTCAGCAGTACGTTATCGAATTCGCACAGCGGAGAGTCAAAGGGATCGCTGTTGGTGGCCGGTTCCGTCGGGAAAACGTCAATGGCGGCACCGGCAAGGTGTTTGCGTTTCAGCGCATCGCACAGCGCCGGAATATCCACCACCGTACCGCGAGCGGCGTTAATCAGCAGCGCGCCCGGTTTCATCAGCGCCAGCTCTTCCGGACCGATCATATCTTTGGTAGAGGCATTTTCCGGCACATGCAGGCTCACCACATCGCTCATATTGAGTAAGTCGGAGAGATGTTGTACTTGGGTCGCATTTCCCAGCGGCAGCTTGTTCTCAATGTCATAGAAAAAGACATGCATCCCCAGCGATTCCGCAAGGATCCCAAGCTGCGTGCCAATGTGGCCATAGCCGATAATACCGAGCTTTTTACCGCGCGCTTCATAGGAGCCAACGGCCAGCTTATTCCAGATCCCGCGGTGGGCTTTGGCGTTTGCTTCCGGGATACCGCGCATCAGCAGTATCAGTTCGCCAATCACCAGCTCCGCCACCGAACGCGTATTGGAGAACGGCGCGTTAAAGACCGGAATACCGCGCTTCGCCGCCGCATCCAGGTTAACCTGGTTGGTGCCGATGCAGAAACAACCGATAGCCACCAGTTTTTCCGCCGCAGCGATAACATCCTCAGTCAGTTGGGTACGGGATCGCAGGCCAATAAAGTGAGCGTCACGGATCGACTCTTTCAGCTGCTCGCTATCCAGCGCGCCTTTGTGAAACTCGATGTTGGTATATCCCGCTGCGCGAAGGCTATCCAGTGCTTTCTGGTGCACCCCTTCGACGAGCAGAAATTTAATTTTGTCTTTCTCCAGTGATACCTTTGCCATTTACCCGACCCTGTTTTGTCTTGACTGTTATGTTGTGCAAACTGTGCTTCGCGTTAGTCAACATATCAAAAAAAACTATCGCGGCAATATGAACGTTTGCGCGGCGTATCTGAAGAAAAGTCATCCTGAGGGAAATGGTAGCGGAATATGCTAAGAAAAATGTCACTGGCGACAGGGAAGCGATAAGCAAGGGCAGAAACGTGACAGAAATCACCGAATTTACCCATTGCACTTTTTTTACAGGGCGGCCTGCGTCGCCCTGTCAGATCATTTTACGATGGTTTTCACGCCGTCGGCGGTACCAATCAATGCGACATCGGCACCACGGTTGGCAAATAACCCTACGGTAACGACGCCCGGCAGGGCGTTGATGCTGTTTTCCAGCGCAATCGGGTCGAGGATCTCAAGCCCGTACACGTCCAGAATCACGTTGCCGTTATCGGTCACGACGTTCTGGCGATACTCAGGACGTCCGCCGAGCTTCACCAGCTCACGGGCAACGGCGCTGCGGGCCATCGGGATCACTTCCACCGGGAGCGGGAATTTTCCGAGAATATCCACCTGCTTGGAAGCATCGGCGATACAGATAAACTTATCCGCCACCGAGGCGATAACCTTTTCTCGCGTTAGCGCCGCGCCGCCGCCTTTGATCATCTGCATCTGGCCGTTGATTTCATCTGCACCATCGACATAGATACCCAGGCGGTCCACTTGGTTAAGATCGAACACGGTGATACCAAGGCTTTTCAGTTTCTCGGTAGAGGCATCCGAGCTGGAAACCGCGCCTTCAATCTGGTTTTTCATGGTGCCCAGCGCATCAATAAAATGTGCGGCGGTAGAGCCGGTACCAACACCCACAATGGTGCCGGGTTCAACATACTTGAGCGCCGCCCAGCCCACTGCTTTTTTGAGTTCATCCTGCGTCATGATCGTTTGCCTGTGGTGTGAAATTTCAGGCGCATTATAGACCAGCGTTACCCTAAATGTCCCTGTGACCAGTGTCACATTACGCGACAGCCAATTTCGTCTGTACCGAATAAAAATTTATGTCATAGTGCTGGATATTATTTTGCCAGGAGAGTGCCCGAGCGATGAAACGTCCGGACTACAGAACATTACAGGCGCTTGATGCGGTCATTCGTGAGCGCGGTTTTGAACGTGCCGCACAAAAGCTGTGTATTACCCAGTCCGCCGTATCCCAGCGTATTAAGCAACTGGAAAATATGTTTGGTCAGCCGCTGCTGGTGCGTACCGTACCGCCGCGTCCCACCGAGCAAGGACAAAAGTTGCTGGCGCTGCTGCGTCAGGTTGAGCTACTCGAAGAGGAGTGGCTGGGAGATGAACAGATCGGTTCTACGCCGCTGCTGCTTTCGCTGGCGGTCAACGCCGACAGTCTGGCGACCTGGCTGCTTCCAGCGCTCGCACCGGTGCTGGCTGATTCGCCAATACGCCTGAACTTGCAGGTGGAAGATGAAACCCGCACCCAGGAGCGTCTGCGCCGTGGGGAAGTGGTTGGCGCGGTGAGTATTCAACCCCAGGCGCTGCCCAGTTGCCTGGTCGATCAGCTTGGTGCGCTGGATTATCTGTTTGTCGGTTCGAAAGCCTTCGCCGAGCGCTACTTTCCGAATGGCGTCACCCGTCAGGCATTGCTGAAAGCGCCCGCCGTGGCGTTTGACCACCTCGACGATATGCATCAGGCTTTTTTACAACAGTATTTCGATCTGCCGCCGGGCAGCGTGCCTTGTCATATTGTTAACTCATCGGAAGCGTTTGTGCAGCTGGCGCGTCAGGGAACGACCTGCTGTATGATCCCGCATCTGCAAATCGAAAAAGAGCTCAACAGCGGTGACCTGATCGATCTGACGCCGGGCCTGTTACAGCGACGAATGCTCTACTGGCACCGTTTTGCGCCGGAAAGCCGGATGATGCGCAACGTAACGGACGCCCTGCTGGAATATGGACATCGGGTATTACGTCAGGATTGAGAGAACGCCCTCTTCCCGCACGGGAGAGAGGGCGATAAGGCTTACTTAGCCGGTTCCGCTGGCTGCGGTTGACCCTGTGCAGGTTCCGCTTTCTGCGGCTGGCTTTGCGCGGGATCTGTTTTCTGCGTCTGGCTCTGAGTAGGTTCCATCTGGAACACCACATCTACCTGATCATCAAACTGAATTGTCGGTTGCTCGTAGGTTTCCTGTGCGGAAGCTGCCTCAGGCGCATCGGCTTTCATCATGCGTACCATCGGGCTCGGCTGATAGTTGGAAACATGATAGCGCACGCTGTAGATCGGGCCGAGTTTGGCATTAAAGCCCGCCGCCAGCTGCTGTGCCTGGTGCGTCGCGTTATCAATCGCCGCTTTACGCGCTTTATCTTTAAACGCGTCAGCTTGCGCAACGCCCAGCGAGACGGAACGGATTTCGTTCAGCCCGGCTTTTAACGCCCCATCAAGCAGCGAATTCAGCTTATCCAGCTCGCGCAGGGTCACTTCTACGGTGCGCACCGCACGGTAGCCTTTCAGAATGCTTTTACCATTCTGATAGTCATAATCGGGCTGGGTGCGCAGGTTCGCAGAGTTAATATCCTTGCGGGCAATGCCGTTTTGCTCGAGGAAGCTCAGGTATTGCGCAACGCGCTCATCGGCCTGTTTTTTGGCAGAGGCAGCGTCTTTAGCGGCGACATTCACCTCAATCGCCAGCGTGGCGATGTCCGGGGTCGCATCCACACTTGCCGTACCTGTGGTAACAATATGCGGACCATCCGGCAGTTCACTTGCCTGTACGGCCATCGCGCTAAAACCTACCGCTGCCGCCAGGGCCATCACTTTAAATTTCACGGTTGCTCCTCCATGGTGCTTTCATTACGCCCGGCTATACGGGACGCCTGCCAGCAAGCTTAGCGGCTCATAGCAACTTGTCCATCGGAGACTTACCTTAAATAACTAACGCCTGCATATGATTTACCCCTTCACGCGCCAGCTGCAAGGCGATAAACCACATCACCAAACCAACCAGCGCATTAATGACCCGCTGGGCTTTCGCCGTGCGCAAACGGGGAGCAAGCCATGCGGCAAGTAACGCCAGCGTGAAAAACCATACAAAGGAAGCACTCACCGTACCCAGCGCGAACCAGCGCTTTGGCTCGCTAGCCAGTTGGCCGCCGAGGCTGCCCAGCACCACAAAAGTATCGAGATAAACATGGGGATTGAGCCAGGTAACCGCCAACAGCGTGGCGATAATGCGCCCACGGCCCTGGCGCAGCGCGTCAGTCTCAGCCACATCAAGATTGCGGCTAAAGGCGGTTTTCAGCGCGCCAAAGCCGTACCACAGCAGAAAAGCGACGCCGCCCCATGTCACCAGCGCCAGCAGCCAGGGCGACTGCATCAACAGTGCGCTACCGCCGAACACGCCAGCACAAATCAGGATAACGTCGCTGAGAGTACAGAGCAGCGCGGTCATCAGGTGGTATTGGCGACGAATACCCTGATTCATCACGAACGCATTTTGCGGTCCGAGAGGAAGAATTAAGGCGGCACCAAGCATAAGGCCTTGAAAGTAATAAGATAGCACGTCGTTATTCCATCAATATAATTACAAAAATGGACTATAGCGCGGGATTATTATTAGATGAAATGGAAAAAACTAATCGTTAATTAGAGTAGCTAATAGCCACCTCGTTGCGAGGTGGCTTTTAGAAACCGAAGCATGGTATGGCTTACCGATCGGCAGGCTCTTTCACCCGTTTGAAGTTGACGTCCATTTGCGGGAACGGGAAGCTAATACCGTTCTCATCAAATCGGCGTTTAATCAGCTCCAGCACATCCCAGTACACATTCTGCAGATCGCTGCTTTTACTCCAGACGCGCACGACAAAATTGATCGACGACGGCCCTAACTCATGCAGACGCACCGTCAGTTCACGATCTTTAATAATGCGTTCATCCGCCTCGATAATCTCCGTCAGAATGCGTTTTACCAGGTCGATATCGGAATCGTACGCCACGCCAATCAGGAACTCGTTGCGGCGCACCGGTTCGCGGGAGAAGTTAACGATATTGCCGGCGATGATTTTGCCGTTCGGGATAACTACAATGCGTCCATCCACGGTGCGCAGAGTGGTGGAGAAAATCTGCACCTGCAGCACCGTACCTGCGACGCCGCCCAAATCAACGTATTCACCAGAGCGGAACGGACGAAACGTTACCAGCAGTACGCCTGCCGCGAGGTTCGAGAGCGAGCCCTGCAGCGCCAGACCGATGGCCAGACCGGCGGCACCGAGAACGGCGATCACCGAGGCGGTTTGCACACCCACGCGCCCCAACGCCGCAATCAGGGTAAAGGCGATAATAGCGTAGCGCACCAGCGCCGAGAGAAAGTCTGCGACGGTAGCGTCAATATGTCGCGCCAGCATCAGGCGATTAACGCCATTCGAGACAACCCGCGCCACAATCATCCCGATAATAATAATGGCGATGGCTGCCACGATATTAACGGCATAGCTCAACAGCAGCGCCTCGTTGTTCACCAGCCACGAGCCTGCATTATTGATGCTGTCGACAACGTTAAGATCTTCCATTCATGCTTCCTTATGTTGTTGCAAAACGGGGAAACGTCCCCCATTCCAGCAGGGAGAGATCCCTAAGGGTAAACAAAAAGCCGTCATTAAGCCAAATTGTTCACCGGTTCCGTTAGTAGACAGCCTTTTGAAAAGGCAATAAAAAAGGCCCGCATTTTGCGGGCCTTTTCAGACAAAAGCATAAAAAAATTACAGAACGTCGACCGCGTTCAGCTCTTTAAATGCCTGCTCCAGACGAGTCACCATGCTGGTCTGCGCGGCGCGCAGCCAGACACGCGGATCGTAGTATTTTTTGTTCGGCTGATCGGCGCCTTTCGGGTTACCCAGCTGGCCCTGCAGATAGCCTTCGTTTTCCTGATAGTACTTCAGGATACCTTCCCAGGTTGCCCATTGGGTGTCGGTATCGATGTTCATTTTGATTACGCCGTAGCTGACGGAATCTTTGATTTCCTGCGCGGTAGAACCGGAACCGCCGTGGAAGACGAAGTTCAGGCTGTTGTGCGGCAGGTTATGTTTTTTGCAAACATATTCCTGAGAATCGCGCAGAATAGTCGGGGTCAGCTTCACGTTGCCCGGTTTGTACACGCCGTGCACGTTACCGAAAGAGGCGGCAATGGTGAAACGCGGGCTGATTTTGCTCAGCTCGGTGTAAGCGTAATCAACGTCTTCCGGCTGGGTGTAGAGAGCGGATGCGTCCATATGGCTGTTGTCGACGCCATCTTCTTCACCACCGGTGCAGCCCAGTTCGATTTCCAGGGTCATGCCTATTTTGGCCATACGCGCCAGATATTTAGAGCTGATGGCGATGTTCTCTTCCAGAGACTCTTCAGACAGGTCGATCATGTGAGAAGAGAACAGCGGTTTACCGGTAGCGGCGAAATGTTTTTCACCAGCGTCCAGCAGGCCATCGATCCACGGCAGCAGTTTTTTCGCGCAGTGGTCGGTATGCAGAATAACCGGCACGCCGTAATGTTCTGCCATCTGGTGTACGTGATGGGCACCAGAGATTGCGCCAAGGATTGCCGCGCCCTGAGGAACGTCGGTTTTCACGCCTTTACCCGCGATGAATGCTGCGCCGCCGTTAGAGAACTGAACGATAACAGGCGCTTTAACTTTCGCTGCAGCTTCCAGAACGGCGTTGATGGAATCAGTACCCACGCAGTTAACCGCTGGCAGAGCGAAGTTGTTTTCTTTAGCTACCTGGAACACTTTCTGAACGTCATCACCAGTGATCACGCCAGGTTTTACGAAATCAAAAATTTTAGACATGTTACGTAGTCCTGTATCTTCGGCCGTTTATGCTCATCCTGATTCGCCTTGCCGGTGCGTTGAGCCTGGGCAACGCGAATTATTCAGAGCAACAATAAAATCGTTTTGAAAAACAGGCGGGATTTTCCCGCCTGAACAAACTTACTTCTTCGCGCGCTCTTCGAGCATAGCGACTGCCGGCAGTACTTTGCCTTCCACGAATTCGAGGAACGCGCCGCCGCCAGTGGAGATGTAAGAGATCTTGTCGGAGATACCAAACAGGTCAATCGCCGCCAGAGTGTCACCGCCGCCTGCGATGGAGAACGCGTCGCTGTCTGCAATCGCGTTAGCCACAATTTCGGTACCTTTACGGAAGTTCGGGAATTCGAACACGCCAACCGGACCGTTCCACAGAATAGTTTTGGCGTTTTTCAGGATTTCAGCCAGTTTTTGTGCAGACGCGTCGCCCAGATCCAGAATTTGCTCATCATCTTTGATGTCAGAGACGGATTTCAAGGTTGCCGGTGCAGTTTCGGAGAATTCGGTCGCAACGCGAACGTCCGTCGGGACCGGAATATCACAGGTGCTCAGCAGGCGTTTGGCTTCATCAACCAGATCCGCTTCGTACAGAGATTTACCCACGTTATGGCCCTGGGCCGCAACGAAGGTATTCGCGATACCGCCGCCAACGATCAGCTGGTCAGCAATTTTGGACAGAGAGTCCAGAACGGTCAGTTTGGTAGAAACTTTAGAACCACCAACGATAGCCACCATCGGGCGAGCCGGCTCTTTCAGTGCTTTACCCAGCGCGTCCAGCTCTTCAGCCAGCAGCGGACCTGCGCAAGCAACATCGGCAAATTTACCAATACCGTGGGTAGAAGCCTGAGCGCGGTGTGCGGTACCGAAGGCATCCATAACAAACACGTCGCACAGCGCAGCGTATTTTTTAGACAGCGCTTCGTCGTCTTTCTTCTCGCCTTTGTTAAAGCGGACGTTTTCCAGAACCACCAGTTCACCCGCAGCAACTTCTACGCCGTCGAGGTAATCTTTTACCAGGCGAACCGGGTTGGAAAGCTTGTCTTTCAGATAGTTAACAACCGGCAGCAGAGAGAATTCTTCATTGTACTCGCCTTCGGTCGGACGACCCAGGTGGGAAGTCACCATCACTTTCGCACCCTGCTTCAGCGCCAGTTCGATGGTCGGCAGAGAAGCACGAATACGCGCGTCGCTGGTCACTTTGCCATCTTTAACCGGCACGTTCAGATCAGCACGGATGAAAACGCGTTTACCAGCCAGATCCAGATCGGTCATCTTAATTACAGACATGGTGAATCCTCTCAATGATTCTTAAAGTTTTGCGAGCGCAGTTGCGCTCTACCTGAAACCAATAGCCGCCATTGCTAACGTCGTGTCGAGCATCCGGTTAGCAAAGCCCCATTCGTTATCGCACCAGACCAGGGTTTTAATCAGGTGCGCACCGCTGACCCGCGTCTGCGTGCCATCAACAATGGCGCTGTGCGGATCGTGGTTAAAATCGATAGAAACCAACGGTAATTCCGTATAGTCAACTATACCATGAAATGTCCCATGCGCTGCTTTTTGCAGCAACGTATTGACTTCAATAGCTTTTACCGGTTTTTTTACCGTGACACTCAGATCGATAGCGGTGACATTAATCGTCGGTACGCGTACCGCTATCGCTTCAAACCGGTCCTTGAACTGCGGGAAAATACGTGTGATGCCCGCCGCCAGTTTGGTATCCACCGGAATAATAGACTGGCTGGCCGCGCGTGTGCGCCGCAAATCGGGATGGTAGGCGTCGATCACTTGCTGGTCGTGCATCGCTGAGTGAATAGTCGTTACCGTTCCCGACTCAATGCCATAAGCATCGTCGAGCAGTTTTATCACCGGAATAATACAATTTGTTGTACAGGAGGCGTTAGAGACCAGCAGATCGTCGCTACGCAGCGCATTTTGGTTTACGCCGTAAACAACGGTGGCATCAAGATCGGCGCTGCCAGGGTGGGAAAAGAGCACTTTTTTCGCCCCCGCCGCCAGATGCGCTTCGCCATCTTCGCGGTTGCCGTACACGCCTGTGCAATCAAGCACCACATCCACGCCCAGTTCCCGCCATGGCAGGCCGGCTATCTCGCGCTGATGCAGAATCCGAATCGTATCGTCGCCGACCCTCAGCTGTTCTGGCTCCTGGCGAACATCCCATGCGAAACGACCGTGGCTGGTATCATATTTCAACAAATGCGCCATGCCTGCGGCATCCGCCAGTTCGTTGATTGCCACCACGGTGATTTCCGCCCGACGCCCGGATTCATATAAAGCCCGAACCACGTTGCGCCCGATGCGACCGAAACCATTAATCGATATGCGTACGGTCATAACTCTCCTGCAAGGCCAGCCGTCCTGAAGTGGATGACAGAGTAATCCAGCCACCACCGAAGGGGAATCTTCGCTTGCCTTAACAACGTCTGTTTGGTTATTTGTCGAACATTTAATCGACTGAAACGCTTCAGCTAGAATAAGCGAAACATGGAATAAAAGGAATGCATGTCCAGACGGTTTGGCTATTAATCTGATCTGAATCACATTTCCATTGGAATAATAACTGCGGCGAGAGGGTTCTTACGTGAGGTGAAAAAGTGAATAACGGGGAACAAACGCAACGAAGCATCCCTGCTGGCCCGGAGAGGGTTAATTCCGGCAAAATCCTGTGGAGAAGGTAATTAAAACCAGCTATTTTCCGGCACCGACGGTTCGGTATGGTCGGGGCGCGGCATCGCAATCGGCAGTGTAGCAAGCTGTTTCGCCCACAGATCGGCTACCCATTTCACGCCTTTCGCAGTAAAACGCGCTTGAGACCAGCTACGTTGGTTTTCACCGACTCCGCCATGAACGGTAAAGTAGCCCGCATCAATATGGTACTGCTGCGGCATCAGCGTACCGTCGACGCGCTGCATAATATTGCGCTCCAGCAAAAAGCTGCGAAACAGGGACTCTTTCACGCGCAGCATCTTACACAGCTGACGAAAGCCAAGGGACTCTTCAACCCTGACATAGCGGTCAAAAAACTCCGCCTTTGGCACGGAGACGGCAAGCATCGCTTCCGCACGCTGGCGTTTCTCGTACTCTTCAGCCCACGCGCGTGCCGCCGCCGCAGGGTTAGTAAAATCGGGCAGGCCGATCTGCTTCTCTTTCTCCTGCCAGCGATCGAGCATTTCTGCAGTAAAGCCCGGGGAGAGGCGCGCAACCGTCAGCACCGAGTCACGTTTATTAAGCAAAAACTCCAGGCGCGTCTCACCTTCTCGCTCGTACATGTGCTCGTTCACCGGCTGGGAGAGACGCTGTGCGGTTTCCAGGCTTTTCACCATCCGCTTCACTTCGCCATGCGTCACGCCCGTTAATTTTGCGATTTCCCGGCTGCTGATTGTCGCCAGAACATGCTGCGCACTGATATTTTCACCAGGGATTACCATAGGTTCACTCCTTACTCACATCACCTCGGATAATTTGTAGAATTATTATACAACACACTGTATGAATATCCAGTATATTTTTTACACGTAAATCAACGAGGTATTAGCAGCGCGATGAACGGGGCGATAAAACGGCAGGAACAAAGCCAGAAAGGAGAAAGAAAGCATCGTAAATAAAAGAAGGCGCCGTGCTTATCGAGCCTGCGAATTGAATAAATTCGTAGCGTTGATAAGCAACGGCGCCAGCAGAAATAAGCGGGTTGTGGATGCCCGGCAAGCGTTGCGCCGCCGGGCAAAACCGATTACAGCAGCGCTTTCGCTTTGGCGATAACGTTGTCGACGGTGAAACCAAACTCTTCGAACAGCAGTTCCGCCGGTGCGGATTCTCCGAAGGTGGTCATGCCGATAATGGCACCATTCAGACCAACGTATTTGTACCAGAAATCAGCAATACCGGCTTCAATCGCCACGCGCGCGGTAACGGCTTTCGGCAGTACAGACTCACGGTAAGCCGCATCCTGTTTATCGAACGCGTCGGTAGACGGCATGGAAACCACGCGCGCTTTCACGCCTTCGGCAGAGAGTTTTTCCCACGCCGATACCGCCAGTTCCACTTCTGAACCGGTCGCGATCAGGATCAGCTGCGGCTGACCGGCGCAATCTTTCAGCACGTAGCCACCGCGAGCGATGTCCGCCAGCTGCTGCGCGGTACGTTCCTGCTGCGCCAGGTTCTGGCGAGAGAGGATCAGCGCCGTCGGGCCGTCTTTACGCTCAACGCCATATTTCCACGCCACGGCGGATTCCACCTGGTCACACGGACGCCAGGTGCTGACGTTCGGCGTCAGACGCAGAGAAGCCACCTGCTCTACCGGCTGGTGCGTCGGGCCATCTTCACCCAGGCCAATGGAGTCGTGAGTGTAAACCAGTACCTGACGCTGTTTCATCAGCGCGGCCATACGCACCGCGTTACGAGCATATTCGACAAACATCAGGAAAGTGGAGGTATACGGCAGGAAACCGCCGTGCAGGGTGATGCCGTTAGCAATCGCGGTCATACCGAACTCGCGAACGCCGTAGTGAATGTAGTTACCGGCAGTATCTTCATTAATTGCTTTCGAACCCGACCACAGCGTCAAGTTAGAAGGTGCCAGGTCAGCGGAGCCACCGAGGAACTCAGGCAGCAGCGGGCCGAAGGCCTCAATGGCATTCTGCGACGCTTTGCGGCTGGCGATTTTAGCAGGATTTGCCTGCAGTTTTTCAACAAACGCCTGCGCTTTTGCATCGAAATCAGACGGCAGATCGCCGCTCATACGGCGGGTAAATTCAGCCGCTTCCTGCGGGAAAGCTTTGGCGTAGGCGGCGAACTTCTCGTTCCACGCGCTTTCTTTGGCGAGGCCGACTTCTTTCGCATCCCACTGGGCGTAAATTTCAGACGGGATTTCAAATGCCGGGTATTTCCAGCCCAGCGCTTCGCGGGTCAGCGCGATTTCCGCATCGCCCAGCGGCGCGCCGTGGGAATCGTGCGTACCGGCTTTGTTCGGTGAACCGAAACCGATAATGGTTTTGCACAGCAGCAGAGACGGTTTGTCCGTTACGCTGCGCGCTTCTTCAACGGCGCGTTTGATGGAATCTGCATCATGACCGTCAACGCCGCGCACTACGTGCCAGCCGTAAGCTTCAAAGCGTTTGGCGGTATCGTCAGTGAACCAGCCTTCGACGTGCCCATCAATGGAGATGCCGTTATCGTCATAGAAAGCGACCAGTTTACCCAGCTTCAGGGTACCGGCGAGGGAGCAGGCTTCGTGAGAAATGCCTTCCATCATGCAGCCGTCACCCATAAAGGCGTAGGTGAAGTGATCTACGATGTCGTGACCCGGGCGGTTAAACTGCGCAGCAAGCGTTTTCTCTGCAATCGCCATACCCACGGCGTTAGCAATGCCCTGGCCCAGCGGGCCGGTAGTGGTTTCAACACCGGCGGTGTAACCCACTTCCGGGTGCCCCGGGGTTTTTGAGTGCAGCTGACGGAAGTTCTGCAGTTCGGTGATCGGCAGATCGTAGCCGGTGAGGTGCAGCAGGCTATAGATAAGCATGGAGCCGTGGCCATTTGACAGCACAAAGCGGTCGCGGTCAGCCCAGGCCGGATTTGTCGGGTTATGGTTCAGAAAATCACGCCACAAGACTTCGGCGATATCGGCCATCCCCATCGGGGCTCCCGGGTGACCGGATTTGGCTTTCTGTACCGCGTCCATGCTCAGCGCACGAATAGCATTAGCAAGCTCTTTACGTGAGGACATTTTGACTCCAGATCGGACTGTTAGGGCTGTACCCGTAACGACTTGACGACAGCGCGTTTTGGGCTACGCCGGAAAAAAGTGCCAACAATGTAACCCAAGCGGCAAGTCATGTACATGGAGCATCCTTTTGCCTATTCAGAAATCTCTGGAAGCTGTTCGCATGTTGCGCAATCTCCTCGCCCGTCCGCCATTCTGTTCCTTATACTGAGGTTTACCACCGGTTCGCCAGAGCCGGTGAAGTCTACAGAATCACGTGCTAATCATTGCGGAAGAGAATAAATGAAAATTCGCCCAGCCTTGCTTGCCCTGGGAATGACCACCCTGCTTGCCGGGTGTCAGAACATGGATTCCAACGGTTTTCTCAGCTCGGGCGCGGAAGCGTTCCAGGCTTATACCCTAAGCGATGCGCAGGTTAAAGCGCTGAGTGATGACGCCTGTAAACAGATGGACAGTAAAGCGACCATCGCCCCGGCGAGCAGCGAATACAGCCAGCGCCTGGGTAAAATCGCCGCCGCCCTGGGCGACAATATCAATGGCCAGCCGGTGAACTACAAAGTCTATGTGGCGAAAGACGTGAACGCCTTCGCCATGGCTAACGGCTGTATCCGCGTCTACAGCGCGTTAATGGATATGATGACCGACAACGAAGTCGAAGCGGTGATTGGCCATGAAATGGGCCACGTCGCGCTGGGTCATGTGAAGAAAGGGATGCAGGTCGCCCTGGGCACTAACGCGGTACGCGCAGCGGCGGCGTCCGCGGGCGGAATTGTCGGCAGCCTGTCGCAGTCGCAGCTTGGCGCGCTGGGCGAGAAACTGGTCAATTCCCAGTTCTCCCAACGCCAGGAAGCCGAAGCGGATGACTACTCTTACGATCTGTTGCGTAAACGCGGCATCAGCCCGGCAGGCCTTGCGACCAGCTTCGAGAAACTGGCAAAAATGGAAGAGGGTCGACAGAGCACCATGTTTGACGATCACCCGGCCTCAGCTGAACGTGCGCAGCATATTCGCGATCGCATGGCGGCAGACGGCATCAAATAAGGATGCAGGAGGCCAGATAGCGCCTCCCCTTTTTAAGCCTAAAAAAAATCCCTTCCGCGCCGGGCTGGCAAGGAAGGGATTTATCGTGTTGCCCATCAGAAATTGCTAACGGCGTTACTCATCTTCCAGATAGGTATAGCCGTACAGGCCCGCCTCAAACTCTTCCAGGAACTGCTGTTGCAGCGTTTCATCCAGATCGGTTTGTTTAACCTGATCGCGGAACTGCGTCAGCAGCGTGGTGGGATCGAGCTGCACGTACTGCAACATATCCGCTACGGTGTCGCCTTCATCCGATAGCTCCACTTCGACGCTGCCATCCGGGAAGACAAAGACGTTTACCGCTTCCGTATCGCCGAACAGGTTATGCATATTGCCCAGAATTTCCTGGTACGCGCCGACCATAAAGAAGCCCAGAATCGGCGGGTTCTCCGGGTCGTACTCCGGCATCGGCATGGTGGTAGCAATCCCGTCGCCGTCCACGTAATGATCGATAGCACCGTCAGAATCACAGGTGATATCCAGCAGCACCGCACGGCGCTCCGGCGCGTGATTCAGCCCTTCCAGCGGCAGCACCGGGAATAACTGATCGATCCCCCAGGCATCCGGCATCGACTGGAACAGCGAGAAGTTGACGTACATTTTGTCCGCCATGCGCTCCTGCAGCTCATCGATAATGGGCCGATGGGCGCGGTTGCTCGGATCGAGCTGTTTCTGCACTTCATGGCACATATTCAGATACAGCTGCTCGGCCCATGCGCGCTCTTGCAGGCTGAAAGCGCCTGAGGAGTAGCCGACGTGGATATCGTGCAGATCCATCTGGCTATCATGCAGCCACTCGCGCAGGGAGCGACGCGTGCCCGGTTCGTGCATCTCTTGCCAGGTTTCCCACATGCTCTGCAGCGCGCGCGCCGCGTCTTCCGCCGGCGCGGTCGCTGGCGTGTATTCGTTACGCTCAACGCCAATAATATTGGAAACCAGTACGGTATGATGGGCGGTCACGGCGCGGCCGGATTCGGTAATTACCGTCGGATGCGGCAGGCCGTGCTCTTCGCAGGCGTCGCCAATCGCCCAGATAATGTTGTTGGCGTATTCGTTCAGGCCATAGTTAACCGAACAGTCTGACTGTGAACGCGTACCTTCATAATCCACGCCGAGGCCGCCGCCGACGTCAAAGCACTGAATATTGACGCCAAGCTTATGCAGTTCCACATAGAAACGCGCCGACTCGCGCACGCCGGTGGCGATATCGCGGATATTGGCCATCTGCGAGCCGAGGTGGAAATGCAGCAGTTGAATGCTGTCGAGACGACCGCGCTCGCGGAGAATTTCCACCAGCTGCAACACCTGGGTTGCCGCCAGACCAAATTTGGATTTCTCGCCGCCGGAGGATTGCCATTTTCCGGAACCTTGCGACGCCAGACGCGCACGCACGCCAAGACGCGGCACCACGTTCAGGCGTTCCGCTTCTTCCAGCACAATGGCGATTTCGGTCATCTTCTCGATCACCAGATAGACCTTATGGCCCATCTTTTCGCCAATCAGCGCGAGGCGAATATATTCGCGGTCTTTATAACCGTTACAAACAATCACCGAACGGGTCATGCCAGCATGGGCCAGCACCGCCATCAGCTCCGCTTTTGAACCCGCTTCGAGGCCCAGCGGTTCGCCGGAATTGATCAATGATTCGATCACGCGGCGGTGCTGATTCACCTTGATCGGGTAAACGAGGAAGTAGTCGCCGTTGTAGCCGTAGGATTCACGCGCGCGTTTAAAGGCGGCGTTAATCGAGCGCAGACGGTGTTGCAGAATCTGCGGGAAACAGAACAGCGCGGGCAGACGTTGCCCCTGCGCTTCACGCGCTTTTACCAGCTGCGCCAGATCGACGCTGGCATGGGGCACGTCCGGATCGGGGCAAACGCTGATATGACCCAGTTCGTTGACGTCGTAATAATTATTACCCCACCAGGCAATATTATAAGTACGTAGCATCTTGCTAGCTTCCTGGGAGCTCATCGCCACCTCCTGCATGGAACGTAGTACACCTTGTTCGCCCGCTGACGAAGGCGAAAATGAAGACATGTCGTCAGACATAGCGAACCTCAATAGATGAAAGTGTATACCCTGTGCACGTCACGACGCCCAACGGCGGCTGCGCGAAAATGCGTAAGAGTAAAATAGTTGACTACTATCGCAGTGACACATAGCGATAACAACCCATAAACAGTCTGAGTTTTCAGCGCAATATGCTGAAGCACCGACTGTGCGACCGGTTTCTTATTCATATCATTGTAAAACACGTATCGGGAGTCGAGTATGACAGCCCGGAGAAACCACGAGAAAACCCCTGATTACCAGGAGAGCCCTTGTTCAGTTGTCACAACGCCTTACCGGCCCTGGAGTCCTGAGAAGCGCCGAAATGGGTATAACATCGGCAGGTTTGCAGATTTGAAATGCAGGTTGCGGGGAATAAACGCACGGTCGAACGACGCGTCAGATTCTGTGGAAAACAGCGCTTCATTATCTCTTATCACCTCCACGCAAGCCGTTTCGACTCGCGACAAGCCAAAGCCATTAAATTCACTGCTTAACCCGGCTGGAAGTGGCGACACGGTGATTTGCCGTGCGCTTTTTTTAATGAGCCGCGCGCGGCGTTTTATACCGATAACGGGGTGAAAATGCAAAATAAAAAAGCTGTATTCGCCCCATTGCCAGGAAAAATTTCCGTCACTATTGATGACAGGTTGTAACAAGCAACAAAAATCGCTGGCAATAGGGTCGATAATTAACCTAGAATAGCCGTCCAGATGTTAATCCGTCCATACGTGAAAACGTCGTACAGTGGCGATTAACACGCAGACTTCATGTGTCACTTTCTGCAGTCCGCGTCCGCCTGACGCGAAGACCTCCGGACACAGAATTCGAGCTAACCGTATTACTCCAGGGTGAAAACTTATTATGGCAAAACACCTTTTTACGTCCGAGTCCGTCTCTGAAGGGCATCCTGACAAAATCGCTGACCAAATTTCCGATGCCGTGCTCGACGCGATCCTCGAACAGGATCCGAAAGCCCGCGTAGCCTGTGAAACCTACGTTAAAACCGGCATGGTGCTGGTCGGTGGTGAAATCACCACCAGCGCGTGGGTCGATATCGAAGAGATCACCCGTAAGACCGTCCGTGAAATCGGCTATGTCCATTCTGACATGGGCTTTGATGCCAACTCATGCGCCGTACTGAGCGCGATTGGTAAGCAGTCCCCGGATATTAACCAGGGCGTTGACCGTGCCGATCCGCTGGAACAGGGGGCGGGCGACCAGGGCCTGATGTTTGGCTATGCGACCAACGAAACTGACGTGCTGATGCCTGCGCCAATTACCTATGCTCACCGTCTGGTTGAGCGCCAGGCAGAAGTGCGTAAAAACGGTACGCTGCCGTGGCTGCGCCCGGACGCGAAAAGCCAGGTCACTTTCCAGTATGACGACGGCAAAATCGTCGGCATCGACGCGGTGGTTCTCTCTACGCAGCATTCAGAAGATATCGATCAGAAATCCCTGCAAGAAGCGGTGATGGAAGAGATTATCAAACCGATCCTGCCGACCGAGTGGCTGAACACCAGCACCAAATTCTTTATCAACCCGACTGGCCGTTTCGTTATCGGCGGCCCGATGGGTGATTGCGGTTTGACCGGACGTAAAATCATCGTTGATACCTACGGCGGCATGGCTCGCCACGGCGGCGGTGCTTTCTCCGGTAAGGATCCATCAAAAGTTGACCGTTCCGCTGCTTACGCGGCGCGCTACGTAGCGAAAAACATCGTTGCCGCAGGTCTTGCTGACCGCTGTGAAATCCAGGTTTCATACGCTATCGGCGTGGCAGAACCGACCTCCATCATGGTGGAAACGTTCGGTACCGAGAAACTCCCTACCGAACAGTTAACCCTGCTGGTTCGCGAGTTCTTCGACCTGCGTCCGTATGGCCTGATTCAGATGCTGGATCTGCTGCACCCGATCTACAAACAAACCGCCGCATACGGTCACTTTGGTCGCGAAACGTTCCCGTGGGAAAAAACCGACAAAGCCGCCCTGCTGCGTGAAGCTGCCGGCCTGAAATAATACGCTGTTAGCACCGCTTTGAAGGCCAGCCTCGTGCTGGCCTTTTGTGCTTTTTATCACCGTTCGTTCTGCCGCTTTCTTTTCTGCCGTCTATACTCTATACGCCACTTTCAACCTTTTCTGAAAGCGATTACACCGCTGCGCTTTGCTGTTCTTTTCAGAGTTTTCCTTTTGAAAAAAGTCCGCAGCAACATTGTTACATCCCGCTTCGGTTTAGTCTGAAACTCACCTCGGGTGCTCTCCTTTCCGCCCAAACAATTCTATAATAATTAACACTTTTATTTACATTGTTAGTCTTACTGCAATGTAACCGATTACACTCATGTGACATACATCACGTATTTTTACCGATGAGTGGCCTACCTTTTAACCCGAAAAAACCAATGACACCAATGGAGGGCATCATGCCTGACAATAAAAAAAAGGGGTATTCAAACAAGGCGATGACCTTCTTTGTTTGCTTCCTCGCTGCACTGGCAGGATTGCTTTTTGGCCTGGATATTGGGGTAATCGCTGGCGCGTTGCCCTTTATCACTAAAGATTTTCAAATTAGCTCACACACCCAGGAATGGGTGGTCAGTTCAATGATGTTTGGCGCCGCCGTCGGTGCCGTCGGCAGTGGCTGGCTCTCATGGCGTCTCGGACGTAAGAAAAGCCTGATGATTGGCGCAGTGCTGTTTGTTATCGGCTCGCTCTGTTCTGCGGCCGCACCAAACGTTGATGTGCTGATTATCTCTCGCGTGCTGCTCGGTCTGGCGGTAGGGATTGCCTCTTATACCGCTCCGCTCTATCTCTCAGAAATTGCACCGGAAAAGATTCGCGGCAGTATGATTTCGATGTATCAGTTAATGATTACCATCGGTATTCTGGGCGCCTATCTTTCAGACACCGCCTTTAGCTACAGCGGTGCATGGCGCTGGATGCTCGGCGTAATTATTATTCCGGCGATTTTGCTGCTGATTGGCGTGTTTTTCCTGCCGGACAGCCCGCGCTGGTTCGCCGCTAAACGCCGTTTCCATGACGCAGAACGCGTGTTATTGCGCCTGCGCGATACCAGCGCAGAAGCGAAAAATGAACTGGAAGAGATCCGCGAAAGTTTACAGGTGAAACAGTCCGGCTGGGCGTTGTTCAAAGAGAACAGCAACTTTCGCCGTGCGGTGTTCCTTGGCGTATTGCTGCAGGTGATGCAGCAGTTCACCGGGATGAACGTCATTATGTATTACGCGCCGAAGATTTTTGAACTGGCGGGTTATACCAATACTACCGAGCAGATGTGGGGAACGGTTATCGTTGGTCTGACTAACGTGCTGGCCACCTTTATCGCTATTGGTCTGGTGGATCGCTGGGGCCGTAAGCCGACGCTGGTACTGGGCTTTATGGTGATGGCAGCGGGCATGGGTATTCTGGGTACTATGCTGCATATGGGTATCCATTCGCCGTCGGCGCAATACTTTGCTGTCGCCATGCTGCTGATGTTTATTGTTGGCTTCGCTATGAGCGCCGGTCCGCTGATTTGGGTGCTGTGTTCCGAAATTCAGCCGCTGAAAGGCCGCGATTTCGGTATCACCTGCTCCACTGCGACCAACTGGATTGCCAATATGATCGTCGGCGCGACCTTCCTGACGATGCTGAACACGTTGGGCAACGCCAACACCTTCTGGGTTTACGGCGGTCTGAACGTGTTGTTCATCGTGCTGACGCTGTGGCTGGTGCCGGAAACCAAACACGTTTCTCTCGAGCATATCGAGCGCAACCTGATGCGTGGCCGCCCGCTACGCGAAATTGGTTCCCGCAACTAACCCGCAGGGCTTCCTCTTCGGAGGAAGCCTTTTTTGCCTGTTGCACTCAAAAGCCGTCCCACCTATTCTCTGCAGTTATGAAAACACCCCGTCTTCCAATCGCCCTCCAGCTCGCCGTGATGCGCAGCCTGCGGGATAAACTCGCCCTTGCGAACCAGAAACTGGACCGCAACTACCCGGAACCGAAACTGGTTTATCAGCAGCGTGGCACCGCTGCGGGCACCGCCTGGCTTGCGAAGTATGAAATCAGGCTGAATCCGATTCTGCTGCGGGAAAACGAACAAGCCTTTATCGACGAAGTCGTTCCTCATGAGCTGGCTCATTTGCTGGTGTGGAAGCACTTCGGTCGCGTTGCGCCCCACGGGAAAGAGTGGAAATGGATGATGGAGAGCGTTCTCGGCGTCCCCGCGCGCCGTACCCATCAATTCGAACTGGAATCCGTACAGCGCAATACGTTCCCATATCACTGTAAATGCCAGCAGCACCAGTTAACCCTTCGCCGTCACAACCGGGTGCTGCGCGGTGAGACGGTTTACCGCTGCGTACACTGCGGTGAAGCGCTTATTGCTGGCAGCACTAACTGAATCCATTAAGAACTTTTCCGCTCGAACTGATTGCATCAAACAGTGGCTTCCGCTACGTTGCGAACTCGTTTTGACAGGGAGTTCACTATGTTTCGTTTATTCACCCTCTTCTTCGCACTGATCGCTGCTCCCGCCTTCGCAGCGGACGGTATCAACAGTTTTGCCCAGGCCAAAGCGGCAGGCGTGAAAGTGCACGCCGATGTGCCGGGGGATTTCTACTGCGGCTGTAAAATCAACTGGCAGGGCAAAAAAGGGGTCATCGACCTCGCCTCTTGCGGTTATCAGGTGCGTAAAAATGAAAATCGCGCCAGCCGCGTCGAGTGGGAGCATGTGATGCCCGCCTGGCAATTTGGTCATTTACGTCAGTGCTGGCAGGATGGCGGGCGGAAAAACTGCGCCAAAGATCCGGTGTACCGCAAAATCGAAAGCGATATGCATAACCTGCAGCCCGCCGTCGGCGAAGTAAATGGCGATCGCGGCAACTTTATGTACAGCCAGTGGAACGGTGGCGAAGGCCAGTATGGCCAGTGCGCGATGAAAATTGATTTTAAAGAAAAGCTGGCCGAGCCGCCTGAACGCGCGCGCGGCGCGATTGCCCGCACCTACTTCTATATGCGCGACCAGTATCAATTGAGCCTTTCCCGTCAGCAAACGCAGCTGTTCACCGCGTGGGACAAACTCTATCCGGTTTCGGCCTGGGAGTGTAAACGCGATGAGCGCATCGCCAGCGTGCAGGGCAACCATAACCCTTACGTACAGCGCGCTTGCATGGCGCGAAAGAGCTAACCTACACTAGCGGCATTTGTTAAAGCCCGCCCCGCCCGCCCACTGCGGCCGGGGCTGCAACCTGAGCGGATCCCAAAAATCATGCGCATTCCCCGCATCCATCATCCAGAATTTATCCAGCCCGGCCATGATATTACTCTTAGCGAAGAGGCGGCCAATCACGTTGGGCGCGTGCTGCGCATGGGCGCAGGCCAGGCTATTCAGCTCTTTGATGGCTCGAATCAGGTGTTTGACGCCGAAATTATCCGCGCCGATAAAAAAAACGTGGTGGTAAAAATCCTTAGCGCTGAAGTCGACGATCGTGAATCGCCGCTGCATATTCACCTCGGCCAGGTGATGTCGCGCGGTGAAAAAATGGAATTTACTATCCAGAAATCGATCGAGCTTGGGGTATCCCTCATTACGCCACTTTTTTCTGAGCGCTGCGGCGTTAAACTGGATGCTGAACGGCTGAATAAAAAGCAGCAGCAGTGGCAAAAAATTGCTATTGCCGCCTGTGAACAGTGCGGTCGTAACCGGGTACCGGAAATTCGCCCGGCGATGGATCTTGAAGCCTGGTGCGCCGAAGAAGAAGCGGGTTTAAAGCTCAACCTGCATCCACGCGCCAGCCAGAGCATTAATACGCTGGGGCTGCCCGTTGAACGCGTACGTTTGCTGATTGGCCCGGAGGGCGGTTTATCCGCCGACGAGATTGCGATGACCGCGCGCTATCAGTTCACAGATATTTTGTTAGGTCCCCGCGTGCTACGCACAGAGACAACGGCGCTTACCGCCATCACCGCGCTTCAGGTACGCTTCGGCGACCTGGGTTGAAAGGAGAAGCAGAATGATCAAGCTCGGCATCGTGATGGATCCCATCGCGGACATTAACATCAAAAAAGACTCCAGCTTCGCCATGCTGCTGGAAGCCCAGCGCCGCGGCTACGAGCTGCACTATATGGAGATGGCGGACCTTTATCTGATCAACGGTGAAGCCCGCGCCCGTACCCGCACATTGTCCGTCGAACAAAATTATGACAAATGGTATGAGTTTGGCAGCGAGCAGGATATTGCCCTCGCCGATCTGCATACCATCCTGATGCGTAAAGATCCGCCCTTTGATACCGAGTATATCTATGCGACTTACATCCTTGAGCGCGCCGAAGAAAAAGGCACCCTGATCGTTAACAAACCGCAGAGTCTGCGCGACTGTAACGAAAAGCTGTTTACCGCCTGGTTCCCGGAACTGACGCCGGAAACCCTGGTTACGCGTAATAAAGCGCAGTTAAAAGCGTTCTGGCAGAAACATACCGACATTATTCTCAAGCCGCTGGACGGCATGGGCGGCGCCTCGATCTTCCGCGTAAAAGAGGGCGATCCGAACCTGGGCGTTATCGCTGAAACCCTGACGGAGCTGGGGAATCGTTACTGCATGGCGCAAAACTACCTGCCGGCTATTAAAGAGGGCGACAAACGCGTGCTGGTGGTGGATGGCGAACCGGTGCCTTACTGCCTTGCGCGTATCCCACAGGGCGGCGAAACGCGCGGTAATCTGGCGGCGGGCGGCCGCGGTGAACCGCGTCCATTAAGCGAAAGCGATTGGGCGATTGCGCGTAAAGTCGCGCCGGTGCTGAAAGCCAAAGGGTTGATTTTTGTCGGCCTGGATATCATCGGCGATCGCCTGACGGAAATTAACGTCACCAGCCCAACCTGCATACGTGAAATCGAAGCGGAGTTTCCCGTCTCCATTACCGGGATGCTGATGGACGCCATCGAAAAACGCCTGCAAAAATAGCGGCCGACTACACGGAGCGGGAAGGATCCCGCTTCTTGCCAGCATTGGCTAGTGACAGCACCGCGCTTTCCCCCCATACTGAGCTGTCGCTTTTTTGAACTTGGAAACAGAACCTCTGACAATGAATTTACAGCATCACTTTCTTATTGCCATGCCTGCTCTTCAGGATCCCCTCTTTCGTCGCTCCGTGGTTTACATTTGCGAGTACAACGATGAAGGCGCGATGGGGCTGATTATTAATAAGCCGCTGGAAAACCTGAAAGTTGAAGGCGTTCTGGAAAAACTCAAAATCCAGCCTGCAGAACGCGATCCGGCGATCCGCCTGGATAAACCGGTGCTGCTTGGCGGCCCGCTGGCTGAAGATCGCGGCTTTATTCTGCATACCCCGCCGGCAACATTCTCATCGAGCATTCGCGTGTCGGATAACACCGTTATCACCACCTCGCGCGATGTGCTGGAAACGCTGGGTACGGCTGAACAACCTGGCGACGTGCTGGTCGCGCTGGGCTACGCCTCGTGGGAAAAAGGGCAGCTTGAGCAGGAGATCCTCGATAATGCCTGGCTGACGGCGCCTGCGGATCTCAATATTCTGTTTAAAACGCCGATTGCCGATCGCTGGCGCGATGCGGCGAAACTTATCGGTATCGATATCTCCACAATGCCTGGTGTGGCGGGGCACGCCTGATGAGCGGCACCCTGTTAGCCTTCGATTTCGGCACTAAAAGCATTGGCGTGGCGATTGGGCAACGCATCACCGGTACGGCTCGCCCACTCAACGCGTTAAAAGCGCAGGACGGAACGCCGGACTGGACCCTTATCGAAAAGCTGTTAAAAGAGTGGCAGCCAGAGTCGGTGATTGTGGGGTTACCGTTGAATATGGACGGAACCGAGCAGCCGTTAACCGCCCGCGCCCGTAAATTCGCCAACAAAATTCATGGCCGTTTTGGCGTGCAGGTTACGCTGCATGATGAGCGTTTAAGTACTGTAGAAGCCCGCGCCGGGCTGTTCGAACGCGGCGGTTTTCGCGCCCTCGATAAAGGCAGCGTCGATTCCGCTTCTGCGGTGATTATCCTCGAGAGCTACTTCGAACAACATTTCTGATTTATCCCCTTTTCGCCTTGATCCTCAATCCCTGAATTAATGAAAGCCGCGACCTGTTCGCGGCTTTCTGCCGATCGCTCTCACAGTTTGAGACTCTGCTTTTTGCATTCCCATCAGTGTTTCTATAAAAGAAACATAATGACATCAGACAAGGTCCGGCTTCTCCGTCAGGCGATCGGCTAATGCATGGAGCCCCTGCAGTCGGGTTTCCACTACCGTGTCGTCGACCTGCCACATACCGGCATAGGCGAGAGCGGCCGAATGCGCGCCAAGGGGTTTCGCCATCGAGACTTCACCGTCGTCATGATGCCAGACCACATAGCCACGCTCGCGCTGCTGCGCAACGTGGGGAGCGAGCTGCCGCCACTGCTCTTCGCTAAAACGCGGCTGTAAGGCTTCATCACTTTCCGCTGCCAGCAGCGACATACCAATGACGGATTGCCAGGCCGGGAGCATATGAAAACCCGCCAGCGCCTGGGTGACCGGGTTACCGGGTTTCGAGTGATAGATGTAGATAACTTGATCCTCCCACAGTACGCCCATCGCCACCACGATATCTTTCGGGGCGTGACTTTCGAGCAGCGGCAGCGCCTGGGAGAAGAGTGCCGAACCGCGGATAGATTGCGCCGCCAGCGCGTGGATACCGGGACCGGGCAGATAGCGACGCTGCGCATCCTGCATCGTCAGACCGATGGAGGCCATGGTCATCAACAACCGATTTACTCGGGTGGTGTTAATGCCCATCAGGCGCGCCAGTTCGCGACAGCCAATGGCGCGATCGCTGGAAACCAGATACTGCAGACAGCGTATGCCGTCGATCAGACTTTGGTTGGGTTGTGAAGACATTGCCAGGTTCGCTTTTTAAGTTGCTGGAATTCACGATTTTACCGCCAGACAAGAAGGAAACAAGGTTATGAAAATCTTTCCGCAAACCGATGCCAGAACATTCCCAACCCGGACGCTGCATGCTGACCTGTTAGTCGCGGGCGGCGGGCTGGCTGGACTGTGCGCGGCGCTTGCGGCGGCGCGCGACGGTTTACGGGTGGTGCTGGTGCAGGACAGGCCGGTTCTCGGCGGAAATGCCTCCAGCGAAGTGCGTTTGTGGGCCAACGGCGCAACCTCACATATGGGCAACAATAACCGCTGGGCGCGCGAAGGCGGCATCATGGGCGAAATCATGGAAGAGAACCTCTGGCGTAACAAAGAGGGAAACCCGGTGATGTTCGATCTGCTGTTACTCGATCTGGCTAAAAGCCAGCCGGGGCTAACGCTGCTGCTGAATACCGCCGTATTTTCGCTGGATAAAGAAGGCGACCGCATTACGGCGGTGAAAGCCTTCAACCCGATAAACGAAACCTTTTACACCCTCAGCGCGACACAGTTCTGCGACGCCACCGGCGATGGTGTTCTCGGTTTTCTGGCGGGGGCGGAATTCCGTGAAGGGGCGGAAGACGAAGAAGAGCTGAACGAGAAGATGGCCCCCGGCGACAGTTTTGGCCATAAGCTCGGCCACTCCATTTACTTTTATACTCGCCACACCAGCGAACCCGTAAACTTTATTGCCCCCTCTTTTGCCCTGAAAGATATCACCGAGATCCCGCGTTATAAACGTCTGACATCGACGCTTAACGGCTGCGATTTGTGGTGGCTTGAGTGGGGAGGCCGCCTCGACACCGTACATGAGAGTGAAGAGATCAAATGGGAGCTGTGGAAAATCGTCTGGGGCGTCTGGGATCATATTAAAAACTCCGGTCAGTTCCCAGAGGCTGCCAGTATGACCATCGAGTGGGTCGGCGTGATACCCGGTAAGCGCGAAAGCCGCCGCTTTGTTGGCGATCATCTGCTGTGCCAGCAGGACATTATTGAGCAGCATGATCACTATGACGCGGTGGGCTACGGCGGTTGGTCGATAGATTTACATCCGGCGGACGGTGTTTACAGCACTCATGATGGCTGCCGGCAGTTTCACAGCAAAGGCACCTATACCATTCCGTTCCGCAGCCTCTACAGCCGCTCCCTCGATAACCTGCTGCTGACCGGACGGCTTATTTCTGCCTCGCACGTCGCTTTTGGCAGCGCGCGCGTAATGTGTACCTGCGGTTTGCTCGGCGAAGTGGTCGGCCACGCTGCCGCGCAGTGCAAGGCGCTGAATCTGCTGCCGCGTCAACTGGCCGAGCGGGAACATATCGGCCATCTGCAGCAGCATTTGCAGGCCAACGGCTGTTATATCCCGCGCCAGTGGCTGCACGATCCGGCGCGCGGCGCTGAGGTGAGCGCCAGCAGTGAATATCAGTTAAAAGAGTTGAAACCAAACGGCCGCTGGCAGCCGCTTGCGGAACGCATGGCGCTGCTGCTACCAATACAGGCAGGCCTTTGCCTCCCGGAAATCACGCTGCGTCTGCGCGCGGCAACGCCGCACTCGCTCACGGTTTCCCTCCTTGGCAGCGCCCGCGCAGGCAATTTTACGCCGGATTATCTCTATGATGAACGCGTGATTGCGGTACACGGTGAAGGGGATTACACCTTCGCGTTCGACTGGCAAAGCGATCGCGATCAGTACCTGTTTATCGCCTTCGACGCGCAGGAAAATATCGACATTGCGCTGACGGATCGGCGCTTGCCGGGGATCATGACGGTGTTTAATAGCCTTAATGCCCGGGTGGCGAAACATACGCGTCAGGTGGCCGATGGCGATTACGGCGTCGACGAGTTCGATTTCTGGCTGCCGCGTCGCCACCCGCAGCAAATATTGCCCGCCCTGCGTTTCAGCGAACCGCTGAACGCCTGGCACGCGCAACATGTGCTGAATGGCCGCTTGCGTCCGGAGCAGCAAATCAATGCCTGGACGCCCGCAGAAGAAGACAGCGCGCCGGAAATCGTCTGGCGCTGGGCCGAACCGCAAACGCTGCAGCAGCTGACGCTGGTGCAGGATAACGACTTTGATAACGCCATGGAGACGGTACAAATGGGCCACCACTTCGCCGTCACGCCACACTGCATTACGCACTATCGGCTGTGGGCCGACGAACAACTGCTGGCCGAAGTGGAAAACAATCACCATTCGGTGTGTCAGCACCGGCTGGATACGCCGGTAACGGCGCAGAGCGTCAGGCTGGAGATCGTGAAAACCGCCGGCGCGCTCCCTGCCGTCTACTCGCTTAACGTCAGCTAAAGCCAGCCCTGCAGCACCCGCTGCTGGCGACTTTGGGCGAAGGTTTGCATCCCCGCCTGCTGCCCGGTTTGCATCACGCCGGGCAGCTGGTGCGTTTTGCCTTCGCGAATCAGGCTCGCCACCGCCGGCGTGTTGATAAGCAGTTCGAACAGCGCCACGCGCCCTCCTCGCTTGTCCGCCTTAAGTTTTTGCGCCAGCACCGCCTGCAGGCTCCCTGCCAATTGGCTGCGCACCGGATCTTTCTCCTGTGCTGGAAAGGTATCGACCAGCCGCTCCACCGCCTGCGCCGCCCCGCGCGTATGCAGCGTCGCCAGCACCAGATGACCGGTCTCTGCCGCTGTCAGCGCCATGCGGATGGTTTCGCTATCGCGCAGTTCGCCAAGCAGGATAACGTCTGGATCCTCACGCAGCGCCGCGCGTAATCCGTCGGCAAAAGAGGCGCAGTGCAGGCCGATTTCCCGCTGTTGTATCAGCGCGTGATGACTGACGTGCACAAACTCAATCGGATCCTCCAGCGTCAGAATATGCGCGTCGCTATGCTGATTGAGATGATCAACCATTGCCGTCAGGGTAGTGGATTTACCGCTGCCCGTTGCGCCCGTCACCAGTATCAGACCGTTCTCGCGCCCCAATAACGCCCTTAGCGATTCAGGGGCATCCAGCTCGCTGAGCAGCGGGCAGCTTTGCGGCAGCACGCGCAGCGCCAGCGACATGCCGCCGTGGCGCATAAATGCCCCCGCGCGCAGCCGACGTCCCGTTGCGGTTGTGAGGGCAAAATCGACCTGCCCCTGCTCCTGCCACAGGCGCTGCTGGGTCGGGCTGAGATGTTTATCAAGAAGCGCGGCGATATCCGGTGTGGTAAACGGGGCCGGTTGCAGGCGTCCTTGTTGCCGCCAGCGCGGCGGAATGCCACGACACAGGTGTAGATCCGAGACATTATGCTTTAAACTAAGCGCCACTATTTCTTCTAAATCCATTAAGCCTCCCTGGAATCATGAACGATATTGCGCATAACCTGGCACAGGTCCGGGACAAAATCTCAGCCGCCGCCGCCCGCTGCGGCCGGGCTTCAGAAGAAATCACCTTGCTTGCAGTCAGCAAAACCAAACCTGCGAGCGCCATCGCAGAAGCGATTGATGCCGGGCAACGGGCGTTTGGTGAAAACTATGTTCAGGAAGGGGTGGATAAAATTCATCACTTTCAGCAACAGGGCATTTGTACTCTGCAGTGGCACTTTATCGGCCCGCTACAGTCCAACAAAAGCCGTTTAGTGGCGGAAAATTTTGACTGGTGCCATACGGTGGACAGGCTGCGTATCGCCAGCCGTTTGAGCGAGCAGCGCCCGGCACATTTACCGCCGCTGAATGTGCTAATCCAAATTAATATTAGCGATGAGCAGAGCAAATCCGGTATTGCGCTTGTTGATCTTGACGCGCTGGCGGCACAGGTCGCCGAGCTTCCGGGTCTTTGCCTGCGGGGCTTAATGGCAATACCCGCACCGCAAGCAGATTACGAAGGTCAGTTTGCCGTGGCACGGCAAATGGCTGTAGCATTTGAGGCGCTGAAAACACGCTATCCGACGGTGGATACCCTGTCCCTTGGGATGTCCGACGATATGTCCGCCGCGATTGCGGCGGGGAGTACGATGGTGCGCATCGGTACGGCCATTTTTGGTGCGCGCGATTACACAAAAAATTAAGGAATACTGAGGAACGCCATGAAGACGTTGACTTTCCTGCTCTCGACCGTGATTGAACTCTACACGATGGTTCTGCTGTTACGCGTCTGGATGCAGTGGGCTCGCTGCGATTTTTATAACCCCTTCTCGCAGTTCGTGGTGAAAGCCACGCAGCCGATTGTCGGGCCGCTACGCCGCGTATTGCCTCCGCTGGGGCCGCTGGATAGCGCCTCGCTGCTGATAGCCTTTGTGCTGTCGTTAATCAAAGCGATAGTGCTGTTTATGGTCATCACCTTCCAGCCGATTATCTGGATCTCGGCGGTGCTGATTTTGGTGAAAACCATCGGTCTGATGATTTTCTGGGTACTGTTGGTGATGGCTATTATGAGCTGGGTAAGCCAGGGGCGTAGCCCCGTAGAATACGTACTTATTCAGTTAACCGAGCCGCTGCTGCGCCCGATTCGCAGTCTGCTGCCGGCGATGGGCGGGATCGATTTTTCGCCGATGATTCTGGTACTGCTGCTGTATGTGCTGAATATGGGTATTGCTGAACTGCTGCAATCCACGGGCAATGTGCTGCTGCCGGGGCTGTGGATGGCACTATGAGTGCCGTTGTACGTCATCAAGACGGGCTGGTAATACGGCTCTATATTCAGCCGAAAGCCAGCCGTGATGCGATTATCGGGCTGCATGGCGATGAGTTGAAGGTCGCCATCACCGCCCCGCCAGTCGATGGCCAGGCCAATGCCCACCTGATTAAGTTTCTCGCTAAGCAGTTCCGGGTGGCGAAAAATCAGGTGGTGATTGAAAAAGGCGAACTGGGCCGCCACAAACAGATTACTATTTCACATCCGCAACTGATCCCGACGGAAGTCGCGGCGCTGATAAATTAGGATCCCCTATGCAAAAAGTTGTTCTCGCCACCGGTAACGCCGGAAAAGTTCGCGAGCTGGCCTCGCTACTGAATGATTTTGGCCTCGATGTCGTCGCGCAAACCGAACTGGGCGTCGAGTCCGCTGAAGAGACCGGGCTGACGTTTATTGAAAACGCGATCCTCAAGGCGCGCCATGCCGCACAGATAACCGGCCTACCGGCTATCGCCGATGATTCTGGCCTCGCCGTTGATGCCCTTGGCGGCGCACCGGGGATTTACTCCGCCCGTTATGCCGGTCTCGATGCCAGCGACCAGCAAAACCTTGAAAAGCTGCTCGAGGCGCTAAAAGAGGTGCCCGACGCTGAGCGCAAAGCGCGGTTCCACTGTGTGCTGGTCTATATGCGTCATGCGGACGATCCTACACCGCTGGTCTGTCACGGCAGCTGGCCCGGCGTGATTGCGCGCCAGGCGGCAGGTAGCGGCGGCTTTGGCTACGATCCCATTTTCTTTGTCCCTGCCGAAGGTAAAACCGCTGCGGAACTGACCCGCGAAGAAAAAAGCGCGATTTCCCATCGTGGGCAGGCGCTAAAACTGTTACTGGAAGCACTACGTAATGGCTGATTTGCCGCCCCTGAGTCTTTATATCCATATCCCGTGGTGCGTGCAGAAATGCCCGTACTGTGATTTCAATTCCCACGCGCTGAAAGGTGAAGTGCCGCATGATGACTATGTGCAGCATTTACTTGCCGATTTGGATGCCGATGTCGCCTGGGCACAGGGACGTGAGATAAAGACTATTTTTATCGGTGGCGGTACGCCAAGCCTGCTGTCGGGCCAGGCGATGCAGACCCTACTGGATGGGGTTCGCGCACGTTTACCCCTCGCCAGTGATGCGGAAATCACCATGGAAGCCAACCCCGGCACCGTGGAAGCCGACCGTTTTGTCGACTATCAGCGTGCTGGCGTAAACCGTATCTCCATTGGCGTACAAAGTTTTAGCGCGGCAAAATTGCAGCGCCTCGGGCGCATTCATGGCCCGGAAGAAGCCAAACGTGCAGCGCATCTGGCAGGCGGCCTTGGCCTGCGCAGCTTTAACCTCGATTTAATGCACGGGTTACCGGACCAATCCCTGGAGGAGGCGCTCGACGATCTGCGTCAGGCGATTGCCCTCAACCCGCCGCATTTGTCCTGGTATCAGTTGACTATCGAACCCAACACCTTGTTCGCCTCGCGCCCACCGGTGCTGCCGGATGACGATGCGCTGTGGGATATCTTTGAACAGGGCCATCAAATCCTCACCGCCGCCGGGTATCAACAATATGAAACCTCGGCTTACGCGAAACCGGGCTACCAGTGCCAGCATAATCTTAACTACTGGCGTTTTGGCGACTACCTGGGCATCGGTTGCGGCGCCCATGGAAAAGTGACGTTTGCCGATGGGCGTATTCTGCGTACGGCGAAAACCCGCCATCCACGCGGCTATATGCAGGGTAACTACCGGGATAAACAGCAGGAAGTGGAAATCGCCGATAAGCCGTTTGAATTCTTTATGAACCGTTTCCGACTACTTGAACCGGCCCCGCGCGCAGATTTTGCACGCTATACCGGGCTGGATGAGCGCGCAATTCGCCCGCAGATTGAAGAAGCCATCGCGCTAAATTATTTGACGGAGACCGAAGAGAGCTGGCAGATAACGGAGCACGGCAAGCTGTTTCTTAATTCCCTGCTGGAACTCTTTCTTGCGGAATAATCAATGTGCTGGCTGTTCAATTAATCAGAACAGCCAACCAGAGCACACTATCTTTTGGTCAAAACGATTAGCAACAAGGTCGGGTGATTTACTTGAGGTTAGCCGTCAGTGCTTTACGGCTCTCTTCAAGCGACACAACGCGCTGGCAAACTTGTTTACCAAACTGCTGAAAATCCGCTTCCTGGTTTTTCCACTCGTTCTGGATAGCCGTTTGTAAACCGCCAAGACTGCCCAGCACGTTCTGTAATGGATTTCCGCCGCTTTTCAGCACCGCTTTGGCACCCATTTCATTAATGCTGTCCTGCAGAATGCCGCCCATCGCCTGATTGACCAGTTGCTGGCCGTCAGCGCGCACCTGCTCAATAGCTTTATAGTGGAAGGTCAGGCCATCGCTACGGTGCTCAATAATACGGTTCATCTGCTCTTTTAGCTGCGCATCAAGCTTGGTCAGGCGGCTACGCATGCTGCTGTTTTCACCCACCTCTTTGACGATGATTTTATCCAGCGCGATGCGGTTTTTCTCCACGCGGCTGCGTGCGCCATCGTCAATCCACGGCAGCGCGCTGCGCAGCTCGGTCTGATAATCTTTCGCCTGTTCACGTTGCGCGGCGCTCAGGGGAGGCTGTTTGCCGTTGTACATCACGTTGCCCTGCGGGGTGATAACCAGGTTGCCATTTTCGCCTGTCACCTGCACGGTTTGCGGGCTGATAATCACATCGTCGCGCGGCGTGACGCTACATTGATAGTCCGCCTGGGCCGCGAATGCGGTCAGCGTCAGAGCCGCCGCCAGTAGCGTTTTGCGCATCATAAAAACTCCTGTAGAGACAAAACGGGCCAGCAAATGCTGGCCCCTTATGCTTTGTTAGTCCCACCAAACGTCGAAAAGTTCGCTAACGCGAACATCGGTCAGCTGGTGCTCTTCCAGCCATTTGCGCACAATGGCCTGATGTTCTTCGGTACATTTACCGATCTCTTGCAGGCAGATCAGGCCATCCCATAGCAGATAACCGCTGCCGTCAAATGCCAGCTTGTTTGGCTCAATCACTTGCTGAATAAAGTCATCAACGGTTTGATCAATCTGCTCTTCGCTGGTGCCTTCCGCGAAGCGCCACGCGACGGAAAAACCCACTTCCTGAAATTCGTCGATATGCATTTTCTTACGCAAGCGACGGCTGCGGTTCGTTGCCATTATTTGATCCTCTCGAACATTAAGTCCCATACGCCGTGGCCAAGCCGATGGCCACGCTGTTCAAATTTGGTTACCGGACGCGACTCAGGACGTGGGACAAAATCATTCGTCGCGGACAGGTTTTTATAACCGTCGATAGAAGACATCACTTCCAGCATGTGCTGCGCATAGGCTTCCCAGTCGGTTGCCATATGGAAAACGCCGCCCAGCTTGAGCTTACTTTTCACCAGCTCCGCAAAAGGTACCTGAACGATGCGACGTTTATTATGACGTGCTTTGTGCCACGGGTCAGGGAAAAAGAGTTGAACCATGTTGAGCGCGTTGTCAGGGATCATTTTATGCAGCACTTCTACCGCGTCATGACACATCACCCGCAGGTTTTCTACTCCCTCTTCGTGGGCCGATGAGAGACACGCGCCAACGCCTGGAGAGTGCACTTCGATACCGAGGAAATCCTGCTCCGGTCGCGTTTTCGCCATTTCAACGAGGGACGCGCCCATACCAAAACCAATCTCCAGCGTCACGGGTGAAGTACGGCCAAACAGCGCGGTGAAATCCAGCGGCTGCTCGGTGAATTCAACGCCCATCACCGGCCAGTAATTATCCAGCGCGTGCTGCTGCCCTTTGGTCAGGCGCCCCTGGCGGCGGACAAAGCTACGAATGCGGCGCAGCGGGCGACCGTTTTCATCAAATTCCGGTGAAATGACGTCGTTATTCATAAAGTTTTCTGCTTGTGAGAGTGTTCAGGAAACGGGCATTATCCAAAGTTCATCGCCCGATGCAAGCACCGGAAAGTTCCGGTTTACAGGCTACTGCCTCTGTGCTGCAATCGTCGCCCCTGATTACGTGATTCTGGTGACCATGCAAGCGTCTCAATTTTCAGCCCAGGTTCTGGACTGGTACGACAAATACGGGCGAAAAACCCTGCCCTGGCAAATTGAAAAAACGCCTTACAAAGTATGGCTGTCGGAAGTGATGTTGCAACAAACTCAAGTAGCAACCGTGATCCCCTACTTCCAGCGCTTTATGGCGCATTTCCCAACGGTCACCGCTCTTGCAGAGGCGCCGCTGGATGAAGTGCTTCATTTGTGGACCGGGCTTGGCTACTACGCCCGCGCGCGTAATCTGCACAAAGCCGCGCAGCAGGTGGCAAATCTACATGGCGGGCGGTTTCCAGAAACCTTTGACGAAGTCGCCGCACTGCCCGGCGTGGGCCGCTCCACCGCCGGCGCGATCCTCTCTTTATCTTTGGGGAAACACTTCCCTATTCTCGATGGCAACGTGAAACGCGTGCTGGCGCGCTGCTATTGCGTGGGCGGCTGGCCGGGTAAAAAAGAGGTGGAAAAGCGCCTGTGGGAGATAAGCACCGACGTTACGCCGGAAAACGGCGTTGAGCGCTTTAACCAGGCGATGATGGATTTGGGAGCGATCGTCTGCACCCGTTCAAAACCGAAATGCGAACTCTGTCCGCTGCAAACGGGCTGTGAAGCTTACGCCACGCACTCATGGGCGCAGTATCCGGGGAAAAAACCGAAGCAGATATTGCCCGAACGCACCGGCTATTTCCTGCTGATGCAGCACGAAGGCGAAGTGTTCCTGCAACAGCGTCCACCGAGCGGTCTGTGGGGCGGCCTGTTCTGCTTTCCGCAGTTCAATGATGAAGCCAGCCTGCGTGCCTGGCTGGCGAGCAGAAAGATTAGCGCTGATAATCTCAGCCAGCTTGTTGCGTTTCGTCATACCTTTAGCCATTTCCACCTGGATATTGTGCCTATGTGGCTTAGCGTGTCCTCGTTCTCGTCTTGCATGGATGAAGGCGCGGGTCTTTGGTATAACTTAGCGCAACCGCCATCCGTCGGTCTGGCGGCTCCCGTGGAGCGCCTGCTACAGCAATTACGTGCCGACGCTAACTAGCGCAGCGCGCAGCAAAGAGGATTATTTATGAGCAGAACTATTTTTTGTACCTTCCTGCAACGTGAAGCAGAAGGGCAAGACTTCCAGCTCTACCCGGGCGAACTCGGTAAGCGCATTTATAACGAGATCTCAAAAGAGGCCTGGAAGCAGTGGCAGCATAAGCAAACCATGCTGATAAATGAGAAGAAACTCAATATGATGAACGTCGAACACCGCAAACTGCTGGAACAGGAGATGGTTAACTTCCTGTTTGAAGGTAAAGACGTGCACATTGAAGGCTATACGCCGCCCGAAAAATAAGCCGCTGCTCGCACGCAATGACTGGCAATGTCGCTAAACGCAGGAAAGGCATTGTCAGCAGGCGCAGGAGATCGGTGCGAATACACCAACATAATTGCATCCCGGAATGATGAAAAAATATTTTGCGCTAGCCCTTATTGCGCCGTTGCTGATCTCCTGTTCCAGCTCGAATAAAACGGGCGAGGATTTTAACGAAGCCTGGATTAAGGACACCAACGGTTTTGACATTCTGATGGGTCAGTTTGCCCATAATATTGAGAACTTATGGGGGTTTAACGAAGTCCTGATCGCCGGTCCAAAGGACTACGTTAAATACACCGATCAGTACCAGACCCGCAGCCACATCAACTTTGATGAAGGCACGATTACCATCGAAACCATCGCGGGAACCGATCCCGCAGCGCATTTGCGTAAGGCGATTATTAAAACCTTGCTGATGGGCGATGACCCAGGCTCTATCGATCTCTATTCCGACGTCGACGATATTCAAATATCGAAAGAACCCTTCCTGTACGGTCAGGTGCTGGATAACAACGGCGAAGCGATTCGCTGGGAGTGGCGCGCCGTACGCTTCGCCGACTATCTGTTGCAAACGCGCCTGCAGAGCCGCAGCAGCGGCTTACGCAAGATCTACAGCGTGACCATTAACCTGGTGCCAAACCACCTGGATAAGCGTGCGCATAAATACATTGGGATGGTGCGCCAGGCCTCACATAAATACGGCATCGACGAGTCGTTGATCCTGGCAATTATGCAAACGGAATCCTCCTTTAACCCTTACGCCGTGAGCCGTTCCGATGCGTTGGGATTAATGCAGGTCGTGCAGCACAGCGCCGGTAAAGATGTATTCCGCTCGCAGGGCAAATCCGGTACGCCCGATCGCAGCTACCTTTTCGATCCGCAGAGCAATATTGATACCGGCACCGCCTATCTGGCAATGCTGAACAATGTTTACCTCGCTGGCATCAATAACCCCACGTCACGTCGCTATGCGGTCATCACCGCCTATAACGGCGGCGCGGGCAGCGTGCTGCGCGTCTTTTCCGTCGATAAAGTGCAGGCGGCGAATATCATCAATACCATGACGCCGGGGGATGTGTACGAAACCCTGACCACGCGTCACCCTTCTGCAGAATCCCGCCGTTATCTCTATAAAGTGAACGCCGCGCAGAAAACCTACCGCCGCAAATAACCGGCCGCCTCTTTCGTCTTTCGCGGCGAAAGAGGCATACGAAATGCTTGTGATGAATGCAAACGGTTGCGTGAAAACGTGAGATCCGTCAACATATGTAAATGCAATCAGAGAAAGTTTGCATTTTTATGTCGGGCATAACAAATTTGCCACCCCATAGATGGTAGAATCCTGACACATAACGAAAGTAATTGTTCTCATTCCAACATCCAACGCACTCCTTTGTGAGGAAATTAACATGAATCTTAAGCTGCAGCTGAAAGTGATTATCTTTCTGCAGTTCTGCCTATGGGGAAGCTGGCTGACAACGCTTGGCTCTTATATGTTCGTGACGCTGAAATTCCAGGGGGCGGAAATCGGCGCGGTATACAGCTCGTTGGGCATCGCTTCGCTGCTGATGCCGACGCTGTTGGGTATCGTTGCGGATAAGTGGCTGAGTGCGAAATGGGTTTATTCCCTCTGCCATTTAGTTGGTGCAATTACTCTATTTATCGCCGCGGGCGTCACTACGCCAGGTGCGATGTTCGCTATTATCCTGCTTAACTCACTGGCCTATATGCCAACGCTGGGTCTGGTGAACACCATCTCCTACTTCCGCCTGCAGTCCGCTGGCTACGATATCGTGAAAGAGTTTCCGCCTATCCGTATCTGGGGCACTATCGGCTTTATTCTGGCGATGTGGGCGGTGAGCTTCTCTGGTTTCGAACTGAGCCATATGCAGCTCTATATCGGCGCGGCGCTGTCGCTGGTGCTGAGCCTGATCTCTCTGACGCTGCCACATATGCCGGTCGCCAAAAGTAAAGGGAAGCAGACCTGGGTGGAGATGTTGGGTCTGAACGCTTTCGCGCTGTTCAAAAACAAGCGCATGGCCATCTTCTTTATCTTCTCGATGCTGCTGGGCGCCGAACTGCAGATAACCAATATGTTCGGCAACACCTTCCTGCACAGCTTCGATAGCAACCCGATGTTTGCTAACAGCTTTATCGTTACCCACGCCTCGGTGATGATGTCGATTTCGCAAATCTCCGAAACCGCCTTTATCCTGGCAATCCCGTTCTTTATGAGCCGTTACGGTATTAAGAACGTGATGATGATCAGTATCTTCGCCTGGGTGCTGCGTTTCGGTCTGTTCGCCTATGGCGATCCGACGCCGTTCGGCACCGTACTGCTGGTGCTGTCGATGATCGTCTACGGTTGCGCATTCGACTTCTTCAACATCTCTGGTTCCGTGTTCGTTGAAAAAGAGGTCAACCCGGCGATCCGCGCCAGTGCGCAGGGTATGCTGCTGATGATGACTAACGGTTTCGGCTGTATCCTCGGCGGTATGGTGAGCGGCAAAGTGGTGGAGATTTACACCACCGCAGGCATTACCGACTGGAAAACCGTCTGGCTGATTTTCGCCGGTTACTCGCTGGTGCTGGCCTTTGCCTTCATCACGCTGTTTAAATACAAACATGTTCGCGAACCGCAAGGTGTGGTGCAGAAAGCCTGAAAGCAGGCAAGCGATCATGAATAAGAACATGGGCAGGGCGGGATGCCCGCCCATGTCTCTGTTTCTGCCCATACGGTGAGACCGTCGCCAGGATCTTCATCCCACCGCTAAGACGTATGAATTCCGGATAAGCGCCACCGCCGCTGGTTATCTTTAACACGCCTCGAACGGTGTTGTACCGCAAGCCTTAGGGCTCGCCAGGGCGACATTCACTCCTCGATACATATTCACAAATCAGCTTATCTAAATTATGCAGGATTTAATGGACTCGCAGGAGCGCCAGGGCTATTCTTTCAGCCTTAAAACGGGTTGCTGACTTTTTGAGCCCCGGCGGAAATATTCTTCATTCATTGCTACCTGCTATGTCGAGATCTGAACCGACCAAATACGTGAGACCTTCGTTGATATCATATTTCAAGGTATACCCGGTCTTCGCCCATTGATCGAGTTGATTGCTCGCGGTGGGAGCAGAGAGGAGATAGCAGATAGTATCTCCAACGATCCAAATGAAAATCAATATCCACAACGTCTGAAAGCTCGCCTGAGGAATCTAAAATGACCCGTTTTTTAACCATAATAGTGGCTTTGCTTGCATCTGCATCAATAAATGCATCTGAAGTAAAAAATGTTAAATCAATAGGGCAAAACCAGTCAGTAAACGAATGTATAAAAAAATATAAAAGCAATAATATAGAGTGTCTGGATGATATCATCGATAAATCAGAATCATTATTAAATAAAACATATAACGACAAACTGAATGAAATAAAAAAATCTGATTTAAATACTGTATGGATGGGCGACGAAAAACAAAAAGAATACGCTATTGGTTTGTTTATTGAAAATCAAAAAAAATGGATTGATTACAGAGGTAACTATTGCACCGTCGCTCTGTGGAAAGTTCAAAATTCACAGCATTTAGGGGAAAACCAAACCAGCTGTAAGCTCAATATGAATAAACGGCGCATTGAAGAGATAAATTTAATAGGTTTCGAATGACTTCGCAGAACATAACGCAGCGATCAGGGCATTATCTTACATGTTTCAGCACAGCTTCGGTCTTACGGAGCCCCTGATGCTTATATATGAACGAAACTTAAAGCCACCGTATTCTCTTTTGCGTCGCAGGCGGATAATGCAGGCGTAAAGTAAATTCACCTTACATCACCTGTCCGCCTTCCGCCGTGGTTTATGTTTGCAAGCATTCGCCTGCCATTTTTTATTGGCTATACTCCGGCAAGGACCCAGGCGACAGCCAGCAGATCGGCACTGCCGCCGGGGCTTAAGCGTCTTGCAATTAATGCCTTATCCATCTGCCGCAGCGCCTCGCTGTCCCAGCCCTTTGCCAGTAATTTCGCCGCATAGGTCTGCACATACTGCAGCCCGTCGATGCCACCGCGCGACACCAGATTGCTATCACGATTAGCCGCCATCAGGCGCAACAAAGCGTTGTGTAAGCGACGCTCTCCTTGCTCCTGATACCAGAACGGCAATACAGCCTGCCGTACGGTGGCAAAACCCTGCTCTGCCTCGCCTCGCGCCCCCGTCAGACCATACTGGCGAAACTGTTTTTCACCCGCCGTTATCGCCTGTGGACGGGCAGCCAGTTCACGGGCCACCAGCCCACGGCACATTTCACTGACTTCCCGGCAAAGCGCGTCGGCGCTCACCGTGCGCCCTTGCCCCTGCAAACGCCCGGCGGCGAAACTGAGCAGCCCGAGCGAAAAAATCCCGCCTTTATGGGTATTCACGCCGCCGGTTGCCGTAAACATCGCCTGTTCGCAGGCGATACCCATTGGGCGTAGCAGCCGCAGCTGTTCTCTTGCGGGCCGCTGCGCATGGTTTTTTCCCGCAGCGGCAAATACGGCAAACCACGGCGTAATCGCCGCAATGCTGTTTAAAAATAGCCGGTGATCCATATCCTGATGCGAGCCGCTATTGTTTCTGTCTACCAGCCCCGGTTTCGGCGTTAAATCGAGTTCCAGACGCAGCGCCTGCGCCGCCAGTTCAGGCACATCAGCGCGGGTGAATTCAGTCGCGAGCAAACCAGCCATCAATTAATCTCTCCACGCGAGCCACGACTTCTTCGATAGGATGACGACGCGAACGCGCGCAGCCGTGTGCCGGTTCATCGCAGATCAGACAGCGGCGGGTATGCAAATCCAGCGAGTGTCGGCCAACCTGCCCCTGTTTCGGGCAAAAAAGGTCAAAATCCCACAGCCTGCCTAGAGGATGAGTTTGCTCCAGCTCGACGCACTGCGCTTTGATCTCCACCGCCGGATGGTCAACGCACCACAGCGCGTGCGCACCTGTTGGCAACCACAGCACTTGTCGATCCAACACGGGCCAGCGGTTTTGCCACAGCAGCTGGTCGCAGGCCTGCAGCGCCACGCCCATAGTATTGCGGTAACGGGGGGTGTCTTTTACCGCGCCGGGCGTAACCAGCGTCAGCGAAATAACCGGTTGTTGATAACGAGCAAGCCAGTCAGCCTGACGCGCCGCGCGACTCTCTTTCGCCGCCAGCAGTGCGTCGAGGCTGACGCCCGCTTTCACGGGCGTCAGGGTACTCATAAGCGCTCTTCCTGAACCTGGCGAACCACGTCAATCACGCTGCCGTCACGATAGCGGATCACCCCAACGATACGGTCCGTAAAGGCGATGGGTTTCGGGACGCCGGTGAGGGAAATGGCGCGCTGGTACAGGGTGTCGATATCGACAATTTTCAGCCCTGCCGCCAGTAAACGTTCGCGGATTTCCGGGCGCGCCGGATTGACGGCGATACCGTGATCGGTGACCAGCACGTCGATACTTTCCCCCGGCGTCAGCAAGGTGGTAACGCGTTTGACGACGGTGGGAATACGGCTGCGCAGCAGCGGAGCGACAACAATGGTGAGATTGGCCGCCGCCGCCACATCGCAGTGGCCACCGGATGCGCCGCGCATTACGCCGTCGGAACCGGTTATCACATTGACGTTGAAGTCGATATCGATCTCCAGCGCGCTGAGGATAACCACATCCAGCCGATCGCAGCTGGCGGCTTTTCCGCCCGGGTTGGCATAAACGTTGGTTGAGATCTCAATATGATTCGGATTGCGGCGCAGCGAGGCCGCCGCTTCACCATCGAAGCACTGAGTATCAAGCAGTTTCTCAATTAACCCTTTTTCATGCAGATCCACCAGGCTGCCGGTGATGCCGCCAAGAGCGAAGCGCGCTTTTATACCGTGGCGCTCCATCTTCTCTTCCATAAAACGCGTCGCCGCGGTCGCCGCCGCGCCGGATCCGGTCTGCATCGAGAAGCCGTCTTTGAAGTAGCCGGAATGCTCAATCACATCCGCGGCATAGCGCGCGATCATTAATTCACGCGGGTTGCTGGTAACGCGCGCCGCGCCGACGCTGATTTTTGCCGGATCGCCGACGCTCTCCACCTGCACGATAAGATCGACCTGATCCTGCCCCAGGCTGGCGGGCATATTCGGAAAGGGCACCAGCTCTTCGGTCAACAGCACCACTTTTTTGGCAAACTGCGCATCGACCATCGCATAACCCAGCGAACCGCAGCAGGATTTGCCTTGGGTGCCGTTGGCGTTGCCGAATTCATCACTGCACGGCACGCCAAGAAAAGCGACGTCAATATTGAGCTCGCCATCCTGCAGCAGTTTCACGCGCCCGCCGTGGGAGTGAATCTGCACCGGCTGTTCCATCAGGCCATGGGAAATCGCATCGGCAAGCTTGCCGCGCATCCCGGAGGTGTAAATACGCGCTATTACGCCGCTCTGAATATGTTCAATCAGCGCGTCGTTGCAGGTCATCAGCGAACTGGAGGCCAGCGTCAGGTTTTTAAAGCCGAGGCGTGCCAGCGTCGCCACCACGTGGTTAATCACGCGATCGCCTTCGCGAAAGGCATGGTGAAACGAAATGGTCATCCCATCCTGCAAGCCGCTGCGGCTAATCGCCTCTTCGAGGGTGGCGCAAAGTTTGCGCGTCTGTTTTTGCTGAACATCCGCCAGCCACGGCGTTGCCGCATGGGCGCTTTCGAACGGTTTTAAATCACGCAGTTCGGGAAAATTAATGTGAAGAAGCTCTGTCTGATTCATGGTTCTCTCCTTACTGACGCACGCCGGACGCCGCCGCACGTTCCAGCACCCTCTGCGCATGATTGATAATCGGGCCGTCGATCATTTTGCCATTCAGCGACACCACGCCCAGACCGTTGCGTTCGCCCTCTTCTGCCGCTTCGATAACGACTTTGGCGTGATCGACTTCCTGCTGCGTCGGCGCATAGGCGTTGTGCAGCAGATCGATTTGTCGGGGGTTGATCAGCGATTTGCCGTTGAAACCCATTTTGCGCACCAGTTCGACTTCGCGCAGGAATCCGGCTTCGTCATTGACGTCGGACCACACCACGTCGAAGGCGTCAATGCCGGCTGCACGCGCCGCATGGAGCACCGCGCAGCGGGCATAAAATAGCTCGGTGCCGTCGCCGCGTTCGGTTTGCATATCCATCACATAATCAAACGCCGCCAGCGCGATACCAATCAAACGGGTGGAACTGCGGGCAATGGCCACCGCGTTGATCACACCGATCGCCGACTCGATAGCCGCCATCACGCGGGTTGAACCCACTTCACGGCCACAGTCACGTTCAATACGCTCCAGATGGCCTTCCAGTTCAAAGATATCTTCCGGCGTGTCGGTTTTCGGCAACCGCACCACATCGACACCGGCGCGAACCACCGCTTCCAGATCCGCTAAGCCAAACGGCGTATTAAGCGGATTGATGCGTACCACCGTCTCGATATCCTGATACATCGGATGTTGCAGGGCATGGAATACCAGCAGGCGCGCGGTGTCTTTCTCACGCAACGCGACCGCATCTTCCAGATCGAACATGATGGAGTCGGGGCGATAGACAAAGGCGGTGGAGAGCATGGCGGCATTTGCGCCCGGCAGGAACAGCATGCTACGACGAAGTTTTTTCATTGCAGTTTCCCCCAGTCGATTTCCGGGCTTTCGGCGGCGCGTAAAATGGCGCTTTGCAACCGGGCGCGGATAACACAGTCCAGCGCGCCTTTGTCTTCAATGATAATTAAGCCCTGGCGCACCTCCATCGCATGCAGCGTGGCGGTGACCACCTGGCGAATTTGATCGCCGAACTGCTTCATCACTTCGCTGTGAATAACGATATCCAGTTCGCCTTCTGCGGGGGCGATTTTTACCATCAGGTCGCTGGACTCCATCGTCCCGGCCAGCGCCTGCCTTACAATTTTCATCATGATATTCCTGGTGTTTACGCCACTTCCGCGCGGTAAAGCGATTCAAGATGCGCGTAAGTAGTATCCGGTACCATTTCCCGAATACGGGAAAACTGGTGTGTTTTAAGTAAACGGCGAACTTCTGAGGCGGAAATCGCACTCCCGGTGGTTTTAATGCGCGGAACTTCCACCACCTCTATCGCACCCGCCAGCAGCTGATGCATGGTCTGGTTATACTGGCGCGTAACCTCGCAAAACGGTTCACTGCCGATAAAGCGGTGGGTAATACCGAGCGCCGGTGCGATATGGTTGCGGAAAATAAGCACATCGATTTCGCTCCACGCCTGCTGGACTTTTCCGGTCTCTTTCAGGAAATAGGCCGGAAAAGTGGCGCGGGAAATGATGTACTGCGAACCTTCATGCACGGTGACATTCGTCAGGTGCGCCACGCCCGCCTTCACCAACGTCAGCCGGGCGCTAAAGGGAAAAAACGAGGCATCTTCACGCACCACAAACAGGTGCAGCCAGTCGCAGGCTTTTGCCGCCTGCTCCACCAGATGTCGATGCCCGAGGGTGAAGGGGTTGGCATTCATCACAATCGCGCCAACGCGCTTTCCCGCCCGGTGCCGCGTCTGCAAACTGCGGCAGTAACGTTGAATACCCGACGGCGTATTTTCCATCAGGATGGCGTTATTGCCGCTCTGGGCCACCGGCCAAAAACCGCTGTGCTGGAAGCGCTCACGGTTGCAGGGGCGCGTGCAGAGAAAGAGATGAAAATGTCCGCGCGCCAGCGCCAGATGCTCGACTTCCGCCAGCAGTCGTGCGCTAAGGTTTTCTCCACGCAGTTGCTCATCAACCGCCACGCACTTAATAACGTTAGCCGCGAGGCCCGCACAACCCACCAGCCGGTTTCCCGACCAGGCTTCAACGAAGGTAGTAATGTCGCTGTCCATACCTAAACCACTGTCCGCCAGCAAGGTGCGGATGGCGGTTAGCCGTTGAGTCGTGCCGTTGACTTCCGCTATGCGAAAGTCGATGGAGGGTCGTGCTTGCATGGTGTTGCCTTCGTCCTTAGTGCGCTGCCGTCAGCTCATGGGCTGGTGCATCAATAATCATATTGCTGAGGTGACCGATATTTTCGATCTCCACTTCGATGCGATCCCCCGCTTGCATAAACAGCGGCGGGTTACGCTTCTTGCCCACGCCGCCCGGTGAACCGGTGATGATGACATCGCCCGGCGTCAGGCTGGTAAAGGTGCTGATGTACTCAATCAGTTCGGCAACCTTGTGGATCATGCTGGCAGTGTTGTCTTCCTGCACCATGCGGCCATTCAGCCAGGTGCGGATCGCGAGCTGATGCGGATCCGGGATCTCATCTGCGGTTGTCATCCACGGGCCGAAGGCACCGGTTTGCCGCCAGTTTTTGCCGGCGGTAAACCAGGTGTGCTGCCAGTCACGCGCCGAGCCATCCATATAGCAGCTGTAACCGGCGACATGGCTTAATGCCATTTCACGGGGGATATTTTCGCCGCCGGTCCCGATGATCACCGCCAGTTCGCCTTCATAGTCGAATTCGCTGGAGTGACGCGGTTTCAGCACCGGTGCTTTATGCCCGGTTTGCGAGTCGGCAAAGCGAACGAACAGCGTCGGGGCCGGGTTGTGTTGATCGAACTCCTGGCGTTTTTCGGCGTAGTTCATACCGACACAGAGAATTTTCCCTGGGTTATCAATCACCGGCAGAAAGTGAAGATCATCAAGAGGCAGATCCGGCGCTTCATTGCTCAACTGCTGCGCTGCACTTAGCGCGTTGGCGGCGAGCAGCGATTTCAAATCACCGTAACGATCGCCCAGACGCTGGCCGAGATTAATCACGCCATCCGCCTTGACGATGCCGTAGCTACGGATCCCCTGATGGACAAAGCTTGCGAGTTTCATATCAATTCCTGTAATGCGTAATCAGACGAGAAAATTGCCAAGAACCAACAGCGAGACCGAAACGTTGATCGCGCCGCCAATGCGCGTCGCAATCTGTGCGAACGGCATCAGGCTCATACGGTTGCCTGCGGTGAGGATGGCCACATCTCCGGTGCCGCCCTGGCCGCTCTGGCAGCAGGAAACGATGGCGACATCAATGGGATGCATACCGATCTTTTTGCCGACGAAGAAGCCGGTCGCCACCAGTGCGCAGACGGTACTGACGATCACCAGCAGGTTATTAAGGGTGAAGGCGTGAACCAGCTCTTCCCACGGCGTGATGGCCACGCCCACGGCGAAGAGGATCGGGTAAGTCACCGAGGTCTGGAAGAATTTGTACACCACCTGCGAGCCTTCCAGCAGACGCGGGGATACGCCATGGGCCAGTTTGACCAGCACGGCGGCAAACAGCATGCCGACCGGCGCAGGCAGGCCAATAAGTTTGTGACCGAGCATGCCAATCATATACAGCAGCACCGCCAGCAGCGCCCCTGCGGCAATGGTGGTGACATCGGTTTTGCCGGAAAACGCCGGTGCAGCCGGAGCTTGCTCATCGCCGTTGCTGCGGTTTGGCATCAGTTGGCCTTCGCCGGTCAGATGCGGGAAGCGTTTACCCAGCTGGTTCAGACAGCCGGAAATGACGATCGCCGTCAGTCCGCCCAGCATCACCATCGGCAGTACGCGGCCCAGCGCAACGCCTTGATCCATATGCAGCAGCGTGGCGTAGCCGATAGAGAGCGGAATAGCGCCTTCGCCCACGCCGCCCGCCATGATCGGTAGAATGATAAAGAAGAAGATCTGGAACGGTTCCATACCCAGCATCAGGCCAACGCCCATGCCAACCAGCATGCCGACAATTTCGCCGCACAGCATCGGGAAGAAAATACGCAGGAAACCCTGAATCAGGGTGGTACGGTTCATGCTCATGATACTGCCGACGATAATGCAGCAGATGTAGAGATAGAGAATGTTGGTGGATTTATAAAACTTGGTGGTGGATTCCACGACGACATCCGGCAGCAGACCGTAATAGACCAGCGCCGATGGAATAAAGGTGGCGCAAATAGCCGCCGCCCCCAGCTTGCCAACGATCGGCAAACGTTTACCGAATTCGCCGCAGGCAAAGCCAAAGAACGCCAGCGTAGCGACCATCACCACGATATCGCTCGGCAACTTACCGCCCAGACAATCAATGGCGATTAACGCACCGGCTAACAGAAAAAGTGGCAGCGGAATAATCCCCACTTTCCACGTATCCATAATGTGCCACCACTTATCTTTCAGTGATGTTTTTTGAATCGCTAGCGATTCAGAGGTAACAGAGAATGAATCGTCAGTTGTGCTCATCATTAAGCCCCTTCGTTATTTTGTGCTTAAAGCGTAAAGGGCTAAACGCCTACTTTATGTGAGGGATAGCATATTAAAACCAGAGTTTTAATGGCACCTATGGTTTTTATGGTTTCTTTTATTTTGTGTGATTTACCCCTTAATTATTAACGTGGTTTTTATGGTTTCTATTAATATAAAAACATATCAATAACATTTCCAAAAAAGAGTATTTAACAACGCTATTTTTCGCTTTGGTGCTTGCTGTGCAAGGGATCACAAGTTTCCAGTAAACTGCGTACGGGTGCTGCAAAAGATGCTACATTGGCGCTTTATTAGCTGCTGTGCGTACCGTCATGAAAGTCTCGTTTCAAATTAAACTTTTCGTTTCGCTGGTGCTTTTCTTCTCGGGCTTGTTCGTGCTGCTCGGGGTTTATTATTATAAGGACGTCGGACGCCAGCTATATCAGGAAATGAGCGGCAGAGCGAAAATACAGGCTGAAGAAATTGCAATCATTCCTAATTTACGCAAATCGGTTGCCGATCACGATATTCAGGCGATCGCGCAATTTATGCATAAAGTGGTGGCCCATAGCGATGCCAGCTTTATTGTTATTGGCGATGAAAACGGGCTGCATCTATTTCACTCGGTACATGCTGAGGTGGTCGGAAAAAAGCTGGTGGGGGATGATAATAACGAGGTATTGCAGGGTAAAAGTATTACCACTATCCGCAAGGGCGGGCTGGGTATTTCACTGCGCAGTAAAGCACCGATTTTTGACGACCACGGGCGCGTTATTGGCCTCGTCTCCGTGGGCTATTTGACCAGCTATCTCGATACCATTACGCTTGGGAAAGTGATTAATATTTTTATTGCCGCCATCCTGCTGCTGGCGGCGCTGTTTATCTTCTCCTGGTTCTTTACCCGCAGTATCAAGAAACAGATCTTCTCTCTCGAACCGCGGGAGATTGGCCTGCTGGTACGCCAGCAAAAAGCGATGATGGAGTCGATATACGAAGGGGTGATTGCTCTCGACAGCGAGCTGCGCATTGAAGTGATTAACCAGGCGGCGCGTAAATTACTCGGCTTAAGCCAGCCGACGCGCATGCTGCGCGGGCAGACCATCGCCCAGGTGATCGCCCCGGTGCCGTTTTTCGATCGCCATGTGATGCTGGAAAATAATACTCACGATGAGATTTGCCACTTCAACCAGCTAACGGTGATCGCCAGCCGGGTGCGCATTATGCTGGAAGATAAACTGCAGGGCTGGGTTATTACCTTTCGCGATCGCAACGAGATAGATACCCTCAGCGCGCAGCTCAGCCAGGTAAAGCGCTATGTTGATAACCTGCGCATTATGCGCCACGAGCAGCTAAACCGGATGACCACGCTCTCTGGCCTGCTGCATATGGAGCGCTACGATGAAGCGGTGCGCTACATTCAGGCACAGTCAGAACACGCGCAGGAGCTGCTGGACTTTATCTCTGCGCGCTTTCGCTCGCCGACACTATGCGGCTTGCTGCTGGGTAAAGCAGCCCGCGCCCGTGAAAAAGGGGTTGAACTGATCTTCGATCCCCTGTGCCAGATGGATCGCGCCTGCCGTTTACTCGGCGAAGCGGAGCTGATTTCGGTCATCGGCAATCTGCTGGACAACGCCATTGAAGCAACCCAGCGCGCGACGCTGCCGCACGATCCCGTTGAAGTGCTGATTTTACTGAATGAGCGGGAGCTGATTATTGAAGTGGCGGATCGCGGGATCGGTATCGATCCGGCTATTCGCGAGCGTATTTTTGAACGCGGGATGACCACCAAACGCCATGGCGATCACGGTATCGGCCTCTATTTGATCGCCAGCTATGTCACGCAGGCGGGCGGATCGATTGAGGTTTCCGCTAATGCCCCTCGCGGCACAATATTCTCTTTGTTTATTCCTGAAACGGGCAACGTCGCATGCACCAAAACGACCCTGGAAGATCAGAATTATGCAATATGACATGATAGACGTGCTGATAGTCGAAGATGAAGCGGCGCTGGCGCAGCTTAACGCTGAGCTGGTCAGTAAACATCCGCGCCTGCGTCTGGTCGGCGTGGCCTCGTCGCTGGCCGAAGCGCGGGAAATGCTGCACAGCACGCAGCCGCAGTTAGTGTTACTGGATAACTATTTGCCGGACGGCAAAGGCATTACCCTGCTTGGCGAAACGCCGCTTATTCGCGCCAACTGCTCGGTGATTTTTATTACCGCCGCCAGCGATATGGACACCTGTAGCCAGGCTATCCGCAACGGCGCGTTCGATTACATCCTTAAACCCGTCTCCTGGAAGCGGTTAAGCCAATCTTTAGAGCGTTTTGTACAGTTCGCCGAGCAGCAGCGGGTGTGGAAAATCGTCGACCAGCAGAACGTCGATTCGCTGTATCAGCTGCAAGCGAAAAACTTCCGCCAGGAAAACGGCAGTAAAGGGATTGAAGAAAACACCCTCGCGCTGATTCAAAAGCTGTTTGCCGACGCCCTTGAGCGCTGCTTCTCCGTCGATGAAGTGGTCAGCGAAACGGGGCTGAGTAAAACCACTACCCGCCGTTATCTGGAACACTGCGTGGAAGCGGGTTTTCTGGCGGTCGAAATGCAATACGGCAAAATTGGTCATCCACGACGTATGTACCGCCGCGTTGCTTGATAACAGCCGCCCTCACCGCCGAAACGGTGAGGGCGAACGCTTATTTCAGCACATAGCCATACAGCCGCTTGATGCCATCGGCGTCGGTTTCGGCGTAAACCCCCTGCAGTTCCGGCGAAAAGCCCGGCAGCAGATTCAGCCCCTCTTCCAGCGCGAGGAAATAGCGCTGCACCGCCCCGCCCCAGATTTCCCCTGGGACTACGCACAACACACCCGGCGGATACGGTAGCGCGCCTTCGGCGGCGATGCGCCCCTGAGCCTGGCTAATACGCACCAGTTCGACGTTGCCGCGAATAAACTCGCTGTTGGCATCCTGCGGATTCATTACCACCTGCGGCAGGCTGGCTTTGCGGAACATCGCTTTTTGCAGATCTTTGACATCGAAACTGACGTACAGCGCATGCATCTCCTGGCACAGCTCACGCAATGTATAGTCGCGGTAACGCACCGGATATTTGTTGAAAATGGTCGGCAGCACGTCGGCAAGGGGCGTGTCATCTTCAATATGCTGTTCGAACTGGGCGATCATCGCCACCAGCTGCGCCATCTTTTCGGCGCTTTCGGCCGGCGTCAGGAGAAACAGAATCGAATTGAGATCGCACTTCTCCGGCACAATGCCATTTTCACGCAGATAGTGGGCGAGAATAGTCGCCGGAATACCAAAGTCGGTATATTCGCCGGTTTCGGCGTCGATGCCCGGCGTGGTCAGCAGCAGCTTGCAGGGATCGACAAAGTATTGCTCCGGCGCATAACCTTCGAAGCCGTGCCATTTATCTCCCGGCACAAAGCTGAAGAAGCGCCGCTCGCGGGAAATCACCTCGGTGGGATGATCCTGCCATGGCCGCCCGGCGATCTCCGGCGGCACAAAAGGTTTGATCATTTTGCAGTTAGCGATGATCGCCTTGCGCGCTTCAATACCCAGCGCCACGCATTCTGCCCACAGGCGGCGACCGCTTTCGCCTTCATGAATCTTGGCGTTAACGTCGAGGGCGGCGAATAACGGATAAAACGGGCTGGTTGACGCATGCAGCATAAAGGCGTTATTCAGCCGCTTATGCGGGCAAAAACGCGCCTGCCCGCGCAGGTGGTTATCTTTTTTGTGGATCTGCGAGGTCTGTGAGAATCCGGCCTGCTGTTTATGCACCGACTGCGTAACAAAGATCCCCGGATCGTTCTCGTTGAGATCCAGCAGCAGCGGCGAACAATCGGCCATCATCGGGATAAATTGCTCGTAGCCAACCCAGGCAGAATCAAACAGGATGTAGTCGCACAGGCTGCCGATCTTGTCGATCACCTGCCGCGCGTTATAGATAGTGCCATCGTAGGTACCGAGCTGGATCACCGCCAGGCGAAACGGTCGCGGCAGGTCGGCTTTATCCGCTGCCACCTCACGGATCTGCTCGCGCAGCCAGGCCTCGTCGAAACAGCGATCGTCTATACCGCCAATAAAGCCAAACGGATTGCGCGCCGCTTCCATATATACCGGCGTTGCGCCAGCCTGAATCAATGCGCCATGGTGGTTGGATTTGTGGTTATTACGATCGAACAGCACCAGATCGCCGCGCGTCAGCAGCGCGTTGGTCACCACTTTATTGGCCGCCGATGTGCCGTTAAGCACAAAATAGGTTTTGTCGGCATTGAACACTTTGGCGGCAAATTTCTGCGCGTGTTTGGCAGAACCTTCGTGGATCAATAAGTCGCCGAGCTTAACGTCGGCATTGCACATGTCGGCACGAAAGACGTTTTCACCGAAGAAGTCAAAAAACTGGCGGCCCGCCGGATGCTTTTTAAAAAACGCGCCATGCTGGTGGCCGGGACAGGCAAAAGTGCTGTTGTTCATATCAACATACTGGCGCAGCGTATCGAAGAAAGGCGGCAGGAGGTTGGCTTCATAATCGCAAGCGGCGGTTTCCAGCTCCAGCCAGTCCTGATCTTTGCCGCTGATCACCGCCGTGACGCCCTGCGGTATGGCGTCTTGCTGCGGGGAGAATAAAAAGACCGGCAGGTTAAAACCCGTGCGTTTAAGCAGCGCAAGGATGCCGCTGCGACTCTCTGCCAGCGTCATGACGACTGCCGCCACATCCGTAAAATCGGTACTCTCCAGCGTCACCACGTCGCGGTGGGTGGAAAGCGTGGAAATCAGCGCGTGGCTGACGGCAATTTTCAATGATTTCATAAGCACGAATACCCGTTTCAGGGGAGTAAAAGACCCCAGGCAAAGCAGAGGCCTCGCCCAACGAACGTGTCTGACTGGAACCAGCTCCGACCGCCAGACATCAGTAAAAGCAGACCCTTTCCGATCTTACTGTTGTCCTGCAGTGAGCGTACGTTAACTTCACCGCATGGTGTGGAAAGTATGGGGTAAAACGACACGGGCGCCCGCATGCAGACGAGTGCACAACGCATGACAAACGGCGGTCAAATACGTCATTTGCGGCTCCCGTAAAATAGAAGAAAATTCGCGCAATGATGTCACTTTTCCAAAAATGGCGCAACCGGCTGACCTCTGGAGTGCATAAAACTGCTATTCTGAGCGGCGAAATATTCAGATCTAAAACCCAGGATTTTTTATGCTGACAGGCCCTTTTATTAATGCCGCTGCGGTACTGATTGGCGGCACCCTTGGCGCGCTGCTGAGTCACCGCCTACCCGAACGCGTACGCGCATCCATGCCGTCTATTTTCGGCCTCGCCTCCCTTGGCATCGGCGTTTTACTGGTGATCAAATGCGTGAACCTGCCGGTAATGGTGCTCGCCACGCTGGTGGGTACGCTGATTGGTGAACTCTGTTATGTCGAGCGCGGGATTAGCGGCGGCGTTAACGCATTGCGTAACCTGCTGCAAAAACGCAAAAGCGCGGAAGCAACCGGCGCCCACGAGTCGTTTATCCAAAGCCTGGTGGCGATCATTATTTTGTTTTGCGCCAGCGGTACCGGGATTTTTGGTGCCATGCGCGAGGGGATGACCGGCGATGCGAGCATTCTTATCGCCAAAGCGTTTCTCGATTTCTTTACTGCGGTCATTTTTGCCACATCCCTCGGTTTCGCAGTGGCGATGATCTCCGTACCGATGCTGGTTATTCAACTGTCGCTCGCCACCTGCGCAACGCTTATTCTGCCGCTGACTACGCCCGCGATGATGGGTGATTTCACCGCCGTGGGCGGCATTCTGCTGCTGGCGACGGGGCTGCGTATTTGCGGTATTAAGATGTTTGCGGTGGCAAATATGCTGCCCGCGCTGGTGATTGCGATGCCGATTTCCGCCCTGTGGACAGCGTTTTTTGCCTGACTGAACGTGCAATCGGCGCAAAGTGGTGATAGATTGTGCAGTCTTCAATGAATTGAAGAAATTTCGTTGACGCAGCGCAGTGAATCAGGTTTAATGCGCCCCGTTGCCCGGATAGCTCAGTCGGTAGAGCAGGGGATTGAAAATCCCCGTGTCCTTGGTTCGATTCCGAGTCCGGGCACCACTTATTCAGAGAACCCAGCCTATGGCTGGGTTTTTGCTTTTCTACGTCCGAACTCTCCATCGAACTGCGTTCGATTATTCGCCGCAGGCGGCTCACCCCTTCGGGGTCAGCGCGACAAGCGCTTTTCAACACCTCCTTGTACAGTCAAAACTTATCCTCCAGGAATTATCTTAATTCACATTAGTCCTTATTTTTTGTGTGTATTTACCGTTCCTCATGTTTAAAAATACAAAAGAAACAAAAATTTAGAGGAATAAAGGGATGTCTTACATAGCGGCAACACCTAAAGCTTTCATCGGTAAGTCAGTTGGCAGCGGACAGTGCGTGGCGTTTACTCAAAAGGCAGCAAATATGCCCCTAACGGTGGCCTGGCGGCGCGGCACATTGGTTAAGGGAAATACATCGATTCTCCCCGGTACAGCTATAGCAACGTTTGATTCCGATGGCAGATACGGGAATCATACCGATGGTCGTTCACATGTGGCGATTTACCTTGGACAAGATGCAAATGGAATACAAGTGTTGGATCAGTGGATGGGTCATAGTATTGATAAGCGTGGGGAAAAAGTTATAACTCCACACCCGGTAAGTCAGCGCACTATCCGGTTTGTTCGTCAGCCACGCCCTGAAAACGACGGAGGAAATTACTATGTCGTGGAGTAAAGTATTAATTTTAGGTAGTGCGGCTTTACTTTTTTCCGGTGCTGTCTATGCGGAAAAAATCACCTGCCCGACTGTTTTAAAAGAGGGTAATAAAACATACCGCATGAATTTGGTTGATGTGTTTGTCGGGCCGCCCGAAGAGTTGGCTTCATTATTGCCCGATACCGATGAAGAAATGGTATGGACACTCAAGGATTCACAGGATTATGCCAGGGAGCACAACACCGCTGTATTCCTTGTTTGCCAGTATAAGGGAACAAAAAAAACGGCCACGTTAAAAGTGCCGCAAACAGCACAAAAATGCTCAGCAGGGTATGGCAACAGTAAAGACGATTTTTACGCCTCCTGTGAATAAGCGATAAGAGCCGGTTTATTGATGTTGTGTGACTGCTATTACTTGATGTGACCGCCGTGGCGGTCACCGAGTTTGATAGAAAGAGAGCCCTGAAAGCAGAGTGAGAGGGATTACTTACAAGGCTGCGTGTTCAACTTCCCTGCGCTCTCATTCCAGCTATAGCAAGTTGCAACAAGCGTTGTCGGTTTGGCATCGTACAGGGCGAGTAAGCGTTGCCCTTTATCGCTGATTAGCCAGCCGATACTAGCGGCGTCTTTTTCAAACAGTTTTACCGGCTGCTTTTTATCATCCAGCCCGTAAACCGACAACTGGACTGCTGCGGCACCGAACTGCAGGGTAACAGCCGCTACCGCATGACCGTGCCATTGCCAGTCGGGAACTATTTGCAATGCTGGATTGTAAGCATCCTGCCACTGGGTGGACCAGATACTCTTTTTATCAGCAAAAAGCGCCAGATAAGAAGTGCGCGCATCACTACTTCCCTCTTCCCAGATACCCCATCGCATCCCATCCTCGACGCTAGCCTCTGCCATAGTGAAATTTCGCACATCCGTTGCAGATACTATTTTTAAAACCGCATCCGGCACGGTGTTGGCAAGGGTACAGGAGGACAAAAACAATAACGCCAGGGCGCTGCCCGAGCGACGCAAAAATTGGACAACTGTCATTTTTTTACCGGACCTGTCGGCGTGCCGGGTGGCACAATTAAAATGGATTGTAAATTAATAACCCCTGCCGTCTTATCAGTCACTGAATTTAGCGGCAAACCAGCGATATCGGAATAATAAAACTAAATCCCCCGTTGTAGGGTACGCTATTATTCATTACATCACTCGTTCCTCTCTGCTGTAGCTATTCAGATATATTGAACCACTCTGGTCTTCGGCGAGCGGCTATTCATTCCGGTCGCTTTTTGTGGCGGAGTGACCATCGTTACCCATAGCGGGGTATCATCCTGATAGTCTCCGCTTACAATTAGCTGCGAATCACTGTGCTGGCAAGCCTCAGCCGCACAAGCAATGGCAACCCATGGCGCAGCGGGTCCGGGATATCCCAGCGTAGCACCAAGATCATGCATGTCCTGACCAACATTGATCGGGCTTTGCACCGCCTGTAAGCCTTGTGCGATAGCCATATGCCATCCAGGGCTCACACCTACGATAAAACCATTTTTGACCGTATCAGCGACGACTGGCACCCACTCCATTGATTGTTTCAGAGCATAATGAAAATCGTCTGAGCTCGTGTGATACATCAACTCCGGACGATGTAGCCGGGCAAGCGGTACTAATAGTGGAGATAAAGCTTTATGACCAACCAGCAGGCCCACAATACTCTCAGCGGAGCCTTCAATCTCTTCGGGGGTAATCTGGAAAGCAATAATCATCAATAATGAACCTGCGTTACGCGGATCATCCAGCCATTTATCGACAGCAGCCAGACCGCTTTCGTCAATGCGCTCAAAAGATTGCCGGATATGGCTCGCTGTCCAACTGTTCTGCCAGATTTCCTCCACATCGCTTTCGGGCAGGCTGCTATTGCTTTCCAACAAAAGATCCAGTGGTGTTTCGTGAGGCAGGTAAGATAATGCGATACTGAGATCTTCAAGGGTTTTATTTAATCCACGGCTCAGTATCTGCCCGGCACTCTCTCCTTTCTTCTGGGTCAGCCGGCTATGACGAACACCCTCATGGCTTTTCCATGAAGGCTGCGTTTTCAATCCCCTGACCTTTCCCTGTATGTCATCCCACTGCTTTTTACCGTCAAGATCATCCGGCTCTCGCAAAGGGCTATGCAAACTCATCGCAAAGACATTTAAAAAACGCTGACCGCGCTGAAGTTCATGCCCAAGCCAGATATTACGATCATTATCAAGGCTTTTTGCTAACGTTAACTTCCCATGATACCAGGTAATGCGTGCTGCTAATAAGATTAACCACAACGTCAAAGGAACCCCTACTGACGAATCCCAGAACGCTTCTGAATTAATTTCTATAGCGGATATATTATTCCATATTGTATAGGCCATTCCTCCCAGTAACATGGCTATAAGTAACAACAACCAACGCCACCAGACAGGTGGTTGCGGCCTGTTTGCAAGTGCCGGGATACGCTTTAAATTAACAGGCATATTTAACTCGCTGTAGCCTGTGGCAGGCTTGAAATTAATTTACAACCACACGCACAACGATGACCGTCAAATGCGACCGGTACACCATTATCTTTAAACGTCGGGTGGCCTTCTGCAATAACGTTTTTTCCATGTCCTTTAACGGGACAACTGACGGGATCACCCAGCCGGGCAACACCTATACCGCCAAATTTCATTTTGCTGGAACCGCTTAATACGCAGCCATCGCCAGTGTTTTTATCACCTATACGAACAATACCTTTCATTTAATTTCCCATTGCAAAGAATATTAATATTAAAATTGCTTAACTCATCATAACGATCCGGTAATGTATTACTATCCCTTTACTCTTCCAAAAAAAAATGAGATAACATCAAATTAAATAGATGTTGTTTAGATTTAAAAAATTATAAGAAAACAATTTAAAATATCGCCCTTACTAAATCCTGTTTTTTCGCTAACGATTTAAACCAGCAATAATTATTAGATTGTCCTTATTACATGAAATTATGCATCCTCCATTAATCTCTTTTGCAGTTGGCGTTGCTGAGCCCATCTGTCCCGCAGCGGCCACGGACGTGTATCAATCCAGTCCACGGTGTCGGTGGGCATGATATCGCCCGCGTTAAAATGAAGGATCGCCTGTTTGCTTGTCCCGTACTGCGGCACCCACGCTATCTGCCAGTAGCCGCTTCTCGGGCAGGGTTCGCCGCTGTAACACTGCAGGTTTGCCACGTCATCTTTCTCAAAATCCGGGGAGGCGGGCAGCGGTCTGCCTGTTGCGGGGTTCAGCTGTTTTGCCCTGGCCAGTTCCGCAATCAGCGACTCGCCGGGTTTGGGTGGCGCGATATTGGCCTCGTACGCTTCCAGCCACTTGAGTTTGCCGTCCCATTCCGGCAGCGGAGCGGGCGGCAGCGGGACAATATCGTTGATTTCAGGTACGGTGGGATGGGCATACGAATAGCTACTCAGTACTTTGCCAATGGCTTCATAGCGCCTTGCGCGCTCGGGGTCTTTCTGTTGCCCCAGATAATAAAGCCTGTTCGTGGGTTCCGGTCCGTTAAAACCCTCTTCTAAAAAACTGGCAGAACTTTCATGGCCGGCAGCCGCCCCGAGTTGAAAAGCCTCAACTGCCTGCCGGTATTCCCCGCTATTTTTAAAATCAATACCCAGATACCCGGCAGCCTTGCCCTCTCCCTGCTCTGCGGCACACCGTTGCATTTTTCTGGCTATCACCGGGGCCATTTCAACCGGAGCGAGCTTATCCCCGACGTAAGCCTGCGCCTGCGGATTCCCTTCATCTGCCGCTTTTCGGTAGTAGCGCAATGCCATCCCGTCATCCTGTTTCAGACCGGCTGCGCCATACTGCAGATAAATCGCAATAAAGTAGTAGCCGCTGGCGACCTTCGCCTTAATCAGTTGCTGAGCGAAACGCAGCCGTTCACCGCCTGTTAACCCGAAGCGGCCCCGCAGTGAGCCATTCAGCAGGTTGATGGTGGCTTTCGTATGTGCATTTTCCGCCGCGATGCGGTACAGCCGCCCGACCTCGGTGTCCACCGACTTGTCGTCCTGTAACCGGTTATTGACCTGCAGCCAGCGGGCGTATTTAAACAGAACATCGGCCTCCGCCGCTGGCTCCGGCAGGGTTTCATACCGGCAGGTAAA
>NZ_JXAG01000028.1 GCF_000814905.1 Enterobacter sp. Bisph1
AGCGCGGTGGTCCCACCTGACCCCATGCCGAACTCAGAAGTGAAACGCCGTAGCGCCGATGGTAGTGTGGGGTCTCCCCATGCGAGAGTAGGGAACTGCCAGGCATCAAATTAGCAAGAAAAACCGGGGCATTAAACCGGTGGCTGTAAAAGAAATTCGGTGGAGCGGTAGTTCAGTCGGTTAGAATACCTGCCTGTCACGCAGGGGGTCGCGGGTTCGAGTCCCGTCCGTTCCGCCACTTATTTTAAGAACCGCATCTCTTACGAGATGCGGTTTTTTTTCGTCCTCATTTTATAAAGAGGGAGCAAACCCCCTTTATCGCCTGTCACTGCCAACGTTTTAGCAGCAGGCTGGCATTTACGCCGCCAAAGCCAAAACCGTTTGATAGCGCATAACGCATCTCCAGAGATTGCGCTGTCAGAGCCACCAGGTTTAGCCCATCCGCTTCTTCGTCAGGGTTATGAAGATTCAGCGTTGGCGGTACTTTCTGTTCACGCAAAGCCTGAACGGTAAAAATAGCTTCAATTCCCCCGGCAGCACCTAACAGATGGCCCGTCGCCGACTTCGTTGAGGTGATAGCCACCGGTACGTTGCCAAAAAGCGCCTTTATCGCTGCCAGCTCGCCTTTATCACCCACCTGGGTTGACGTAGCGTGGGCGTTAATATGCTGAATATGCGCAGGCGTAATGCCAGCCTGACGAATGGCGGCTTCCATTGCGCGTCGGGCGCCGTTACCATCTTCCGGTCCTGCCGTCAGATGATAGGCATCGGCGCTTGTGCCGTATCCGACCAGTTCCGCCAGCGGTGTAGCGCCGCGTGCCAGCGCATGTTCCAGCGATTCAATAACCAGTAGTCCAGCACCTTCCCCCATCACAAATCCATCACGATCGCTGTCAAACGGGCGGGAAGCCGCAGAAGGATGATCATTAAAACCGCTGGAAAGCGCCCTTGCGGCAGCAAAACCCGCCAGGCTTACCCGATGGATGGCTGCCTCGCTGCCACCACACAGGGCAATGTCGGCTTCCCCGCAGCGGATCATCCGCGCGGCATCGCCGATAGCCTGCGCACCGGCGGCACAGGCAGTCACCGGCGCGCCAATCGGCCCGCGAAAACCATGCGCGATAGAAACATGCCCCGCTGCCAGATTGGCAAGAAAAGAAGGAATAGTGAAAGGGGAGAGTCGCCGTGGCCCACGATCATCCGTGGTGCGTACGGCATTGGCGATTTCGTTAAAGCCACCAATACCGGTAGCAATCACCGTTGCGGTGCGATCTTTCTGCCCTTGATCCTGAGGAAACCAATTCGCCTGTGTCAGCGCTTCATGTGCCGCAACCAATGCAAATTCGATAAAACGGTCCATCTTTTTGCGCTCTTTGGCCGCAATGGCCACCGCAGGATCAAACCCGTGCTGCGGATCCTCTTCGATCGAGGGAACCTGGCCTGCAACCTTGCAGGGAATATCTTCAACAATATCCTCTGCGAGCCGGGTAATACCGGATTTTCCTTGCAGCAAAGATTGCCAGACATGCGATACGCCGCAGCCCAGCGGGCTAACAATGCCCATTCCGGTTACCACGATGCGTTTTGCTAATTCGCTCATACTTATTTCTCCTGAAGAATCACGCTGCCGGTCTCTTTTCATAATGAGAACGTGCAGCGCAGCAAGTTAAAAGCTGACATGACGCGTTAAAACGCCTCTGTGCAGACGCGCTCAGCATTTATGGGTGAGGGTTTTGCTCGCGGCTTAAAAAGAGCAGCGGTGTGAATTTCTGTGTAGTATCACCAGCGTGCTTGCGTTGCAAATAGTCGTGGCGGTAATGAATTACCGGCGCGGCCGCCGGGCCTGGTACCATTGCATATTTCTCGGGGGTAATGGATTCACCGGTTGCTTTGTCGACAAGGACCGTTTCTACCGGGCGTTGGGTGTTGCGTTCCACCAGTTGCATCTGCGCGCCTTCAGGGGAGAAATGGCGATTTCCCCATTCCGCCAGTGCCAGTATCACCGGCCGGAAATCGCGTCCAAGGGCGGTCAAATGATATTCATAGCGCGGCGGTGTGGCACTGTAACTCACTTTCTCGAGTAATCCGTCATCAACTAACTCCTTTAGACGGCGGGAAAGAATATTTGACGCAACGTTGGCGCTTTTCTGGAACTCATCAAAACGTGTAAAACCGGCGAAGGCATCGCGAAGAATTAACATACTCCAGCTGTCACCAATGCGCCCAAGGCTGCGGGCAATGGGGCAGGGGGCGTTATAAAGCGGTTCATTTTTCATCTTCTGGCTCAGGTAGCATCGGACGTTCCGCGCTCACGTTGACATAGTCACTTTCAAAATGCAAGTAACTAGCGGTAGTCATAAACCCGCCAACGAGACATGCCGGGTTGCCAGGGACGAAAAGGGAGAGCTATTGCGCCAGATGTTCGCTAATAAAATCGATAAAAGCGCGAATACGCGTGCTCACCGCGCGGTCGCTGTAATACACCGCGCTAAACGGCATCTCTACCGGCAGACGTTTATCCGCCAGCAAATCGATCAGCTCGCCGCTTGCCAGCTCTTTATCAATCATATAATCAGACAAGCTTGCGATGCCGTTTCCGTTCAGGCAAAGGTGCTTTAATGTCTCTCCGCTATTGGAGGAGATATCCGGAGTGGCTTCAAAGAGTTGGCCATCGGGAGAGGCTATCGGCCAGATATTAAGCGATGTCGGTTCGGTAAAGCCAAGGCACACATGGTTTCGCAAATCCTCTACCGTTTCAGGTGTGCCATATCGGGAGAGGTACGCCGGCGAGGCGATAATCTTACGATAGCTCTTAAAGAGCGGGCGAGCACGCAGGCTCGAGTCGGTGAGTTTACCGACGCGGATGGCGACATCCACCTTACGTTCGATCAAATTAATAAACGTCTCGCTGGATACCAAAGAGAGTTTGATTTCAGGATAACGCTCCCGGAAGGGCTTAATCAATGGCATAAGAAAGTGCAGTACCACCGGCGTTGCCGCATCGATACAGAGCGTACCGCGCGGGGTGGCTTTGGTTTCTATTACCTCCGTTTCCGCCGCCGCCATTTCCTGCAGCACGCTTTGCACACGCCGAAAATAGCGCTCACCCTCTTCGGTTAAACTAAGCTGGCGAGTCGTACGATTAAGCAAATTAACGCCGAGCTTGTTTTCCAGCTTTTTAACCGCACGACTAATCGCGGAATTTGCCTGCCCCAGCCGCTCAGCCGCCCGGCTGAAGCTCCCGCTTTCGACCACAGCCACAAAAATCGCCAGTTCTTCAGAGGTGGTTTTCATTATTGCTCCATTAGCAATATTGCTATGTCATTATTCTTACAGGAGCTATTTAATCACGTTGGAGCCATCGAGGCCATGGCGGCGCTGCGAAGGAGGCATAAAGAAGTGCGCACTTACAAAAAGGGGCAGGTTTTCTACTGATTGTTCGTTGAAACTGTGCGCTAAAGTCCCTATAACTGAATGAGCGCCCGGGATCCGGGGGCGGAAATCAACGAGGTTTTAAGCGGAAAGTGGCAAAAAATACCTATTCCATGCGATATGTTGCCGGTCAGCCAGCGGAGCGAATCTTGCCACCGGTCTCTTTCGCGGGCATCGGTCAGGCGTTGCCCGCAGGGGTACCCCTTAGCAGCGAAGAAAGGATCCGTGTGCTGGTATGGAATATTTTTAAACAGCAGCGCGCAGAGTGGCTATCGGTGCTGCAGAATTTTGGTAAAGACGCCCACCTGGTCTTGCTACAGGAAGCACAAACCACGCCGGAACTGGTGAAATTTGCGACCACCAACTATCTTGCTGCCGATCAGGTTCCCGCCTTTGTTCTACCGCAGCATCCTTCAGGCGTTATGACCCTTTCTTCTGCCCATCCGGTCTACTGTTGCCCTTTGCGCGAGCGTGAGCCCATTTTACGGCTGGCGAAATCGGCGCTGGTAACGGTATATCCACTGCCGGATTTGCGTAATCTGATGGTAGTGAATGTACATGCGGTGAATTTTAGTCTCGGCGTGGACGTCTACAGTAAGCAGTTATTGCCGATTGGCGATCAAATTACGCACCATGTTGGCCCTGTCATCATGGCCGGTGATTTTAATGCCTGGAGTCGTCCGCGCATGAATGCGCTGTTTCGCTTTACCCGCGATATGTCGCTGCGACAGGTGCGCTTTACCGATGACAACCGTCGCCGCGCGTTTGGTCGTCCGCTGGATTTTGTCTTTTATCGCGACTTGAATGTGCAAGAAGCCTCGGTGCTGGTGACGCAGGCATCGGATCATAACCCCTTGCTGGTTGAATTTACTCCCGGTAAAGCGATCAATCGAAAAGGTTAAAAAAGCAAAAAAAAAGCACCGTGGGGAAACGGTGCTTTTTTTATATGGTCGGATCAGGAATCCGGGGTGACATTATTTTTAACAAATAGCGTCAGCTGATCGCCTGGCTGCAGATTTGCGGTATCGTTGTTCCAGCGCATCACATCTTTGATGTTAACGCCGTGACGTTTCGCGATACTCGCTAACGAATCACCTTTGCGAACACGATAGGTAATACTATCGCTGTTGCTGGCGAGACGCTGTGCGCTGCTACCTGCGCCTACCGTCAGGCTCTGTCCGACTTTCAGGTTTGAACCGCGAAGGTTATTCCATTGCTGGATATCCTTACTGCTGACTCCGAGACGCGCCGCGATGGCGGAAAGCGTATCGCCTGAACGAACTTTATAACTCCGGCTCGCCAGCGGCGTGTTATCCGCAAGCAGCGTCGGCTGTACGGCAGCAATTTCGCCAGAGGCCAGGGATTCACGCAGCTGATCTGCATGCTTCTTCGGCACCATAACGTATCGCGGACCCGTTGAACCTAACGTCGAACCTTTTACACCTGCGTTAAAGGTTTTCAGATTGTTCACGGAAATACCGGCCATTTCAGCCAACTGTTCAACCTCAACCGGGCTGTTCAGCCTGACTCGCGCCAGCGCACGGCTTTCGTCTGGTGTTGGCAGACTCACGCCATAACGCTTACTGTTCTTGAGAATATCGCTCAAAGCCAGCATTTTAGGCACGTAAATCTTGGTTTCCTGCGGCAGAGAAAGCGACCAGAAATCGGTGGGTTTACCCTGCGATTTATTGGCTTTTATCGCCTTCAGCACGCGGCCTTCTCCGCTGTTATAGGCGGCAACGGTTAGTAACCAGTCACCGTCAAACATGCGGTTAAGACGCTGCATCATGTCAAGGGCGGCCGTGGTAGAGGCCACTATGTCACGACGCGCATCGTAGCTGCGAGTCTGCTTTAAACCATAATTTCGCCCGGTGCTCGGTATGATCTGCCAAATGCCTGCGGCATTGGCGCCAGACGTCGCGTGTGGGTTAAAAGCGCTCTCCACTATGGGTAGTAGTACCAGTTCCATGGGCATGTTACGTTTTTTAACTTGCCCTGCTATCCAGTACATATACGGCTCTGCCCGTAAAGTTACATCGTGGAGATAGCTCTTGTTGCTTAAATACTTTAATTTTTGTTCGCGAATCCGGGTATTTTCCGGAATTCCCATCTTTAGCTCGTCGCTAATGGAGGTCCACAAGTCACTGTTATCCTGGTCGGCGAATGTTCCATCGTCCATCCACCGTGCCTGACTAGTAAACTTCCCTGCTTCCCCTTGACCAGCTGCAGAAAGGCTCTGTGCGTGCTGTTGGACCGTGCCATCGTGATTAGACGCCTGGCACCCCACTAGCAGGACAGAGGCGAATAAGATCGCTTTTGCCTTCATGTGTGTGTCAATAGTAGTTGCTTAAAAGACGAGCGATAATAACGGCGTCAACTTCAAAAGGCAACCCGCAATGTCAGAAGTTATCTTTCTTTAACCGTAACCATGCGAATCGCTCCTCAGGTTGTTGCAAATTTGTTTCTTTGTTAATTACATCAATTAAATCAGTATCTTCCGTGCGTAAAAATAAATTAATTTTGCGCTCATTTTTCAGCGTGACGGGCAGCGTTTTGTGTTGTTTTGCGCGTAACTCATTAACTTTACGATAATATTCGTTAAGGTCAGGATCCTCGGGCAGGATGGTGAGTGCAAACTTCATATTCCCTAAAGTGTATTCATGTGCGCAACAGATAATCGTATCTTCTGGAAGCGCATTAATTTTACAAAAGGATTGATACATCTGGCTTGCCGTCCCTTCGAACAATCTTCCGCAGCCGCCGGAAAAGAGCGTGTCGCCGCAAAATAGATAAGGGGAGCTGAAGAAACAGATATGTCCTAAAGTGTGACCTGGGGTGGCAAAAACGGAGAAACGACGTCCCAAAACCGAGAAAACGTCGCCTTCCTTAACAACCTGCGTGGTTCCCTTATCCTGGGTTTCCGCCGGTCCGTATACCACCATATTTGGAAACGTCTCCAGCAGTTTCTGTACGCCGCCAACATGATCGTTGTGATGATGAGTGAGTAAAATAGCTTCCGGTCGCCACTCATTTTCTTCTATCGCCTGCAACACCGGTGCGGCGTCACCCGGATCGACAATCAGGCAGCGCCCATCAGCATCGTTAAGCACCCAGATGTAATTGTCCTGGAAAGCCGGAATACTGTTAAGATTCATAAAATACCTCTTAAAGCGTAGCGGAAGGTTGTAATGAAACCGGCAAGGACTCCTCGAACACTCTTAGCACCGGCAAGCTGGAGCGATTTACCAAAAGGCATATATCACCGCGAGGCGCTGGAGGGAGAGTTAAAGCCATGGTTTGCAAAAATGTATGGATTTCATCTGCTTAAAATCGGCAATCTCAGCGCAGAAATCAATGCCGAAAGCTGCGCTATTTCCCATCAGGTCAATGTTTCCCTCAGCGGCGAGCCGGCGCAGGTGAGAGCGGATCCGCTGCACCTGCCTTTTGCCGAGAAATCCGTCGATGCCTGTTTGCTGGCGCACACGCTGCCGTGGTGTACCGATCCCCATCGTTTACTACAAGAAGTCGACCGGGTATTGATCGACGACGGCTGGCTGGTGATGAGCGGTTTCAATCCCATCAGCCTGCTTGGCCTGTGCAAAGCCGTTCCTTTTGCCCGCCGCTCGCCAGCGGTCAAAAACCGGATGTTTACGCTGATGCGCCAGTTTGACTGGCTGGCGTTGCTCAATTTCGAAGTACTCCATTATAGCCGCTTTCGTGTGCTGCCCTGGACGAAACAGGGCGGCAGGCTGCTGAGTACACATTTACCGGCGCTGGGCTGTATGCAGCTTATCGTCGCACGCAAACGTACCGTTCCGCTGACCCTGAACCCGATGAAACAGAGCCGCAGTAAGGCGCACGTTCGCCAGCCCGTGGGCGCAACTCGCCAGTCTTAACTTTCCGGCTGATAACCCACGTCTTCCTGGGTTGGATTCATTGCGGCGTTACGCGCTAATTCATCGCAGCGTTCGTTTTCCGGATGACCGGCGTGGCCTTTAACCCACTCCCAACGGATTTGATGCTGGCTGAGCGCCGCATCCAGCCGCTTCCACAGATCGACATTTTTTACCGGTTTTTTTTCCGCCGTTTTCCAGCCGCGCTTTTTCCAGTTATGGATCCATTGGGTTATCCCCTGGCGCACATATTGGCTGTCGGTACTCAGCACCACTTCGCAATGCTCTTTTAATCCTTCAAGCGCAACAATGGCCGCCATCAGTTCCATGCGGTTATTGGTGGTGAGACGATACCCTTCGCTAAAGGTTCTTTCATGTTGGCGATAGCGTAAAATCGCCCCATAACCGCCCGGACCTGGATTACCAAGACAAGATCCGTCGGTGAAAATTTCTACCTGCTTAAGCATCTCTGGTAGACTTCCTGTGTTTAAAACGACAAGTCTGACATAAATGGCCGCTATGAGCACAGCAATTACACGACAGATCGTCCTCGATACCGAAACCACCGGTATGAACCAGATCGGCGCCCACTATGAAGGGCATAAGATTATTGAAATCGGTGCGGTGGAAGTGATCAACCGCCGCCTGACGGGTAACAACTACCACGTTTACCTCAAGCCTGATCGGCTGGTGGATCCGGAAGCCTTTGGTGTTCACGGTATTGCCGACGAATTCCTGCTAGATAAACCGACCTTTGGCGATATCGCCGATGAGTTTATTGAGTATATTCGCGGTGCGGAGCTGGTCATTCATAACGCGTCGTTTGATATCGGCTTTATGGACTATGAGTTCAGCAAGCTGAACCGGGGCATTCCGAAGACCGACACCTTTTGTAAAGTGACCGATAGCCTGGCGCTGGCGCGTAAAATGTTCCCCGGTAAGCGCAACAGCCTTGATGCGCTCTGCTCGCGTTACGAAATAGACAACAGCAAACGTACTCTGCACGGCGCGTTACTTGACTCCCAAATTCTTGCTGATGTCTATCTAATGATGACCGGCGGCCAGACATCGATGAAATTTTCGATGGAGGGCGAAGGGCAGACGCAAACCGACGGTACAGGGATTCAGCGTGTTGTTCGTCAGGCAAGCCGCCTGCGCGTGGTTTTAGCCAGCGATGAAGAGCTAATGGCCCATGAGTCACGGCTCGATTTAGTGCAGAAAAAGGGCGGAAGCTGCCTGTGGCGTGGGTAATTACCTTCTGTTAACCACAGAAAATAGCGCTATGGGCGATTTTTGCAGCAAACGATTAAAAACGATAGAAAAAGCGTTGACGGCATCAGGCGCAGTCCGTAATATGCGCCTCGTTCCCTAACAGGAACACAACGCGGAGCGGTAGTTCAGTCGGTTAGAATACCTGCCTGTCACGCAGGGGGTCGCGGGTTCGAGTCCCGTCCGTTCCGCCACTATTCAGAAGGCCTGAATCAGCAATGATTCAGGCCTTCGTCGTTTCTATTCTTATGCGTTTAAGTTCAGCAGCGTGGCAAGCAGCCCGCGCCCGCACGGACGATTATTAGCGCGCTAGCCGAAGCTGTTGCAGATTGCCGTCCAGCTGTAACTCCGTCTGCAGACGCGCCACATCGCGGCAGGTAAACGCCATCGCTTTATGGTTTTCCAGTTTCTGTCGCCACTTTTCAGGTACTGCCGGAAGGTTGTCATACAGCGCTTCCAGCGTCGGGAAGAGGTTCAGTAACTGGGTGGCGCTTTTCGCACCAATACCGGCAACGCCCGGTACTTTTGAACTGCCGATCCCCGCCAGCCCCCAGTAATCGGGTAACTGCTCCGGCGTAACGCCATACTCCTGAGCGATAAACGGGGCATCCAGCCAGCGTTTTTGGAAATAGTCGCGGATACGAATATTCGGTGAAAGCAGCTGGCAATAGCCTTTATCCGTGGAAACGATAGTGGCCTGCTGTTCGGCCTGCGCCATTTTCACCGCCAGCGTGGCGGCGAGATCGTCCGCTTCGTTACCGGGCGTGGCCCAGCAGCGTATGCCGCGCTGTTCAAATGCCGCACGTAAGGCCGGCATCTCGGCGTGAAGGGTCTCCGGCATCGGCGGCCGCCCGGCTTTATAATCGGGTAATAACTGATGTCGCCAGCCCTGGCTACGAGCCTCATCGTCAAATACCGCCACGGCGTGCGTCGGCTGGCTATGTACCACCAGCTGATCGAGCGCATGCAGACAGGTGTCCACGCAGGGCGAACCTTGCACCGCGTGAATACGGCGAATCAGATTGAGAGCATCGACAATTAACAGATGAGCCACAGATAACCTCCTTGAAATCATGCGACAAGGGTAACACCGCGTGCGGCGTCAGGCTATAAAGCGGGGGATAATCAGGAAGGTGCCTCGCAAAAACGAGGCATCCTGAAGCGGTTTTAATCGCAGGTGACAATCTTCATCGCCAGCCCGCCGCGAGAGGTTTCGCGGTATTTGGCATTCATGTCTTTGCCGGTTTCGTACATCGTTTCAATCACTTTATCCAGGCACACGCGCGGCTCGCTGGTCCGGCGCAGCGCCATACGTGCAGCGTTCACCGCTTTCACCGAAGCAATCGCGTTACGCTCGATACACGGCACCTGAACCTGCCCGGCAACGGGATCGCAGGTTAAACCGAGGTTGTGCTCCATACCAATTTCCGCCGCGATACAGACCTGCGCCGGACTGGCACCAAGCAGTTCCGCAAGGCCCGCAGCGGCCATCGAACAGGCTACACCGACTTCGCCCTGGCAGCCCACTTCCGCACCGGAGATTGATGCGTTCATTTTATAGAGCGAGCCGATAGCGCTGGCGACCAACAGGTAACGCGCCAGAGAGTTGGCGTTAACCTGGCGGATAAACTTGTCGTAATAAGCCAGCACCGCCGGCACAATTCCGCACGCGCCATTTGTCGGTGCCGTTACCACGCGGCCACCGGCGGCGTTCTCTTCGTTAACCGCCAGCGCGAACATATTGATCCAGTCGACAACCTGCATCGGATCTTTACTGGTGTTATCGCTGCTTACCAGCAGGCGACGCAATGCCGCAGCACGACGCGGAACGCGCAGTTTGCCCGGCAGTACGCCTTCGGTCATGATTCCACGCTCAATGCCGCCGCGCATCACTTCCCAGACGCGCGTGAAGTGCTGTTCCAGCTCCTCTTTGCTGTGCAGTGCCAGTTCGTTCTTCATCATCAGGCCAGAGAGAGAAAGCCCTGTTTCCTGACAATGGCGCTGCAAGTCTGCGGCATATTTGTATGGATAAGGTACGGCGACAGGGTTGTTGCTGGTCTGGCCGAAATGCGCTTCATCGACAATAAAACCGCCGCCGATGGAGTAATAGGTCTGGCTATAGAGAACCGTATCGCCCGCTAAAGCGGTAATGCGCATGCCATTTTCATGCAGCGAAAGGTTATCCGTATGGAAGTTCATGCAGTGATCGACCGGGAACTCGACTTCATGCTGTCCGTTGGCCAGCAGCAAGCGCCCGTGCGTATTAACATCCTGAATAAAGGCCGGGATTGCATCAATATCGACGCTATCGGGTAAATTACCCGCCAGGCCCATAATAATTGCGATATCAGTATGGTGCCCTTTTCCCGTCAGGGAGAGAGAACCGTACACATCTACCACCACGCGGGTGACATCGTACAGCATGCTGCGAGCAATCAGATCGTCAGTAAACTGCTTCCCTGCTTTCATTGGTCCGACGGTATGTGAACTGGAAGGGCCAATGCCGATTTTGAAAATATCGAATACGCTGATCATGACGTATTTCCCCTAACTGTGAGAGGGGCGCCACCCGCAATGGGCGGCGCGCAAGAGATTAGCTGAACAGTGAGTAGAAGATCGCGGAGATAGCGATAAGGCCCATCACAACTACGAAGACGTTGCTGATTTTTCCGCTGTATTTACGCATTGCCGGTACTTTGGCAATCGCATACATCGGCATCAGGAACAGAATCATCGCGATAATCGGGCCGCCCAGCGTTTCGATCATTCCGAGGATGCTCGGGTTCCAGGTTGCCACAGCCCAGGTAGTCAGCAGCATAAACAGCGCGGTAATGCGGTTCAGTTTATTGATTTCGATGCTTTTACCTTTGCTGCGCAACGATTTGATCACCATACCGTTAAAACCTTCACGCGCGCCCAGATAGTGGCCGAGGAAAGATTTTGTAATAGCAATCATCGCGATAATCGGCGCCATCCAGGCAATGATCGGTTTGTTAAAGTGGTTTGCCAGGTAGGAGAGAATTGAAATGTTCTGCTCTTTCGCCGAAGCAAGGTCTGCCGGAGAGAGGCTCAGCACGCAGCTGAACACGAAGAACATTACGGTCAGCACCATCATGATGTGGGCGAAAGCAAGGATGCGGGAACATTTGCGTTCTGCTTCCTGACCGTACTCTTCACGTTTCGCCACGGCAAAAGAGGAGATGATCGGTGAGTGGTTAAAAGAGAACACCATCACCGGAATCGCCAGCCACAAGGTCATCCACAAACCATGACCCGTTGCGGAAGCGCTGCTAAAAGAGAGGGTTTCCAGCACCGCGCCGTTCCATTGCGGAATTAAATAGGCTGCCAGCAGCATCAGCGCAATCACAAACGGGAACACCAGGATGCTCATCGCTTTTACGATCATCTGCTCGCCAAAGCGCACGATGGTCATCATCCCAATAATCAGGATCAGCGAAAGAATAGCGCGCGGCGGCGGCGTGATATGCAGCTGGTGGGTCATAAAGCTGTCGACGGTGTTAGTAATCGCCACGCTGTACACCAGCAGAATCGGGTAAATCGCGAAGAAGTAGAGCAGGGTGATCAGTTTCCCTGCGCCGATACCAAAGTGCTCTTCTACCACTTCGGTGATGTCTTCGCCCGGGTTCTTGCCAGACAGCACAAAGCGCGTCAGACCACGGTGCGCGAAGTAAGTCATTGGGAAAGCGATGATGGCCATAATGATCAGCGGAATTAATCCGCCAACGCCGGCGTTAATCGGCAGGAACAGTACACCAGCGCCGATGGCGGTGCCGTAAAGGCCCAGCATCCACATGGTATCGGTTTTACGCCATGAACTTTGTGTTGTTGGTGAGGCCAGAGTACTGGATTGGGTGGTTTCCATTAAGAATCTCCTGGGAAAAGCAAAATGCTGGCGTGACGGGCGAAAGCAATGCCTGGGACGCCGGCGGTAATATTAAATTCGGTTAAATACGGTTTTTTTATAATTTCTTGCCGTAACTATTTGCGGCGGAAAGATACATTTATGTTATGACTCTATCAGTGATCACGATCGCAATTGCAATAAATGACTCTAACCAGGTGGGTATTTAGTCCATCTCTCTACAAAACGATCTTCAGATGACATTTATGGGCGAAAAGGCTAATAGCCGCCGGATTTGCGATCTGATAAGTTGAGGTCAAAATTTCTGAATGCGCTTCAAAAAGAGCAAATTGCAGTGATTTATCCCTGTTTAAAGCGAATTATATCCAATGAATGCTCTGGAGATATTGATGGAAGTTATGAAAAAAACGGGCGAGATATAAGGGCGACTTATTGATCGCCCTGGAGGATTACGCGCAGATCTCGTAGCAAGGAATATACGCAGAGCCTGGCAGCTTCATACGATGCTGGGCGACGAAGCCCTGCAGCAGATCGTCCATACGGCGCATCATATTGCTATCGCCATGAATTTTATAAGGACCATACGCTTCAATAGCGCGAATGCCGTGCTCTTTGACATTTCCCGCTACAATACCCGAAAACGCCCGGCGCAGATCCGCCGCCAGCGTTTCCACCGGCTGGTCCGGATAGAGTTTTAGATTGGCCATATTTTCATGGGTCGGTTCGAATGGCACCTGCAGATCCGGCGCAATACGGATAGACCAGTTAAAACTATAAGCATCGCCTGTTTCGCGGCGATTCTCTTTCACATGCGGCATCGCTTTCTTCATCTGACGCGCTACTTCTGCGGCATCATTAATGATGATGGTGTAGTGCCGACGCGCGCCTTCGCCCAGCGTGTTAACGATAAACTCGTCGAGCACGCGGAAGTAGTCCGCGCTCTCTTTCGGCCCGGTCAGAATCAGCGGCAATACCTGATTCTGGTTAGCGGGGTTCATCAAAATCCCCAGCAAATAAAGTAACTCTTCTGCCGTGCCCACGCCGCCTGGGAAGATGATTATCCCGTGCGCAATACGGACAAACGCTTCAAGACGTTTCTCAATATCCGGCATGATGATCAGTTCGTTAACCAGCGGGTTTGGCGGTTCAGCGGCAATGATCGACGGTTCCGTCATGCCAATAAAACGCCCCTCTTTAAAGCGCTGCTGGGCATGGCCAACCGCGGCGCCTTTCATTGGCGCTTCCATTGCGCCCGGACCGCAGCCGGTGCAGATATTCAGTTCTCGCAGGCCGAGCTGCGTTCCTACACGGCGAGCGTAGAGATACTCGGTTTCGTTAATCGAGTGGCCGCCCCAGCAAACCACCATGCTCGGCGCTTCGCCCACATGCAGCGCACGGGCGTTACGCAGAATTGAAAAGACCAGGTTGGTAATGTGGATAGAGCTTTCCAGATTTAAATGCTGGACATGCCCGGCGGTGTGAATTTGCCCATTAACGAAGAGAATATCGCGCAGGACGGCAAACAGGTTAGCCTGCAGCGAGCGGATAATTCTTCCGTCGACAAAGGCCTCTTCGGGCGGGTTAATTAATTCCAGCTTTACGCCGCGTTCGCGGCGTAACACGTTGATATCAAAACTTTCGTTACGGGAGAGTAACTCTTTGCTGCTGTCGGTCAGGCTCCCTGAGTTCAAAACCGCGAGCGAGCAGTTGCGAAACAGTTGATACAGGTCGCTGCTGGCCGTGCGTTTAAGCATATCGACTTCCAGCTGCGACAACATATCCATTGAGCCAAGCGGGCTAATATGTGTAATCAAGTGAACTCCTTACGGGACGAAAATTTTATCTTTCCCGTGATTACAATAGCCCTTGCTTATGACGTTTAACAACCTGACGCGTAGGATCTTCCACGCAGGGTAGTAAAAACGGGTGTTTTTACTGACGAACTAACCGGCCCGTGGCGGGGACAAAATCCGTATTGGTACGCCATGGATTAATATCCAGCCCGCCGCGGCGGGTATAGCGCGCGTAAACACTCAGTTTTTCCGGCCGGCAGAAACGCTGGATATCCGTAAAAATGCGCTCGACGCACTGTTCGTGAAACTCATTGTGATGGCGGAAAGAGACCAGGTAACGCAGCAATTTTTCACGATCGATTTGTGCGCCGCGATAGACTATTTGCACCGAGCCCCAATCCGGCTGATGGGTAATCAGACAGTTTGATTTTAAAAGATGGCTGACCAGCGTCTCTTCCACAATTTTGTCGCCTGCCGCATCCGTTAACAAAGCTGCGTCAAAATTGTAGTTATCGATTTCAATATCCTGCTCATCAATGCAGGTACCGTGAAAATGGGCGACCGGCTGCCCTTCCAGTTCATCAATGCGGTACAGCACTACGCTTACTTCTCCTTGCGCGCAGGCACTTAAATCCCGCTGCAGGGTGTCGCGCACCGCTTGCCAGCTGGCAAAACGTGTCTGGTTAAAACTGTTCAAATAGAGCTTGAAGCTTTTTGATTCCACCAGATTAACGCTGGCGTGATCCAATTCAACCTGGCCGACAGCCACCTGCGGCAATCCTTTCTCATTAAGCCAGGAGAGTTCATACAGCGTCCAGATATCCGCGCCACGAAACGGCAGATTGTCGGCCTGCAACCCAAGGGGATCGCGATTCAGAGAACGTGGAACGCCCTGCAACAGACTGGCGTCATAGGTGTCGCGGTAATCGGTACTTTTGCCAAGGGTCAGGCCAGCCAGCGCCTGATGGTTATCATAAGAGGACATGTTTCATCGCCATTTTGCAGGTAAACTATGAGTCAGAGTTTATCCTGGCTTAAGTGAAGAGAGAAATCGGTGGAAAAAGAGACGGCTGAGGCCTTAAAAGCGTTTACGCAGCGGTATTGTGATGCGTGGCACGAACAGCGCGGCAGCTGGCCGCAAAGCGAAGAACTTTACGGTATCCCCTCACCGTGCACTATTTCTTCCACCGACAATTACGTTATTTGGCAGCCTCAACCGTTCTTACCGGCGCGCAACGTAAACGCAATTGAACAGGCGATGGATATTGTGATACAAACGCCGATCCATACTTTTTACACTACCCAGTTTGCCGGTGATATGACCGCACGTTTTGGTGATTTGACGCTGACGCTATTGCAAACCTGGAGTGAAGATGACTTTGTGCGCGTGCAGGAAAACCTGATTGGTCACCTGGTCACGCAGAAGAGATTAAAGTTATCGCCGACGCTGTTTATTGCCACGCTGGATAGCGAACTGGATGTGATTTCGCTGTGTAATCTGAGCGGCGAAGTGATTAAAGAGACGCTGGGCACGCGCCAGCGCACCGTTCTGGCACCGAATCTCGCGGCTTTTCTTGATCAAAGCGAACCCGTTGTGTAATCCACTATACTACACCCCATGTGAGAGATCTCTTACAAGACTGTAAGAGATCGCCAGGTTGTTTTCCGCATTTAAAATGTGCCTTCTCTTTGATATCCTCTATAAAACATAACGTTACTCGAATGCTTCTCTATTATTGCCGCTTCGTTACACAATTAATTTGCGTTAAGTAACCTTGTAAGACGAGGCTTAATCAGTAATTCTATTCCTGTCGACACGGAAATTGACGCAAGAAACGTACATTAGGACGATGTTGTTTCGAGGACCCACCGGGAAGGTGCTGCACGGAGAGGCTTCAGGATGAAGCAAAAGGACATCGCGGGAGTGCGTTAAAGGACACCTCCAGGACGGAGAATGAGAGTCGGTAAGGATGCCCGGCAGATCAGGATGATCCAGGACACGTTTTACGGATGAAGCTATGTCACATCGGGGTGGTGTGAGCATGATGCGCTGTTTAAGGATGAACGGGTCAGGAGACCACAGGAAAAGTTTTCAAGGATGAGCAGGGAGCACAACGAGTAGCTGGACTGCTACGAAACGAACCGGGAGCACTGTTTTTACAGTGCTCCCTTTTTTTATTTCTTCCGCTCTTTGGTATGCTGCGCGCCAGTGTGTTTATTTCGGAGGTTTGTATGACTCAATATCAGCGTGTGCGTGAGCAACTTCATCTTCTCGAAGCGCAGCTGCGCGCACAGAATCTCTGGCAAAACAGCGCGCCTGCGGCAAGCGCCTTTGAAAGCACCCAGCCTTTTTGTATGGATACTCTTGAGCCGTTCGAGTGGCTGCAATGGGTATTAATCCCGCGCATGCACGCATTGCTTGATGGTCAACAGCCGTTGCCACAGGCGTTCGCCATCGCGCCGTATTATGAAATCGCCCTTGAAGCGACGCATCCCTCCCGGGATCTGATGCTGGCGCATTTGCAGCAGCTCGATGCGCTTTTTAGCGGCGAAGGGAAATAATGCTAGAGATTATTTATCAGGACGAATGGCTGGTGGCGGTAAATAAACCTTCCGGCTGGCTGGTGCATCGCAGCTGGTTAGATCGCGATGAAAAAGTGGTGGTGATGCAAACCGTGCGCGATCAAATAGGCCAGCACGTTTTTACCGCCCATCGTCTCGACAGGCCAACGTCCGGCGTACTGTTAATGGGCTTATCCAGCGAGGCCGGTCGGCGCTTATCCCAGCAGTTCGAACAACATCACATTCAAAAACGCTATCACGCCATTGTGCGCGGCTGGTTGATGGACGAAGCGGTGCTTGATTATCCGCTGGTCGAAGAACTGGATAAGGTCGCCGATAAATTTGCCCGTGCGGATAAAGACCCACAGCCCGCCGTCACGCACTATCGCGGTCTTGCGACGGTTGAAATGCCGGTGGCGACCAGTAAATTTCCCACCACGCGCTACGGCCTGGTCGAGCTGGAGCCAAAGACCGGACGCAAACATCAGCTGCGCCGTCATCTGGCGCATCTGCGCCATCCGATTATCGGCGACAGCAAACACGGCGATCTGCGGCAAAATCGTAGCGCGGCGGAACATTTTGGCTGCCACCGTTTAATGCTCCATGCCAGCCGGCTTACCCTGACGCATCCGTTCACCGGCGCGCCGCTCACCCTCCGTGCAGGGCTGGATGCGGTCTGGATGGACGCGCTTGCGCACTTTGGCTGGCGCGGGCTTCTCCCTGAAAATGAAAGGGTTGAGTTATCCGCGTCAAGCAGCCAGGATGAAAGCATTCTGGAATCACACAAGGAGCGATAAGCATGGCGAAGGTTGGAATTTTTGTCGGCACCATCTACGGCAATTCCCTGCTGGTAGCGGAAGAAGCGCAGGAAATCTTAACGTCACAGGGCCATAGCGCAAAGGTGTATGAAGATCCCGAAGCGGCGGACTGGACGAGCAATCAGGGTAATTATGCGCTGATCGTAACCTCTACTACCGGGCAGGGCGATTTACCGGAAAGTATTGCTCCGCTGTTCCACTACCTGCGTGATAGCGTCGGTTATCAGCCGGATTTACGCTACGGCGTGATTGCGTTGGGCGACAGCACTTACAGCCATTTTTGCGGTGGCGGTAAGACGTTTGACGCGTTACTTCAGGAGCAAGGCGCGCAGCGTATTGGCGAAATGCTGCTGATTGACGCCAGTGAAGACCCGGAACCTGAAAGCGTGTCAAACCCGTGGGTTGAACACTGGGCCTCTCTGCTGAAATAATCTTTTCCTCTCCCGCAACGGAGAGGAAAATGCACTTTTCTCCGCGTCAAGCGACGTGTCTCACACTCTGCCATCCCACTCTCTTTTCAGCGCCTCCCGGCCTGTTCCCTTTCCATTTTCGTGAAGTACTCCCCATCCCCCTGGGCTAATGCCAGAAAGGGCAAAGCCTGCCCCGTCGAATGTTGTGTTGATGCACGGTGAGTGTTGAAAAGGCGATTCGTATACTTTTTCTCGCCAGTTAATAAAACGCGGCACGCAGGGCTTATAAGCCCGGCAGGAGCCACAAAAACACACCAACATCATCCTGCCATCCCCTACAGGTTGTGCCGTACAGGATGAGTGTTGCTAAGAACATTTATGCTTCGGGAGTACAACCATGAGTACATTTAGCCAGGCGGCGAGCGGCGCTGAAAAGCGCACCAACGCTCGCTACTGGATAGTGGTGATGCTGTTTATCGTCACATCCTTCAACTATGGCGATCGCGCCACGTTGTCGATTGCCGGTTCGGAGATGGCCAAAGCGATAGGCCTCGATCCGGTCGGTATGGGGTATGTCTTCTCCGCGTTTTCCTGGGCTTATGTGATTGGCCAGATACCGGGCGGCTGGTTGCTTGACCGCTTCGGATCGAAACGCGTCTATTTTTGGTCTATTTTCACCTGGTCGCTGTTTACCTTACTGCAAGGCTTCGTCGATATCTTTAGCGGCTTTGGCATTATTGTTGCGCTCTTCTCCTTACGTTTTATGGTCGGCCTTGCAGAGTCTCCCTCTTTCCCTGGCAACAGCCGTATCGTTGCCGCCTGGTTTCCGGCACAGGAGAGGGGCACAGCGGTAGCAATTTTTAACTCGGCACAGTATTTCGCGACGGTGATTTTTGCACCGATCATGGGCTGGTTGACCCACGAAGTCGGCTGGTCGCACGTCTTTTTCTTTATGGGCGGCCTCGGCATCTTCATCAGTTTGCTGTGGCAGAAAATGATCCACGAGCCGAACCAGCATCCGGGCGTCAATAAAAAAGAGCTGGAGTACATCGCCGAAGGCGGTGCGCTGATCAATATGGATCAGAAGAACAACCAGCAAAATGTCCCGTTCTCCGTCAAGTGGGGGCAAATTAAACAGCTGCTCTGTTCCCGCATGATGATCGGTGTTTATCTGGGCCAATACTGCATCAACGCGCTGACCTACTTCTTTATCACCTGGTTTCCGGTTTATCTGGTGCAGGCACGCGGGATGTCGATTCTGAAAGCAGGTTTTGTCGCCTCAATCCCGGCGATCTGCGGTTTTGTCGGCGGTGTGCTGGGCGGCGTTATCTCCGACTGGTTAATGCGTCGCTACGGTTCGCTGAATATGGCACGTAAAACGCCCATCGTGCTGGGAATGCTGCTCTCAATGAGTATGGTGTTCTGTAACTACACCGACTCAGAAACGCTGATTATCGCCTTTATGGCGCTGGCGTTCTTCGGTAAAGGCATTGGCGCGCTGGGCTGGGCGGTAATGGCAGATACCGCGCCGAAAGAGATCAGCGGCCTGAGCGGCGGTCTGTTTAACATGTTCGGTAATATCTCCGGCATCGTTACGCCCATCGCCATTGGCTACATCGTTGGCACTACCGGCTCCTTCAACGGCGCGCTGATTTATGTCGGCGTCCATGCCCTGGTAGCGGTACTGAGCTATCTGGTACTGGTGGGCGATATCAAACGCATTGTTTTGAAACCTGTGGCGGAACGTGAATGATGAACACACAAGCAAGCCCGATTATCACTGAGATGAAGGTCATTCCGGTGGCCGGACATGACAGTATGCTGATGAATATCGGCGGCGCGCATAACGCGTACTTCACCCGCAATATTGTGGTGCTCAAGGACAGTGCAGGAAACACCGGCGTAGGTGAAGCACCGGGCGGTGAAGTGATTTACAAAACGCTGGTCGATGCCACGCCGCTGGTGGTCGGTCAGGAGATTGCGCGGTTAAACAAAGTGGTACAGCGCGTGCACAAAGGCAACCAGGCGGCGGATTTTGACACCTTCGGCAAAGGTGCCTGGACTTTCGAGTTACGGGTTAACGCCGTGGCGGCGCTGGAAGCCGCACTGCTGGATCTGTTAGGCAAAGCGCTAAACGTGCCGGTGTGCGAGCTGCTGGGCCCCGGTAAACAGCGGGATGCGGTTACCGTGCTCGGCTACCTGTTCTATGTCGGCGATCGGCGCAAAACCGATCTGCCTTATCTGGAAACGACGCCGGGCAACCATGAGTGGTATCACCTGCGTCATCAGGAGGCGATGACCAGCGATGCGGTTGTACGCCTCGCGGAAGCTTCTCAGGATCGCTACGGCTTTAAAGATTTCAAACTCAAAGGTGGCGTCCTGCCGGGTGAAAATGAGATTGAAACCGTTCGCGCCTTGAAAAAACGTTTTCCCGATGCGCGTATCACCGTCGATCCGAACGGTGCATGGCTGCTCGACGAAGCCATTAACCTGTGCAAAGGCCTGAACGACGTGCTGACCTACGCGGAAGATCCCTGCGGTGCGGAGCAGGGTTTTTCCGGGCGTGAAGTGATGACGGAGTTCCGCCGTGCCACGGGTTTGCCGGTGGCGACCAATATGATTGCCACCAATTGGCGTGAAATGGGCCATGCGGTGATGCTAAACGCGGTGGATATTCCGCTGGCGGATCCGCACTTCTGGACTCTTTCCGGCGCAGTGCGCGTGGCGCAGCTGTGCGATGAGTGGGGGTTAACCTGGGGATGCCACTCCAACAACCATTTCGACATTTCACTGGCGATGTTTACCCATGTCGCCGCCGCCGCGCCCGGCACTCCAACCGCCATCGACACCCATTGGATCTGGCAAGAAGGCGATGCACGCCTGACTAAACAGCCGCTGGAGATCCGCGAGGGCAAAATTACCGTTCCCGATGCGCCAGGCCTTGGCGTGGAACTCGACTGGGATCAAATTGAAAAAGCGCACGCGGCCTATAAGACGCTGCCCGGCGGCGCGCGCAATGACGCCGGTCCAATGCAATACCTTATCCCTGGCTGGACGTTTGACAAAAAACGCCCCGTTTTTGGACGTCATTGATTGACCAAAAGGATTAGAAAATGAGTACAAATAGTTCAACCCCCGTTGTCACTTCCATGCAGGTTATTCCGGTCGCCGGTCATGATAGCATGTTGATGAACCTGAGCGGTGCTCATGCTCCGTTCTTCACCCGTAATATCGTGGTGATTAAAGACAACTCGGGTCACACCGGCGTTGGCGAAATTCCCGGTGGCGAGAAGATCCGTAAAACCCTCGAAGAGGCTATTCCGCTGGTGGTCGGCAAGACGCTGGGCGAGTATAAAAACGTCCTTAACGCCGTACGTAACACCTTCGCCGATCGCGATGCCGGCGGCCGCGGCCTGCAAACCTTCGATCTGCGTACCACCATTCACGTCGTCACCGGGATTGAAGCGGCGATGCTCGATCTGCTGGGTCAACATTTGGGCGTCAATGTCGCCTCACTGCTGGGGGAAGGTCAGCAGCGCAGCGAAGTCGAAATGTTGGGCTACCTGTTCTTTATCGGCGACCGCAATAAAACCCCGCTGCCGTATCAGAGCCAGCCCGATGAGAAGTGCGACTGGTATCGCTTACGTCATGAAGAGGCAATGACCCCGGATCGCGTGGTGCGCCTGGCGGAAGCCGCGTACGAAAAATATGGTTTCAACGATTTCAAACTGAAAGGCGGCGTGCTGGCCGGGATGGAAGAGGCTGAAGCTATCTCGGCGCTGGCAAAACGCTTCCCGCAGGCGCGCGTAACCCTCGATCCGAACGGAGCCTGGTCGCTGGACGAAGCGATTAGCATCGGTAAACACCTGAAAGGCGTGCTGGCCTATGCAGAAGATCCTTGCGGAGCCGAACAGGGCTTCTCCGGTCGCGAAGTGATGGCCGAATTCCGCCGCGCTACGGGGCTGCCGACCGCCACGAATATGATCGCCACCGACTGGCGTCAGATGGGCCATACCCTGTCGCTGCAATCCGTCGATATCCCGCTGGCGGATCCGCACTTCTGGACCATGCAGGGCTCCGTGCGCGTGGCGCAGATGTGCCACGAATTTGGTCTGACCTGGGGATCGCACTCCAATAACCATTTCGATATTTCGCTGGCGATGTTCACCCATGTCGCTGCCGCAGCACCTGGCAAGATCACCGCTATCGACACACACTGGATCTGGCAGGAGGGCAATCAACGTCTGACCAAACAGCCGTTTGAAATCAAAGGCGGCAAGGTACAGGTGCCCAATAAACCGGGTCTCGGCGTTGAGCTGGATATCGATCAAGTGATGAAAGCCAACGAGCTGTATCAAAAACATGGCCTTGGTGCGCGTGATGACGCCATGGGAATGCAGTATCTGATCCCCAACTGGACCTTTGATAACAAACGTCCATGCATGGTGCGCTGATGAAATTGCCGCACCTTGCGGGGGGCGGCATTTCCTCATCTTTCCTGGGTGTATGCTTATAGCGGTGAATATGCGTAAGGATGGCTTATGAAAATTGTGATCGCACCTGACTCTTATAAAGAAAGTTTAAGTGCCCAGGATGTGGCGACCGCGATCGAGCGCGGTTTTCGCGAAATTTTCCCCACGGCGGTTTATATCAAAATACCGGTGGCGGACGGTGGCGAAGGGACGGTAGAAGCCATGGTCGCGGCCACCCACGGGCGGATAGTGAACGTTGCGGTGAAAGGCCCACTCGGCGAACACGCCAACGGCTTTTACGGCATTTCCGGCGATGAACAGTCGGCATTTATTGAAATGGCCGCCGCCAGCGGGCTGGAAAAGGTGCCCGCGGCCAAACGTAATCCGCTGATTACCACCTCCTGGGGCACCGGCGAGTTAATCCGCCATGCGCTGGATGCCGGGGTGAAACATATCATTATTGGCATTGGTGGCAGTGCGACCAATGACGGCGGTGCGGGCATGGTACAGGCCCTTGGTGCAAAGCTGCTTGATGAGCACGGCGAGGAGATTGCCGCTGGCGGCGCGGCGCTGGCATCGCTGGCGCGCATTGATATCGCCGGGCTGGATAAACGCCTTGCCGACTGCCGGATTGAAGTGGCCTGCGATGTGACCAATCCGCTGACGGGCAAAGAGGGTGCCTCGGCGGTATTTGGTCCGCAAAAAGGGGCGACGCCGGAAATGATCGCCCAACTGGATAGCGCCCTTGAACATTACGCGCGCATTATTGCCCGCGATCTCGACCTCGATGTGCTGCATCTGGCGGGCGGCGGCGCGGCGGGCGGCATGGGCGCTGCACTATACGCGTTTTGCGGGGCCGAACTGCGCCAGGGAATTGAAATTGTTACCGATGCGCTGGCGCTTGATGAGCAGGTTATTGGCGCGGATCTGGTGATCACCGGCGAAGGGCGTATTGATAGCCAGACGGTGCACGGCAAAGTGCCGGTAGGCGTAGCGAAAGTGGCGAAACGGCACAATATTCCGGTGATCGGCATTGCCGGCAGCCTGACCGCCGATGTTGGCGTGGTGCACAGCCACGGTATCGATGCGGTATTCAGTGTGATTTACACCGTCTGCACGCTGGAAGATGCGCTGGAGAATGCTGCCGAAAACGTCCGCATGACCGCGCGTAATATCGCGGCGGTACTCAAAGCAGGCCAAACGCTGTAACGGCCTCTTGCCCGGTGACGCAGGCTTACCGGGCTTCGGTCCGCGTCTTTCTCCTTGTGCGACCGGATGCGAAAACGCATCCAGCACCTGCCTGATTAGCCCAATAGTTTGTGCGCTTCACGCGTCACGTTGTCCATCTCATCAAGCAGTTCCAGCAGTTCTGGCTCCAGATCTTCTGCCGATACACCGCTGCGCAACTGCTGTTCAATCAGCTGGCAGAGGTTTTTCAGCCGCGGTACGCCGCTATAGCCGCAACTGCCGTGCAGCTTATGGATAGCCTCCGAAAGACCGTGCGGCGCTTCGCCAACCAGCTGCTCTTCAACCATATTGCGGATCTCCGGCAGGAATTCCACCAGCATATGCAGCATATCGCGCGCCAGATCCGTTTTTCCGGCCGCCTGACGTAGCGCCAGCTGCCAGTCGAGGGTGGTGTCATTATCCACCACCCACTCTGCAGGCGGCGTCGGTTGTGCAGGCGTCAGCCATTTGCCGAGATTAGGACCGGGCTTGTAGCGCAGCAGCAGATTACGCAGCTTCTCCTCTTCAATCGGTTTCGCCAGATAATCATTCATCCCGGCGCTAAGCAGTTTCTCTTTCTGCCCGGCCATCGCATGGGCGGTAACGGCAATCACCGGTGTTTGCTGCTGGTGTGGCAACTGGCGGATCAGCTCACAGGCACGAATACCGTCCATATCCGGCATCTGGATATCCATTAAAATCAGATCGAACTGCTGCTGTTTGGCGCGCGCGATGGCCTGCATCCCGCTTTCGCACAATTCGACATGCTGGACCTGGTCCTCCAGCAGCGCGCCGATAAGTTTCAGGTTGGCCGGGTTATCATCTACCGCCATCACCGCGATCGGCAGTTTGCTGTCGTTCACCATCTGAATCTGCGTCAGCTGTGTCGCACGGCAATATTCCGTCAATGCCGGCAGCAGGCGCGTGGTGGTCAGCGGTTTGAGCAGGCAGGCCGCTGCGCCGTCCTGTTTCAGCTCCTCGGCATTCACCTGGGCATGACAGGGCAAGGCTAACAGCAAATAGTCGGTCATCGACGCGGCGCGCGCCAGGCGATCGTGCTGCATATTCAGCGGCTCACGCATCGTCACCGGAATAGCCAGCAGCAGAATGTCATAATGCGCCTGCGGCAGCCCCGATAACGACGGGCTGTAGATCACCTCAAGCGGCGTCTCTTTTAGCAGCTCCAGCGTACTTTGCGCCGCCGTGGCGTTGGGTTCGATATAAGCCAGGCGTTTGCCCGCCAGGCAGCCGGTGGCTGGCCCTTCGCTGATGGCATTAGGATTGAGATCGAGATTGATATGGAACCAGAACGTGGAGCCGTGATTCGGCTGGCTATGGAAGAAGATATCGCCGCCCATCTCATTGACCAGCCGTTGCGTGATAACCAGCCCCAGCCCGGTGCCGCCGTGGCGACGCGAGATACTGGCATCGGCCTGACGAAAAGCCTGGAATAGCCGCGACTGATCGCGCTCGGGAATACCGATGCCCGTGTCGTGGATCTGCATCTCCACTTGTACTTTGTTATTACTGATGGCGCGCTTATCGACGACAATGTCGATATTGCCATGCTCGGTAAATTTGATGGCGTTGCCGACCAGATTGGTGATCACCTGCTGCAGACGCAGCGGATCGCCAATGACGTTATCCGGCACATCGTTTTTGATATTGAGCGTCAGCTCCAGCCCCTTATCATGGGCCGCATGCGCCAGCAGGATAACCACTTCATCAAGGGTATTACGCAGCGGGAAGGGGATGCTCTCGAGGATCAGTTTGCCTGCTTCCAGCTTGGAAAAATCGAGCACGTCATTAATGATAGTCAGCAGGTTGTTGGCGGAACGCTCAATGGTCAACAGATGATCGCGCTGCGTAGGGTTAAGCTCAGATTTCAGCGTCAGCCGGGTAAAGCCGATGACCCCGTTCAGCGGCGTGCGCAGTTCGTGGGACATATTGGCGAGGAACTCTGATTTGATGCGCGCCGCTTCCTGGGCGCGTTTTTTCGCCAGATCCAGTTCGACGTTCTGGATCTCCATCTGCTCCAGGGTTTCACGCAGATCGGAGGTCGACTGGTCGATATTGTGCTGCATCTCTTCATGGTAAGCCGCCAGCGACATCGCCATCGAATTGATGCCGTTTTTAAGCATATCCAGCTCGCCAAGCATAAAGCCTTCGACGCGGCTGTCGAGCTGCCCGCGGCGAATGCGATCGACGGTATTCACCATATTGCGAATCGGGCTGGTCACGTCGCGCATCAGCCGCCAGCCAAAAATCAACGCGATCCCAATACAGAACAAAATCATCAGGCTGGAGATAAAAATCTCTTTGTACTGCTGCAAACGCACGGATTTAAGATCCAGCTCCAGCGCGACATACCCGAGCATATTGCCGGTGATTTTATCCGCCGGCAGCGCCGGGTTGGCAAGGGTATTGCTTTCGGCGAGGATCGGCGTGCGCAGCACCATGACATCGCCACGGCGGGTCACGCTGAGCTTGCGCGGGAAGGGTTGTCCCTCCGCCAGCCGCAATTTGTCAGCTTCAAGCTGAAAATTAGAGGAAACAAACACGTTATTCTGCCCATCATAAACAGAAATTGCCCGCACAATATCGGAATGGCGTCGGTGAAGCACGCTCACCAGCTGACCCATTGCGTCCTTATCCTGCAACGTCATGCTGTATTCGCTCGACACCGCCAGCGGCTCAATAATGCTGGTACCGGCATCTTCCAGTTGACGCTGTAAATCGTTATAGCGGTGAACGACAAAGAAGATGCTGAGCAACACACCGATAAGCACGGTGGGGGCCAGGATCAGAATCATCATGCGTGCGCGCAAGCTGTAGTTGGTCATGGAGTTCCGTTATGGGAGAATTAGGACATTAATCTGTTAATGAGATAAATCCCTGCAATGGCGCAATTCTACTCTGCAAAACGACGTGTGACGACTAGTCAGAAAGTAACCGTAACGGTAACTGATCTTGATCCCTTTGGGCAGGGGGTTGCGCGCCATAACGGGAAAGCGATGTTTATTCCCGGCCTGTTACCTGGTGAAACGGCTGAGGTGATGCTTAAAGAGGATAAGCGCCAGTTTGCCCGCGCTGAGGTAAAGCGGCGGCTGAACGATAGCGCGGAGCGCGTGACGCCGCGGTGTCCGCATTTTGGCGTCTGCGGCGGCTGTCAGCAGCAGCATGCTGATATTGCCCTGCAACAGCGCAGCAAAAGTGCGGCGCTGGGGCGTTTAATGAAGCGCGATGTTGATGAGGTGATTGCCGCTACGCCGTGGGCTTATCGCCGCCGTGCGCGGCTTAGTCTGAGCTGGCAGCCGAAAAGCGAGCGTCTGGAGATGGGCTTTCGTAAAGCGGGCGCTAACGAGATTATTAATGTCACGCGCTGCCCTGTTTTGGTGCCCCGTCTTGAAGCATTGATTATGCCGCTTCATGAGGTGTTAAGCGGATTGCAGGGCGTACACGAGCTTGGCCATGTCGAGCTGGTGGAGGCCGACAACGGCCCGTTAATGGTGTTGCGCCATACCGCCGCACTGAGTGCAGCGGATCGCAAAAAACTGGAACAGTTTTCGCATTCCCAGCAGCTCGCGCTGTATCTGGCACCCCAAAGCGAGATACTGGAACAGGTTACAGGTGAAACTCCCTGCTATAGCTCTGACGGGCTACGCTTAACGTTCAGCCCGCGGGATTTTATTCAGGTTAACGATGGCGTGAACCAGCAGATGGTGGCGCAGGCTATCGAGTGGCTGGATATACAGCCCGCCGATCGGGTGCTGGATCTGTTTTGCGGCATGGGTAATTTCACCTTACCGCTGGCGAAACGCGCAGCAAGCGTCGTTGGCGTGGAAGGGGTTGCGGAACTGGTAGCGAAAGCGCAGGAGAACGCGCAACAGAATGGCTTGCAGAATGTGACATTCTTTCACGAAAATTTAGAGGACGATGTCACCCGCCAGCCCTGGGCGAGCCGCGGGTTTGACAAAATTTTACTCGACCCGGCACGCGCGGGCGCTGCCGGAGTCATGAAACATATTCTAAAATTGTCGCCGGGAAGCGTGGTGTATGTCTCCTGTAATCCCGCCACCCTTGCCCGCGACAGTGACACGCTGTTGAACGCAGGTTACCAGATTCAGCGGCTGGCGATGCTGGACATGTTCCCGCACACTGGTCATCTGGAATCGATGGTGTTGTTTGTGAAACACAAATAATTAATTTTGGCTTGTCGAGTTCGCCAGGCCCGGTCCCTGAAAGGAGAGGACAATGGTTGCGGTACGCAGTGCGCATTTAAACAAAGCGGGTGAATTCGATCCGGTTAAATGGATCGAAAGTCTGGGGATTACCAGTCAGCCGTCATGTGAACGCTTAACCGAAACCTGGGCCTATTGTCTGCGACAAGTACAGGGGCACCCGAACGCGGAAGTGCTGCTGTGGCGCGGCATCGAAATGGTGGAGATCCTGTCGATGCTGAGCATGGATATAGACACCCTGCGCGCGGCGCTGCTGTTCCCGCTGGCCGATGCGGAAGTGGTCAGCGAAGAGGTGATGCGCGAAAGCGTCGGCACGTCGGTTGTCACGCTGATTCACGGCGTGCGCGATATGGCGGCAATCCGCCAGTTAAAAGCCACCCACACCGATTCCGTCTCCTCTGAACAGGTCGATAACGTTCGCCGCATGCTGCTGGCGATGGTGGATGATTTCCGCTGCGTGGTTATTAAACTGGCGGAGCGCATCGCCCACCTGCGCGAAGTGAAAGATGCGCCGGAAGATGAGCGCGTGCTGGCGGCGAAAGAGTGCACCAATATCTATGCCCCGCTGGCGAATCGCCTCGGCATCGGTCAGCTTAAATGGGAGCTGGAAGATTACTGCTTCCGCTATCTGCATCCGGCGGAGTACAAACGCATCGCCAAACTGCTGCACGAGCGCCGTATCGATCGCGAACACTATATCGACGAGTTTGTCGGCCACTTGCGTTCAGAGATGAAAATCGAAGGCGTGAAGGCCGAAGTCTACGGCCGACCAAAACATATCTACAGTATCTGGCGCAAAATGCAGAAAAAGCATCTCGCCTTTGACGAGCTGTTTGATGTGCGTGCCGTGCGCATCGTTGCTGAGCGGCTGCAGGACTGCTACGCCGCGCTGGGGATTGTACACACCCATTACCGCCATCTGCCTGATGAGTTTGACGACTATGTCGCTAACCCGAAGCCGAACGGTTATCAGTCGATCCATACGGTGGTGCTCGGCCCCGGCGGGAAAACCGTGGAAATTCAGATCCGCACCCGGCAGATGCACGAAGACGCTGAGCTTGGCGTTGCCGCGCACTGGAAATACAAAGAGGGTACCGCCACAGTGGGCAGCCCGCGTTCCGCCCACGAAGATCGTATTGCCTGGCTGCGTAAGCTGATCGCCTGGCAGGAAGAGATGGCCGATTCGGGCGAAATGCTCGACGAAGTACGCAGCCAGGTCTTTGACGATCGGGTCTACGTCTTTACGCCAAAAGGCGATGTAGTGGATCTACCTGCCGGGTCGACACCACTTGATTTTGCCTACCATATTCACAGCGATGTCGGACATCGCTGCATCGGCGCGAAAATAGGCGGGCGCATTGTGCCCTTCACCTATCAGCTGCAAATGGGCGATCAGATTGAAATCATCACCCAGAAGCAGCCGAACCCCAGCCGCGATTGGCTAAATCCAAACCTCGGCTATGTCACTACCAGCCGCGGGCGCTCGAAGATTCATGCCTGGTTCCGCAAACAGGATCGTGACAAAAATATCCTCGCGGGCCGACAGATCCTTGACGACGAGCTGGCGCATTTAGGCATTAGCCTGAAAGAGGCGGAAAAATTCCTGCTGCCGCGCTACAACTTTAACGAACTGGACGAGCTGCTGGCGGCGATTGGCGGCGGCGATATCCGTCTCAATCAGATGGTTAACTTCCTGCAGGCGCAGTTCAACAAACCGAGCGCCGAGGAGCAGGACGCCGCCGCGCTGAAACAGCTGCAGCAGAAAACCTTCGCCCCGCAAAACCGCAGCAAAGACAACGGTCGCGTGGTGGTTGAGGGGGTCGGCAACCTGATGCACCATATTGCGCGCTGCTGCCAGCCGATCCCGGGTGATGAGATTGTCGGGTTTATCACCCAGGGGCGCGGGATCTCCATTCACCGCGCCGACTGCGATCAGCTGGAAGAGCTGCGTAATGTCGCGCCGGAGCGCATCGTCGATGCCGTCTGGGGCGAAAGCTACTCGGCGGGTTATTCGCTGGTGGTGCGCGTCAAAGCCAACGATCGCAGCGGCCTGCTGCGCGATATCACCACTATTCTCGCCAATGAGAAAGTGAATGTGCTTGGCGTTGCCAGCCGCAGCGACACTAAAGAGCAGCTGGCGACCATCGATATGAATATCGAGATCTACAATCTGCAAGTGCTGGGCCGCGTGCTTGGCAAACTCAATCAGGTGCCGGACGTCATCGACGCTCGCCGCCTGCACGGTGGCTAATTTTCTCCTCCATGAGCCTCGCCGGTGACTGGCGAGGCCGCAACACGAATTATCAGGGATTTATCATGACTCAAATCGATCGTCTGCTCGGGATAATGCAACGCCTGCGCGATCCGCAGACCGGCTGCCCGTGGGATAAAGAGCAAACCTACGCCACTATTGCCCCTTATACGCTGGAAGAGACTTACGAAGTGCTGGACGCTATCGCGCGGGAAGATTTTGACGATCTGCGTGGTGAACTGGGCGATCTGCTGTTTCAGGTGGTGTTCTACGCGCAGATGGCGCAGGAAGAAGGGCGCTTTGATTTCAACGATATTTGCGCCGCCATCAGCGACAAGCTGGAACGCCGCCATCCACATATCTTCGGTGACGCGCAGGCGGGAAACAGCACCGAAGTGCTGGCGCGCTGGGAGCAGATCAAAAGCGAAGAGCGCGCCGAAAAGTCTCAGCACTCGGCGCTGGATGACATTCCCCACAGCCTGCCCGCGCTGATGCGCGCGCATAAAATTCAGAAGCGCTGCGCCACCGTCGGCTTTGACTGGACGACCATCGGCCCGGTGCTCGACAAAGTGTACGAAGAGATCGATGAAGTGATGGACGAAGCCAAACAGGCGGTGGTCGATGAAGCGAGAGTGGAAGAAGAGGTCGGCGATCTGCTTTTTGCTACGGTCAACCTTTCGCGCCATCTTGGCGTCAAAGCGGAAGTGGCCCTGCAAAAAGCGAACCTGAAATTTGAGCGTCGTTTCCGCGAAGTTGAGCGGCTGGTGGCCGAGCGCGGTCTGGAAATGACCGGCGTAGATTTGGAAACAATGGAAAATATCTGGCAGCAGGTCAAACGCCAGGAACATGATCTTTAAGACATTTGTTCCAGTAAGTGCGATTTGTGTCATTTTCTAAATGACAAGCGCTTGATTTACGTCAAAAACATTTAGCCAAAAGTGGCTATTTTCACACTCCTTAAGTTTATTGAACCGCTTTAAGAAGCCCTTGTTCACCTCGTTCGGGGCTTCGTTGGCGGTAACCGCGTGAATTCACAGACGTGAGAAGTCCAACGCGTCCGGGGTAAGCGACGGAAACCAATGCAGATGCGGCCTGAAGAACGCCAGGAGAGGGATAATGAAAGTTTGTGGCGCAGGCCATAGTCGGGTATACTGCTTTCCCGTCCTGGTTATTCCATCGTTTCACCCTAACTTCTCAGGTTCAGCATGACAACGAACTATATTTTTGTGACCGGCGGGGTCGTATCCTCTCTGGGTAAAGGCATTGCCGCAGCCTCCCTCGCAGCCATTCTTGAAGCCCGTGGCCTCAATGTGACCATGATGAAACTGGATCCGTATATCAACGTCGATCCGGGCACCATGAGCCCAATCCAACACGGGGAAGTGTTCGTTACTGAAGACGGCGCCGAAACCGACCTGGACCTGGGTCACTATGAGCGTTTTATCCGCACTAAGATGACGCGCCGCAACAACTTCACTACCGGCCGAATTTACTCCGACGTTCTGCGTAAAGAGCGCCGTGGCGACTATCTGGGCGCAACCGTTCAGGTTATTCCGCATATCACCAATGCCATTAAAGAGCGCATTATCGCCGGTGCCGAAGGCCACGACGTGGTGCTGGTTGAAATCGGCGGTACGGTCGGTGATATCGAATCCCTGCCGTTCCTCGAAGCGATTCGCCAGCTGGCGGTTGATATCGGTCGTGAGCACGCGCTGTTTATGCACCTGACGCTGGTGCCGTACATGGCGGCGGCCGGTGAAGTCAAAACCAAACCGACGCAGCACTCTGTAAAAGAGCTGCTCTCAATTGGTATTCAGCCAGACATCCTCGTTTGCCGTTCCGATCGCGCCGTTCCGGCCAACGAAAGGGCGAAAATTGCATTGTTCTGTAACGTGCCGGAAAAAGCCGTTATTTCAATGAAAGATGTCGATTCCATTTATAAAATTCCGGGCCTGTTGAAATCTCAGGGGCTGGACGATTATATTTGTAAACGATTCAGCTTGAACTGTCCGGACGCAAACCTGTCAGAATGGGAACAGGTGATTTACGAAGAAGCGAATCCGTCAGGCGAAGTCACCATTGGTATGGTCGGTAAGTACATTGAACTTCCTGACGCGTACAAATCGGTTATTGAAGCATTAAAACACGGTGGTCTGAAAAACCGCGTCACCGTCAACATCAAGCTGATTGATTCGCAGGATGTTGAAACCCGTGGCGTAGAGATCCTGAAAGGTCTTGATGCCATTCTTATCCCAGGCGGCTTCGGCTACCGCGGTGTAGAGGGCAAGATCGCCACCGCACGCTATGCGCGTGAAAATAATATTCCTTACCTGGGGATTTGCCTGGGTATGCAGGTTGCGTTGATTGAGTTTGCCCGTAACGTCGTCGGGATGGATAACGCCAACTCCACGGAATTTGTGCCAGACTGTAAATACCCGGTTGTGGCGCTGATTACCGAATGGCGTGATGAAGACGGCAACGTCGAACAGCGTTCGGAGAAGAGCGATCTCGGCGGCACCATGCGCCTTGGCGCACAGCAGTGCCAGCTGGGTGATGATAGCCTGGTTCGCCAGCTGTACGGCGCGCCAACCATTGTTGAGCGCCATCGCCATCGTTACGAAGTCAACAACATGCTGTTGAAACAAATTGAAGCTGCGGGTCTGCGCGTTGCGGGCCGTTCCGGGGATGATCAGTTGGTCGAGATCATCGAAGTGCCGAACCACCCGTGGTTCGTGGCATGTCAGTTCCACCCGGAATTTACTTCTACGCCGCGTGATGGACATCCGCTGTTTGCTGGCTTTGTAAAAGCCGCAAGCGAGTACCAGAAGCGTCAGGCGAAGTAAAAAGTTACAACGGCAGTGCACCCAAGCGGGTGCACTGTTTGTCTGGAGTTTTAGTTTAACTTGTACTGAGGAAAACCTAATGTCCAAAATCGTTAAAGTCATCGGTCGTGAAATCATCGACTCCCGTGGTAACCCGACTGTTGAAGCCGAAGTACACCTGGAAGGTGGTTTCGTAGGTCTGGCTGCTGCGCCGTCAGGTGCTTCTACGGGTTCCCGCGAAGCGCTGGAACTGCGCGATGGCGACAAATCCCGTTTCCTGGGTAAAGGCGTAACCAAAGCCGTTGGCGCGGTTAACGGCCCGATCGCTCAGGCACTGCTGGGTAAAGACGCGAAAGACCAGGCCGGTATCGACAAAATCATGATCGATCTGGATGGCACCGAAAACAAATCCAACTTCGGCGCGAACGCAATTCTGGCGGTTTCCCTGGCAGCGGCTAAAGCAGCTGCAGCCTCTAAAGGCCTGCCGCTGTATGCTCACATCGCTGAACTGAACGGCACCCCGGGTAAATACTCTATGCCGGTTCCGATGATGAACATCATCAACGGCGGCGAGCACGCTGACAACAACGTCGACATCCAGGAATTCATGATTCAGCCGGTTGGCGCGAAAACTGTAAAAGAAGCCATCCGTATGGGTTCTGAAGTTTTCCATCACCTGGCAAAAGTGCTGAAAAGCAAAGGCATGAACACCGCTGTGGGTGACGAAGGCGGCTACGCGCCGAACCTGGGTTCCAACGCCGAAGCGCTGGCGGTTATCGCTGAAGCGGTAAAAGCAGCGGGCTACGAACTGGGCAAAGACATCACTCTGGCGATGGACTGCGCAGCTTCCGAGTTCTACAAAGACGGTAAATACGTTCTGGCTGGCGAAGGCAACAAAGCGTTCACCTCTGAAGAATTTACTCACTTCCTGGAAGAGCTGACCAAACAGTATCCGATCGTCTCCATCGAAGATGGTCTGGACGAATCTGACTGGGATGGCTTCGCATACCAGACCAAAGTACTGGGCGACAAAATCCAGCTGGTGGGCGACGATCTGTTCGTTACCAACACCAAGATCCTGAAAGAAGGCATCGAGAAAGGCATCGCTAACTCCATCCTGATCAAATTCAACCAGATCGGTTCTCTGACCGAAACCCTGGCTGCAATCAAGATGGCGAAAGACGCTGGCTACACGGCTGTCATCTCTCACCGCTCTGGCGAAACTGAAGATGCTACCATCGCCGACCTGGCTGTTGGTACCGCTGCAGGCCAGATCAAAACCGGTTCTATGAGCCGTTCTGACCGCGTTGCTAAATACAACCAGCTGATTCGTATCGAAGAAGCGCTGGGTGCACAAGCTCCGTTCAACGGTCTGAAAGAGATCAAAGGCCAGGCGTAAGTCTAAGCCTCGATCAAAAATGCCAGTCAATCGACTGGCATTTTTTTTGCCCTTTTAGGGCCTATTTAAAATCGACTTCCATCTGCTGCGGTATCGTCAAACCACGCGTGGTCTGCACGCAGCGGGCGATATAATCGGTAAAACGCGGCGGTTTCGGCATCCCCATGCTGAGCAGCTTATCATTGCTAAAACGCACGTTCAGCGTGGCAAACGCCCCGTACAGGCGCATCGCTTTTAGCATCAGGCGTTCATTGCACGGGCCAAAAATATCCTTCAGCTCGCGACGCATTTTCACCAGCGTCTCATAGCTGACCTGGGCATATTTATCGCCCACCGGCGCTTTCTCCAGCGCGAGCGCCATCGCGCTATCGATATCCGCAAAACGCACGCTGTTCTCTTCGCCAGCGGAGATATGCACCACTTCTCCTTGAGCCATTGGGCTTTCAAGCAGCATCAGCAGCGCGTCGGCGCAGTAATCGACCGGGATCACATCCACACGGTCTTCCAGCGAACACATGAATTTTTGCAGCATCAGCCCCATGCTGAATACCCAAAAAATACTGGTGGAAGGCGTGCAGCCGTGGCTGGTATGGCCAACCACAATCGACGGACGGGCGATGGCCAGCGGCAGCTGCGGACACTCTTTACGCATCAACTGCTCAATCGTGGATTTTGAGTGGGTATAGGCCACCAGATGTTCGGCGTTCTCGCGAAACTCGGCGCTCTCAGCAACCAGTGAATCCGGCTCTGGCGTGCAGGACATCGCGGTGCCCACGTGAAGGAAACGCTGCAATCCGGCGACCTTTTCCATGCGGCGGGCAAAGCTCAGCGTGCCTTCCACATTCACTTTCCACACCAGTGGGTTATTACCGAACGAAGCAACCGCCGCGCAATTCAGTACGTGCGTCACGCTTTCAAGGCGCGAATCGTCGGTAAACCCTTCCGGTTCGCCGAGATCCCCCAGCAGGATCTGCGCCGTTGAAAGCGTGCTCAAAGCTTCATCGCTGACGTTGAATTTGCGCATATTGCGTTTCACACGCTCAAGTCCGGCGTCGCTATTTTCAGCGCGCACCAGCAGCAGCAAATTGATAGGCGATTTATTGTTAAGAATCTTTTCTAATACCGCCCCGCCAAGAAAACCCGTCACGCCCGTAATCAATAATGTATTCATGAAAACTATCTCACCATAGTAATATCGGCGGATTGTAGGCATTGAATGTTAAACGTCATATCAATAAAACGACGTAGAAATGGCGGCTTTTCTGGCGCTAGCTTTCAGGAACGTCCTGCGAGGCATTTATCTACGACAACGGGTAAAAGAAAAAGATTCCTTGCTCAATAAGTTAATTTTTTAGCTGATACTTTTCATACATTTAAATTATGCTTTTGCACAATGTATTTTTCAGGTAAATAATTTCGACGCTGAATGTATTTACATATTCTTACAATTTTGTTGGACTGCTTCAGGCTTCACCAGTCTCCCGATGAACCGCCGCCATCGCTAGAACCCCCACCGCCATCGCTTGATCCGCCGCTATCAGAACTGTGACTGCTGCTAAAGCTTGAATGCTCGTGGCTGGTATACACCGTTGCCGCGCCGACAGTGGCCGCAGCGGCGAGTTTTTACCCGGCTTGCGCTGGCTGCGCGGGCCAAACAGGGCGGCACAAATAATGACAATCACAATAAACGCTGGCACAGCGGCGAAGAAGAGGGCAAAAGGGATCAGTAAGGGCTTCTGCAAACTGCTAATGGCAATAATCAACGCCAGCGGGCTGCCAATCATAAAAAGTACCGTCAGGATGCCGATGTTACCGTTCAGCGCCAGCGCCACAAGCACCACTGCTAATACGCTTAGGCTTATCTTTAACGAGAACCAACCGGTCACTTTTTCAATCAACGAGAGCGGTTGCGCATTGGGCAGCGGCTGGCTGGCAAGTACGGTGCTGATGCCCTCTATACCGCGTATCAGACCGCGGTTTAAATCATCCTCTTTAAACGCCGGGATCATATACTGGTCAATAATTTTTTTAGCCAGCGCATGGGTTAACATCGCTTCCAGACCGATGCCCACTTCGATGCGCACGCGTCTGTCCTGCCAGGCGACCAGTAACAAAATCCCATCATTACGCTGCGCATCGCCCAGTCGCCAACGGTTAAAGGTCTGGCGGGCATAATCCTCAATGGTTGCGCCATCCGTGGTACGCACCACCAGCACGGCGGTTTGTGCTCCGGTGTGTTTGTTAAGCTGGCTGAGCTGGTCGTTCAGCGCTTCGCGTTGCCAGTAGTTAAGCAGCCTGGCCGGATCGTTGACCACATCATGAGTTGCAGGCACCGGTTCGGCCAGCACCGCGAAGGTAAACATCACTAACATCAGTACCAACAGGCGTGCCATGTTCATCATCCTTAAAGAGCCGCAAAAAACGGCCACAGCATAGCGGTTGCGCGCAAAAGAAAACAATCCACCTTTTTTGGAATTTTTAGCAGGCAGATTCAATGCCTCAGCGCACGCGGCGCAAATGGCACATGATCGCCTGCTTGTTATCTGCAATAATGATTTTTTTCGCCACTAAAAAGAGCAACGATGCAGTACCCGATTAACGAGATGTTCCAGACCTTGCAAGGCGAGGGTTACTTCACCGGCGTTCCCGCCATTTTTATTCGTTTACAGGGATGCCCGGTTGGTTGCGCCTGGTGCGATACCAAACATACCTGGGATAAGCTTGAGGATCGGGAGGTTTCGCTCTACAGCATCCTCGCCAAAACCAAAGAGAGCGACAAATGGGGCGCAGCGAACAGTGAAGATCTGCTCGCGATTATCCAGCGTCAGGGCTGGACCGCGCGCCATGTCGTGATAACCGGCGGCGAACCCTGCATTCACGATCTTATCCCGTTGACCCATCTTCTGGAGAAGAACGGCTTTAGCTGCCAGATTGAAACCAGCGGCACCCACGAAGTTCGCACTTCCCATTCCACCTGGGTAACCGTTTCGCCGAAGGTTAATATGCGCGGCGGCTATGACGTGCTGCAGCAGGCGCTGGAGCGTGCCGACGAGATCAAGCACCCGGTAGGCCGCGTACGCGATATTGAAGCGCTGGATGAGCTGCTGGAGCAGCTACATGATGAAAAGCAGCGGGTGATCGCCCTGCAGCCGATTAGCCAAAAAGAGGACGCGACACGCTTGTGTATTGATACCTGTATCGCCCGCAACTGGCGGCTGTCGATGCAAACCCACAAGTATCTCAATATCGCCTGATATCTCCTTTCCCGTTTCTGTCAAAGCCAGGCCCGCGTATTCACACGCGGGTCTGTTTTATTGCGCGGCTGCCTACGTTTTTAGTCGCTAGAATGCCGTGGATGTCAGACGCTCTGCCCGACAGGAGAGGAAATGTATTTCGCGATACGCTAACTGCCCGTTTCGTACGGCGGCGAGAATGTCATCGATAGTGATAATGTCCAGCGGGAAGATCGCATCGCAGTGGCCGCCATGGCGCGGGATACAGACTTTCATCAGCGTATCTTCCGGTCTTAAGGTGTAATTTTTTACGATCTCACGCGTGGAATAATCTTTTACCGGGGTGGGTAATTCGTTGCGGTGCAGCCGTTCATATAATCCCATGATTTGATGGTTAGTAATGGTTTCACCGTGCCGGACATACCAGTTAATCCTAACCCCCAATGGGACAGACGCTGCGATTTTAATACTGCTGGTTACCGCTCGCAAAGGCACAAACCTTCCGTGACTTATTACTGCAACACGATGAGCGGGGGTTGAATTACAGTGGCGAACTACGATACGGCTTCTGTTAATGACGCGGATAAATTCCACTGTTCTCATCCTTACAGGCTGTTTTCGTCAGCAACGCTTTTACCGTCCTGGCTGTTAAAAAGCGTCAGCCAGGTGGGTAAAGGCGGTTGCACCTGTAACCTGGTGGCGAAGTCCACCAATAGTTACAACATACTTAAGAGGGAAATCAGGTTCTCTGCGCTGACTCGGCAGCACAACGTTTTATCCGCTGGTGGAAAGCTATCAATGGCATTAATACCTGACAGCGTAAGGCGCACACTGCCAGGAAAGGTTATCCGTCAACTCACCGGCTTATCCAGCGTGCTGGTTGACGGACAGCAGTCATTATTCGCCGCGATATACGCAGCCCGCCGTGCAGGTCTCTTTGATCATCACCGCGCTTAACAGCGGAATCACCGGTTTCATCTGATCCCAAATCCACTTCGCCAGCACTTCACTGGTGGGGTTCTCAAGGCCTGGGATCTCATTGAGATAGTAGTGATCAAGGCGGTTATAGAGCGGTTTAAAGGCGGCTTTAAGATCGGCAAAGTCCATAACCCAACCGGTATAAGGATCCACCTCGCCGGTTATCTCCAGGCGCACCCTAAAGGAGTGACCATGCAGACGGCCGCATTTGTGCCCTTCGGGTACATGCGGTAGATGATGAGCGGCTTCGAAAGTGAAATCTTTAAATAATGTGGTCGACATAATGAACTCTTGGCTGACAAAAAAACGCCGCATGGTAGCGGATATGACCTTTTTTAGCATTAATTAAAATCACTAAAAGTGTTTATCGCCAGGGCTAAATGGCGCAACACTGATAATAGATAGCAATTTCAATAATTTAATTAACCTGTTTTACTGTTAACAAGTATAACTAAAACAGGTTAGTCCATTTGGTTATTTATTATTTCCAACCTTTCTTTAATTGTTATTATCCCCACCGTTAACCTTAGTTTCACTTCACTTATTAAAATGATATCCCAATGAATTTCGCGGTCCTGACGCGTGTGCAGGCTGTGCGAAAGACCCAGGGGAATTTGCTACTGGAACAATACGACGCATGACGACCCAGGTCCCACCTTCCGCGTTGCTCCCGTTAAATCCGGAGCAGCTGGCGCGCCTTCAGGCGGCCACGACTGATTTAACACCGACCCAGCTTGCCTGGGTTTCCGGCTATTTCTGGGGCGTACTCAATCAGCAGCCTGCAGGCGCAACGGTTGCAGCAGCGCCGATTGCTGAAGCGTCCGCCATTACGCTGATTTCCGCCTCGCAGACCGGCAACGCCCGCCGCGTGGCTGAAGCCCTGCGCGACGATCTGCTGGCGGCAAAACTCAACGTCACGCTGGTCAACGCGGGCGACTACAAATTCAAACAGATCGCTAACGAAAAGCTGCTGGTGATTGTCGCTTCCACCCAGGGGGAAGGGGATGCGCCGGAAGAAGCCGTTGCGCTGCATAAATTCCTGTTCTCGAAAAAAGCCCCCAAACTGAATGGCACCGCCTTTGCGGTCTTCGGCCTCGGCGATACCTCTTATGAATTCTTCTGCCAGGTGGGGAAAGATTTCGACAGCAAACTCGCGGAACTGGGCGCGGAGCGCCTGCTGGATCGCGTTGACGCCGATGTTGAATACCAGTCGGCAGCCGCCGAATGGCGCGCCCGTGTGGTTGAGGTGTTGAAAGCCCGCGCCCCGGCCTCTACGCCGGCCCAGGTCGCTACTGCCGCCAGCGGCGCGGTAAATGATATTGTCACCAGCCCCTACAGCAAAGAAGCGCCTTTAAACGCCACGTTGTCGGTTAATCAAAAAATTACCGGGCGCAGCTCCGAAAAAGATGTCCGTCATATTGAAATCGATTTGGGCGACTCCGGTCTGCGCTACCAGCCTGGCGACGCGCTGGGCGTGTGGTATCAAAACGATCCGGCGTTAGTCAAAGAGCTGCTGGAACTGCTGTGGCTTAAAGGTGACGAACCGGTCACCGTTGACGGCAAAACGCTGCCGCTGGCCGAGGCGTTACAGTGGCATTTCGAATTGACCGTTAATACCGTCAATATCGTGGAAAATTACGCCACCCTCACGCGCAGTGAATCCCTGTTGCCGCTGGTGGGCGATAAAGCGCAGCTACAGCATTACGCAGCGACGACGCCGATTGTCGATATGGTGCGCTTCTCTCCGGCACAGCTGGATGCGGAGAATCTTATCAACCTGCTGCGCCCGCTGACGCCGCGTCTCTACTCCATTGCCTCTTCGCAGGCGGAAGTGGAAAGCGAAGTCCATGTCACCGTGGGCGTTGTCCGTTACGAGGTGGAAGGCCGCGCGCGCGCGGGCGGCGCGTCAAGCTTCCTCGCCGATCGCGTGGAAGAAGAGGGCGAAGTCCGGGTATTTATCGAACACAACGATAACTTCCGTCTGCCTGCTAACCCACAAACACCGGTGATTATGATTGGCCCCGGTACCGGCATTGCGCCGTTCCGCGCCTTTATGCAACAGCGTGCGGCGGACGACGCGCCGGGCAAAAACTGGCTGTTCTTCGGCAACCCGCATTTCACTGAAGATTTCCTCTATCAGGTGGAGTGGCAGCGTTACGTCAAAGAGGGCGTATTAAGCCGCATCGATCTGGCCTGGTCGCGCGACCAGAAAGAAAAAGTCTACGTACAAGATAAACTGCGCCAGCAAGGCGCGGAGCTGTGGCGCTGGATCAACGATGGCGCGCACATTTATGTCTGCGGCGACGCCAATCGCATGGCGAAAGACGTTGAGCAGGCTTTACTGGATGTTATCGCCGAATTCGGCGGTATGGACGCCGAAGCGGCGGATGAGTTTTTAAGTGAGCTGCGCGTTGAGCGCCGTTATCAGCGAGATGTCTACTAATGAGCGAAAAACACCCGGGCCCACTGGTGGTCGAAGGCAAACTGTCCGATGCCGAGCGCATGAAACGCGAGAGCAACTTCCTGCGCGGCACCATTGCGGAAGATTTAAATGACGGTCTGACCGGCGGCTTTAGAGGCGACAACTTTCTGCTGATCCGTTTTCACGGGATGTATCAGCAAGACGATCGCGATATCCGCGCCGAGCGTGCTGAACAGAAGCTGGAGCCGCGCCATGCGATGCTGCTGCGCTGCCGTCTGCCGGGCGGTGTGATCACCACCCAACAGTGGCAGGCGATTGATAAATTCGCCCATGACAACACCATTTATGGCAGCATTCGCCTGACTAACCGGCAGACCTTCCAGTTTCACGGCATTCTGAAAAAACACGTGAAACCGGCGCACCAGATGCTGCATTCCGTTGGGCTGGACGCGCTGGCGACCGCCAACGACATGAACCGTAACGTGCTGTGCACCTCAAACCCTTATGAGTCTGAGCTGCACGCCGAAGCCTACGAATGGGCGAAAAAGATCTCTGAACATCTGCTGCCGCGCACACGCGCCTACGCCGAGATCTGGCTCGATCAGGAAAAAGTCGCCACCACCGACGTCGAACCGATCCTCGGTGAGACCTATCTGCCGCGTAAGTTCAAAACTACCGTCGTGATCCCGCCGCAGAACGATATCGATCTGCATGCTAACGATATGAACTTTGTAGCGATTGCCGAGAACGGCAAACTGGTTGGTTTTAACCTGCTGGTGGGCGGCGGTCTCTCCATCGAACACGGCAATAAGAAAACCTATGCCCGCACCGCCAGCGAGTTTGGTTATCTGCCGCTGGAGCATACGCTGGCGGTGGCGGAAGCGGTCGTTACTACCCAGCGTGACTGGGGCAACCGTACCGACCGTAAAAACGCCAAAACCAAATATACCCTCGAACGCGTCGGCGTTGAGACCTTTAAAGCGGAAGTCGAACGCCGCGCAGGGATCAAATTCGAGCCGGTTCGTCCGTATGAATTTACCGGCCGCGGCGATCGTATCGGCTGGGTGAAAGGCATCGACAATAAATGGCACCTGACGCTGTTTATTGAGAACGGCCGCATTCTCGATTACCCCGGACGCCCGCTGAAAACCGGTTTGCTGGAAATTGCTAAAATTCATCAGGGCGAATTCCGCATTACCGCCAATCAGAATCTGATTATCGCTGGTGTGCCGGAAAGCCAAAAAGCGGAGATCGAAAAACTGGCGCGCAGCCACGGGTTAATGGACGCGGTCAAACCGCAGCGTGAAAACTCGATGGCCTGCGTCTCCTTCCCCACCTGCCCGCTGGCGATGGCGGAAGCGGAACGTTTTCTGCCAACATTCGTCGATAAAGTTGAAGCGCTGATGGCGAAACACGGCGTGGGTGATGAGCACATCGTACTGCGCGTAACCGGTTGTCCAAACGGCTGTGGTCGCGCGATGCTGGCGGAAATCGGCCTGGTGGGTAAAGCGCCGGGACGCTATAACGTGCATATCGGCGGTAACCGCAGCGGCACGCGCATTCCGCGGATGTACCGCGAAAATATTACGGAAGCAGAGATTCTCGCCGTTATCGACGAACTGGTCGCCCGTTGGGCACAGGAACGAGAAGAGGGTGAAGGTTTTGGCGACTTCACTATTCGTGCCGGAATTATCCGTCCGGTACTCGATCCGGCCCGTGATTTTTGGGAATAACGCCCGCCCCCTTTCTCCTGAGAAGGGGAGAAAGGGGCGATAAGAGAGGTCAATATGTCTGAACTCGATCTGCATGCGCTCAACGAAATGCCAAAAGTTGACCGTATCCTTCAGCTTGCTGAAACCAACGTCCGGCTGGAGAAACTCAGCGCCGAAGAGCGTGTCGCCTGGGCGCTGGAAAACCTGCCGGGCGAATATGTGCTCTCTTCCAGCTTTGGTATTCAGGCGGCGGTGAGCCTGCATCTGGTAAATCAGGTGCGCCCGGATATCCCGGTGATCATCACGGATACCGGCTATCTGTTCCCGGAAACCTATCAGTTTATCGATGAGCTGACGGACAAGCTGAAGCTGAACCTGAAAGTCTACCGCGCCGAACAGAGCCCGGCCTGGCAGGAAGCGCGCTACGGCAAGCTGTGGGAGCAGGGCGTTGAAGGGATTGAAAAATACAATCACATCAATAAAGTCGAGCCGATGAACCGCGCGCTGGCCGAGCTGAAGGCACAAACCTGGTTTGCCGGTCTGCGCCGCGAGCAATCCGGCAGCCGCGCGACCTTACCGGTGCTGGCGATCCAGCGCGGTGTGTTTAAAGTGTTGCCGATTATTGACTGGGATAACCGCACGGTTTACCAGTACCTGCAAAAACACGGGCTTAACTACCATCCGCTGTGGGATCAGGGTTATTTATCAGTGGGCGATACGCACACCACGCGTAAATGGGAACCGGGCATGGCGGAAGAAGAGACGCGCTTCTTCGGTCTGAAACGTGAATGCGGCCTGCACGAAGGTTAAATTCTCCGCTCCCTCAAGGAAGAGGGAGCATTATCCCGTCAACCCCTCCTGTGCTGACCCTCCGCTATGCATGAGCCACCATCAGGTACAACAGGTGCCCTAAATTTGTCCCTTAGTCTGCGCCAGCACGAACGTTAACAGCGTTTGCAGGCCACAAAGCGAGCCTGCTGCGGTTAAACTCCCCTTTTATCCTTGCAGACGTTCGGGCAAACATCACCGGAACAGGTATCATGCATAACGGATGACAATGCGCCAGGGCGCAATGTGGCGTTACTTTGAGGGTTGCTTGTGACTGATTACAACGCCTTGCCTGAGCAGAGGCAGGGGATTATCCAGAAAATGCTGAAAGAAACCGGGCGGGTTATCGGCGTGGATATGGCGCGCCAGCTTGGCGTATCAGAACACACCATCCGCCGGGATTTACAAGTTCTGGCGCGTAAAGGCGTATGCAAGAAAGTCTACGGCGGCGCGGTCAGCGAGCTGAAACAGTCCGCCAGTTTTGCGGTTCGCCAGGGGCAAAATAGTGCGGAAAAAGAGCGAATCGCGCGCCATTGTGCGCAAATGATCGGTGCCGATAGCTGCATTTTTATCGATGCCGGTTCCACTTACCTGGCGATGGCGGATTTTATTCCCGCTGGGATGGAGCTCACCATCGTGACCAATTCGCCGCAAATTGCCGCCGCGCTGAGTGGCCGCAAAAGCGGAGAGTTAATCCTGCTGGGCGGGAAAGTGAATCCGCAAACCGGCAGCACGCTGGGTTCAGATACGGTTAATCAGATCCGCAATATGCTGTTCGACCAGGCGTTTATTGGCGTCTGCGGGCTGGATCCGCAGGCCGGTCTGACGGCGGTTTACTACGACGATGCCTGTTTTAAAAAAGAAGTGATTGCGCAAAGTAATGAAACGATCGCAGCGGCAACGGCGGATAAAATGTCTCAGGTCGCGCGCTATAAAGTCGCCTCCTGTGAAGAACTGGATGTGGTCGTGGTGAGTAACGAGACGCCAACGGAAAATTTCCGTCATACCTCTTTGCGTATTGATACGGTTGCTTAAACCTCTCGCCACCCGGAGAAGGGCGATTACCCCAGCGTAAAGGGATCCGCATCCTGCCATGCCGGAAACGTCTTGCGATACTCCTGCAGGGCGCTTAAGGAGAGCTCGGCATCAATACGCGTGGCCTGGTGCGGCTCGGCGGTAGCGATAACTTCGCCCTGTGGGCTGATAACCCGACTGTCGCCGCGATAGTGATGCCCGTTGCCGTCGGTACCGACGCGGTTGCAGCCCGCCACCCAGGCGAGATTTTCAATCGCGCGGGCCACCAGCAACGCTTGCCAGTGCAGGGATCGCGGCGCAGGCCAGTTGGCGACATACAGCAGCAGATCGTAATCATTGCGGTTGCGCGACCACACCGGAAAGCGCAGGTCGTAACATACCAGCGGTAAAATGCGCCAGCCGCGCCACTCAAAGACCACACGTTCCTGACCCGCTTGATAATGGTGATGCTCATCGGCCATGCGGAACAGGTGACGTTTATCGTAGAAATGCACATCCCCGTCCGGTTCGACCAGTAAAAAACGGTTCACCGGCCCGCGCTCGGACTGCAGCGCCGCACTGCCTGCAATCAGCGCATTGGTCTGGCGGGCTTTGTTCTGCATCCAGGCGACCACCTGATCTTGCGGCATCGACTGTTGCGCCGCTTCCATAGCAAAACCGGTCGTAAACATCTCCGGCAGCACAATGATATCGCGCCCGCTGACCTCTTCGAGATGCACATCAAAATGGCGCAGATTGGCGGGTCCATCCATCCAGACTAAAGGTTGTTGTAATAGCGTAATTTTTAATCCAGGCACGATAGCGACCCCGCGTAAACCAGCATCAACACTGTAGTATGAGGATAAATGAAAAAAACCGCAGGGGGAAAGTGAAGCGCGAATATTGCAGGGTCAAGTGGGCTTTGAACAGAGGCGAAGCCGATGGGTTACTGTATGAGGCTACCCCGGCTTTAAATTTCATTCGTTGAAAGGGGATAAACAAAACCTTTTCGCTATTACCGTTCGCGCCAACTGGCGAATCACCTTTGAATTCAGAGACGGTGACGCCTACATACTTAACTTAGAGGACTATCATTAATGATCATGCTCAACCCCCCACATCCAGGGGTCTTGATCGCGGAATATCTGGAGGATTACGGCGTCAGCCTGCGAGCATTGGCTCGCGATCTCGACGTTTCTCCCTCGGCCCTGAGTAAGGTTACAGCAGGTAAAACCGCGATCAGTCCCGAAATGGCCCTCCGGCTTGAAGCCGGTTTAGGGATTGCAGCTCGCTTATTGCTGGCTATGCAGGCGACATACGATCTTAGCCGCGCCCGCGAAACTGTCGATCTGACGCACGTAATACCATCGCAACACTCCCGCAGCGAGACCGCCCGTTAAGCCAGAATGCCCGTGTTTATGCGGGCGTCTTTTATAGCTTTAAAAAGTTGACTGCGCGGTTTAAATCAAATAATTGTTCCAATAACCACTTTATCAATAATGTCACCAGGAGGGTTTATGGCGTTACAAGGAACGTTAATATTGAACGGAGCGGATTACGTACCTTTCAATTTATTTGGTGTGGGTGTGTTTATGGCACATTCAGGGTTAGGGGCCTACAGAAATAATTTTAATTGCGGGGCTATTCCACAAATTGGTCCGTTACCGCCAGGGAAATATTGGATTGTAGATCGTAAGGAAGGTAATTGGTTCTCTCAAAAGAAGGCGGAAATTCATGACTCAGCTAACAGGCTTTTTGGGAGACGAGAGTTTGGCAAAACCCATTGGTTTGCGCTATGGCGCGATGATTTGGGGATAGATGATTACACCTGGATTGAAAGCGTCAAGCGAGGTAATTTCCGGCTGCACCCTGGTACAATTTCAAAAGGATGCATAACCATAGCCCATAATTCTGACTATCAAATGATCCACAATGCGCTTATGAACACAACGCTGATTGAGGTTCCTTGTCGACACGCGCTAATGGCGCGAGGATGGGTGGAGGTTGTCGCCGGTGGCTATCAAAACACTTGCCCTTAAACTCAGTAAAATAACCTATTTTATTATTTTATTATTTGGTATTGGTCATCTGCTTCCAGAGCCTGAAAGATATATCAATTATGAAATTGCCACCAAAGTTTCACTCTTTCTTTATGATGATGAAAGCCCAGAAGCAATGTACAACGCTTATTCCTGTATAGACGGGTTGATCATGCTGATTATCATCACTCCGCTTTATATTTTTACCGTGAAATTATTGATGAGAAAAATGAAAAGTTGATAACCGGCGCAAAGAGCAAGAAAAGCAGGCTGCGTCGGTTAAAACAAAACAAGACTTGTCGAATATTATTCATTTTTACCCAAAACTAAAAAGCCTGAGTCGGTTAACTATCCGAACTCAGGCTTTTATTCTACTTACACCATCTTTGTGCTGAACGCGGTTTTATCAGGCCGCTTCAGGTTTACGCATCTTTTCCGGCGTGGTGACCACCGGCTGTGTTGCCAGCGCCTCCGGTTCGAAGTCGTCAACGTTGATACTGCGCAGACGGCTGATTTCCGCTTTGTTCAGCAGCGCGGCCTCTTCCTGATTAATCAGGCCGCTTGCCAGCGCCTGCTGCGCCAGCACATCCAGACGGGTGAACGGCAGGTTTTTACCCAGCGATTTACAGATGCGCTGGTGAATCGGATCGGCCGCCATCACATCAACCAGCGCCTCTTCCAGCAGACCAATCGGGTTATGCTCGCTCGGCGTCAGATACTGACCGCGGCCAATACGTGAACGCGTGGCGCTCGGGGTTTGCAGGATCTTCGCTACCTTATGATCAAGCTTGTCGGACGGGGCGCGATAGTGGCGACCGGTCGGGAAAATCACCAGGCTTAACGCGCCTGCAACAAAGCGGTTCGGGAAGTTCTCCAGCAGATCGTGCATCGCCTGTTCCGCCTGATAGAGCGCATCCTGCACGCCCCAGTGCACCAGCGGTAGATCCGCTTCCTGGCGACCTTCATCGTCATAGCGTTTTAGCACCGACGAAGCGAGATAGAGCTGGCTTAAAATATCCCCCAGACGCGCGGAGATTCGCTCACGACGTTTCAGGCTACCGCCCAGCACCGCCATCGACACATCCGACAGCAGCGCAAGGTTGGCGCTCAAACGGTTCAGATGCTGGTAGTAACGTTTGGTGGCATCGCGGGTCGGCGTGGCGCTGGTTAAACCGCGCGTCAGGCCAAGCCACAGGCTGCGCATCTCATTACTGCCCACATGGCCGATATGTTTAAACAGCAGTTTATCGAAAGCGTCGACATCGTTATTCTGCGCGGCGGCCATCTCTTCCAGCACATACGGATGGCAGCGAATAGCGCCCTGACCAAAGATCATCATGCTGCGGGTCAGAATGTTAGCCCCTTCCACGGTGATGGCGATCGGCGCGCCCTGGTAAGCACGGGCCAGGAAGTTGCCTTCGCCGAGCATAATGCCTTTACCGCCGGCAATATCCATCGCGTCAATGATTGCCCGCTGACCACGGTGGGTACAGTGATATTTAACGATCGCGGAGAGCACCGCCGGTTTTTCACCGAGCATAATGCCGTAGGTGACCAGCGACGCCGCCGCATCCATCGCGTAAGCGTTACCGGCAATACGTGCCAGCGGCTCTTCAATGCCTTCCATTTTACCAATCGACACTTTGAACTGACGGCGGATATGAGCGTAAGCGCCAATCCCCATCGCCACGGATTTTACGCCGCCGGTCGAGTTGGAGGGCAGGGTGATACCGCGGCCTACCGACAGACATTCCACCAGCATACGCCAGCCCTGACCGGCCATTTTCGGCCCGCCAATAATGTAATCAATCGGGACAAAGATATCGTCGCCGCGGGTCGGACCGTTCTGGAACGGCACGTTCAGCGGGAAGTGACGGCGGCCAATTTCCACGCCCGGCGTTGACGTTGGGATCAGCGCACAGGTAATACCAAGTTCTTCATCGCCACCGAGCAGTCTGTCCGGGTCGGAGAGCTTAAACGCCAGCCCCAGTACGGTGGCGATCGGCGCCAGCGTAATATAGCGTTTGTTCCAGGTCAGGCGCATACCGAGCACCTGCTGGCCCTGCCAGTCACCCATGCAGACGACACCGGTATCGGGAATCGCACCGGCATCAGAACCCGCTTCCGGGCTGGTCAGCGCAAAGCAGGGAATTTCCAGACCGCGTGCCAGACGCGGCAGATAGTGATCTTTTTGCTCTTGCGTACCGTAATGTTGCAACAGTTCGCCCGGGCCTAAAGAGTTAGGCACGCCGACGGTGATCGCCAGAATACCGGAGACGCCAGAGAGTTTTTGCAGTACGCGGGATTGGGCATACGCCGAGAATTCCAGCCCGCCGTACTCTTTTTTAATGATCATCGCAAAGAAGCGGTGCTCTTTTAAGTACGCCCACAGTTCCGGCGGCAGATCCGCCATTTCGTGGGTGATTTGGAAGTCATTTGCCATGCGGCAGGCTTCTTCCACCGGACCATCAATAAACGCCTGTTCTTCAGCGGTCAAACGCGGTTGCGGGTAGTTGTGCAGCTTTTTCCAGTCTGGATTACCGCGAAACAGATCCCCTTCCCACCAGGTTGTCCCGGCATCGATAGCTTCTTTCTCGGTGCGTGACATCGGCGGCATTACTTTACGGAAACCGCGAAACACCGGTGCCGAAATCAGCGCTTTACGCATCGGCGGCAGGTTTAACGGCACCAGGATAATCGCCAGCGGCAGCAGCACCCAGATAGACCACACGCCAGAAAGGCCCAGTGCGGCGGTCCACGCCAGAAGAATAACGCTGCTCAGCAGCAGGTTCACGCGGTGGTAAAACAGCGCGCTGACCAGTACAACCGTTGCGAGAATACTCAAAATCATCATAAAGAAAAGCTCCCTTGCTTGTAGGAGGTCTGACCACTTGTGATGTATTGTTTGTAGTGGATGTCATTTCTTTTATCAATGTGTTTACAAAATAATTACAACCTGGTTCACAATGTTGAGGGCTTTTCATTCAGCGAAAATGAAAACAGCGGGGCGCTACGGCTTTAGCTTCTCGCCTGAAATGCTATCCGGTACACTGCGCAGTGTTATTTACATTTATGCTGAAGGATATCCTCATGTACCAGGATCTTATTCGTAACGAACTGAACGAAGCGGCGGAAACGCTGGCGAATTTCTTGAAAGATGATGCCAATATTCACGCTATTCAGCGCGCGGCGGTATTGCTGGCCGACAGCTTCAAAGCCGGCGGCAAAGTGTTGTCCTGTGGTAACGGCGGCTCGCACTGCGATGCGATGCATTTTGCCGAAGAGTTAACCGGGCGCTATCGTGAAAACCGCCCCGGCTATCCGGCAATCGCTATCTCTGACGTGAGCCATATTTCCTGCGTCAGCAACGACTTCGGTTACGATTATATCTTCTCCCGTTATGTCGAAGCGGTTGGTCGCGAAGGCGATGTGCTATTAGGGATCTCCACGTCCGGTAACTCCGGTAACGTCATCAAAGCTATTGCGGCCGCGCGTGAGAAGGGGATGAAAGTGATCACTCTGACGGGTAAAGACGGCGGCAAAATGGCCGGCTCGGCGGATATCGAAATTCGTGTGCCGCATTTTGGCTATGCCGATCGTATTCAGGAGATTCACATTAAGGTGATTCACATCCTGATTCAGCTTATCGAAAAAGAGATGGTCAAAGCGTAACACGTTTTAAGCCGGGCAGCGCGAAGCTCATCATCTTGCTGCCCGGGCATTACTGCGGTCACTCTTCGCCTTTTGTGGTCAGGCGCTGTGGAGGGAAATATGTGCGAACTGCTCGGCATGAGCGCCAATGTACCAACGGATATCTGTTTTAGTTTTACCGGTCTCGTCCAGCGCGGCGGTGGCACCGGGCCGCATAAAGATGGCTGGGGTATTACCTTCTACGAAGGCAAAGGCTGTCGCACTTTCAAAGATCCGCAACCCAGCTATAACTCTCCCATCGCTAAACTGGTGCAGGATTACCCCATTAAATCCTGTTCGGTGATTGCTCATATTCGCCAGGCCAACCGTGGCGAAGTGGCGCTGGAAAATACCCATCCTTTTACCCGCGAACTGTGGGGACGCAACTGGACCTACGCCCATAACGGGCAGCTGACGGGTTATAAAGGGCTGGAAACGGGGAATTTTCGCCCGATAGGCGAAACCGACAGCGAGAAAGCCTTCTGCTGGCTGCTCTACAAGCTGACCGAGCGCTATCCACGCACGCCGGGCAATATGCAGGCGGTGTTCAAATACATTGCGTCACTCGCCAGCGAGCTGCGCCAGAAGGGGGTATTTAATATGCTGCTTTCTGACGGGCGCTACGTAATGGCGTTCTGCTCGACCAATCTGTTTTGGATCACGCGTCGTGCGCCGTTTGGCGTAGCAAAGCTGCTGGATCAGGATGTGGAGATTGATTTTCAGCGGGAAACCACACCGAACGATGTGGTTACCGTGATTGCCACTCAGCCGTTAACCGGCAATGAAGCCTGGCAAAAGATTATGCCAGGCGAGTCGGCCTTATTTTGTCTGGGGGAGCGTGTAGTTTGACGCCAGCTGCGGCTGCACCGAAGTATTGATCGGCTTGCTCACCACATAGCGACCATCCACCACCGAAACAACCGGCGGCTGGTGGGTGGAAGCGAAGTAGTCATAACCCGGCTTCAACTGCTGCCAGAAATCCGCATAGGTTGAATATTTATGACGCTGCATATTGGCATCGGTCATGCGGAACGGATAAATGCTCACCTGCACGTTCGGCTGCCCAAAGACCAGCGCGGCGGTGACGAACTGGAAGATCTCATCAATACCGGAATCCGTCATCGCGTAGCAGCCAATCGACACGCAAGCGCCGTGAATCATCAGGTATTTGCCTTCGTAGCCGTGGGCGCGGTCATAGTTGTTTGGAAAACCAATATTAATCGCTTTATAGAAACGGCTATCCGGCTTGAGCTGGCTGCGCTGCACGGAGTAAAAACCCTCCGGGCTTTTAAAATCACCCTGGCGCTGCTTAGGGCCTAACCCGCCGGAGTAATTACAAATTTTATAGCTGTCGAGCAGCTGGTATTGCTCGCCCATTTTGACGTAAAGATCCAGGGTGCGCTCTTCTTTGAAGATCTGGATGTAAATCGGCGAACCCATCAACTGTTGCTTAAATTCTTTGCTCACCGGCGCGGTTGAACTCTTGCTGCTGACCAGGCCAGCAAACGAGACGCACGGAAGCAAAAGCATCGCAATAAACAATGCGATTTTGCGCATACTGCTTGTTTCCTTGATAAAGACATTACCACATTGCCAGGACGGCAAAGGAAGCCCAAAATTCAGACGATTCTGTTTCGGTGCGCCCACATTAGCATTACGGTAATTTTTCGCAAGCCCGAAAATAGGGGGATTTTTCAGGCCGCTTCTTTATTAACGCGCGCGTTACAAAGTGCTGTCGCCGTGAAAGATTAGCAATCAATTACCTGGCTTTGTGCGGGTTAAAAATCGTCGCTTAAAACGGCAGAATTACCGCTTTACTTGCTCTCTAATCAGTGGATTTACGCGCTGGCTTCTCAATCGCTCCAGTTGTGCTGTATACTTATCCAGTGTTCTGTGAGGGCTGGCGTATGCGCAAAATCATACATGTCGATATGGACTGCTTTTTCGCGGCGGTAGAGATGCGCGATAATCCGGCCCTGCGCGACATCCCGATAGCCATTGGCGGCAGCCGGGTAAAACGCGGCGTCATCAGCACCGCCAACTATCCGGCGCGTAAATTTGGCGTACGCAGCGCGATGCCCACGGCGATGGCACTTAAGCTTTGCCCGCATCTCACTTTATTACCCGGCCGTTTCGACGCTTATAAAGAAGCCTCGCAGCAGATCCGCGAAATCTTCTCCCGCTACACCTCGCTTATCGAACCCCTTTCCCTTGATGAAGCCTATCTGGATGTCACCAACAGCCCGCACTGCCACGGTTCGGCCACTTTAATGGCGCAGGAAATCCGCCAGATTATCCTTAATGAAACCGGGCTCACCGCGTCGGCGGGCATCGCGCCGGTGAAATTCCTTGCCAAAATTGCCTCGGATCTTAATAAGCCCAACGGTCAGTATGTGATTACCCCGGCCGATGTCCCGGCGTTTTTACGCACGCTGCCGCTGAGTAAAATCCCCGGCGTGGGGAAAGTGTCGGCAGCAAAGCTCGAAACCCTTGGCTTGCGCACCTGTGAAGATGTGCAAAGAAGCGATCTGGCGATGCTGCTTAAACGCTTTGGCAAATTCGGCCGGGTTTTATGGGAGCGCAGCCAGGGGATTGACGAGCGGGAGATTAGCAGCGAGCGGCTGCGTAAATCCGTCGGCGTTGAGAGGACGCTGGCGGAAGATATTCACCACTGGGAAGAGTGCGAAGCGATCATCGAGCAGCTCTACCCGGAACTGGAGCGGCGCTTAGCCAAGGTGAAACCGGATCTGTTAATTGCCCGCCAGGGCGTTAAGCTTAAGTTTAATGATTTTCAGCTCACCACGCAGGAACATGTCTGGCCGCGCTTAAATAAAGAAGATCTGCTGGCGACGGCGCAAAACACCTGGAACGAGCGCCGGAGCGGGCGCGGCGTTCGCCTTGTCGGCCTGCACGTGACGCTACTCGATCCGCAGCTGGAGCGACAGCTGGTGCTAGGGATATAAAACGGTCGGAAAGGGCAGAAGTAGAGAGAAAAGTCCGCGCCGGGCGGCGCGGACCTGAGGCTTATTTCGCCGGAATCGCTTTTAGCAACTCGGTCAGCAGGGTCCAGTAATGGCCCACGCTTTCGATATGCACTTGTTCATCCGGTGAGTGCGGACCGGTAATGGTTGGCCCAATAGAAACCATATCCATATCCGGGTACGGTTTTTTGAACAGACCGCACTCAAGACCCGCGTGGATAATCTGAATGTTCGGGGTTTTATTGAACAGACGCTGATAGGTTTCACGCACCAGCGCCATCACCGGCGAATTCGCGTCCGGCTGCCAGCCCGGATAACCGCCTTTCGGCGCGGTTTTCGCACCGGCCAGCGCACCCAGCGATTCCAGCATGCTCACCACGTAATCTTTGCCGCTGTCCACCAGCGAGCGGATCAGGCAGACGATTTCGGCGCTGTCGTCCGCGAGCGTCACCACACCGACGTTCAGCGAGGTTTCCACCACGCCTTTCGCCACGTCTGAGTTACGAATCACGCCGTTCGGCGTGGCGTTCAGCAGGCGCACAAAGGTATCGCGCGATTCGCTAGTCAGCGCGGCTTTATCGCTCGCAACGCTATCCAGCAGCACCACCAGGTTTTTCTCTTTTGCTTCCAGCTCGTTTTTCAGGATTGCCTGATAGGTGCTGGCGAGGGTTTTCAGCTGTGCGGCTTTATCTGCCGGAACGGCGACAATGGCAAAGGCTTCACGCGGAATGGCGTTACGCAGCGTACCGCCGGTGAAATCCAGCAGACGCAGATCCAGTTCGGCAGCGTGGCCGGCGAGGAAGCGCACCAGCAGTTTATTGGCGTTACCTAAGCCAACATGGATCTCCGCGCCAGAGTGGCCGCCTTTCAGCCCTTTCAGCGTCAGCTTAAAGGTTTCATACCCGGCCGGAACCGCTTCGCGAGTGAGGGGCAGGGTGGTAATAAAATCGATACCGCCTGCGCAACCCATGTAGATTTCACCCTCTTCTTCAGAGTCGGTGTTAATCAGAATATCCGCCTGCAGCCAGTTCGCCTGCAGACCAAATGCGCCGTCCATGCCCGCTTCTTCGGTCATCGTCAACAGCACTTCCAGCGGGCCATGCTCAACGCGGTCATCCGCCAGCACCGCCAGCGCGGAGGCCATACCGATGCCGTTATCCGCGCCAAGTGTGGTGCCGCGCGCTTTAACCCATTCACCGTCAACATACGGGCGAATCGGATCGGTGGTGAAATCGTGTACCGTGTCGTTATTTTTCTGCGGCACCATATCAAGGTGCGCCTGCAGAACTACCGGCTTGCGGTTTTCCATACCGGCGGTCGCCGGTTTACGAATAAGAATGTTACCAACCTGGTCGCGCTCCGCGTGAAGCCCTTTTTCTTTCGCCCAGCCCATAATGTGTTCGGCGAGTTGTTCTTCATGGTAGGACGGGTGCGGGATAGAACAGATTTTGGCAAAAATATCCCACAGCGGCTGTGGCGATAGTTGAGACAGTTCAGACACGGTGAGTCTCCTTACGAAGAGCCTGCGAAACTTACCTTGCAGGTCAGGGGGTTAAATAAACGAATATCGCAAGCATAGTGCTTGCGAGATTGTCCTGAGAATACCACTCTTTTGCGGCGCTGCGACTATTGGTGCATGGAAAAAGCGCCGTTCGTGCCGGGTAACACTGGTTTTTAGCGCGTCAGATCTCTATAATCTCGCGCAACCTATTTCCCCCTCGAATAATTTTTAAGCCGTAAAATACAGGCTGGGACCCAACTCATGAGCGAAAAATACGTCGTCACCTGGGACATGTTGCAGATTCACGCCCGCAAACTTGCCGCCCGTTTAATGCCTTCAGAACAGTGGAAAGGCATTATCGCCGTTAGCCGCGGCGGCCTGGTGCCGGGCGCGCTGCTGGCGCGTGAGCTGGGAATTCGTCATGTTGATACCGTGTGTATCTCCAGCTATGACCACGATAACCAGCGCGAGCTGAAAGTGCTGAAGCGCGCCGAAGGCGACGGTGAAGGCTTTATCGTGATTGACGATTTAGTGGATACCGGCGGTACCGCCGTGGCTATTCGTGACATGTATCCAAAAGCGCACTTCGTGACCATTTTCGCCAAACCGGCCGGCCGTCCGCTGGTTGATGATTATGTCGTTGATATTCCGCAGGATACTTGGATTGAACAGCCGTGGGATATGGGCGTGGTATTTGTTCCGCCTATTAGCAGTCGTTAATTCCGTTCTGCAATCTCTGCTTACGCCCGGTTTTACCGGGCGTTGTTCTTTTTAGCGCGCAACAGGTTACAATAACTATCGGTGATAGATATACGGAGCCTGTGCGCGATGTCCCAGCCCAATCTTAGCGAAACGCTGTTCAAACCCCGCTTTAACTACCCTGAAACCTCGACGCTGGTACGTCGGTTTAACCGGGGAACGCAACCGCCTGTGCAATCAACACTGGATGGCAAAAATGTGCCGCACTGGTACCGCATGGTTAACCGGCTGATGTGGGTCTGGCGCGGCGTCGATGCGCGCGAAATCCTCGAAGTGCAGGCGCGTATCGCCATGTGTCAGGCGGAACATACCGACCCGGAACTGTATGACACGGTTGTCGGTTATCGTAACGGCAACTGGGTCTATGAATGGTCCGCGCAGGCAATGCTCTGGCAGCAAAAAGCGTTGCAGGAGCAAATCGCGGATATCAGTGGGCATCACTGGCTGCACGCCTGTAGCCTGTTTAGCATCGCGGCGTATCCGCATATTAAGGGCGATATGCTGGCCGAACAGGCGCAAGCGCTGGCCAATCGCGCCTATGAAGAGGCGGCGCGGCGACTGCCGGGGGAGATCAAAGAGCTGGAGTTCGCCATTCCCGGCGGTGCGCCGGTCACCGGCTTTCTGCATATGCCCCCCGGCGACGGTCCGTTTCCGACGGTATTAATGTGCGGCGGGCTGGATAGCCTGCAAAGTGACTATTACACCCTGTATGAGCGCTATTTCGCGCCGCAAGGCATGGCGATGCTGACGCTGGATATGCCATCGGTGGGCTTCTCGTCGAAGTGGAAGTTGACCCAGGATTCCAGCCTGTTGCATCAGCATGTACTGCAGGCGCTGCCCTCTATTCCATGGGTCGATCACACCCGGGTCACCGCCTTTGGTTTTCGCTTTGGTGCAAATGTGGCGGTACGCCTGGCGTACCTTGAATCGCCGCGTCTGAAAGCGGTCGCCTGTCTGGGACCGGTCGTGCACACGCTGTTGAGCGATCCGCAGCGCCAGGGGCGTGTACCGGAGATGTATCTGGATGTGCTCGCCAGCCGCCTCGGCATGCACGACGCGTCCGACGAGGCGCTGCGCGTTGAGCTTAATCGCTACTCGTTAAAAACCCAGGGGCTTCTTGGCAGACGCTGCCCCACGCCGATGCTCTCCGGCTTCTGGCAAAACGATCCCTTTAGCCCGGAAGAGGAGTCCCGTTTGATCACCTCGTCATCGGGCAATGGCAAACTGCTGGAGATCCCGTTTAATCCGGTGTACCGCAATTTTGATAACGCGCTGCAACAAATAACCGGATGGATGAATCATCATCTTCGTTAATAGATTGATAATTTCCATTGATTTGGTAAAACAGTTGCTTCACAAAAGGAGATCGCAATGACGTTACCAAGTGGACATCCGAGAAGCAGGTTGATTAAAAAGTTTACTGCGCTGGGGCCTTATATCCGCGAAGAGCAGTGCGAAGATAACCGTTTTTTCTTCGATTGCCTGGCAGTTTGCGTGAATGTTAAACCCGCACCGGAAAAACGTGAATTCTGGGGCTGGTGGATGGAAATGGAAGCACACGAGAAGCGTTTCACTTTTCGTTATCAGTTCGGCCTTTTTGATAAAGAAGGGCAATGGAAGCCAATGGCGATAAAAGACAAAGAAGTGACCGATCGTTTAGAGCAGACGCTGCGCGATTTTCATGAACGCGCGAAAACGCTGCTGGCCTCACTTGAACTGAAGCTGGAGCCTGCCGAGAACTTTAAAGAGCAGTTGAAACTCCCCGCGTAAATTCCCCGCATAAAAAAATGCCCGATAGCGTGTGCTTATCGGGCATGGCCATATTTTCCGGCCTTGCAACGTTATCCGTTTAAAATAATGCCCTCCTGGGAGGGCATTCAATATAACGAGGGTGATAACAGTCTCGGTAACTTAGAACTGGTACGTCACGCCAACGGCAACCACGTCGTCATCGGCCAGGCCCAGTTTGTTATCGTCTTTGATCTGGTTAATTTTGTAGTCAACCATTGCCGAGAAGTTCTTGTTGAAGTAGTAGGTCGCGCCAACGTCGATATAGTTAACCAGATCTTCGTCGCCGATACCTTTTTCCATGTCTTTGCCTTTGGTCAGGACATAGCCCACGGACGGACGCAGACCGAAGTCGAACTGGTACTGAATAACCGCTTCGAAGTTCTCGGCTTTGTTAGCAAAACCAGAACCCAGCCCGGTCGGCGTGGCGGCAGTTACCGGCGTCATGTTGTAGGTAACGCCATACATCGCAGCTACGTACAGGTTATTGGCGTCATATTTCGCGCCGGTTGCCCAGGCTTCGGCTTTCTCGCCGCGACCCAGCGCCACCGCAGTATTCTGCGCGTTAGTACGGTCAGAGTTCGCATAGGCACCGATCAAGGTGACCGGGCTGCCGCCAAAGTCATACGCCAGAGAAGTTCCCCAGCCGTCGCCGTTCTGTTTTTGCACGCTGCTGCGGCCGTTTTCGTTTTTGCCCTGGTATTGCAGGGTCATATCCAGGCCATCGATCATGCCGAAGAAGTCGGTGTTGCGCCAGGTCGCCACGCCTGTAGTACGTTTGGTCATAAAGTTATCGGTACGGGTCATGCCGTCGCCGCCGAATTCCGGGAACATATCCGTGACGGCAGCCACGTCGTACAGTACGCCCAGGTTACGACCGTAATCGATTGAACCAAAATCTTTGATTTTCAGACCCGCAAACGCAAGGCGCGTTTTCTGACTGGTCGCACTATTATTGTTGTTGGTTTCGTCGTTATTACCTGCAAACTCAGCTTCCCAACGGCCGAAACCGGTCAGCTGATCGTTAATTTGTGTTTCGCCTTTAAAGCCAAAACGCACGTAGGTTTTGTCACCGTCGTTATTGGTATCGTCGCTAAAGTAGTGCATGGCTTTGACTTTGCCGTACACGTCCACTTTGTTGCCGTTTTTGTTAAAAACTTCCGCCGCGTGAGCAGAAGAAGCAGCAGCAACAACGCCCATCACCATTAATGCCAGAGTGCTCTTTTTCATTTTGATTCCTGATTGAACTAACGCGCTAATATTCGCAGGCCATACGCCCCGTGAAAAACAGGAAGGGTTTTAACGCTCCGAAATTAAAGATTTATGACAAAGTAAGAATGTTTTTAAAAAGTTGTGTTTTTTTGTCTTTGCCATAAAAGTGTCAAACAGTGCCGCTACGCTTGCTGATCCTGCGCAACAAAAAAGAGGGCTGACCGCACTGGCAGTTGGCAATCGCCCTGACTCCTGTTACAACGTCTGACGACTATCTATTTTCCTTATACTTTTTAAAAAAACGGCAGAGAATCATGAGTGACAGCCAGACGCTGGTGGTAAAACTCGGTACCAGTGTTTTAACGGGCGGTTCCCGTCGCCTGAACCGCGCCCATATTGTGGAACTGGTGCGCCAGTGCGCACAGCAGCACGCCGCCGGGCATCGAATAGTAATAGTGACGTCAGGCGCCATCGCCGCCGGACGTGAACATCTGGGCTACCCGGAACTTCCCGCGACCATCGCCTCGAAACAGCTGCTGGCGGCGGTAGGGCAGAGCCGTTTGATTCAGCTGTGGGAACAACTGTTTTCAATTTACGGTATTCATATCGGGCAGATGCTGCTGACGCGCGCCGATATGGAAGACCGTGAGCGTTTCCTCAATGCGCGCGATACGCTGCGCGCCCTGCTCGATAACAATATCGTGCCGGTGATTAACGAAAACGACGCCGTCGCCACCACCGAAATCAAAGTGGGCGACAACGATAATCTCTCCGCCCTTGCGGCGATCCTCGCCGGTGCCGACAAGCTGCTGCTGCTAACGGATCAGCAAGGTCTGTTTACCGCCGACCCGCGCAGCAACCCGAACGCCGAACTGATTAAAGATATCTATGGCATCGACGATGCGCTGCGCGCCGTCGCAGGCGATAGCGTTTCCGGTCTCGGAACCGGCGGCATGGGCACCAAGCTGCAGGCGGCGGATGTCGCCTGTCGCGCGGGCATCGACACCATCATTGCCGCAGGCAGCAAGCCCGGCGTGATTGGCGATGTGGTGGAAGGCATTTCCGTCGGTACGCGCTTCCACGCGCAGGAGTCGCCGCTGGAGAGCCGTAAGCGCTGGATCTTTGGTGCGCCGCCCGCCGGTGAAATCACCGTTGATGAAGGCGCAACTGCCGCCATCCTCGAACGCGGCAGTTCGCTGCTGCCCAAGGGCATTAAAAGCGTGACAGGTAACTTCTCCCGTGGTGAAGTGATCCGCATTCTCAATCTGCAGGGCCGCGATATTGCCCACGGCGTGAGCCGCTATAACAGCGATGCGCTTAGGCGTATTGCGGGACAGCACTCCCAGCAGATCGACGCCATTCTGGGCTATGAATATGGCCCTGTCGCGGTACACCGCGACGATATGATTACCCGTTAAGGAGCAGAGGTATGCTGGAACAAATGGGTGCCGCTGCAAAAGCAGCGTCTTACACGCTGGCATTGCTCTCCAGCCGCGAAAAAAACCGCGTGCTGGAAAAAATCGCCGATTACCTTGAAGCACAGGCGCATGAGATCCTGCTGGCAAATGAACAGGATCTGCTGGAAGCGCGGCGTAACGGACTGAGCGAAGCGATGCTGGATCGTCTGGCCCTCAACCCGGCGCGTTTAAGCGCGATTGCCAACGATGTGCGCCAGGTATGCAAACTGGCGGATCCCGTCGGCCAGGTGATTGATGGCGGTTTACTGGACAGCGGCCTGCGCATTGAGCGCCGCCGCGTGCCGTTGGGCGTTATCGGCGTGATTTATGAAGCGCGTCCTAACGTGACCGTGGATGTTGCCTCGCTGTGCCTGAAAACCGGCAACGCGGCGATCCTGCGCGGTGGGAAAGAGACCTGGCGCACCAATGCCGCCACGGTAAAAGTGATCCAGCAGGCGCTGGAAGAGTGCGGTTTGCCCGCCGGTGCGGTGCAGGCGATTGAAAGCCCGGATCGCGCGCTGGTGAATGAAATGCTGCGTATGGATAAGTATATCGACATGCTGATCCCGCGCGGTGGTGCAGGCTTGCATAAGCTGTGTCGCGAACAGTCGACGATCCCGGTGATCACCGGCGGCATTGGCGTCTGCCATATTTTTGTTGATGACTCGGCAGAGATCGCGCCGGCATTAAACATTATCGTTAACGCCAAAACCCAGCGCCCCAGCACCTGCAATACCGTAGAAACCCTGCTGGTGCATCAGGACATTGCGCAGCAATTTTTACCTGCCCTGAGCCAGCAAATGGCACAGAGCGGCGTGACGCTGCATGCGGATGAGCAGGCGCTGGCGCTGCTGAAAAGCGGTCCGGCGAAGGTGGAAGCGGTGAAAGCGGAGCAGTATGACGACGAATTTTTGTCGCTCGATCTGAACGTGAAAATTGTCGCCGATCTCGATGATGCCATTGCCCATATTCGCCAGCACGGCACCCAGCACTCGGACGCTATCCTGACGCGCACATTGCGTAACGCCGATCGCTTTATCAACGAAGTAGACTCATCGGCGGTTTATGTGAATGCTTCAACGCGCTTTACCGACGGCGGACAGTTTGGCCTTGGGGCGGAAGTGGCGGTCAGCACGCAGAAGCTACACGCGCGCGGCCCGATGGGGCTGGAAGCCTTGACCACCTATAAGTGGATTGGTTACGGCGACGATACTATTCGTGCTTAATTGAAAAAGGGTGATGCAAAAGTAGCCGGTTGATTCCCAGGGGCATTGACGCATCACCCGCTTAGTTTTAACCTTCTACACCGTGATTCACGTTCGTGAACGCATCGCAGGGCCGATATAGCTCAGTTGGTAGAGCAGCGCATTCGTAATGCGAAGGTCGTAGGTTCGACTCCTATTATCGGCACCACTAACCACGCGGGTTCACGCGATATTAACCAGTTCAGCAAAAGCGCCTTGTGCCATATTTGTGCCATTCCCCGCCAGGAATGCATCAATTTGCATGGTGTGCTGCGTCAGGCGATTAGGTGCAAGATGTGCATAACGCTGAACCATCTCTATGCTTTCCCATCCTCCCATTTCCTGTACTGCGCTCAGTGGTACGCCGGATTGAACAAGCCAGCTTGCCCAGGTGTATCGCAGATCGTGGAAGCGGAAATTTTCTATGCCCGCCCGTCTTAATGCTGCGCGCCATGCTGTGTTAGCGTCATAGCGCATTTTCATGACTACCGGCGACTTCGTTCCGTCTGGATTTGTGCTTCGGGGTCGGCGTCCGATGTGCTCATTGAACTGGCAAAGCCAACAGGTTCGAACCGTATCTGTATCCCGACGGGGGAATCACTTATATCATACCTATCAACAATGCGAGGTATAGACCCCCGGATGCCGCCTTTTAATTATAAAGACTCAGATGATTTAGCAACCCGAACGGCATCAATACAGGCTGCATTAGCTTATTGCAATACCAACAAGTTTGGATTGTTCCAAAATGGTGTTTATGATGTCGATCATTTGATTTTATCGAACCATTCAGATTATGTGATTATGTGATTATGGGTAGTGGAGGGTTCATTTGCCGAGGAAATGCCATTTCTGCAATAGAAATGAAAAATTGCAGAAACATAACGTGGAGTCCTGTTATATCGATAAATAATGCCGGGCTATTCAGCTATGGTTTAAAAGGCTGGGGTGATAGTACCATAGGAACATCTCTAAACACTTTCGGCTTGATTATGGTTGGTTTTCCTATACCTTTTAGATTTGGGGACGAAAACTATCCAGATGCTTTATGTTCTGAAATGGTAGTTATACATTTAACTGCCGAAGAGTAGTCGAACTATACGGATTCCAAACTGTTATTGAGTTTAATGGATATCGGATGATTGGCAATGGTGATGATTCCGTTGGCTACAATACCAATGGCATAACCACGCTATTTGGTGGCATACTACATATCAACGGTGGTGATATGATGCAAATAACTGACTCATTGAGTCAAACGTTCCAGTCCTTTCCTGGTAATTTGATTTTAATAAATATAATGGACCATGCGTTTCTTTATTTGGTTAGAGCAAGATAATAGTCTGATCATTGAGTATTATAACAAAGATTCGGGTGTATTTACCGTATCTAAAGGAGGGTTGAGGTGTGTCTGTATATACGTACAGTAGATGCTGGTTCAAGCCACGCGAATTCAACACTATATGCGATGATCGGCATATCCATGTCTGTAGCAAAGACTTGAGGAGATCTCAGATTAATATATGGATTTATGTATTTGGGGAACTTGGATGAGAGGACCGCTAAAAGTCATAGGTACCAAAACGGAAGGAAAACTTTCAATGCATACTCAAAGAACGAAGATCATTTTACTAATCTTTAAAGTAATTACTTGAATTTATTGATTTTTTTTGCCGCCGTTAACTTGGCGACCAGTTGACCTGATGAAATTTATAATGTAGATTTTTGTAAATCCTCATTTATGTATTTAGGAACCTAAGAAATTGGAAAGACAGCACAATAATTCATTTGATTATATACGGCATTTAGCTGCCATCTTGGTGCTAGTGAGTCATCACTTTGCTTTATATGGTGGGGAAGAGCCTCTCTTTTTCGGTTACACGAAACTTGGTACGGCTTGCGTTATAGCTTTTTTCTGCATATCAGGTTACCTCATTACCGCTAGTTACTGCTCAAGCGAATCCATGCTTTCTTATGCACGCAAAAGAGTTTTAAGGATTTTCCCTGCATTAGTTACTTGCTCAATTTTAATGACAGTTGTGGCGTGCACTTTTTTCGGATCATTATCGCCGGTAAATTATTGGTCAACCATACAACCATTCCATAATATAATTAAATTCTCTCTTCTTGACGCGTCAGGTCATGGAGAGATTACTAACTATTTTGCTGCAAACTATCGCTTCCCAAACGCCTTGAACGGAAGTTTATGGACTTTATTTTATGAAGTCTTTGACTATGTTGCAATTGCATTTACTCTTTTTATATTCTATAAGTCTAAATTAGTAGGCGCCTCATTATTGCTTATCGGTTCAATTTCTCTTCAGTTTGTATTGTTAAAATTTAATGTTAACCAGCCACTTATAGATAGGTCGACTATTCTAACTATACCATTTGCGGTGGGATCGATAGTTTATCTTTGCAAGCATAGGCTTGATAATACTCGCGCATGGTTATTTCTGGCGTTAGCATCTATTGTTGCGATTATTTTGTTTTCTAAACATGGTGATGAGAGAGATATAGTATTTTTCTTTGCATTTTCAGTTTTCATTTTATCATTGTGTTCATTAATTAAAAACAAATTGAGTAAATTGAATGTTGATTATTCGTATGGTATATACATATACGCATACCCAATACAGCAATTAGTTATAAATGAATTAGGATTTACTTTTTTAACATCTATGATAATTTCACTTATTCTTACAGTGCTATTTGCGTCGTTTTCATGGCACTTTATAGAAAGTAAAGCCTTACTTCTGAAGAAAAGAGAAAGGGTGTTTTCATAACTCGTGGTTGGGTAAATATTTCTAAAACAGTCAACTGTAGCGTTATTAGACGTGGCTATAAAGTGAGAATCTACTAAGTGTTTTAGAAGATTCTCATCATAAGAACTGATGCAAGACGTCAATTGATGATGCTAACCAGCAATGCTGATTGAGGGGGACAAGTTTCACACGTCATCTGTTTCATACAATGTCATAGCGCACGTTCAAGGTCCGGATAGAGCATTTCGCTAATATATTGGTGTGTCATCGTCGTCGGATGCATATTATCCCAAAACATATAAGCTGCTTTCGTTTTCACACAGTCCGCTGTGGGTTTTCTGCCGGTGAAGTAATCGATTTTTGATCCTGACATTTTAAGGCAAGTATCTTTATTATTAGCGTAGCCATATTCAACGGGGTTATTGATGAGCTTTTCAAAGTAGGTAAAAAGATCCGCTGTGATAAATTTTACTTCAGGGTGGTCCTTTTTAAGCGAAGTGACAAGCGCAGTGAGCATATTATTAAAGGTATAGACATTTTGCTGTAATAGTTTTTTTTCATATTCACTCCGGCTTTGCACTGCGGGGACTTTTGAAAAATCCGGTAGGGTGAACAGAACAATCTGCTTCGCCCCATCAGCAATGAGTCGGGGGATCTCCGTAGAATAGTTTCCGATAATTTCTTCGGGTTTTTTTCTATCATTAATTAGATCATTACCGCCGAAAAAGATAAAAAAAAGTGTTTTATCAATAGCATAACCTTTAGAATATCTGGCGTATGCCTCGAAGGAATCCATTTGCTGATGTAGGCCATAGAAAATAATGCCCTTCCCACTTTCAGCATTCCCGGTAGCCCAGGTATAATCGGGAATAGTAATATGTTTCCTGACCAAATACTCATGCCAGATTAATCCATTGCTAAAATGGCCGAAGTACCAGGATGTTCTGTTTGGCACCGTTCCATAAGAGCCATTATAAACATTGATTGTATCTGACAAGCTATCGCCAAAAATGACCATTCGGTCCAACTCGGTACTGCCGACCTTTACAACTGGCAAATCATCTCCTTGACTCCAGAAAGTATAGTAATATGAAAGACTAAAATCGGCGGCATAAGGGTATATATCCGAGAATGTTACGCCAGATTTAGTTAGGGTGTCGTAGCAGACATTATACAAATCCTGTGCGCTGGCCTGCGTAAAGAACATATTGGCCAGCAGCGCATCGGAATACCACTTACCGTGAACAATCGCGTACTTGTTATCCTTGTGCCCCCACATCCATGACGAGGAGACATCATAGGGTCGGTCAATATATTTGCGGTAGGCACATTTGATATAGGTGTAATCATGGTTCTGTGCGGCGGGTGACGCTGAATCTTCTGGCGGTTTAATCGTCGTGCTCGATATTACATCTGCATACGTTATGGTCGGGATAACACATACTAACAACGCAAAGCACTTTGTTACGGATTTTTTCATTTGCCTCTCCTTGGTTATTCGGTAGTGTTGATAACGTTGACCTTAAATCCCGGATGGAAACGTTATTTATTGAAATTAAGGTTGTAATTATTCAGAATTAATCACACAATAAGTCAATTTCTTTATAATATCTCAATGTAGCGACTAATGAGGAGTTACAGGCTTTATTTGCAATTTGTCTCGTTAATGAGAACAGTAACGTGCAAGGGAATATTTATCATTTTAGGAGGGGTAAAAAAAGCCATTTTGAGAAATTGTTTATGTTTATTTTTTAAGTAGTTGTGCAAAATAATTAAATTCAGGGTTATAGTCAGAGTCGAAATACATATGTCTTTCGAAGATATAGCGTTCCGGGAAAGGGCTGGGAATGAAATCAAAAATATTTTGATTCTATATCGATAAAAAAGCTTAATTGCTACTGTACGTTCTAACTCTTAAATTGAATGACGTAAAGCCGAAGGTGTTAAAAATAGCGCTTCGGATGCTTTAAAATAACTCTTTTCCTCTGTTAATTTTATAAAATGGTTGATTTTTCTGGGAAAACATTTTTCTATCTCCTTGGGTTATTATCATAAATAAAAATAATATATGATACGTTCTAAAACATCGATATTGATCGATTTTTCAAGTGAATTTAATAATCTTTATTTATTAATCTTTTGCAAAATAAAGGCTGTTAGGGAATATAAAATTAACACTGTTTAATTTTTGGTGGTGATGGTTCTTGACAGTATTTAATTTTTTTTCTGTATTAATTAAAAATATTTCCTTTATGACCTGTGAGTAATTAGTTGCGGTGCCAGATTTAAAGTGTAATTAATACTCTTTAAGGAGACGGCTATTTATTTGATTTATCAATAAAGTCTCTAACGGTTTTACCGTTCTTCACGCGCTCAAGCTCAGCCTCATAAAACACAAGGGCATACTCAAGGAGACCAGCAGAAAGCGCTCGGTCTATAACATGGATGGGAAGAAGGTAGCAGGCTGAAAGACTTTTCATCAGTTAGTATTGCCAGGGTGCGGGTGAGGGAAAGCCCGGCGCTATCAAGCTCCGGGCGCACCACCTTATCTAAACACTTTCTGCACAAATTCAGCATACGCCGGACGCCAGACATCCATTTCATGGCCCAGGCCGGGGTACATTTTATAGTCGAATTTAATACCCTTTTTCTCCAGTTCCTGTTTCAGCCCGGCGATATCAGCGCCGGTAACCGAATCTTTTTCCCCTACCACCACAGTGAAGTTGTGCAGCGCCTTATTCACTTCCTCTGGTTTGCTGAGCTGGCGGGTAATCCCTTCATCGGCAACGGTGGCGGTCGTAACGCCGCTCAGCGTCGCCAGCCAGCCAAAGCTTGCAAGATGGTTCATGCCGGAATAGAGCGCCTGATAGCCGCCTTGCGATAAGCCAGCCAGCGCGCGTCCGTTGGCATCCTGTCGCACGTTAAACCGCGTGCTGATAAGTGGAATAATGTCATTCATCAGTTCGCCATCGGCGGCTTTAGCATTCAACGGGTAGAAGGTTTTGCGCCGATCTTTCGGTGGGAAATTTTCCGGCGTCGCTGCGGCAATATCCGTTTCGGTATCGGGTATGACCACTAACATCGGTTTGATTTTGCCCTCTGCCAGCAGGTTATCCATTATTTGCGGCACGCGGCCCTGATCAATAGCCGAACGCCCGGTATCGCCAAAGCCATGATAAAAATAGAGCACCGGCAACGGTTCGCCTGTGCCTGTATAGCCCGGTGGCGTCCAGACCGAGATCTGACGCTCTGCGCCCAGCGTTTTTGCGTGATAGGTCAGCGTTAGCAGATCGCCATGGGGGACGGAGCGATCGTCGAGCAGACTTCCCGGCACCAACACCAGGCTGGTATTGAGCTGGCGCTGCGGCTTGGGAAAGCGGCTGCCGGTATCCACAGAGCGAAAGCCATCAACATCAAAATAATATTCGTACAGATTCGGTGCCATTACGTCGCTTTTCCAGGCCCACACGCCGCGCTCATCTTTGCTCATATCGTGGGAAACAAAACTTTCAGCGGTGGATCCGGTGACGACCGATACCCGCTTCGCACCCGGTGCGAAGAGGCGGAAGGTCACGCTTTTATCGCCATTAACCTGGGTGATGTAGTCGCTGACCGGCACCGACGAATCCGCAGCAACCGGCAGAGGCGCGGCAACGGCAGGCTCGCTACCTGATAGCGCAGCGATAATAAGGGTCAAACAGGTGAGGTTTCTTTTCATCATTATTCCCGCTTTATTTTCATTTAAAACCGCTATGACCTGCGTTATGGGCAGACGCGGTAGTACGCTTTCAGCGCCATGCAACAGGCTTCACCGGCGCTTTCGCCGATAACCGCTATCTACGATTTTATAAGAAAATGCGGGGAGTGCAGGGGATACAGTCTGCTGAATATTATGGCATGGGGTTGAGGTTATTCAGGGCCGCTTCCGCCGCCCTGAACCTGAACTACTTTTTCTTATTGAGCATCGCCTGTAAATCGGCAAAAGGATTATAGGTGGCTTTACCGACATCATTTTGCGCATCTTCACCCGCTACCACCGTGGTGCCATACTGGTCCGCTTCGGTGTATTTAGAGTGTTCGTGATCATGACAAAACAGGCACAACAACTCCCAGTTACTGCCATCTTCCGGGTTATTGGTATGATCGTGATCGATATGGTGGACCGTTAACTCACGCAGATTGGAGTAAACAAACTCTCGCGAGCAGCGCCCGCATACCCATGGATAGATTTTTAACGCTTTTTCGCGGTAGCCGCTTTCCAGCCGCGCATAGTTTTTCGGGATCAGAGCCATTGTCGAGGTTACCTGTTAAAAGGGAATATTTTGCAGCAGGCTAGCCTTTTTTACCCGGCAGTTCAAATAGCATGCAAAACGGGCTGTTCACTCAAGGTGAAATGGGGCGTTGAGGTTGCAAGGAAGGCCGGCTTACCTGGAAAGTGTGTTAACAATGACAGCAGCCTGCAGAAACTTCAAAGGCTGCTGCCATAAACTCACAGAGGGATCGCTACAATCGTGTGGAAACTAACGGCTGCCTTCTGCGCTCAGCGGAAAAAAAGTTTATATCCTGCAGCATAACGTTGTCCGCCGTGGTGACTTGATAGATATATTTGCTGTGTCGCCATGCCCTGGCCATTGAGCCCAAACCCAGCGCGACGCCGCCGCCCCAAAAAGCCAAACCCGCAATGCCAAGCAGTTCTGCGTTTTCTTCCTCAGCCGAATCAGCCTCAACGGTGACACTCGCATAACCGATAGCAAAAACAATGCTTGTGCCCATCATAGCGGCATCATAGCGTGAATTTATACCGACAGCGCTGCTAATAAAATGGCCTGTACCAAACGTTGATACTGTCCTTTCAGCCACCTCTTTGCCTCTATTTCTGAAAAAGCTCATTACCGCACCGCTAAACCCGAATGGAATACCCGCCAAGCCTAAAGCAAGGTTCGTGAAATTCAGGGCGCGTGATGCAACAGGATTAGATTCTGACGTAGCCGCTGAGGCAACGGCAAACACATTGGTAACAACCGTATTCGTCGCAGTAAATATACCCATTTTCCCTTTAACAGCTATCGTCGCTATGGCCACAGATTTTGCAGCCACCGCGGGAATAGCGGCTCCCAGCGTAAAAATAGCCATCAAAATGCCGATGGCGCCTAACGCGATGCTGGAGATTGCGGTATCGCTTAAATGGCCGCTTGGGTCAACGTTATTGATAGGATCATTAAAGGTGTAAACATATGGATTGATGCCTCCCTGACCAAACGGGCTCCAGTTATCGGGGCTGTGAAAACGCATCAGGACCGGGTTATAAACGCGATAGCCGTTGCCGAGGAAATACCATCCCGTGACCGGGTCAGGCTGAGCGCCGCTAATACCGGGAATAAAGGCCATAAGACTGCGGTGACCAAATGGCATGCTAAAAAGGTGCTGAGTGCCGTTTGCTGAGCGAATCAGGTTCGGGACATCGTTGGTTAACAAGCCGTAACTATGATGGGTTTCCTGCCCATGGCTATTTTCTGTATGGCCTAATCGGCACAGGCTGCCGTCATTCAGCCAGGTAAGATCGGTATTGTTGATATGGGCATTCGACATCCTTTTACCGCTATAAAAATAGTGGTTATGCCGATTCCCGGGGACTTCCTGGCTAATCAGGACATCATGGGCATTGTATCTGTAACGGCAGACCAGCTGATTATTAGCGCTCCTTACCTCCGACAAACGGTTTTTAGCATCGTAAATCAGCGTTTGGCCTTTTTCATCACGCGTCAGATTGCCGTTGGCATCATATTGCAGGCTGATACGTTGGCCATTCTCGATAATTGTCATTAACTGTGTCGGATCGGCGGCGTTAAATTCATAAACCGCAGAAAGGGTTTGGGAACCATACACACTGTCCGTGCGGATAATATTTCCCCAGCGGTCATAATGATAGCGTTGTTCAGAAAGCGGCGTTCCTGCAGAATTACGCGGTACATTTCGACCAGAACATTGATATCTGCTTAAACGAGCGCAGTTGTCATAGGTAAAAATTTCCCTGAGCACCAGTCCGTTTTCCTGCATTTCGCGCGTACTGATCTTACCGTCGGCGGTATAGGCCATGGTTAATACCGCGCTGGAGTCATTTGAAACGTAGGTTCTGCTAATTTCCCGACTAAATTCGTCGTAGCGAATAGTGGTCACCAGGTTTGCTGCGGTACCGCGCATATCAATGGTGGTTTTACGGCCGAAGCTGTCATAACGATAAAGCGCTTCCTGCGCGCCCTGACGTGTACTGGTCAGACGGCCGAAATTATCATACTGGTAAGTATGAATCCTGTCCCGACTGTCACGGTTACGTTGCACGCGTCCCGCCATGGTAAAGCGGTAGGCATTTGAAGAGAGTGAGCGGCCTGCTTCGACGGTGCTCTCTTCTTGCAGCAACCCCGAGGGGAAATACGTTAATTGTGAGCTAACAGCAGCTTCCCGCGCATGAATTAACTTTCCGGTATTTGCCCCGTAATCAAAATCCTGCGTAATGCTGGAGGTGCGGATCTGCGTGATGGCATTGTTTAAGACGTGCGCATAACGTCTTATTTGCTCGCGATTATCCGGCGTAGTAATCGTTTCTGGTAGCGTTCCACCCGCACGATAAGCATAGCGTAGCGTTCTGTTACCCACGCGATGCCGGGTGATTCTGAGTAAGCCATCACGGGCCGCTTCGGCAAATTGATGGCCCTGAACCGAAATAGATGAAACAGCCTCTGCGTCGGTGAAGGTGCTATGAGGCGTATCGATTTGGGTGCCATCGGGTAAGGTTTTACTCACCCGACGATCAAAGTGATCCCAGGTAAAATGGGTGCTGTGATTATGGGTATCCGTTTCGCTGATCCTGCGGCCAAATCCATCGTAGGTGAACGTCCTGCGCGCATGAACCGTGCCATTCACATTCAGCAATGAAACGGACTCTTCCTCATCGAAAAGGTTATATTGGGTCTGGACCATTGAAAGGCCTTGTAAACCTTTTAAGGCGGTTTTACTTACCGGATCCTGACTATCAATTTCAACGCGACCGTCATTGTAAGTGGTTCTGGCAAGGTTACCCCAGCCATCGTATTCAAAATGTTTAACGCTTGATAACGGCGTGGTTAAACGGCGCAGGCCGGCAGCATTAAGATCCCATGCCCAATCAACGTCGCTTTCGGTAACCACTTGCCCCAGTGAATTATAGGTCCTGGTTTTTATCTCCCGGAAAGTACCATTATAATTTTGACTGATTACGGCATCGTCATCCTGGGCTAATACCTGACAGACTCGGCCTAAACCATCATACCGGTACTGATGGCTAACGCCGCCGGTGTCGGTTTCTGTCAGCATCGGCCAGGTATTTGTCGAATTTGCCGTCGGATAGGAATAAGTAAAGCGTTTGCGCTCAGGGGTTGAATTGCCGGTTGAGATACTCTTTTGGGCAATATGACCCGTTGGCGTATATTCGTAACGGGTAATTACCCCATGTTCATCCACCTGCTCTAAAACATCCCCCGTTAAAAAAGAGACTGTGTTGGTTCCTTCCTGGCTCGTATTGTCGTGCCCGGTGGTCCGCGCCACACAAACCACGCTGTGATTAGAAAAGGTATAGGAGAAAGATTCTGTGGTGGTGAAGTTATTTAATGTCGTGCTAACGCCGTTAAGCAAAGAGTGGCTGCGGTGCGAAGTCGAATTGATATAGGTATAACGCTTACGTAAGACACCATTACGCACTTCTGTCACCAGCATAATGTTGCCATGGGTCAGGGTATTGGCAAAGGGGGCAAAAGATTCCCATGTGTAATTAGTCGTTTGATTGGGCGTATTGCCATACGCGGCAATTTTCGTCGCTGAGCGGATAAATCGGCTAAAGCCAAGGGGATCGGCCGGACATAAGCCTGCTTGCCCATTGATACCATAATATTCGTTCCGCACCTGAATTCCGCTGGGATAAGTGATCCTTAGGGTGTTACCCCATTCATCAGTAAGGAATGTGGACCTCTCTTCGCGTGAGCGATGCGTGGTTAAATCCGTATGGATAATGGTTTCTTCTGCAACCAGCTGTAAATTTGGCGGTTGGCGATAAAAATCGACACCGGCTGTTTCATTATAACTATTGATCTTAATGAGCCGCTTACCCGTATGGGTGGTCTCTTCACGCGTCAACAAATGAAAACGGTTATAGGTACGCGTGGTAGTGGAGACAACATTTGCGCCCACATGTTTGCTCTCGGTCGACGAATAATTATAGACCCCGTTAACCAGATATAAGTTGTCTTGTTCTGGATCAATATGCGTACGTCCAGAGCTAAAGCCGGTAAAGTTTGTCGATTGGCTGTACTGGTAGGTCGTAATAATGGGGGGTTGACCGTTTCCCGGATTGATTGTTGAGCCGGTTACACAGGGAACAGAGTTTGACATCGTAATGCGGATACCGGTTGCATTATATTGGATGACCTCGACTGAACCCGAAGGTGTACGGAACCTATCGATGCAGAAAAAGTTATTCGCAAACTGAGCATAATTAATGGTATAGCCAGCGGTGGTTCTGGCGGAAGGCAGATAAGGAAGGCTGACGCCTGTCAGAAGATTATTCTGATACGTCAGATCGATATTCAACAGCTGCCCGGTACTATCAGGCACCTGAATCAGGTTACAGGTTGAGCCAAAATAGGACATCCGCAACATTAAACTATTGGTCTGCCGATGATGAATTTCCGTCAGGCAGGGTCGACCAGCAATCAGCATGCCATAGGTGAAATCGAATATTTCTCCGTTGGGATAGGCTACTGAGGTCACAACGGCCAGGTTGCTACTCAAATTGATACGCGCAATGGTTTGGATTAAACCCTCTTTGCTCTGTATGCGGAACTGATTAGCGTTCACCATAAAGGCTCGCAGATCGCGTAATTTCTTATCGGTCAATGTGATTTCCGCGCCGGGTAACATATTTTTACATTTGTAGCTCTCCCCGGTATGATTTGACAGTACATGCCTTTGTGTATCAATAAATGTTGTTGAGATATTCCATCCGTGCCCGAATCCCTGCTGACTGCTATTAAATGACGAGAAATTTAAATTAATGTCATAAGTATCACCTTTGATATTAAAAGGCGTTAAGCTTGTCAGGTTAATCGATGCTGTATATTGTCCCGTGCGTGCATCAACGCCAGAATTGATAAAAGAAGAGAAGTTAAACGCGTTAGAATAAATATTTGTCGTGCTCATACTATGTGCCTTCATTTTATGATGAGGGTAAAAGCCAATAGCATTGAGCATGGAATAACCCCATGTCTTTTTTGGATTATGTTAAGAATAAGCACAATGCTATGGCTATGATTTATGTAACTAACTAATTACCGATGCGGGAAATAGATAACGTTCTTCCGGTATCTTCTGGAGTAATTCTAAAGCGATGTTCAGTTCCATAATTATCAAGAATTGATAGTTCATGAGTCCCGGCACGCATTGGTGATGTCCATGAACAACCCATGACATGGATAACTTCAGCGATAATTTCAGTTCTCGCTCGACTAACGTTATAGCGGTGATCCCAAACACAACCACCGGTCATTGAGTCCCGGGCATTAACAGTCGATGTACCTACGACAAATACGCGGCCGCGGGTGAGGAAGCGGTTGCTTTGATGGGTATTGCCCAATTCATAAAAAAAACGGTTTTGATTGCCTGAGACTAGACGCTGCGCGCGCAAACGCCATGGGAGCGCCCAACGATGCATAATAATGCGTTGATGGTGCACATCGGGATTTTTACTATCAGTCACATTGTCGCGGCGATCCTGAATAGTTTGTACCGTATGCCAGAGATCACCGGGATGAACGGCGACCGGGTTAAGCGCTATTAAAAGAATATTGCTATTAAACACATTTTGGCCGGTCGCCATATTTGTCGTCGCGGTAATAGTGATAGGGGATTGCCCCCCAGCGCCGATTGGAGAAACCTCAAGCCGGGCTTTCGCCATCAAGCGCTGATTGCCGGTGGCGCGGGAGGTAATATAAAAATTGAAGATTTCCGGTACGTTGTTATTCAGCGGGTCGATCTCAAGATTTCCCGCTTCAGTAAGTGAGGTAACATGCTCGCTGGCAACGCTACCATCATTTTCAGCGCAACTGTGACACGCATCCTCTACCTCGACATAAGGGGAAACGGATAACTCTTCCTGCGCTTCATTTTCAAGGTGTTTGTTTGAAGACCAACGCGATCGAGGGTTAAACAACGATGACGATATCATGCCCAGATCAAATTCATTACGCGTTCTCGATGACGCCCAGTTATTAGGCATGGGTAGCGCATCGTAGTTAAGCGAGGATGAAAAATTGGCAACAGCAATAGAGTTTCTTTCCTGCTGAGTTAAAGGGACACGGACAAATTGATGTTGTGCATTCATCCCCTGTTTCATCACCATCACTTGCACATGGCACTGATGATTACCATTGGCATAAAAACGTTCGCTTAAAGACTGGATACTAAAATGAGTAATTTGTATATTAGTAAATGACATAATTTAATCTCCATATTCAGTAAGTGTTAACAGGCAAGTAAGAAGGGAAAAGTTCAAAAGCGAAATATTTTTCGGAAAACTCTTCAATTTTTCGGGCAGTAAATCCCAGAGCATTAAGAAACTCATCGTTGATCAACGTAGTGAAAATAAACTGCGCAAAATTTTCCTTCGCTTCAATAACGAATTGGCTAGTCACGGGGTTTTTTGCAACATAATCGCAGAGCGCTTTGCGCAGGACTGAACGAAATGCCGGGCCTAAGGCCGCGTCTGTGAGTAGTTCATCATCTCCGTGCATCATTTCCAGCACACCAAAATCATTAACTTTATAAACGCGCAGTTCACGATGATCTCGGCGCAATAAAAAAAGCTCGTCTTTGTCTACAATGTAATATTTGGGTTCGGACTGCGGGTCCATAATATGTGCAGGGATAACAAGTTCGAGTAAAATACGCGTGCTACCGACTTGTAGCGGGATATGTTCCGCACCTTTCATAAAATAGCTCAGCAGTCCGTTCCAGGCTTCGCCCTCAGCTTTTTTATACAAGGCGTTTAAATGACTTTCAGATAGATTTAACATAGCGACCTCTTGGTTATAGAGATTGTTGAGAAATGGCGAAATTAATCAAATCCTGAATGCTGGTAAGAGTGTTGTCAGCAAACAGATTATCGGGGATTTTTATTGAATAGGTCTCGAACATAAAAATTTGCAGTTCGACATAATCCAGACTGTCAAATTCCATCTCTTTAAATTTACTCTCCTTGGTAATTTCCGTATGCCCCATATCTTTCATGGTATTGATTAGGTTGCGTATATCATCAAATAACGTTTCTTCACGTAACATTTATGCCTCCTTTTGACGTATGTAAAATCTACTCGCCATCACCAGCATCGGTTTGCCGGCATCCACTAACCCATAGCCGAGGGTTACCAGGTATGACTGGTTCTCCTGTGGCAATACACTCTTGTTAAAAATAAGCACTTCCAGCGAACACGACGTCAAGATGCTGTACGTGAACGGATTCGTCACCTCGAGTGATTGAAAAATATGTATAACGTCATAATGGTCAAACAAACTTTGCTTGTGTGCGTCGTTATTACCTTGGTCTAAAGAAAACCAGGCTGAATTTAATAAATACCTAAAACAGACTGCGCTATAAAAAAGAACATCGCAGTTGTAATCGTTAAACGCTTTTGCGAAACGAGAGCGATAGTGATAAATATCGCCATGGGTAAGCCGGGTGAGAGCGGTATCGCCACTGGCTTTAGCTGCAAAAAAATTCCCGTCAGTAAAAGACAGAGTCCCTGATGCACAGTTGTTTGAATCCCCGCTGTGCAACGAGACTTTGAACTTACTCGGACTCGTAACATGTACATCTTGCCCGGTGAATACTTTTTTTCTAAAGAAGACATCGATTTTTATCGGTTGATTTTGTGTATCGATTATTGCGAGTAACTGTTTGCTGAGAAACATAAAAACTAACATGCCATGGATCATGAACCCATCGTCGCTTGCTTTAAAATGGATTGTATTAGGGTCATTAGCAAATAAAGCCCAGTGTTTAAGTTCTGCCAGCGAAAACATGATTAACCTACCTTAGAGATTATCAGGGCGGCATTATGCCCGCCAAAACCGGCGCTGATATTCATGGCGTTATTCACGCATGTACCCAATAAATGATCGTTGGGCACGTAATTCAGATCGCATTTCGGGTCAGGATTAAATAAATTGATCGTTGCCGGGATAAAATTTTCATTGATTACTTTGGTACATATGATCGTTTCGAAACTGCCGGCCGCACCGATAAGATGACCGGTATAAGACTTGGTGCTGGAAACAGGAATATGATAAGCGGCAGTGCCGAAGGCTTTTTTAATCGCGCAGCTTTCATGGTAATCGTTTAGCAGGGTAGAAGTGCCGTGCGCATTAATGTAACCGACATCGGTGTTGTTGAGCCTGGCGTTGGCCAGGGCTTGCTCAAGGGTCCTGGCCCGGCAATCAACCTCTTGTGCCGGGCGTATCATATGCTCACCTTCGGAAAAACTGCTGTAGCCAGTGATTTCGCCAAGGATGCAGGCCCCGCGTTTTTGCGCGGTTTCATAATTTTCTAAACAGACCACCGCGCTGCCTTCTGCTAGTACAAAGCCTGTTCGGTCTAAACTGAATGGACAAGAGGCTTTTTCCGGCAAATGGGCTTCTTTCGACAGCGCCTTGAGAATATCGATAGACCAGATTCCAAATGTTCCCGTCAGCGATTCACTGCCACCTGCCAGCATGCAATCAGCGCGCCCGGTTCTAATATGTTCATAGGCTTCACCGATGGCCATCGTTCCCGTTGCGCACGCCGCCATTAAGGTATTTTGATAACCTTTAAAGCCATATTGCATTGCGCAGGCTGCGGTCATGGCACCGGGCATGGTAATGATATTACTTCGCGGATTGGTGATCCCTTTTTCAACCAAGTGGCTATTTAATTTGCAAATCTCATCCAACGCCCCCCAGCCGCTGCCCAGGATGACGCCACACCGGTGTGCAGCATAGTATTCAGTCGGTGGTGTATTGGTGCCAAAAGCCTGGCTTACCGCTTCCCTGGCGCTCGTTAACGCAAGCTTTCCGTGTTTGGGCAGAAAATGCAGCAATTCATTGGGGATGCCCGAAAAACGTTTTTTATTTTCCGCGAGAAAGGAAAAGAAAGTTGTCTCTAACATTACCTCGCGGTCTTTTAATTTATGAAACGCATTTCTTTTCTCACGTATTGCTTGCCAGCATTGTTCGACGTTTTCACCCAGAGCATTTACGGCGCCCATACCGGTAATTACTACACGGAATTGTCTCATTACATCACCTGTTGATAATTAGTGAGTTGCCATGAATATTTAGTTTCGTAATGTTTTGTTGAAGATTTATATTCACTTGCTGTTTGTCATTTATCGATCCTAACATTCGCCAGTAAATATTTTTTCAGTAATTTTCCAAATAAAAGCAATATAATTTGATTTCGTTTTTCTGTGAAATTAACGTTTTGATTTATATGGATTTTATATATTATAAATCTGAGATAATGCTCACATTTATAAATTCGACCACAATGCCGCATGAAAAAAAACGCTTGTCGCAAAGATGTTTTTTTGCCTATATGTTTTTCAGATTGGGATTTTTAATACGTTAAAGATAGGTTGCAAGGCTCTCAAAAGGAAATCAAAGGACGCGGTTATGATTTTATCAAAAAGGATTGTTTATTTTCTCACTCTCGTTGAAAGTGAATGTTATGTGGTTGCCTCGGATAAATTATGCATCACTGTTTCGGCATTACGGCATTCAATGAGTGAGCTTGAAAAATTAGTCGATGAAAAATTACTTAAGAAAAATTGTGGTGGAATCAAACTAACTGAGGCAGGTTTTGCATTTTATACAAAATTGCTTCCGGTTTATGAGTTGGCTTACAACACCTTCGAAACGTATAAACAGAAAGATATTGCCAGTGAAAGCATACGAATTTTTATCTCAGGGTTTTACTATCCCGATATTTTCTTCAAGGCCAGAAGCATCATGAAGAAATCACTCTTTAACTTATATATCAGTCAGGGGCAGGCTGATACCCATAAAAATTGTACTGGTTCGCAATTTGATTTGTATATCTATTCTTCAGTTTCTCCCTATGCAGATTTTCAGCGAAATATGTATCAGATTTTTCTTTCGCAAGAGAAATTAGGGATCCTGGTCACGAAAAAGATGAAGCATAAATATGCCGATATTTCTGAGTTAATAAGGAGCGAGAAGATTATTTTAAGAAATTCTCTGAGAGAGCATCCGTTTATTGATATGTTAAAGAAAAATATTTCAGAATTGACCATTGCGTGGGATTTTTTGTGGTTGCCTGATTTTACCGATGTATTGAATGCAATACAGGATAATATGGGGTTTACTTTTTTTCCTGCCAGCATGATTACCTATTTGCCTATCAAAATGGAAGAGTATGAGTTTATCCTACAGCCGTTTAAAAAGGATATGATTATTGACAGATATATCTGTTTTGATAAAAAGAACTTTGAGCAACTGATCAAAATAGCTACCTCCCTCAAAAGTGAAAGTGAAATTGTAGAAAGAGAAACCTGTATGTAGATATCTATCAGGACATGCAATTTATCCTGGTCGCATGAATAATATTGTCTGTCCTGGAGTGTTTATAGCGTAAAGAGAAAGGTTTTTAATTTTCTCGCGTAGATCGCGTAATGTTTATTATCGGTAGGGGACGGGTATCTATATTCTCATTTTCTGGCCAGCAATAAGCTATCACTCGCGCGCGTGAAAAAGCCCGATAATTTACCGCATCGCTTTGGTTTCCACCCAGCAAAACCAGATCGCCGTCCGGCGTTTCGCCAATGGCAAATCCTACATGTCCACCCCCGTTACGACTGAGAACGACAATGCAACCATATGCCGGTTCTGCTATTTGTTTTCCCCAGTGCGTATAGGAACGCGCCGATTCGAATCGTGTCGACCTTATACCAGTACGCTCAAGCATGGCGCCGACAAAGGCCGCGCACCATGGGGTTTCATCATCCTTAATCCCTGAGCGTTTGATATCTCGCCAAAATTGAACAATATTGGGATTATGCACCGGTCCCTTAATCTCTTTTTCATTAAGATATTTTCTGGCTTCATTAAGCCACTTTGGTTCAATGTCCATTTTTTCTCTCAAATAATTTTGTCAGGTAACCGTCGCTGCGATATAGCATGAGGCAAAATAAAGAAATGAGAATCAATTCTCCAGGCTCCGTTACGGTATATTGGCCTGTAAATATACGTATAGCGGTGCTTGCAGATGCCATAAATATTGTTGCCGCCACTACTTTCATCCAAATATTTTTACGATGCACCTCTTTTATCGACATTAGCACCCTGAGCGCGATGGCGATGGTGATTACAAGGTGAATAAGCAGCATCACTTTTTCAATCATCCTTTATCTCCCGTGGTTTTTTTTCTGATAATGCTCAATATTCCCGACAATAGGGAAACGCTGGTAACGGAAGCCACCATTGCGCCTATCGCAGTAGAAATTTGTATGTCATAACCGGCGGTAATAAACTGCGTAATTAATGCACTGAAGGTTGCCGATATTGCACCTGCCGCATCGGCCGCTCCGTATACGCCACACAAAAAGGAAATGATCGCGGTAACTAATTTTCGTAACGGATTCGTATTCTCCTCAGTAATAATATATAAAGTTGTACCCATCAATGAACATATCATGACGGCTGGCGTAAATTCCGGATTCAACGTAACGACAACGTGTTCGACTTCCACTCCTAAGCACCTCCTGTGTTACCGAGCGTATGCTCAATTTTATGGGGTTCATATTTATCTCGGAGGGAAATTTATTACGTTTCATTGCCTTTTTTTATGTTTGGTTGTTGTGTGTGGGAGAATTAAACAAAAAAAAAGCGCCCGCAGGCGCTTTTTAACTGTGATAACAGCAACGATCTTATTTAGTCAGTTCAGCTGTCATATGAACATTGTTATTGGTGTTGGCTTCAATGATTTTATAAGACGCACCGGACTGCTGTGCTTTAGCGGCGATCATGGATTCCGCTTCATCAAGAGTGGACGCGGTTGCGGTTACGGTCTGGGCGAACGCACCGAAGGAAAGAACAGAAAGCACAGTAGCAACAGCAATTGAATTCATGGTTTTCATGGTGATAATCCTTAAAATTTTTTGATATGAGGCGCTTATGCCTGATTTCACATATTTACGTTATGCCGGTTTCATACGGCAGAGCTTATTTATAAATCACGGCGGTGCCGTGCAGGGTGTTCGGGCCGGTAACCGAGGTGATACGGAACGATTTCGCGCCCATCTCATCGGCTTTTTGCGCCAGTTCACTTTGCAAAGAGGAGAGGTTGGTACCGGCGTTAGCGGAAATCACGCCCGCTTGCTGCTGGCCTGCCGGCGTGGCCTGAACTTCAACGGCGGCTACGCTTGCAAAAGAGAGGGAGCTCAGGACGGCAACGGCAATCAGGGGTTTAATACTTTTCATACTCTTTTACCTTCTAAATGCGAGTGTCTGTGAGGTCGTTATGATTAACTTAACGATCGATAGGTAAATCATAAGTGTGATCTACGTCACTCGTCAACACTATTTTTATAATGGTCGTTAAATTAAATTATAAGGCTTTGTTAATTAACATAATATTGGGTTATTTTTTTCTTGATTATTTTGCTGGTAACCCGTCTTGCAATGTTTTTATAATGATTATTAATTAAATTCATGTGAATAAGGGGGAACCATGACTACCGATGGCACATGTTGTGTTAAAAAAGGCCGCGGGCGGCCAAAAGTCTTCGATCGTGAGGCAATGCTGGATAAAGCCATGATGCTGTTCTGGCAGCATGGGTATGAAGCTACTTCCCTTACCGATTTGGTGGAGGCCACCGGCGCAAAAGCGCCGACGCTGTATGCGGAATTTACGAATAAAGAAGGGTTGTTCAGGGCGGTGGTCGACCGGTATATGGCGCGTTTTGCCACGCAGCACCGGGCGGCGCTGTTTTGCGATGAGAAAAGCGTTGAGCAGGCGCTGCGCGATTATCTGCAGGCGTTAGCCAGCTGTTTTGCCGGTGGCGATACGCCCGCTGGCTGCTTTCTGGTGAATACTTCTGCCACCGTTTCAGCGTCATCGGAACCCATTGCTGACACCCTGCGGGCGCGGCAAACGGATCAGCAACAAACGCTGCTGCTCTTTTTGCAACAGCGCCAGCTGCGCGGCGAAATCCCGTCTCAGGCCCCTCTACGCGACATTGCGCTGTTCTTAAGCTGCTTAATTCACGGCATGTCGGTCAGCGCGCGCGACGGTGCAAGCCCTGAGAAATTAACGCAGGTTATCGACACCGCGCTGCGCTTGTGGCCGACGTTACTGCAGGCGTGATGGCGATACGCTGTCTCGCCTTGCCATCAGTCACCTTATTAACGCCTGCTGTAGGGCGGCGGCGATGTGGCCGTCACCGTAAAGTGCGCAAAGCACGCGCGGCCTTTAACGGCGTAATCCGCTGACGAGAGAGCGTAAATACCGACTTTCGCGCCGATCCATTTACCCGCCGATGCGGCAAAGTCCGGCGTGATAAGCTGCCAGCTCTCGCCATGCTGCGACCAGGAAAACTGGCAAATGCCATCGTTATCCACCGCCACGCGCAGCGAAATACGACTCATGCTTGCGCGCACCGGCAGCAGCTCTGAGGTGAAATCAACGATCCCTTTATCGCTGTTCCAGCCGGTAGTGACCTTAAGGTGTGCATTTCCGTTTTGCCAAACCAACGCCACTGACGCAAAGCGCTCGCCATAAATCACCAGCCCGGCTTCGTCATTTTGGTGTATGAAATCGGCGGTCAGGGTTGTTTGCGCGCTAAAGGCCGGTGCGGGGAATTTTTGCAGCAGCAGCTGGGGCGTGTCATACAGCGAATGCGGCCCGACCGGGTAACAGGCAAGGGTTAGCCCTTGCTGACCGGGAATAATCCAGCCCGGTTGCGGGTTGGCGGGCCACTGCCATTGCAGGCCGGGCTTACCATCGACGAAATCATCCGAGGTTTGCGGCTCGCAATAGGCAGCTTGCGCGCTGCCCGCAGGCTTACGCGCGCGCATTACCGGTTCACCCATCGCTGAGAGCGAATCAAGGGCGCCGATTTGCGGCCAACCCTCGTCATCCCAGCGTAGCGGTTGTACGTGCACTATCCGGCCATAAAAGCCTTTATCCTGGAAATGGACAAACCAGCCTTCACCGTCGGGTGATTCAACCCAGCCTCCCTGATGCGGGCCGTTAACCCCGGTCACGCCCTGATGCAACACATTTTTAGCGAGATACTGACCCTCGACGGTGCGGCTACGCAACACCGTTTGCCAGCCCGATTCCACGCCGCCTGCCGGGGCGAAAATGTAATATTCGCCATTGCGTTTGTAGAATTTGGGTCCTTCAAGGGTCGGGTGCGAGCGGGTGCCATCAAAGATGATTTTCCCTTCATCAAGCAGGCTGCGGCCATCCGGCGACATGGCGCACAACTGAAGTTTATGTTTGATATTGGCGCGGCTGTAGGCAAAGGCGTGCACCAGCCAGGCGCGACCGTCGTCATCCCACAGCGGGCAGGGATCAATCCAGCCTTGCACCGCTTTCAGACAGTGCGCCGCCGACCATTCGCCATACGGGTCCTGCGCTTTACTCATAAAGATGCCTTCATCGGGCATGCTGTAAAAGACCCAGAAATAGCCGTCATGAAAGCGCAGCGAGGGAGCCCAAACGCCTTTGCCCGGTAATACTTCGTCAAACTGTTTCGGCAGTGTTGGCAGAACGTGGTTGATGATTCGCCAGTTCACCAGGTCGCTGGATTCAAGGATCGGTAAACCGGGTAGATGGTTAAAGCTTGAGGCCACCATATAGTAGCGGCCGTTGACGCAAATCGCGTCCGGGTCTGAATAGTCCGCATGGATCACCGGATTACGGTAAGTGCCATCCTGATTATCCGCTGGCCAGATGCAGGGAGAAACGTAGTGGGTCATTATTTCGCTCCTCCGGCAATCAGTACGCCCTCAGACACATCCTCGGTGTTGCGCTGTGCGGCCGCCGTTTTGGCGCTCATATCACGGTGGATATTGCTCATTGTTTCGTCATCCAGTTTATAAAGCCAGGAGAGGCACCATAGCACCAGATAAGAGAGGGAGGGACCCACGGTCAGCAGGCTGACAATGCCGGTAATGGCGGCCGCGCTTTGCGTTGCCGACCCGGCCTGGTAACCAAACCAGCCCAGTGAAAAACCGACCATCGCCCCGGCTACCGCCATCCCCAGTTTCAGCATAAACAGGTTGCCCGAAAACGACAGACCGGTAATACGTCGCCCGGTTTTCCACTCGCCGTAATCCGCTGCATTCGCCATCATGTTCCACTTAAACGGCTGATACATCTGATGCAGGAAGCCAATCAAAAAATAGATCGGGAAAATAACACTCAGCAGGGTAGGCGGCACGAAGAACATAATAACCCCGGCGAAGACCAGCAGCAGGTTAATGGTGCGGAACATAAACAGCGACTTATAGCGCTGGGAGAAATAACCCGCGCCCATTGCGCCAAATATAGTGCCCACCACCATCGTAGTAATAAAGGCGGTTTTCATGGTGGTGCTGGCGGCGCCCATTTGCGCCCCGCCGGTCATTAAATAGGTGGCGTAATAAAGCGTGGCGGAACTTCTCATCACGCTCGCCATACTAGAGAAGAAGGTAATTACAGCGACGATACGCCATTGATCGTTGTGCCAGAGATTTTTTAAATCCTCTTTAACGGAGGATTTAGTATCAACCGCGGGCGTGACGCGTTCCTGGGTGTTAAAGAAACAGAGCACTAGCATAATAATGGCAATGGTGCCCATCACCGCCATCGTCGCCTGATAACCCAACTGTTTATTCTCTTTGCCAAACCACTCGACCAGGCTCAATGTGCCGACAGACACTAATAAACCGGCACAGGAAGAGAGCGTGAAACGCCAGGATTGGGCGGATAAACGATCTTTATCATTGTCGGTAATCACGCCGCCGAGCGCGCAGTAAGGGATATTAATAAAGGTGTATGCCAGCATCAGGCCGGTATAGGTCAAATAGGCATAGACTAATTTTCCTGTATGACCAAAATCCGGTGTAGTGAAGGTCATTACCGCCATGACTGCATACGGCACGGCAAACCAGATAAGCCACGGACGGAAGTGACCATATTTTGTTTTGACCCGATCGGCAATCATCCCGGTGAGGGGATCCACCACCGCATCGAGGATTCGCGTTACTAAAAACATAATACCGACGGCGGCGGCATCCAGGCCGTAAATATCCGTATAAAAGTAGGTTAAAAACATGGTCACAGAGGAGAAAACGATGCCGCAAGCCGCATCGCCCATGCCAAAACTTAGCTTCTCCATTGTGCTCAAGCGAGCGTGAACAGACATAGGTGCCTCGTAGTTGTCATGCAAATTAAGGTAATTTGTATGCTAACTTCTGTTCTGAGGTATACCACTTATAATATTTCATTTCAGGTTTACGTTTTTTTACTAATGTGAGGCTTATCGCAATCTCCCCCTACTAAAAATAACGGCGTGACAGGCAGCATTATTTTTATGTCGCCAGGATAATTCTTTATGAAATAAAGTGTGCAGCCGAATGACCCCTATTTATTTCATTTTTATTAAAACGGGCAGGGCAGAGATAATATAAAAATCGGCTCAGGTAGCGCGGGCGACCGGGTGTTACGCCCGCTTAGATCACATTAATGATGCAGCATCTCGTCGACAATCTGCGCTTTGGTCATATTGTAGGGATAGTACGTCGGCCAGTTATCCATCTCTTTGAGCAGGGCTTCCTGCGAGCTATTGCCCATGAAAATATGGAAGTGCTGCGAAGTACGCGGGGCGATAGTATGGTCGCTGAACTGGACATATTTCGGCGCTTAGATTGCGGCTCCGTACATTCATACAGATAACGTACCCCTTTTTTTCCCGAGCTGTAGGTGAGGATTTTAAAGCCGGTATAAGCATAACGGCAGGCATTAACCGCTTTGCCGGTGTGAAATTCCATTACCCCGTTTTCAATGCCAATCATCTCCACATCGCTGGCGTAGCCCTTTTTGTAATAGTCACGGTAATCTTCTACGCTTTTCCCGCTCAATTTTGCTTTCTTCATCAGGACCGGATCGAGATCGCCATTTTGCAAATAGGGGTACAAGGATTGCCAAATTCCCTGCCAGTCCGATAGCGGCCGATCCTTTACATCCTTGTCAGCAAAATCGCCTTCGCTGGCTTTACGCTCTGCTTCTGTCAAGGGTTTGCCATGGTGATGACCATGAGCCATGGCCTGCGCGCCTGCAAACAGACCGCCTATACACACGATAAAAGCCAATCTTTTCATAATCCTGATACGCTCCTGATAAGAAATTGTTACGAAATGAAATGTTATAATATAACAATAACAAAAGCCAGAGTGTTGATACTCGAGATAAAAGGGGATTCAGAACCGGGCAGTAAGCCAGCTCAGCGGGCAGTGAAAAGGAGAGAGGGCAGGGTGATCCCTGCCCGAAGGCGTTATGCCGCCATTTGCATACAGGATTCTGCGCAGGCGCGACAGTATTTCGCACACTGTTTACAGTGAGCAGACTGATGTTTGCTGCACTCTTCAGCGCAGGCGCGACAGATATCAATGCAGATTCGGCACAGGGAAGGCAACTGGTTGCTCTCCATCGCCATAAACTGCGCGGCAAGACGGCACAGCGAGGCACACTGAACGTCCAGTTTGATGCATTCTCGCATCATGGCGATGTCCTCTTCCTGTAAACAAGAGAGGGCGCAGTGCTCGCAGGCGGCGGCGCAGCGGTAACACGCTTCTGCGCACTGTTGATGTTGTTCGTGCATCGGTTTCTCCAGCAAAAATGTGTGGCAGAAATAAGTGTGCACAGAATATTTACTCAGGCCACTTTATTTACGAAATTAATCGTAGCGGCAATTTTTTCTCGGTGATAATTTAGATTGTAAGGTGTTTAAAAATATACTAAATATATTATTTGCAACAGATGTGTTTAAATATTTCTATATCTCACATAGGGTTATTTAAAGGATATATCCTTGGTGAAAGTTTGACTATTATCAATAAATGTCCAGACTTAAGATTCCAACGCGATTGATATGAGCTGTTTACCGTATCGATTATATCGAAGATGAAAATGTGGAGATATAACATGGCCGAGCATAGAGGTGGTTCTGGTAATTTCGCTGAAGATCGTGAAAAAGCCTCCGAAGCAGGACGTAAAGGTGGTCAGCACAGCGGTGGTAACTTCAAGAACGACACCGAACGTGCATCCGAAGCCGGTAAAAAAGGCGGTAGTAGTAGCAGTAAAAGTAGCAGCAGTGGCGGTAAGAAATAACCGTTTCGCTCACTACTTTTTCTCCCTACCTAATTTTTATCGAAAGCGAGTCGGCAACGACTCGTTTATTTTTATTTTTTTTGAAAAAGGTTGAGGCATTATAGTAATGAACCAAAATAATAATGAGGAGGGAGAGAGGATTATCGACAAAACTGAAAATTTAGCGCTCTCTATTCCCGCTCAATTAACCGACAATTCTTCTTCCCTGTGCGAAATGATTGCTGTTGATTTTACCGAAACGGTAGATTTACAGCTGCTGCCTTACAAGAAACGCCTGATTCATAAATTGGCTAATCGTAAGTCACGCCTGAAATAACCTTTTCACCTACCCGCTGAGGCAGCGTGTGCCTCCTCTCTTCTCGGCCATTGTGCTGTATGACCGGGACACTTTCATTTCTTTTGCAGGTAAAAAAACAGTTATTCAATGTTATACGCATTGAAGGGTGGTTTTCAGCTCTGCCGCCTGGGCGTTTTGTACCTGCGTTGTCTATAGTAAAAGTAGATCCACTCACCAAAGGAGGCTATGTGTTCAGAATTGAAAAAGATGATCCGCGTGAAGCACCGGAATCAGGTGATAAAAAACCGCAGCCGGTGAAAAAGTAATCAAAAAGGTCGCTTCGGCGGCCTTTTTGTTATTTAAGACGGCACGCTTACGCTTACGCGGCGCTAACCTTCTTTTTTCTCCACATGCCCCAGCGGCTTTTCCGGGAAGCAGTAATCCCGCACACGACGTTTTAACTCGGCAGCATCAGGAAAACCGCCATCAATTTTGCGGTCCCAAATCACCGTACCGTCAGCATCAATAACGAAAATCCCGCCGCTGCCCGGTATCAGCGTCACGCTGCCTAAATCGGTACTAAACGTGTGCAACAGTTCTTGCGCCATCCAGCTGGCGCGCAGCATCCAGTTGCATTGTGAACAGTAGCGCAAGGTGATGGCAGGTTTCATTTTCCGGGGCTCCAGACGCGGTTGAGATAACCTCATAAAAGGCGGCAACAAAAAATGCGAAGCGTATTTCAGATGATTGCAATAGGCAATTGTTAAAACTATTTTAATGAATCATAACATAAAAATAACCTACCACCGGAGGTACTGACGGCAGTTGTTTGTGGCTTACCTGGACGTAAGACGTGAGCTGAATAGGGATAAATTCTAAGGATTACAAAATTTATGGATAATTTTCAACGCTCTCTCCTGCCCATTACCCGACGCGCATTAGTCACCTCATTACTCGCAGCTATATATCAACATACCGCCCTTGCGGAAACGAGTCCCGCCGTTACGAATACGGATCTTAAGCCCGATAAAGCAGAAGAGATGGTCGTTACCGCGCCCGCACCGAACTTAAACGCCGGCAGTACGCATTCACTCAGCGCTGAGGATTTGCAACACAAAGGGGCGAAGGACTTTGGCTCCATTATGCGTTATGAACCGCTTATCAGCGCCACCGGCGCAAGCGGCGGTTCAGGCAATGGCAAGAGCGGCTTCGACCGCGGCGGCTACAGCGGATATAACATTCGCGGAATGGAAAGTAACCGCGTTGGCATTGATGTCGATGGCATAGCTACGCCCGGCGCTACCGGGCGCAGCTATGCCAGCCGCGCAGGCTTAAACACCTTTGGTATTGGCCGCGACTATATCGATCCCTATATGTACGGCAGTGTCGATATCCAGTCTGGCGCCACCCGCATTGAACAAGCCAATACATCCATCGGCGGGAGTGTCTCTTTCCGCCCCAAATCGGCGGATGATTATTTACAACCCGGCACAGCAACCTGGTTTGGTTACCAGAGCAATTACGACTCAGCGGACCGCAGTTGGCACAACGGCGTCACCGGCGCGGCAGGTGACGATATTTTGCGCGGTATTGTGATCTATAGCCGCCGAGACGGTCAGCAAACGCGAAACAACAGCGGCACGGTAGCCGCCCCACCCGCCAACTGGCACTCGAACGCGCTAATGACCTCCGGCATCTGGCAGCCGAACGACCTGCACAAATTCACCGCCACCCTCGATGCCTTCCACAGAACTAACCATACCCATTATGACGCGTGGAACACCGAGGGCAGCAGGGTGCTGGGCGAGGCGCGTCAAACCAGCCAGACGCGCCGCTGGGGCGCGAGCCTGAACGATGAATGGACGCCAATCAACGACTGGCTGGACAGCATGTCGACAAAAGTTTACTACCAGCACACCGAAGCGCACGATCGTACCTGGATGCCGGACCGCATCACCGCCATCAGGGAGACGGTCTACTCGAACTACGATACCGATAGCTGGGGTATGCAAAATGGACTGCTGAAAAGCGTCGGCCGCCACGATCTGAGCGGCGGTTTCAACGTCGGCAGCAGCAAAACCCAGCGCCCGTTTCACCAGTCGCCCGCGCTGAGCGGTTATAGCCAGATTATGCAGCCGGAGGCCGACAGCCGCAGCGACACGCTGGGTGTTTTTCTCCAGGATCGGATCAACCTTGACGCCAGCGGTCATCCCTTCGCCATTACGCCCGGTGCGCGCGTGGTTTACCAGACGACAAAACCACGCAATCTTTCCAGCCTGGTCGCCAACAGCACGGTGGTAGACGGGGCCGATGTCGCCGCGCTGTACGGCAAAAATAGCGATACCCAGCTTTTGCCATCGCTGATCTTCCAGTACGAGATTACCCCGCGCCTGATAAGCTGGTTGCAGTACCAACGCGGCGCGCAGTTCCCCAATGCCAGCCAGCTGTATGGCTCCTGGGATCTGGGTTCGAACTTTGCCGGAAGCGAGCAGTATGCGCTTCTCGGCAATACGGATCTTAAAACCGAAACCAGCGACAATCTTGAATGGGGCATTAAAGGCGAGGTGACAGAAGGCATCACGTTGCGTACAGCGCTGTTCTATAACAGTTATAAAAACTTTATCGCTTATACCCGCTATACCCGCGCCGCTAATCCCGACAAGTTTATTCGCATTCCATCGAACATCTACACCGCCTTTCAGGCGGAAAACCGCGATGAAGCCTTTATTTATGGCGGTGAAGTTAGTGCGAAATTCAACGTTGGCAGCTGGTTTGAACCCCTCGATGGCCTAAGCGCGCGGCTGGCTTACGGCTACAGCGAGGGGAAAGCGAAATCCCATTATCTGGGGGATAAATACGTCGATCTCGATAGCGTCGCGCCGATGAAGGCGATTTTCGGTATCGGCTGGGACGATCCTCGCAAACGCTACGGGAGCGCCCTGACCGCCACTTTTGTCAAAGGCAAGCGCGCCACGGCGACAAATCGCCAGGCGTATGCCAATAACGACGAACCTATTGGCGAGCCCAGCATCGACTATATGCGCGTGCCGGGTTACGGGGTACTCGACTGGTCGGCTTACTGGCGGGTAGCGAAAAATATCAACATCAACGGCGGCATCTACAACCTCACCGCCAGGAAATATTGGGATTATCTCAGTAGCCGTAACCTGCAAGAGATCAGCAAGCAGAACGCCTACGACAAGGCGCTGGCGGTGATGCCGGGACGGACATGGCAGCTGGGTGTGAACATCGATTTCTAATCGCCAAACGACGGTCGGGTAGCTATTTAGCCTGGCTGACGTTGCGCGTGACACAGGACCGAATCCCGGCCGTGCCGCCGGGGTTTTCTGCGCTACAGGAGGTTTTTCAATGTCCGCATCACACCCGTATTGTGCCAACATCTGGCGGCTTTACCTCGCCATTAAAACGCAGCACCCGGAAAAATGTGCCCACGATATCGCCGTAAAAATGGGCATAAGCGAAGCCGAATTAACCTACGCCCGCGTGGGCTATGACGCTGATCGCCCAGCTTTACGGTCAGCGCAGCGAAGGACAGCCGGAGCAACGCCACTGGCGCGCGCAGATGGATGCCTTAACCCGCCGGGGGCAAGCCGCATGAAAACCCTGCTGCTGGTTTTGATGGCGCTGTCGTTTAGCCTCAGCGCCGCCGCGCAAAAAATCGTATCCCTCGGTGGCGATGTCACCGAAATTATCTACGGATTGAATGCGCAGTCGGCGCTGGTCGGGCGTGACAGCACCAGCATCTGGCCTGTGCAGGCGCAACAGTTGCCGGACGTCGGTTATCTTCGCCAGTTAAACGCCGAAGGCATTCTCTCTCTGCGCCCGACGCTGGTGCTGGCAAGCGCGTATGCCCAGCCCTCGCGGGTACTGCAAACGGTGCAGGAAAATCATGTCAAAGTGGTCACGCTGCCTGGGGATTACACGCTGGCGGCGATTGATAAAAAAATCGCCGTGGTGGCCGATGCCATCGGCAAACCCGATGCCGGTGCCGCGCTGCGTCAACGGCTGGCGGCACAAATCGCCGCGCTGGCGCAACAGCCGCTAAATAAACGGGCGCTGTTTATTCTCAGTCACAGCGGCATGGGTACGCTGGTTGCCGGGCAGCAAACCGCCGCCGACAGTGCGTTACGGGCGGCGGGTCTGCAAAATGCTATGCAGGGTTTCGACCATTATCGGGCGCTGTCGCAGGAAGGTGTGATGGCCAGCCAGGCGGATCTGATTGTCATCTCTGCCGACAGCGTTAAAGCGATGGGCGGCGAAGAGAACCTGTGGCACCAGCCTGGGCTGGCGCAGACCCCCGCCGGGCGAAAAAAACAGCTGCTGATGGTGGATGATATCGCGCTGCTGGGGTTTAGTGTGCGGACACCACAGGCGCTGCTGGCGCTGCGTCAGCAAGCGGAGCAGTTACCCTGATGAACCGCGCTTCCCGCAGGCTTATCGGGCTGATGCTGCTGTTGTTGGGTTTAGCGGCCCTTGCCAGCACTCAGGGCGCAATGCGGCTACCTTTCGCCTGCTTATGGCACACGGGTGATGAGGCGTTACGCCAGATCTGGCTCACGGTTCGTCTACCGCGCGTGCTGCTGGCGCTGCTGATCGGTGCGGCGCTGGCGCTCTCCGGCTGTGTGATGCAGGGGCTGTTTCGTAATCCCCTTGCGGATCCGGGTCTGCTGGGGATCAGCGGCGGCGCATCGCTAACGGTGGCCTGCTGGCTGGTGCTGCCGATCGGCGTTTCACCGATGGTGGCGCTTTACGCTCCCGTTCTGGCGGCGTTTACCGGCAGCCTGGCGGTGATGATGATCATTTACCTGCTCAGCAAAAGTGGGGACGCGGGGTTATCCCGGCTGCTGCTGGTAGGGATTGCGCTGAACGCGCTGTGTGGTGCGGGCGTCGGCGTGCTGGCGTGGATCAGTAACGATGCCCAGCTTCGCCAGCTTTCCCAGTGGGGAATGGGCAGCCTCGGGCAGATCGAGTGGTCGACCCTATCCCTCGCCACCGGCCTGATCCTGCCGGCCTCGCTGGTGATAGGGCGCAGGGCATGTGCCCTCAATCTGCTGCAGTTGGGCGAAGAAGAGGCGCATTATCTCGGCGTTAATGTGGCGCAGGTGCAGCGCGAAATGCTGGTGTGTAGCGCGCTGCTGGTGGCAACGGCGGTAGCGGTAAGCGGCATTATCAGCTTTGTCGGGCTGGTGGTGCCGCATCTGATGCGCCTGTGGCTGGGGGCGGATCACCGCGCGCTGGTTCCCGGTTCGCTACTAATGGGCGCAATACTGTTGCTGGCGGCGGATACCGTGGCACGCACCCTCGTCGCGCCTGCGGAAATGCCGGTGGGTTTATTGACCAGCCTGTTTGGCGCGCCGTGGTTTTTATGGCTTATTTTTCGTGCCTCTAAGGCGGCTATATGACCCTGCCATTAACCGCCGCCCACCTGCGGCTTGTCGCCGGTTCACGGCTGCTAATTGACGATGTTTCTTTCACCCTTGCGCGCGGTGAAATGGTAGCGCTGATCGGCCCGAACGGCGCGGGTAAATCAACGCTGCTGCGCCTGCTAACGGGCTATCTCCCGCCAGTGGCAGGAGAGTGTCAACTAGAAGGCAAAGCGTTAGCGCAGTGGAGCGCACAGGCCCTTGCGCGCCGCCGGGCGGTGATGCTGCAACAGCCAACCCTTGGCTTTGATTGGCCGGTTGCGGCGATTATCTCTATGGGTCGCGCGCCCTGGGGGCCTCAACGCGCGCACGATATTGTACGGCAGGTGGCGTTGCTTAGCGGCTGCGAAACGCTACTCGAGCGGCGTTATCACACCTTATCCGGCGGGGAGCAGCAGCGGGTACAGCTGGCGCGCAGCCTTGCGCAGTTATGGCATCACGACGGCCCGCAGGGCTGGCTATTTCTTGATGAACCGACGTCGGCCCTCGATCTCTATCACCAGCAGCAGGTGTTGCGTTTGCTGAAGCGTTTGACCGGCGACGGCAAACTGCATGTGTGCGCGGTGCTGCACGATCTCAACCTTGCCGCGCTGTGGGCGGACAGGATCTTGCTGCTGCACCAGGGCAAGCTGGTGGCGCAGGGCATGCCGGAGCAGGTGATTCAGGCGCCGCTTATCGCCCGCTGGTATGGCGCAGAGGTGGCAGTGAACACGCATCCCGTCGCGGGTTCGCCGCAGGTTTTTCTTGCCCGCTGAGCGCGACGGATGTTGACGAGTGTAGCCGGATTTTTGCTAGAGTTAAGTGTCACTTAACCGATGCGGAGACAGGCAATGACCCTACCGCCATTGCAGGCGCTGATCTGCTTTAATGCCGTCGCGCAACACGGCAGTATGAAAGCGGCGGCAGAGGCGCTATCCATCAGCGCCAGCGCGGTGAGCCAACAAATCGCCAAACTGGAAGCCTGGGTCAACGTGCGGCTGTTTATGCGCGGTTCCCGCGTACTGACGTTGACGGCAGAAGGGACACGCTACCTGCGGGCGATTCAGCCCGCTTTTTCGCAGGTAGCCCAGGCAACACAGTGGTTAATCGACGGTACGGCGCAGCGGCGCATTCATCTTCACTGCTCTGCGGATTTCGCCATGCACTGGTTGCTGCCAAGGCTGAAGGGCTTTGAGCGCTATCATCCCCATGCCGAAGTGCTTATCAACACCGCCGATCGGCAGTTAGCATTGCAAAACGGCGGTATCGATTTCGCGTTTCGCAAGCAAGCCGACGCCGCCCTGTATCATCCGTTGCCCAACAGTGGTGGCATGCTGCTGGTGTATGACAAAGGGACGTTATTCGAGCCTCTTTGTCATACTTTTCGCGACTGGGTACTTGCCGCCGCGCAACAGCATCGCTGGCCGGAGCCGTAATACACCGCAAGGTTTTATGCCCCAGGCGCGTCGATCCCGGCACGCTCCCTCCATAGACAATAAAGCTGATAGTCCTTGTCGCCGGGCTCAGGGCGTTTGTCCCAGGGATTATCAATGATGTAATGGATATTTTTTACCCGCGCCAGATCCCACATTTTTTTATGCTGATACGGCAGGGTCTTTAAGGCGTTATAACCGTAATGCAGCGGCAGCCAGCGGTCACGGAAGATCTCATTAAGAAAATCCTGCTCGGCGAAAACGTAGGCGGAGATATCGGCTTTCTGCGCCAGCTGCGTCATCATCTGCCGATACTGCGCGATGTCGGGGGTGAGCAGCAGAAATCCGCCGTTCAGGTAGTTATCAAGCCCGGCGGGGGGATTAGCGTGCATTTGCGCGTCTTCACACCAGCTGTAGTAGCAGTTTTCCGGCCGCCAGGCTGGCGGGTAGCTGGCAATGTGGTTGGGGTTGCAGCGACAAGCATGGCAGGCGGCAATCATGCCTGCGGGCAGCGGCAGTTCAAACACTTCATCCATGTTCTGAATCACCAGCATATCGGCATCGAGAAACGCCACGCGCTGATATTCCGTAAGCGTCCACACTGCCAGTTTGCTCCACACATCGGCAAAGCGGGCGTTAGCATACCGGTTTGCCAGCGAGGGATCGGGGCCGATTATCGGCACCTCACGTACGGTACAGCCCAGCGCCTGTAGCTGCTGGCGCGTGTTATCGTCAATGGTTTCGGTCACCATCACCACCAGCGGCCAGGGCGAACCGCTGTCACGCAGGGAGCGCTGCAGCGCGGCGACGCCCGTCAGATAATCCGGTTGCGTCAGAAGAGTAACCCAGGCGAAGGCGGCGCTCATGACAGCAGCTCCGTCATAAAAGCATTGAGGAATTTGCCCTGTGGATCGAAGCGCTGGCGCACCTGTTGAAACGCCGACCATTGCGGATAGAGCGTCGGCCAGTCATAGAGCGTGGCATCAAAATATTTCCCCCAGTGCGGCTTACCGCCCTCCTGCGCCAGCAACTGCTCGGCGTCGCGCAAAAACGCCAGCCCGTCGGCGGAGAGGGAGCCGTCTTCGGCGTAATAGACCACAAAGCCAAAAAAGCAGGTCGCCTGCTGCCAGGCCGGGTTTAACCACGCCTGGGATGGCCCGGTACAGCGCAAAATAATCGGGTAGTGCATATGCGGGTGTGATTGCTGATACCACGCTTTCATGCGGGCGATAACCGCCGGTGCACGCGCTAATGGAATACCAATCTCAATATTGATTTGCGGCGTGGCAATCCCGCGACAGAAAACCTGATAGACATCGCCAATCACATCTGAAAAATCTTTAAAGCGGGTAACGGTGCGAAACGGCTTGCCGTTTTCATCAACGATATGGGTGTCATCGCGCATCTGCTGCAGGGTTTTATCAACGGCGGCGTTCATCTGCTCGTCCGTCTCTTCCAGCTCGACCAGATTGCCATGATTATTGCGCCACCGTTCGCGCTCATCAGGGGTCGATTCACGTGCATTCCACGTATGCACTTTATTCTCCTGCGGGAACCACCAGGCTTTGCTTAACGCCCAGCGCTGATTCCAGTCGAGCAGATCCGTTTCAAGGTTATCGGCGCTGCTGGCACTTTTAAAGCAGGTATAAAGCGTGGTTGGGCGCGTGCGCAGGGTGACGGCGGTTATCGCTCCCAGCGTGCCGAGTGCGAGCTGGGCGGCGGCAAACTCTGGCTGCTGGCAAGAGACCTCATGAATTGTCCCGGCGGCGTCCACCAGCCGAATGCGTAGTGCCTCATCCGCCAGCGAGCTTTGCTGCAATCCCTGACCGTGCGTGCCGGTGGAAATCGCCCCGGCAAGGGTTTGCGAATCAATCACCCCCGGTGAGGCATGTAGCATACGGTTCATGGCGGTGAGGGTTTCAAACACCTCATGCAGCTGCGTACCAGCGGCGAAGGTGACGCTGTCCTCTTCCACCGCCAACACGCCGCGCAGCGCCGAGATATCAATCAGCGTATCGCCTGGCTGGCGCAGTTTCAGCATTCGCCCGGACGACATACGGCTGCCCATGATCCGCACTTTTCCGGCGGCAGCGGCAATCACCTGCTGCAGTTGTTGTTCATTTTCGATGTGAATCACGGCATTTTTATTTGCCAGCATCGCGTTTTGCGCCCAGTTGAGCAGGGCGGGCTCCTGCGGATCCGTAGCGGGCTGGCGACGGGGGAAAAGAGTATTGATATCAGTCATTGGCGGTTTCTCTTTATATTTTTTTATACTTAAACCAAGCGTAGCTCATCACGGGAAAGTGTGATGTTTGTCGCATTTTGCAGTCATCCATGGAGGAGAGCAGGATACACGCAGCAGAAAGGCTTCTGTCGTGCCGCAGGCGGATCGCGTGATGGTTGAGTTAACGCATTACGCGCAGAGGAAGGCCAATACTTAACGGCTTAACAGGGTGATCAAGGCCGCCAGCGCATATTTCACCGCTTGTTCAACGACGCTGGTGCAATCGCCGGAAAAGCGCCGCATTTCCGTGATCGGTGGCTCTCCCGGCAGCGCCCAGGCAAACCACACGGTACCGGCGGGCGTGCCATCTTCACCGCCGTCCGGGCCGGCATAACCGGTGACGGCTATCCCTACCGGCTCATGGCTCACCGCGCAGGCGCCTTGCACCATCTCACTGGCGGTTTGTTCACTTACTGCCGTCCAGCGCGCCAGCGTGTCCGTTGAAACATGCAGCAGTGTGCTTTTCGCTTCATCGGTAAAAGTGACAAACCCGCTGCCGAAAAACTCAGGCGTATCGCCGGTCGCGCACAGCGCCGTGGCAATTTGCCCGCCGGTGCAGGATTCCGCCGTGGTGACGCGCAGCTTTTTTTGTGTCAGCAGCTCACCTAATTGTGAGGACAACATGGCCACCGGCAGGCACAGCAGTGAATTCATCGTGTGGGTTAACGTTGCGTCTTGATTCATATTGTTTTAACCGCTTCGTGCATCAATGGTTTGGTCTATCAAGTATAGCGAGCAGAACGTTATCAGGGCGTTTTGGGAATAATCGAGATATGGCCGTTGCGCTCAAGGATGGCGAATTTAATCTCTGCCAGTTCGGCAATCCCCTGATTATTACGCGCCGACATGAGAATATCGTCGCGCGAGATATCCGCTTCCCGCATTTTGTTCTCCAGCATCTGGCCGTTCTCCACCAGCACCACCGGCGTGCCATCAATTAAGTTTTCCGCCCCTTTCACATACTTCTTCAGGTTGCCAAAGATAATATCCACCCCCACCAGGGTGATAATGGTCAGCGACGCGCCGGTGACGGAGAAATCGCTGCCGAGTAGGGCCTGCTGCGTGGCTTCGCTGATGATCAGCAGCAAAATGAGATCAAAAGAGGTCATCTGTAACAGCGTTCGGCGGCCGGCAATTTTGAACACCACCATCAACACCAGATAGATCGCTACCGCGCGTAAAACCATATCCATCGCTCTCTCCTCAGGGCCAAATAAACTGTGTGAGTGTGACCGTTGTGGCGCTATTCACTGACAGGGTTTGCGTGCTGGTGCCGACACCGAGCGGCGTTAAGCCCAGCCAGACCGTTAAGGGTTTATCAGGCGCGGGACGGGCGTACTCCAGCACCAGCTCGCCGCTGCGGCTGTACATTTTCTGCGGCTGGGGCTGCAGGGTGCGGATTTCAAAATCGTGCATAAAATCGCCGCCGAGGGTGAAAGTGACGCGGCTATCCGCCGAGGCGTTGGCGGTCATTTGCATATCCAGATCGCTCTGTAAACGACCGAAACGGTCATATTCAACCATCAGCTTTTGATCATCGCTTACCGCCGTTTTTTTACTCAGAAAGCCCTGGGAAAACAGGCCACACAAGCCAGCAATCACAATCACGATAAGCGCTATCGCGCCCCATTTTTGTACCTGCTTCTCAAAATGCAGCCAGAAAGGATTATCTTCAACGGGCCATGCTTCTTTGCTATCGGCGCTGTTCTTTTTCTCCATACATCCTCCACGGGTTCGCCGTATACAACGTAAAGAGTGTAGATGACGCGGGGAAAAGAGCGCTTCACCGAGGCGAAGCGCCAGGGGGAATTATTGTGCGGTAAGTCGGGGGGTTACGCGCCCGTGCAGCGCCGGATTGTCGCTCTCATCTTTTAGCTGCACGCCGGTAAGGCGGCGTAAAAACGCCTGCTCCAGCAGCCAGGCGAGCTTAAAGGCCGCAGCGTCGTAATTAAGCCCCTCCGGGCGAATATTGGAGATGCAGTTTCGCTCGGATTCGATGCGCTGGCGCGATGGCTGCCAGGTCAGGTAAACGCCGAGGCTATCCGGCGAGGATAAACCAGGACGTTCGCCAATCAGCATCGCCACCGCTTTGCTGCCCAGGGTTTCGCCAATATCATCCCCCAGCGCCACCCGCGACTGATGCGCCAGCACAATCGGGCCGCAGGAGACGCCGAGGGTTTCAAGATAGGGCAGCAGGGCGGTAATAAGCCCGACGGACTGGCGATGAACGGCGTGAGACGAGAGCCCGTCACCAATCACCAGCAGCAAATCGTGGGCTGGCGGACGATGGGCGGCCAGGTATTCGCGGCTCTCTTCGCTCAGCATACGCCCCAGATCCGGGCGGTTAAGGTAGATATGGCGATCGGCGGCGGCGCTGTGGGCATCCAGGGTTTTTAAGCCCAGCGCGTGCAGTTGCTGCGCCAGGCGTTCGCTGTCGAAGGGCTGGTGGATAGCGTCGCGCGCCTGGGCATGGGCGAGGCCAAAATTAAGCACTTCCCGCGTGGGCAGGCTCGCACCGCTGCGGCCGAGCGCGATACGGGCATCGGTAAACTCGCGCAGCAGTGTCCATGCATCGGGTCCGTTCATGCGTGGGCTCCTTGTGGAATAACGCTCAGCAGCGGATGGTTCGCCCCCGTCAGGCGTAGCTGACCGCCATTGTCAATAATCTGCATTTTCTTCAGCCACTCGGCGAACTCCGGAGCATGTTTTAGCCCCAGCAGGCGGCGGGCGTACAGGGCGTCGTGAAACGAGGTGCTCTGGTAATTGAGCATAATGTCATCGGCGCCCGGTACGCCAATCAGGAAGGTCAGCCCGGCAGTGCACAGCAGCGTCAACAGCGTATCCATATCGTCCTGATCCGCTTCTGCATGGTTGGTGTAGCAGACATCGCAGCCGATAGGCAGCCCCATCAGTTTGCCGCAGAAGTGATCCTCCAGCCCGGCGCGGATAATCTGTTTGCCGTCATAGAGATATTCCGGGCCGATAAAGCCCACCACCGTATTCACCAGAAGCGGTTTGAAGTGGCGCGCCACGGCATAAGCGCGGGCTTCGCAGGTTTGCTGATCGACGCCGTGATGGGCGTTGGCGGAGAGGCAGCTTCCCTGGCCGGTTTCGAAATACATCACGTTATTGCCAAGCGTGCCGCGCCCAAGACTCAGCGCCGCGTCATACGCCTCCTGCAGCAGCGCAAGGTTAATACCAAACCCGCTATTGGCGGCTTCGGTTCCCGCCACCGACTGAAACACCAGATCGACCGGCGTACCGCGCTCTATCAACTGTAAGGTGTTAGTCACATGGGTTAACACACAGGATTGGGTAGGAATGGCGAAGCGCTCAATAATGTCGGCCATCATATGGTTGAGCTTTTGCAGCACCGGCAGGCTGTCGCTGGCCGGATTAATGCCGACTACCGCGTCACCCGCGCCGTACAGCAGACCGTCGAGCATGCTGGCGGCAATGCCTTTCATATCGTCCGTTGGGTGATTAGGCTGTAAACGTACGCTGAGATGGCCGGGCAGGCCAATGGTGTTGCGAAAACGGGTGATCACCCGGCATTTGCTGGCGGCAAGGATCAGATCCTGATTGCGCATCAGTTTACTGACGGCGGCGGCCATTTCCGGCGTAATCGCCGGGGCAACGTGGCTTAAGGTGGCGGTATCGGTGCTGTCATCCAGCAGCCAGTCACGAAATTCGCCCACCGTCAGGTGGGCAATCAGGGCAAAGGCGCGGCTATCGTGGGTATCGATAATCAGGCGCGTCACTTCATCCTCTTCATAGGGGATCAGCGGCGAGGCGAGAATCTCGCGCAGCGGAACATCCGCCAGCGCAATTTTCGCCGCCATCCGCTCTTCTGCCGTTTGCGCGGTAACCCCGGCCAGCACATCCCCGGAACGCGCCGGGGAGGCTTTTGCCAGCAGCGTTTTCAGGCTGGCAAACTGATAAGTACGGTGAGCGAGGGTGGTTTTATACATTTAGTCTCCTCAGGAGACGGCCCGCAGCTGCGGATCCATCCCGGCACGTTCGCGCGCATGCGCCGTTTTACGAAACCATAGATAACCGCCGAGCATCATGATGGCGAAAATCAGCGCCAGCAGCGGGTTATACCAGACCATTGCCACCAGACAGAACAGCGCCATGCCCAGCGCAAAGGCGGGGGCGAACGGGAACAGGGGCGCTTTAAACGGACGAATGAGCGCCGGTTCGCTGCGGCGCAGCTTAAACAGTGCGGCCATCGAGATGATATACATAACGATAGCCCCGAAAACCGACATCGTCACAATACAGGCAGTAAGGGGCGAACCACTGATGGTTATCAGCGAGTCGGAGAAAATCGCCCCGATGCCCACCACACCACCGGCGAGGATCGCCAGATGCGGAGTGCGTGTGGTGCGGTTGAGCGTGGCCAGGCTCGCCGGAAGATAGCCCGCGCGCGCCAGCGAGTAGATCTGACGCGAGTAACCCATGATGATGCCGTGAAACGACGCCACCAGGCCAAACAGGCCCAGCCACACCAGCATATGCAACCAGCCGCTACTGCTGCCGACGACAATTTTCATTGCCTGCGGCAGGGGATCGTTAATGTTGGAAAGGTTGCGCCAGTCGCCGACGCCACCGGCAAATACCATCACACCAATCGCCAGCACGGTGAGGGTTAAGATGCCGCCGCCAAGGGCGCGGGGAATGGTGCGCTGGGGATCTTTCGCTTCCTCTGCGGCCATGGAAGCGCCTTCAATGGCGAGGAAAAACCAGATAGCAAACGGGATTGCCGCAAACATCCCCGGCAGCGCCAGAGTGCTGAAACTCTCCGCGCCTGCCCAGCCGTTGGCGGTAAAGTTATCCCACGAGAAACCCGGTGCGACCACGCCCATAAACACCAGCAGTTCGAAAATCGCCAGCAGCGTCACCACCAGTTCAAAAGTGGCGGCAATACCCACGCCGAGAATATTCAGCGCCATAAAGATGACGTACGCGCCGCAGGCGACCCACTTAGCATCGAGAGAGGGGAACTGCACATTCAGGTAGGCACCAATCGCCATGGCGATTGCCGGCGGGGCAAAGACAAACTCAATCAGCGTGGCAAACCCGGCGATAAACCCTCCCGTAGGCCCAAAGGCGCGGTAGGCGTAAGCGAAAGGGCCACCGGCGTGCGGAATCGCTGTTGTCAATTCGGTAAAGCTAAAGATAAAGGCGCAGTACATCGCGGCAATTAACAGCGCGACGATGAGAAAGCCAAGTGTTCCTGCCTGCGACCAGCCATAGCTCCAGCCAAAATACTCCCCTGAAATCACCAGCCCCACCGCAATGCCCCACAGACGGAAGCTGCCGAGGGTTCTTTTTAATGTTGTTTGTGTACTCATGTTGATTGCCTCGCCATTGAATAACCTTCTTTGTTATGTGCAAAGGCGGTGCCAGGATACAAAGAGATGTGAAACCACTGAATTAACGCTATCGATAGCGCTTTAAGTCCCAGGTTGCACCGTGGCGATCCTTGTTCAGGTGCAGGCTGCCCCGCAATGGGGAAACGCCATTATATTGCCTGAGGGCAAACCTATCTGCGTTGTAAGAATAAGGCCGGGCTGCGGCGGAATGCCTAAGGGCGGTGAATTTGAAATCCGACGATTCTTAGCCTTTTTTCTGTTATATCGGGCTTTAATAATAAGCAACGAAGGCATTTTTAGATGTTCTGTTTCACGATAATTTAACCTACTGATTTAGAATGTTATTTATCCGGACTTAGGTGAAGCGTTACGTTTATTAATAGCTAAATAATCTGCTGTTAATACTCATCCGAAATAATGGGCTGTTCTTAATTCTCTGGCACTTTTGTTGGAAGGAAAAATATTCAGCCAAATCCAGGATGATATTTAACAAAGGAGGAGATAATGGCCTGGCGACCAATTCTGTATGTCATTTTTACCCATAATCCGCGTTTAAATAGCCGCAGGGCACGGCTGCGACTGGTGCAGCGCTAATTGACATAAAAAAGCCGTCGCACCTGTGGCGACGGCTCGCTTGCCCTAACTTTTATTCCACGCTCGCTGCCTGCTGGGGCAGATGCGCCGCAATATAACGTTCGTAGCGGTTGCTTTTAAGAAGCGTTAAATCCACCAGCACCAGCCCATCGACGCAGTTATTAAAATCCGGATCGCAGCCGAAGTCGATAAACTGCACGCCACCGGGTTCGCACAATTCGGAATACTGTTTGTACAGGGGCGGAATACCGCAGCCCATATTGCCGAGCAGAGATTTTAAGCGCGTCAGATCTTCGCTGTAATCGTCGCCGGTGAACTGTGCCAGCACTTCCGGCAACGTAGCCGGCCACGGACGTCTGGATGCAGCCAGCGGCCAGCTTGCCGGGAACCACAGGCGATAGAACGCCACCAGCAAATCCCGCGCCGCCGGGGGCAGCCCGCCGGAAATTGACACCGGACCAAACAGATAGCGGTATTGTGGATAGCGCGCCAGGTAAGCGCCAATCCCCGACCATAAATAATCCAGCCCGCGGCGGCCCCAGTAGCGCGGCTGAATAAAGCTGCGTCCCAGTTCGATGCCCGCGCGCAGTACGTCAGCCATACTGTCGTCATAATGGAACAGACTGTGGCTGTAGAGCCCTTCGATGCCGCGCGTCGCCACTTGCTGCGCCGTCGGCATAAAGCGGTACGCGCCGACAATTTCCAGATCCGCGTCATCCCACAAAATCAGATGCAGATAATCGTCGTCATATTTATCCGTATCGCGACGCTTACCGCTGCCTTCGCCTACCGCGCGAAAGGCAATTTCACGTAGCCGCCCAAGCTCGCGCAGCAGCGGCACATCTTCCTGTCCTTTACGCTGCCACAAATAGATGTGCTTACCGTCAGCCGTGCGGCCAAGGCACTCGGCGTTGTTCAATGCCCGGCGCAGGGTAATGCGCTCTTCCGGGCGCGCAATGGCGCATTCGGTTTTGAACAGGCCAGGCACTCCCTTGCCGAGACGCAGGACATGTTTGCGACACTTAGCGGCCAGCTCGCGCGGTGCCAGCTGCGGCGTGTGCCAGCTATTCCATGGAATACGTTCACCGATTTTGATCGGCAGTTCGCTGTCGCGGCGGCGAAACATCTGCTGCATCAGCAGTAAAAACGGCAGGGTTTCAGAAACCAGCGCGCTGGCGTAGAACAGCGCGCTATTGCGCGCGTCAATCCACACCGGCAGTAGCGGGGCGCGAAACTTGCGGGCAAGTTTAATAAACCCGGCATGCCACTCTTTATCGCGGATCCCTTTACGCGTCAGGCGGGAAACTTCCCCGGCCGGGAAGAAGATCAGCACGCCGCCATTTTGCAGCTGGTTTTCCATCTGCTGCAGGGAGGATTTCCGCGTGCGTCCGCCCATATTGTCTACCGGAATAAACAGCGAGTTGAGGGGTTCAAGATGGGTCAACATGCGGTTGGTCACCACCTTTACATCGCGGCGTACGCGGGACACGGCGTACATCAACGCCAGCCCGTCAAGGGTGCCTGTTGGGTGGTTGGCGATAATAACCAGCGGACCATGTTCGGGGATTTGTTCGAGGCAGCGGGTGGCAACGGTACAGCGGATTTGCAGATGTTCGAGCACTTGCTCCACCATATCCAGCCCTTTCAGATGGGGATGGCGGGCGGCGAACTGCTGAAACTCTCGCTCATACAGCAGCCGTCTGAGCAGGTTCTTTTGCCAGGGGGCCGGGCTGGCCTGCGGCCAGAGATCAGAAACAACATTATCAAGACTAAACATGATTTCTCCTCCCGTCTTGCCGATGACAGTAGACGGCGAAGATGACGCTTACATTTCATTACAGTGAATAAATGACAGCGTAAAGGGCAGGAGAAACAGCGCAAGAAAGGCCAGAAAAAAGCGGGCTGCGCCCGCTTCGTTTACAGAATGCCGCGTTCGGCGAGATCGAGGGCAAAATAGCTAAAGATCAGATCGGCACCGGCGCGCTTAATCGCACCCAGGCTTTCCAGTACCACTTTATCTTCGTCAATCGCCCCCGCCTGGGCGGCAAATTTGATCATCGCGTATTCACCACTCACCTGATACGCGCCCAGCGGCAGCTCGGTGCGCTCGCGGATATCACGCAGAATATCCAGATAGGCCCCGGCCGGTTTCACCATCAGGCAATCAGCGCCTTCGGCCTGATCGATAAGGGACTCGCGAATCGCTTCGCGACGGTTCATCGGATGCATCTGGTAGGTTTTACGATCGCCTTTCAGCGCGGTACCCGCCGCTTCGCGGAACGGACCGTAGAACGAGGAGGCGAATTTGGTGGAGTAGGACATGATCGCGGTGTCGGTAAAGCCCGCTGCGTCCAGCGCCCTGCGGATCGCCTGCACCTGGCCGTCCATCGCCGCCGAAGGGGCAATAAAATCGGCACCGGCCGCCGCGGCGATCACCGCCTGTTTGCCCAGATTAATCAGCGTCGCGTCATTATCGACGCCGTGATCGCACAGCACGCCGCAGTGGCCGTGTGAGGTGTATTCACAAAAACAGGTATCGGACATCACCACCATTTCCGGCACCGTCTCTTTACAGATGCGCGACATACGCGCCACCAGGCCATTTTCTTGCCAGGTATCGCTGCCGGTCTCATCCGTATGATGGGAGATGCCAAAGGTCATCACCGAGCGGATCCCGGCTTTCGCGATGCGTTCGATTTCGCGCGCCAGATACTTCTCGGGAATGCGCATAACGCCGGGCATGGCGCTAATGGCTTTATAATCGTCGAGCTCTTCTTCAACAAAGATCGGCAACACCAGGTCGTTTTTGCTCAGTGTTGTCTCTTCAAACATGGCGCGCAGCGCAGGGGATTTGCGCAGGCGACGAGGGCGAGTGATTAAATCGTTCATGGTATGCCTGATGTTTGTGGACAGATGGCGGCATTGTAGCCGAAAAGGCGGCGCGCTGTTTTACCAAAATCGCTGTTAAACGTGAAGACAGGCAGACGGCAAACCGCCTGCCTGTTTGTTGCATCAGATGGAAGGTGCCGCCAGCGGTTTATTGTTACTCAGCTCGCTCACCAGATCGTTGGCACCATCGCTCATGCTGGTAAAACGCGTCAGCGGCGAGCGGGTAATCACCACAAAGACGCCGACGTTATGCTGCGGCACCATCGCCATATAGGTGATAAAACCGCCGCCGCCGCCGGTTTTTTGAATAATCCCCGGATGGCCCTCTTTCGGTGCCATATAGACCCAGCCGAGGCCGAGAGCGTCGGCTTTTCCGGGGACATCCATGCCGACCACTTTGGTCAGCTGATTACGCGGATAGATCAGCGTCTGCATACGGTCGGCCTGGCTGTCGCGAGTGTGGAAATCCGACGACAGGAACTGCTGCATCCAGCGCATCATATCCCCTGGCGTTGAGTAAACGCCGCCGCTGCCGACCGCTGCCAGGGTGTTATCGCAGGGGCTGGCCCCTTTTTCCGCCACCATCAGCCGCTTGCACTGATCCGGCGACGGCGTAAAGGTGGTGTCTTTCATCCCCAGCGGGCGGGTTATCTGCTCTTCAAACAGCTGCGGATAGGGTTTACCCGCCGCTTGTGACAGGGCATCTGCCAGCAGGTCAAATGCCAGGTTTGAGTAAGCGGCCTGGGTGCCGGGCGTGGTTTTCAACTGGGCGGTAGAGAGCCAGCTCCAGCGCTGTTCACGCGTGGGCCAGACAAAGACCGAGCGGTGCGCCGCGCCGCCGGGTTGCTCACGCGGCAGGGCGCTGGTGTGGGTTGCCAGATTGACCAGCGTAATCGGCGTGCCCTGATACGTTGGCACCCGCGCCCCCGGCGGCGCATATTTGCTTAAGGGATCGTTGAGACGCACCCGCCCCTGATCGAGCAATTTGACCAACATTTCGCTGGTCATCAGCTTTGAGAGGGAGGCAATGCGGATAACGGAATCCAGCTGCGGCCGGACATTATTGCCCGGACGGGTTTCGCCATAGCTTCTGAATACCCGCTGGTTACCATCAATAACGACCATCGCCATCCCGGTCGCGCCGCTGCCGTAAAAGATATGGTTGGCGTAGCGATCGACAATGTCAGAAGCAAAAACCGGATCGGGCGAGGGTTGCGCCGCCCATGCGCGGGTCAGACTCAGCGCGCCAAGCAACGCCGAGAAAATCAGACAAGGTTTCAACGAAGAGATCCAAACAAAAATGGGAACGATAGGGATATTTTACTACCCGGCGGGCCGTTGCAAAGCGGCAATAAGCGTATTATTTCGCCCTAATACGTAACGATGAGTAAATTGCCCGTTTCGCCAACCACTTCGGCGAAAGTGGGATGTGGTAATCTTTTTATTTCCTCATTCAGGAGTCAGGCAATGGCGGGTAAACGGATAGTGATGGTGGTGGATATGCAAAACGGCGTCTTTGCCACCGAACGTATTCAGCGCGAGCAGTGCGTGGCGCGCATCAACCAGCTTACGGCGGTGGCGGACACCGTCATTTTTATCCAGCATGCCGAAGCGGGCGGGCTGGAAGAGGGGAGCGACGGTTTTGCCCTGCTGCCGGAACTCAATCAGCCGGCGAACGCGCTGTATGTCAGCAAAACCGCCTGCGACGCCTTTTATCAAACCCGCCTTGAAAAGGTGCTGCATGACCACGATATTCACAGCTTTGTGATATGCGGCTGCGCCACGGATTACTGTGTCGATACCACCATCAAAAACGGTGCCAGCCGCGGGTATTCCATTACCGTGGCGCAAGATGCGCATACCACAGCCAATCGCCCGGCGGCGCAGGCCGCAGTATTAATTGAGCACTATAACGCTGTGTGGGCAACGTTAACGGTGCCCGGCAACCCGGTGCGGGTGAAACCCGTCGATACAATTCTTCATGAATGGCAAACGAACTAAGGCGTTATCCTCGGGTCAGATTCAGCGATACGGCGCCGCACTCAGCGGCGCTTTTTGATCGCCATGCTGGGGGCGATGGCGGTGTAACACAGCATATGTCGTGAATAATAAGAAGTTCGCAGGAGAAAAGAATGTTCAAGTCCTTCTTCCCAAGGCCAACACTGTTTTTTTTGTCGGCGTTTATATGGACCGCTATTACCGTGATTTTCTGGCAGGCAGGCGGCGATGAGTGGCTGCTGCGTCTGAGCGGTGCCTCGGCCGAGGTGCCTATTAGCGCCGCCCGTTTCTGGAGCGCCAGCTACCTGCTGTTTTATGCCTATTATCTGCTGTGTGTCGGCATCTTTGCCCTGTGCTGGTTTACCTTCTCGCCGCACCGCTGGCAGCGCTGGTCGATCCTCGGCACGGCGTTGATCATCTTTGTCACCTGGTTTTTGGTTGAGGTGAACGTGGCCATTAATGCCTGGTATCAGCCGTTTTACGATCTTATCCAGACCGCCCTTAGCGCGCCGAATAAAGTCAGCATCGGCCAGCTTTACCACGAGATTGGCGTGTTTTTATGGATAGCGCTGATTGCCGTTACCGTCGCGGTGCTGAATAACTTTTTTGTCAGCCACTATATCTTCCGCTGGCGTACGGCAATGAACGAATACTATATGGCGCACTGGGAACATCTGCGCCATATCGAAGGCGCAGCGCAGCGTGTGCAGGAAGACACCATGCGTTTCGCCACCACCCTTGAAGATATGGGCACCAGCTTTATTAACGCCATTATGACGCTGATTGCCTTTTTGCCGGTGCTGGTGGCGCTGTCGCCCCATGTGCAGCAGTTGCCGGTAGTCGGCCATATTGCCTACGGGCTGGTGATTGCCGCCGTCGGCTGGGCACTGGTGGGCACCGTGCTGCTGGCTTTCGTCGGCATTAAGCTGCCGGGGCTACAGTTTAAAAACCAGCGTGTGGAAGCCGCCTACCGTAAGGAGCTGGTTTACGGCGAAGATGATGCCAGCCGTGCGCGGCCGCATACGGTCGCCGAGCTGTTCGCCGCCGTGCGCCGCAACTATTTCCGTATCTATTTCCACTATATGTATTTCAATATCGCCCGTATTCTGTATATGCAGGTCGATGTGGTGGTGGGCCTGATTGTGCTCTTCCCGACCATTGCCGCCGGGGCGATCACTTTCGGTCTGATGCGCCAGATTACCAACGTCTTTGAGCAGGTGCGCAGTTCGTTCCAGTATTTGATCTCATCCTGGACGACGCTGGTAGAACTGATGTCTATCTATAAACGTTTACGCAGTTTTGAGCGTGAACTGGACGGGCAAGCGATTCAACCGCTGCCGCATATTTTTGGTTAATACAAGGAAGGTTATGGTTTACATCCCTCGCTTTAGCGGATTACTGGCGGCGCTGATCCTCGCAGGCTGTACCACGCAGGGCACGCTGACCCATGAAGCTGAAAAAGAGAACGCTAAAGAAAGCAAACCGCTGGATGTCGCAAGCGTCGTGCGGCGAACGATCCCGGCAAGCGTAAAAGATCGTGAAGGCTGGGCGCAGGATCTGGCCACCACCTTTGAGAGCCAGAAACTGCCGCCGACGCTGGAAAATATCTGTTCGGTACTGGCGGTGGCGCAGCAGGAGTCCAATTATCAGTCCGATCCGGTGGTGCCGGGGCTGAATAAAATCGCCTGGAAAGAGATCGATAAACGCGCCGAGCGGTTGCATATTCCGCCGCTGCTGGTGCACACCGCGCTAAAAATTCCGTCGCCGAACGGCAAAAGCTACAGCGAGCGGTTAGACAAAGTGCGCACGGAAAAAGAACTAAGCGCCATTTTCGACGATATGATCGGTATGGTGCCGATGGGGCAGAAGCTGTTCGGCTCCTTTAACCCGGTGCGTACCGGCGGGCCGATGCAGGTAAGCGTCGCCTTTGCCGAGCAGCATAACGACGGTTATCCTTGGAAACGAGAGGGCACAGTGCGGCAGGAGGTCTTTAGCCGTCGCGGTGGTCTGTGGTTCGGCACTTATCATTTGCTCAACTATCCGGCGAGCTATACGGCGCCGATCTACCGTTTTGCCGACTTTAACGCCGGGCTGTACGCCAGCCGTAATGCCGCGTTTCAAAATGCCGTTAGTAAAGCAACCGGGGTGAAACTGGCGCTGGATGGCGATCTTATTGCCTACGGCAGCAGCGAGGCGGGCGGTACGGAATTAGCCGTGCGCAAACTGGGGGCGCAGTTGGGTATGTCAGACCGGGATATTCGTCGCCAGCTGGAGCGTGGCGACAGCCAAAAACTGGAAGAGACGAAACTGTATCGCGAAGTCTACCGTCTGGCCGAGAAGAGAAGCGGCAAAACGTTGCCGAGGGAGATCCTGCCGGGGATCAAGCTGGAGAGCCCGAAAATCACGCGCAACCTGACAACAGCATGGTTTGCGAAGCGCGTTGACGATCGTCGGGCCGCCTGCATGGCGCAGAACTAGCGCGTAAAATGGCGGCGCCAGCGTAAAACCAGTCCCACTATACCCAGCAGGGCGCTGCCTACGAGGAAGGGTACGAGGCCAAAGATAGTGCCGACGCCCATGCCCATTTCAACATGGGGGCGAGCGCTATCCTGTGTCTGAATCAGGTGTTCAAACACGCCCGGCGCATGAACCAGCAGGTTGAGGAGTTGTGCACCAGCCCAGAAGCAGAGTAGTACGAATATGGCATAAGCAATATTACCCGGCCTGGAGGCGTCACGTTGTTTCGCACCCTTAACTTTAAAGGGTTTTGACATAGTAAAGTCAGCCATAAGACCTCCGGTACTCTTCACTTTTTACGCTCGAATGAGTTGGCATGTGGCCCGAACTCAGGGTAATTCTGGCAGCTGTAACGCGTTGTCAACATCAGAATGGTGATAATTTAGCCCCGGGAATGATCCCAGAAGGATGATTTTTGGGGATGATCACATTCCAGTAACATTTTTATTACTTAGGTAACATTTCAGAATTTCCGCATACGGCACAGACCAGGGGGCGGCAGTTATGGGATGATGCCGTTTTGATTGCCGGAGTTGTCATGAAGCTGCCTGTGAAAATCCGCCGTGACTGGCACTATTATGCGTTTGCGATTGGGCTGATATTTATTCTGAATGGGGTAGTGGGGCTGTTGGGCTTTGAGGCTAAAGGCTGGCAAACCTACGCTGTAGGGCTGGTAACCTGGGGGATCGGTTTCTGGCTCTCCGGGCTGATTATCCGCCGCCGCCCGGAAAATGAGGAGGCAGCGGATAAACCGTAGTCGTTAGCCGGTGATGGTCATTTTCAGCGCGCTGTTTGCCTGATGGCGCGCTACCGCCAACTCTATCAGGCGGGTGATGAGATCGGTGTAGCTAATACCGCTCGCCTGCCACAGTTTCGGGTACATGCTGATATTGGTAAATCCTGGCAGCGTGTTGAGTTCATTGATGATCACCTCGTTGTCCGGCGTCAAAAACACATCCACGCGCGCCATACCTTCGCAATCCAGCGTTTGATACGCCTGCACCGCAATCGCGCGGATCTTATCGTTGATCGCCGGATCGATATCAGCGGGCACGACAACCTGCGCACCGTTATCATCAATGTATTTGGTGTCGTAGGCGTAAAACTCGCTATTGAGCACAATCTCGCCGCAGGTGCTGGCCTGCGGATGGTCATTGCCGAGCACGGCGCATTCAATTTCGCGCCCGGTAATGCCTTTTTCAATAACCACTTTTTTATCGAACTCAAAGGCCATGTTTACCGCGGCAAGGTATTGCGCTTCGTTGGTCACTTTGCTGACGCCAACGGATGAACCCTGATTGGCAGGTTTCACAAACAGCGGCAGACCGAGCCGGGCCTGCACATCGGAGAAAGTGTATTGTTGGCGATTGGCGCGCGTTAGCGTAATAAACGGCGCAATGGCAAGCCCCGCATCACGCAGCAGACGCTTGGCGACATCTTTATCCATGCAGACGGCGGAGGCCAGCACATCGGAGCCGACAAAGGGCAGATTCGCCAGGCGCAGCATCCCCTGCAATGAGCCATCTTCGCCCAGCGTGCCGTGAACAATAGGGAAGATCACATCGACATTCGGTAACGGCGCGCTATTCTCTGCCTGGATCAGCTGCTGCTGTGCGATCCCCGGCACCAGCGCCACGCTATTGGCTGAAGGATTAAGGGCGATATGCGCCGGATCGCTGGCGTTAAGCAGGTAATTGTCCGCATCGCTAACATGCCACTGACCCTGTTTATCGATTCCCAGAAGCACCACGTCAAAGCGCGATTTATCCATTGCGTCGACGATATTTTTTGCCGACTGAAGCGAGACTTCATGTTCCGCTGATTTGCCACCGAAGACGATCCCTACCCGCATTTTTGCCATTTCTTGTTTTACTCACCGTAAAGTCACAAAGCACATACGATAGCACGTTGAAACGCGTGATTCGCGGCCTTCTGCCATAATGTTTTTGCAGACGAAAGGAGGTGATGTGAGCGGGAAAGGCCTGATGGTTTTATGCATACTTGTGGCGGTGATTTATATCGGTTATCGCGCGCTGCCGCCTTACTACAACCCGTTTGCGCCATTACAACTTAGCGATCCGCCGGGGCGCATCACCCAGTTTAAACTGCGTCGGCTGCCGCCGCAGGCCTGTAGCGCATTACTGGCCGAGGCCAATCAGCAGCGGTTGATCTCCTCAGTGGCCGTCGCCGACAGTGCAGGGGACTGTCCTCTGATTAACGTGGTGCGGGTGCGTGATTTCGGCGCGGTTAAACTGAGCAGCAGTTTTCTCGCCAGTTGCCCGTTAGCCCTTAGCTCGGCGCTGTTTGTTGCGCAGCAGGCGCGGCCGCTGACGGAACGTTTTATGGGCAGCCAGCTTACGCGTATCGATCACCTGGGCAGCTATGCCTGTCGCAATATCTATAACCGCGCCAATGCCCGTCGCAGCGAACATGCCAGCGCAGAAGCGCTGGATCTGAGCGCCTTTCATCTGGCAAACGGCCAGTCCGTTACGGTGCTCAAGGGCTGGCGTCAGGCGCGCACGCAGCCTTGGCTGCAGGCGATGCTCAGCGCCAGCTGCGGCTATTATGGCAACGGGCTTGGACCGGCGTATAACGCCGCCCACGCCAACCATTTTCACCTCGGGATGCGCGGATTCGGTCTCTGTCGCTAAGCATAAATCACTGCCAGCAGCAGGGTTTTTCGACCGAGCCGGCAGCGCGAGAGGCTGGGTGAGAGATAAAACACCAAATTTATCTTTACCGCATCTCTGGTGACTTATCGCGGGCGCATTCTTGTTAGTCTGTGCGCAGTTTGTCAAAACCTGAATAATTACGTGTACTTATGGAATCCTGGAAGGTCAATCTTATCTCGGTTTGGTTCGGCTGTTTTTTCACCGGCCTTGCCATCAGCCAAATTCTGCCGTTCTTGCCGCTATATGTCGCCCAGCTTGGCGTAAGCTCCCATGAAGCGCTGTCGATGTGGTCTGGCTTAACCTTCAGTATTACCTTCCTGGTGTCGGCGATTGTCTCGCCGATGTGGGGCAGCCTTGCGGATCGCAAAGGGCGTAAGCTAATGCTGCTGCGCGCCTCGCTGGGCATGGCGATAGCGATTCTGTTGCAAGCCTTCGCCACCAACGTCTGGCAACTGCTGATTCTGCGCGGCGTGATGGGGCTGACCTCCGGCTATATTCCCAATGCGATGGCGCTGGTGGCCTCGCAGGTGCCGCGCGAGCGCAGCGGCTGGGCGCTGAGTACACTCTCCACGGCGCAGATAAGCGGCGTGATTGGCGGGCCGCTGATGGGCGGTTTTCTCGCCGACCACTTAGGGCTGCGGATGGTGTTTTTTATCACCGCCGTGCTACTGATGGTGAGCTTTCTCGTGACGCTGTTTTTAATTAAAGAGGGCGGCAGGCCGACGGTGAAAAAGGGCGAACGCCTGAGCGGCAAAGCGGTTTTTTCCAGCCTGCCTTATCCGGGGCTGGTGATCAGCCTGTTTATCACCACCATGGTTATTCAGCTCTGCAACGGTTCTATCGGCCCGATTCTGGCGCTGTTTATACAATCTTTATCGCCGCAGACCACCAATATTGCTTTTCTTAGCGGGCTTATCGCCGCCGTGCCCGGCGTTTCGGCGCTGATCTCCGCCCCGCGTCTGGGTAAGCTCGGCGATCGCATCGGCACGTCGCGTATTTTAATGGCTACTATGGTGGTGGCTGTGGTGCTGTTCTTCGCCATGTCGTTTGTCACCTCGCCGCTGCAGCTTGGCATTCTGCGCTTTATGCTGGGCTTTGCCGATGGCGCGATGCTGCCAGCGGTGCAAACGCTGCTGCTGAAGTACACCAGCGAGCAAGTGACCGGGCGCATCTTTGGTTATAACCAGTCTTTTATGTATTTAGGCAATGTCGCCGGTCCGCTGATGGGGGCCGCCGTTTCGGCGATGGCGGGTTTTCGTTGGGTATTTGCCGCTACGGCGGTAGTGGTATTTATTAATCTTTGGCAACTGGGCTTCGCGTTTCGTCGGGCGAAGCGCTAACGCAACGGGCGAAATAATATAGCGAAATTTCGCCCGATTATACTATTTCCTTATGCCAACAGACCTGCTTCTTATTCTTTTTATTGGCTAAGCGATAAAAAAAAATTTGCCTTAAGTGCACATCGAATTTTTCATTAACCCTGCTTTTAAAATGTCAATTCAACGTTGTGAGAAAAACCGCAAAAATAATACATGTATCCGCTTTGCAACCTGAAAACTCAGTGCTAACGTCATGCGAATATCTTGTAAGGAAATAGCGCTATGAAAAATCTCATTGCAGAGTTACTGGTTAAGCTAGCGGAAAAAGAAGAAGAATCAAAAGAACTGGTTGCTCAGGTAGAAGCGCTGGAAATAGTGGTGACCGCGCTGCTGCGTCATATGGCAACTCCCGAACAACAGGCGTTAATCGACAGTATCGAAGGTGCGCTGGAAGAGGCTCAGCCCGGTGCGCCCGTTCCCCATAAAGATACGGAGTTACTTCATCAGTACGTAAAAAAGCTTTTAAAGCATCCACGCAGCTAACCCCTTACCGTTAGCTGAAACTGTCATCCCACTGTCATCTAAGATTCTTATAGTCGCTCTGTTTTATTTTCTTTAAGTATTTGTACATGGAGAATATTAAAGTGAAACAGAGCGCACTTTTCCTTGCATTATTACCTCTGATCTTTACCCCTACTATTTATGCGGAAACCTCTCAGGCCTCCGTACTGGATAACCGTGCCGCCCAGGGGGATATTTCTACTCCCGGCGGCGCGCGCCGTTTAACCGCCGATCAAACTGCCGCCTTGCGTGATTCCCTGATTGATAAACCGGCAAAAAATATTATTTTGCTGATTGGCGACGGCATGGGTGATTCCGAAATCACCAGTGCGCGAAATTATGCCGAAGGGGCTGGCGGATTTTTTAAAGGTATCGACGCATTGCCGTTGACCGGTCAGTACACCCATTATGCGCTGGATAAAAAAACCGGCAAACCGGACTACGTGACGGACTCCGCCGCGTCGGCCACCGCGTGGAGCACCGGGGTGAAAACCTATAACGGGGCGCTTGGCGTTGATATTCATGAAAAAGATCACCCCACTATTCTGGAAATAGCGAAAGCGGCGGGGTTGGCAACGGGTAACGTCTCGACCGCTGAATTGCAGGATGCCACGCCTGCGGCGCTGGTTTCCCACGTTATTTCGCGTCGCTGCTACGGCCCGACGGTGACCAGCGAGAAATGCGCGGTAAATGCGCTGGAGAAAGGCGGCAAAGGTTCGATCGCCGAACAGCTATTAAATGCCCGCCCTGATGTCACACTGGGCGGCGGAGCGAAAACCTTCGCTGAAACCGCCACCGCCGGCGAGTGGCAAGGTAAAACCCTGCGCGAACAGGCGCAGGCGCGCGGCTACCAGCTGGTGAGCGATGCCTCTTCGTTGGCAAGCGTTAGCGAAGCAAACCAGGACAAACCGCTGCTCGGGCTGTTTGCCGACGGCAATATGCCGGTGCGCTGGGAAGGTCCAAAAGCCACGCTGCACGGCAATCTTGATCAACCCGCCATCACCTGTAAGCCCAACGCGAAGCGCACCGACAGCGTACCGACGCTGGCGGCAATGACGGAAAAAGCCATTGAGCTGCTGAGCAAAAACCAGAAGGGCTTCTTCTTGCAGGTAGAAGGCGCGTCGATCGATAAGCAGGATCATGCAGCGAATCCGTGCGGTCAGATTGGCGAAACCGTCGATCTCGACGAAGCGGTACAGAAAGCGCTGGCGTTTGCCAAAAAAGAGGGCAATACGCTGGTAATCGTCACCGCCGATCATGCCCACGCCAGCCAGATCATTCCGGCGGATACTAAAGCTCCCGGCCTGAGTCAGGCGCTGAATACCAAAGATGGCGCGGTGATGGCGATAACCTACGGCAACTCGGAAGAGGAGTCGATGGAGCATACCGGCACTCAGCTGCGCATTGCGGCTTACGGCCCGCATGCGGGCAACGTGGTGGGGCTGACGGATCAGACCGATCTGTTCTACACCATGAAAGCCGCCCTTAATCTGAAGTAACGGCTACCCGGCGGTATATCTTTGCTGCCGGGTGGTTTTTTCATCAATCCGTACCATCCTTAAAGGGCACATTGACAGAAGGATGGTGCTATGAAAATAACGTTACTGGTGACCTTCATCTTCGGTTTGCTGTTTGTCACGGCGCTAAGCGCCGCTGAAAAAACGCTTACCCCACAACAACAACGTATGACCCTCTGTAATCAACAGGCCACGGCGCAAACCCTCGGGGGCGACGCGCGCAAGAAATACATGAGTGACTGCCTGAAAAACACCAAAACCGAGCCGGGACAAAAAAGCCTGACACCGCAGCAGCAGCGGATGCGCGAATGTAATGCCCAGGCGACCCAGCAATCGCTGAAAGGCGACGATCGCAGCAAATTTATGAGCGCCTGTTTGAAAAAAGCCGCTTAACGCAGCGGGTGAGCCAGCCTTTGGCTCACCTCGCGTTGCGATTACTCCCATCTTTTTTTCCGCTAATTAATCTCTGCCAGGCTTAATAGATAGCCGTTTTTTCCTTTTCTTCGCGGTGGTACGCCATCTGGCGTGACGCCCGTTTTTGCAACATTGAACCGGGAGCAAAGCGATGAACTACCAATACGTAACCGAACTTAACGCCTTACCGGAAAGCCAGCCGGTGAAAGTGGATGTCGCGGGAACGTCGATGATCCTGATCCGCACCGGGGCGCAAGTGCGCGCCTTTCAGAGCAAATGTCCCCATGCAGGCGGGCCGCTGGAGAAAGGCGCGATATGCGACGGCAAGCTGGTCTGCCCATGGCATAAAGCCGCGTTTGATATTAGCAACGGTGAGTGGCGCGAACCGCTGGCGCTGCAAAATCTTAAGCAATATCCGGTGACCCTTGAGCAAAATCGCGTGCTGGTCAATCCGCGCCCGCTCTCTCCCGCCAGCCGTCCGCTGATCCGCGGCGAGCGCCCACAAACCGCCGTGATCCTCGGCACCGGCGCGGCAGGTAGCGCGGCGGCCATCACCCTGCGGGATGCGGGTTTCAATGGCAAGTTGATTCTGATCGATAAAGAGGATGACGCCCCTTATGATCGCACCGCGTTAAGCAAATTCGTTCCGGCGGGAAAAATGAGGATCAGTGAAGTTCCCCATCTGCTGGATAACGACTTTTATAATCAGCCCGGCGTAGAAACCCTGCGGGAAGAGGTTGCCAGTCTCGATTGCCAGGGGCATCAACTGACTCTCGCCAGCGGCCGACAAATTACCTTCGATAAGCTGCTGCTGGCGACAGGCGGCCAGCCGGTGTGGCCGGATATTCCCGGTAACCACCTGGCGGGCGTGCATGTGCTGCGCGATATTCACCAGGCCGAACAGTTGCTCAACGAGGTAGAACAAGAGCAACAGCTGGTGGTGATCGGTAACAGCTTTATCGCCATGGAGCTGGCGGCGGCGCTGCGCAATCAGGATATTGCGGTAACGGTATTATCAAGACACGCGCTGCCGTTTGTTTCGCAGTTTGGCGAAGAGATGGGCCGCTATTTCTTGAACATGCATAAAGAGAACGGGGTCAAATTTGTCACTGGCGAACCAACGGCGTTGACAGGGAACGACCATGTACAAAGCGTGACGCTGAAAGATGGCCGCACCTTGCCCGCCCATGTGGTGGTGTTTGCTACCGGCGTCGAGCCGGTGACGGATCTGGCACCGGATCTGCGCCGTGAAGACGATGGCAGCCTGACGGTGGATGAACACCTCAATGTGGCCGCAGATGTTTGGGCGGTCGGCGATATCGCCAGCTACCCGGCTGCGGAAGGGCGTCGGCGCATTGAACACTGGCGCGTCGCGCAGCAGCAGGGGCGGCTTGCCGCGCTGAATATGCTCGGCGAACAGCACAGCTTTGATCGGGTGCCCTTTTTCTGGACCACCCATTTCGGCAACCGCTTTGAATACCTCGGCTATGCGCCACAATGGGACAGCATGAAAATCTTGGGTTCCCTGGCGGATAAACATTTTGCCGTACTGTATGGCGAAGAGGGGGTGCTCAAAGCGGTGTTAAGCTGCGGCAAATACAGCGAAACGGCAGGGTTAATTCTCAAGATGCAGCAGCCTCTCAGCCTGCATGCGGCCAGCGAAATACTGGCCTGAAAGCATGCGCCACGCGAGAGCGCGTGGCGCGGCCGTTAGCTGCTCAGTTTCTCGGATTTAGTCATACAGGCGGTAATCGCCTCGATAACCGCGGAGCGGAAGCCTTTCTCTTCCAGCACTTTTACCGCTTCGATAGTGGTGCCGCCGGGGGAGCAGACCATATCTTTCAGTTCGCCCGGATGTTTGCCGGTTTCCAGCACCATTTTTGCTGAACCCATCACCGCCTGCGCGGCAAATTTGTACGCCTGGGCGCGCGGCATACCGCCGAGGACGGCGGCATCGGCCATCGCTTCAATAAACATAAACACATAGGCCGGTGCGGAACCGCTGACGCCAACCACTGGATGGATCATCGGCTCGGCAATCACTTCCGCTTCGCCAAAGCAGCGGAAGATATTCAGCACGTCGGCGGTATCTTCTGAAGTCACCAGCGCGTTTGGCGTAATCGAGGTCATCCCGGCGCTGACCAGCGAAGGGGTATTGGGCATGGCGCGAATAATTTTGCGATCGTGGCCGAGGGCGCGGGCTAGCTGATCGAGGGTGACGCCGGCGGCAATCGACACCACCAGCGTCTCTTTATTCAGGCTGGAGGCGATTTCGTTGAGCACTTTTACCATGATATTCGGCTTAACTGCGCCGAAGACGATATCGGCAATTTGCGCCACTTCCTGCGCGCTTTGCGCGGCGTTGACGCCAAACTGATCGTGCAGGGCAGACACTTTATCCGGCGATGGGGTATAGACCCAAATCTGCCCTGGCAACACCTGGCCGCTGGCAATCAGGCCGCCTACAATGGCCTTACCCATGTTACCGCAGCCGATAAAACCGATTTTTTTTTCCATCTCGTCCTTCTCCTCTGCTTGTAAATGTTTGTGCGCTATAGCTTAACGTGGATTGAAGACAAGGGCGAAAGTATCTCTCCTTTCACCGACGGGAAATTAAAGCGACAATGCGCCGCACAGATAAAAGGAGTCACGATGGCGATTTGGGTTGATGCGGACGCCTGTCCGAACGTAATTAAAGAGATTTTATTTCGCGCCGCCGAGCGTACACAGACGCCGTTAACATTAGTGGCGAACCAGAATCTGCGCGTACCGCCGTCGCGGGTCATTCGTTCTATCCGCGTGCCTGCGGGCTTTGACGTTGCCGATAATGAAATCGTCCGCCTGTGCGATGCCAACGACCTGGTTATCACTGCGGATATTCCGCTGGCGGCAGAAGTGCTGGCTAAAGGCGCGGCGGCGTTAAACCCACGCGGTGAGCGCTATACCGAGGCCACCATTCGCGAAAGGCTCACGATGCGCGATTTTATGGATACCCTGCGCGCCAGCGGTATTCAAACCGGCGGCCCCGACAGCCTGTCGCAGCGGGATCGTCAGCAGTTTGCCGCCGAACTGGATAAGTGGTTGCTGGCAGCCAAACGCCGCGAAAGTGAATAAATTCTGCGCATTCCCGTCGTCGTTAACCGGGTTTGGCACCTTGCGGGGTTGCCAGCCTGTGTTACATTCAGTAAGGTGGCCGCTGTTGCACGGTGCAATATAAACTTTACAGCACAGCCCCGCGCTGCTGCGGGTTTGGGTTAAGGTTTATCGCGGCCCAATGCTTTATCTGTAACGTAAAATTTACGGTGAATATCGTACTAGTTTGGTGATATCATCGCCGTCTTAGTTTCTGTCCTGCAAAACGCGGGGCATGGAGGAAAAACCTGTTCATGACGCTCCCCATCTTTCTTATCGGCGCACGCGGCTGCGGCAAAACTACCGTGGGCCGGGCTCTGGCGCTGGCGCAGGGGTGCCAGTTTATCGATACCGATTTCTGGCTGCAGGAACAAGCCCAACAGACGATTTCGGCGATGGTGGAACAGGAAGGCTGGGAGGGATTTCGCGCACGTGAAAGCGCCGCGCTGCAGGCCGTAAGTGCGCCATCGCGGGTGATAGCCACCGGCGGCGGCATCATCCTGCTTGAGGATAACCGGCAGTTTATGCGTGAACATGGCGTGGTTATCTATCTCTGCGCGCCGGTCGATGTGCTGGCGGACCGGCTTGAGGCGTTTCCCGAAGAGGGACAGCGTCCGACATTGACCGGCAAGCCGATTAGCGAAGAGGTCAGTGAAGTGCTGGCTTTGCGCGATACGCTGTACCGCGAAGCCGCGCACTATGTGGTGGATGCCGCACAGGAGCCCGATAAGGTGGTATCTGATATTGAGGCGGCATTGCAGCTGGCGCACGCCAGTTAGCGAAACGATTGTCTATACTATTAACTCGACTTGTAAACTGAGGAAGAGTTATGCCGACTAAACCGCCATACCCGCGTGAAGCCCGTGTTGTTGCCGTTGAAAAAGGGGCCAGCGATGCCACCGTAACCTGGTATGAACTGCGTGCCGATCATCCGAAACCGGACACCTTAATCAGCGAACATCCCAGCGAACTGGAAGCGCTCGACGCCAAGCGGCGTTATGAGGATCCGGATAAAGACTAAGGCGCACGTTCAGGCTGAATAGTCGCCTGAAGGTGATAAAAGCGGACGTACATTACATTAATTGACTGGCTGAATAGCACCGAGCAGTTACTATTTCCTTTGTTTCTGGAATTTATATGAACACGGGAGTGGCATGTTCTCTTTACACAATAGCGTTGATAATCGCGTGATGAAGAGCGGACAAGAACAAGCAGTGATGAAAGGCGGTAAGAAAATGAGTGCGACCTTGGCGATCCTCACCATTGGTGTGGTGCCGGTAAAAGAGATTTTGCCGCTCCTGACGGAGCATGTTTCAGAAGAACAAATTACCCATATCAGCCTGCTGGGTAAAATGGATCCGGACGATGTACGCCGTGAATACGCCGTTGAAGCCGGGGAGCATGCCATTGCCACGCGTTTATTCGATGAAAGTCTTGGCATGGTTTCCCGCGAGAAAGTCGAACGCGATCTGCAAAGCGTTATCGAAGTGCTGGATAACCAGGGCTACGATGTCATTTTGCTGATGAGCACCGCCGATGTGCGGGGCTTTGTCGCCCGTAACGCTATTCTACTGGAGCCGCAGCGCATTATTCCGCCGCTGGTGGCGTCCATTGTCGATGGTCATCAGGTGGGCGTGATCGTGCCGATCCCGGAACTGATGGCGCAGCAGCAGACGAAATGGCAGGGACTGAAAAACGAACCTTACTATGCGCTGGCGCACCCTTACCAGGCGACAGAAGAGGAGTTAATCGCCGCCGGTAAAACGCTGATTGACCGCGGGGCGGATGTGTTAATGCTTGATTGCCTGGGCTTTCACCAGCTCCATCGCGACCTGTTACAGAAGGCGCTGGACGTACCGGTATTATTATCGAATGTGCTGGTGGCGCGGCTGGCTTCGGAACTACTGGTGTAAACCTGCCTCAGTATGAATTTATCGTGACAGAAGCAAAGCCCTGCCCCTATAGTGGTTTTCCATACATTTTCTTTATAAGGGCCAGTTCATGCTTCAAAGTAACGAATACTTTTCCGGCAAAGTGAAATCCATTGGTTTTACCAGCAGCAGTACTGGCCGCGCCAGCGTTGGCGTTATGGCGGAAGGGGAATATACCTTTAGTACCGCGCAGCCGGAAGAGATGACCGTGGTCAGCGGCGCGCTGAATGTGCTGTTGCCCGGTGAAACCGAATGGAAAGCCTATGTTGCCGGTGAAGTGTTCAATGTCCCTGGTCACAGCGAATTCCACCTGCAGGTGGTGGAGCCGAGTGCTTACCTCTGCCGCTACCTGTAACAGCAAAACGCCCGGCGAAACCGGGCGTTTTGTTTAGCGCGTTGTGCGTTAGCGCTGGGCTTCGCCGCCGAGGCCTTCCACCAGATCTTTGATTAATGCCGCCAGCTCGCCGGTCATCAGAATAAAATCGGCGTCAAAACGCTGAGCAAAATCTTCACGGTCAATATCTTCATTCTGATCGCGCAGCTCATCGCAGAACTTCAGCCGCTTCACGGAACCGTCATCGCACATCAGGAACTGGATGCGCTGCTGCCAGTCAAGGGCCAGCTTGGTGACCACTTTTCCGGCTTCGATATGCACGGCAATCTCATCGCTGACCAGATCCTGTTTTTTCGCGCGGATCACGCCGCCATCTTCCAGAATCGCTTTCAGCTCTGCTTCATCCAGCAGCTGGAAGCCTTGCGCTACGCTACCGGAACGTACCCATTCCGTCAGCGTCAGTTCGATTGGATTTTCCATTGCCAGCGGGACCACCGGCAGCGAGCCGAGGCTTTTACGCAGCAGCGCCAGCGTATCTTCCGCTTTTTTCGCGCTGGCGCAGTCGACCATAATCAAGCCGTTAACGGTGTCGATCCACATCATTGTCTGGCTGAAGCGGCTGAAGGCGCGCGGCAGCAAAGAGTGCAATACTTCGTCTTTCAGCGAATCTTTTTCCGTTTTTTTCAGCTTGCGGCCCTGTTCGGCTTCAAGGCGGGAAATTTTCGCTTCCAGTGCTTGCTTGACCACCGGCGTCGGCAGAATTTTTTCTTCTTTACGGGCGCAGATAATAATCTGACCGTTGGCGGTATGGGTCAGCGCATCGCTGTGTGAACCCATCGGTGGAACCCATCCGGTTTTCGCCATATCCTGACTACCGCAAGGAGTAAACGCTAGCGGGGCAAGCTGTTTTTCCATCTCTTCCGCACGCAGCGCTACATCGCGGCTGAGACGGTATACCATTAAATTTTTGAACCACAGCATGATTTTTTCCACGGCCTTGACGTTAAATGCAGCGGGCATGATAGCGAATTGTTGTCGCCGTTGCATTGCTAATGCGTGGTCCACTATGAGGAGTTTGATGTGCGTATCGGTATCGACTTAGGTGGTACAAAAACAGAAATCATTGCGTTGGGGGAAGGCGGCGAAGAGTTGTTTCGCCACCGCCAGGCCACGCCGCGCGACTATCAGCAGACGATTGAGTTGCTGGCGTCGCTGGTGGCGTTAACGGAAAAAGAGACCGGGCAGCAGGGCACCGTCGGGATGGGTATTCCCGGTTCGATTTCGCCTTACACCGGGGTGGTAAAAAATGCCAACTCTACCTGGCTGAACGGCAAACCCTTTGATAAAGATTTAAGCCAGCGGCTGAATCGCGAAGTGCGGCTGGCGAACGATGCCAACTGCCTGGCGGTTTCCGAAGCGGTAGACGGCGCGGCGGCGGGCGCGCAGACGGTGTTTGCGGTGATCATCGGTACCGGCTGCGGCTCCGGCGTGGCGCTGAATGGACATGCGCATATCGGCGGCAACGGCACCGCCGGGGAGTGGGGGCACAATCCGCTGCCGTGGATGGATGAAGATGAGCTGCGGTATCGCACGGAAGTGCCCTGTTATTGCGGCAAGCAGGGCTGCATTGAAACCTTTATATCCGGCACCGGTTTCGCCACCGACTATCACCGTCTCAGCGGCCATGCGCTAAAAGGACATGAAATCATGCGCCTGGTCGACGAGCAGGACGCGGTCGCCGAACTGGCGTTGAGCCGCTATGAACTGCGGCTGGCAAAATCCCTCGCTCACGTGGTCAATATCCTTGACCCGGATGTGATTGTGCTCGGCGGCGGTATGAGTAATGTTGACCGTCTTTACCAGACTGTACCGGTGCTGCTGCGCAACTGGGTGTTTGGCGGCGAGTGTGAAACGCCAATCCGCAAAGCGCTGCACGGCGATTCCAGCGGCGTGCGCGGCGCGGCCTGGCTCTGGCCGCAGGGCGAATAACTACGCAGGGGGCGCAATTATGTATGAACCGGCCACATGGGTAACACTTTAAACCGGGCACATGGGTAACAGGTTATAACAGTGCGGTAAGCATCTGATGGAGGTTTACCGTGCCCTGGAATGAGACTGTTACCATGCAACGTTTGCAGTTTGTTGCGGCCTGCCTTGAAGGCAACCTTCCGGTTGCCGAGGTGTGCCGCCGTTTCAATATCAGCCGCAAAACCGGTTATAAATGGCTGGCCCGTTTTTCCCCGAATGATGCCTCCTCTCTTGATGACCGTTCCCGGGCGCGTCATCAACAAAAATGCACACCGGAGTCTATGACTAAACTCCTGCTGGAGACGAAGCAGCAATATCCATTATGGGGGCCTGAAAAAATCAGACAGCTCCTGCTTAACCTGAATGTCAGTAACGTGCCCGCAGCCAGCACGATTGGCGATCTGTTCCGGTTGCACGGTCTGGTTAAAAAACGCAGGCAACCGGCTTTTAAATCCACGCAACGTCCTGAACTGCATACACCTGCCCGACCCAACGATGTCTGGAGCGCTGATTTTAAGGGTAAATACACCCATACCGGTGGGCGCTGGTGTCACCCTTTTACGCTGACCGACAACTGCAGCAGGATTGTACTGGCCTGCGATGCCACCTATATGCCTGATGGCCGGTTTGTTATTCCCTGTCTGGAGCGTGTTTTCCGTGACTGCGGCATGCCTCATGTGCTGCGTACAGATAATGGGCCACCATTTGCTGGCGCAGGTTTGTGGGGGCTGAGCCAGATGTCTGTCTGGCTTATAAAATGCGGCATCCTGCCTGAGCGTATCCGGCCAGGTAAGCCTACGGAGAATGGGCGGCATGAGAGAATGCACCGGACCCTGAAGGATGCACTAAAGGGACATGCAAAGTTCACTTCTCTGGAGGAGCAACAGATCTGGCTGGATGCCTGGCGCGAGGAATTTAATGAAATACGCCCGCACAAGGCGCTGGGCGGAAGAACTCCGCGCTCAGTCTGGTACCCATCAGAACGAATTTACACCGGGCCGCTTAAGACAATGCCTGTGCCGGAGAATGCCCGCGTGCTGCGCGTATCAATTAAAGGTGACTTGTTTTTTAACAGTACCCGAATATTTTTATCGGAGGCGCTCAGAGGAGAATGGGTATGGATGAAGCAGGTGAAAGAAGACCTGGATGAAATTGGTTTTGGTGATCTCATACTGGCCCGGTATGACAGACGAAACCATCGTATAATCCGGGCCGATTAGTTCAAAAATTGTCACCCATGTGACCGGTCAGATCTGTAACCCATGTGGCCGGTTCATACA
>NZ_JXAG01000029.1 GCF_000814905.1 Enterobacter sp. Bisph1
TATGCGGGAATAGCTCAGTTGGTAGAGCACGACCTTGCCAAGGTCGGGGTCGCGAGTTCGAGTCTCGTTTCCCGCTCCAAATTTTCAAACTCAATAAATTATCCACAGCGGAACTCCTCGCTGGGGACGTTTTTTATTGTATTCACTAAACCTTTGTGAACAGACTTATCCACAGGTGCGACTTTCATTCGCAATATAACCATTACTTCAAAAAGTAAAATACCGCCCGCCAGGCTATTGAAAAATATCAAATAAAAAACATTTCAAAACGTTAACGCGATCGCTTGACGATTTTGCAGCCGTTGAATCGTAATGTGTTTTTTATTTTATTCACAAGCTGTGGATGGCTTACGCATCGCGCGGCAGCCCTTTTTCAACCACCCGCACCAGCCGCTGTTTTTGCGTCGTTAGAACCTCCACCACGCTGGCGTTTCGCCTCTCAATTTGCTGCGCAATCGCCCACTGTATGTGTTCGTCGAGAAGTGGGTGCTCACCTAAACGTTTTTCCAGCGCCTGCAGATTCGCCATGTCCCACGGTGCATTGCCTAAGGCGACCGCAATATTTCGCAGCCAGCGAAGATGACCAATGCGGCGGATAGCTGAACCTTCCGTTACTTTCAAAAAGTGTGCTTCGCTCCAGCTAAACAGCTCAATCAGCTCTGGCGCGTGCAGGGCTTTTCGTGGGCTGAAATCCTCTTCGACGGTGAGCTGCGAGAAGCGGTTCCATGGGCAAACCAGCTGACAATCGTCGCAGCCGTAGATGCGGTTACCGATCAGCGGGCGGAATGCTTCTGGAATTGCCCCTTCCAGCTCAATGGTGAGATAGGAGATGCAGCGTCGGGCATCCACCGTATAGGGTTCGACAATCGCGCCGGTTGGGCAAATGGTCATGCAGGCGACGCAGCGGCCACAGCCTTCCTCAACGGGGCTGTCGATGGGAAGGGGCAAATCTATCAGCAGCTCGCCGAGGAAAAAAAACGAACCTGCGTCGCGGCTCAGGATAAGTGAGTGCTTACCTGTCCAGCCCAGCCCGGCTTTTTCCGCCAGCGGGCGCTCAAGAATGGGCGCGGAATCGACAAACGGTCTAAAATTCAGCGACGCACACTGCTGCTGAATCATCTCGCCCAGTTTTTTAAGCCGGTTACGCAGCAACTTATGATAATCACGGCCCAGCGCATAACGGCTGACATAGCCGAGGGACGGATTTTTTAGGATGCTGGCGAAGGCCGCTTGTGCGGGCAGGTAATTCATGCGCACGCTTATTACGCGCAGCGTGCCGGGGAGAAGCTCGTGGGGGCGGGCGCGCATCATGCCGTGACGCGCCATCCACTCCATCTCGCCGTGATATTGTTTGTCCAGCCATGCCTGCAGTTTGGGTTCGCTGGCGCTAAGATCGGTATCGGTAATTCCGACCCGCTGAAAACCCAGTTCAGTGCCCCACTGTTTGATTTGTTGCGCTAAATAATTGAGATCGAGGGGTTCTGACATGACGGACCATACTATGAAGAAAATCGCAGCAAGTATACCACACTCTGTCTGGCCTGCGGAGGACCTCAAACGTCTTGAAACAGAGGCTGCGGATAGCCTCGGTATCACGCTTTATGAACTGATGCAGCGCGCGGGCGAAGCGGCGTTTAATATTGCGCGGCTACACTTTCCCGACGCGCGCCGCTGGCTGGTGCTGTGCGGCCACGGCAATAACGGTGGCGATGGTTATGTCGTGGCGCGATTAGCAACGGCGGCGGGTATTTCCGTCACGCTTGTGGCGTTAGAAAGCGATAAGCCACTGCCGGAGGAAGCAGAGCAGGCGCGCGCAGCCTGGCTTAATGCGGGCGGCGAGATCCATGCGGCGGACCTGCTATGGCCGGAAGAGATTGATCTGATTATTGATGGGCTGTTTGGCACCGGTCTCACCCGCGCGCCGCGCGATGCAGCGGCTGAGCTTATCGAACGCGCCAATGGGCATCCTGCGCCGGTAGTGGCGTTGGATATACCCTCTGGTCTGAACGCGCAAACCGGCGTTGCTGCCGGTGCGGTGATAAATGCGTGTCATACCGTAACGTTTATCGCCTTAAAACCAGGTCTGTTGACCGGCAAGGCGCGCGAGTGGGTCGGGACGCTTCATCATCATGGGCTGGGGCTTGACGACTTTCTCGCCGGCCAGCAGACACTGATTTCTCGTTATGATGCCAGCCAGCTTGCTCACTGGTTTACACCGCGTCGTCCCACGTCTCATAAAGGCGATTTCGGGCGACTGGTCATTATCGGTGGCGATCACGGGACGGTGGGCGCGGTACGCATGACGGGCGAAGCGGCGTTACGTACGGGCGCGGGCTTAGTGCGCGTGTTGACGCGGCGTGAAAATATCGCGCCGATTATCACTGCCCGTCCTGAACTGATGGTAAATGAATTGACCGCCGAGTCGCTGGATGAGTGCCTCGAATGGGCGGATGTGGTGGTTATTGGCCCCGGTCTTGGGCAGCAAGAGTGGGGGAAAAAGGCGCTGCAAAAAGTGGAGAATTTCCGCAAACCGATGTTATGGGATGCGGATGCGTTGAACCTTCTGGCAATCAATCCCGATAAACGTCACAATCGCATTTTGACGCCGCATCCCGGCGAAGCCGCACGATTACTCAACTGTAGCGTGGCGGAAATTGAAAGCGACCGCTTACTTTCCGCCCGGCGTCTGGTACAACGTTACGCAGGCGTGGTGGTGTTAAAAGGTGCAGGCACGATTATCGCCTGCGAAGAGGGCGAAACGGGCATTATCGATGCCGGGAACGCGGGGATGGCAAGTGGCGGGATGGGCGATGTGCTTTCAGGCATTATCGGCTCGCTACTGGGGCAAAAAATGAGCTTATATGATGCAGCGTGTGCCGGCTGCGTCGCCCATGGCACCGCAGCAGATCGCTTTGCCGCACAGCAAGGGCAGCGCGGTATGCTCGCCACCGATCTTTTTAGCACGCTGTTGCGTGTAGTTAACCCGGATGTAATTGAAATAGAAGATGATTAATCGAGTTATTCCTTTACCTGACGAGCAATCGACCCTGGATCTCGGCAAGCGCATTGCGCAGGCCTGCGACGGCGCAACGGTTATCTATTTATATGGCGATCTGGGCGCAGGTAAAACCACCTTTAGCCGTGGTTTTTTGCAGGCGTTAGGCCATAACGGCAATGTGAAAAGCCCGACCTACACTCTGGTTGAACCTTACACCCTTGATAATCTGATGGTGTACCACTTCGATCTTTACCGCCTTGCGGATCCTGAAGAGCTGGAATTTATGGGCATCCGTGATTATTTCGCCAATGATGCGATCTGCCTGGTCGAGTGGCCGCAGCAAGGCGCGGGCGTGCTGCCCGAACCGGATATTGAAATCCACTTTGATTATCAGGCTCAGGGGCGTGAGGCGCGCGTAAACGCTGTATCCTCATCTGGCGATGCCTTAATGGCGCGAATCGCCGATTAACTGGAAAGATGAACATGATCTGTCGCGTGAAAAGTTGGTTGGCGTTGGCCCTCGTGCTGCTCTGTACACAGGCGAATGCGGCAAGTTTAGCGGATATTCAAGTGTCGAATGGCGACAGCCAGGCGCGCATTACCTTTAGCTTTATGGGCGATCCTGATTATTCGTTTTCCCAGCAGGGCAAACGCAGCGTGGCGCTGGATATTAAACAGACCGGAACCATTCAGGGTCTACCGCTCCAGTTTAGCGGCAATAATCTGGTAAAAAGCATTCGTGCCGGTACGGCGCAGGACAATCAGTCAATTCGCCTGGTGGTGGATCTGACGCAAAATGGCAAAACGCGTGCGGTGAAACAGCAAAGCGGTGCGGGTTACACGGTGGTCTTTACTATTGACGCCGACGTACCGCCGCCACCGCCGCCGCCAAAAGCGGTGGTCAAACGCGTAGAAACCCCGGCGGTGATCCCGCAGCAAACCACACCTGGACGCAATCCGTTTAAAGGTGAAAATGACCGAATTACCAGCGTCACCAGCAGCAATACCATCACCCGCCCGGCAGTGCAGACGCGCGTTGCCTCGGGTGACAAAGTGGTAATTGCTATTGATGCCGGACACGGTGGCCAGGATCCCGGCGCGATTGGCGGTGGGGGCACACAAGAGAAAAATGTTACCATCGCGATTGCCCGTAAGCTGCGCGCGCTGCTAAATGAAGATCCCTTGTTCAAACCGGTGATGACCCGCGACGGCGACTACTTTATTTCGGTAATGGGCCGTTCTGACGTGGCGCGTAAGCAGAATGCGAACTTCCTCGTCTCGATTCACGCGGATGCGGCGCCTAACCGCGACGCAACCGGCGCGTCGGTATGGGTGCTGTCAAACCGGCGTGCGAACAGTGAAATGGCGGGCTGGCTTGAGCAGCATGAGAAGCAGTCGGAGCTGCTCGGCGGGGCAGGAGATGTGCTGGCAAACAGCCAGGCCGATCCCTATCTGAGCCAGGCGGTGCTGGATTTACAATTCGGCCATTCTCAGCGTGTAGGTTATGATGTTGCTACTAATATGCTCAGCCAGCTGCAACGCATCGGCTCCCTGCATAAACGCCGCCCGGAACATGCCAGCCTGGGTGTTCTGCGCTCGCCAGATATCCCCTCTGTATTGGTTGAAACGGGTTTTATCAGTAACGGCAGCGAAGAGCGGTTATTAGGCAGCGATGCGTACCAGCAGCAAATTGCCGAAGCGATTTATGGCGGGCTGCGCAACTATTTCCTTGCCCATCCGTTGCAATCAGCACCGCAGAGCGGCGGACAAACCGCCAGCGCGGGCTTATCTGCTAACGGACTGCTTAATTAAGGATCTTTTCATGCCGATACAGGTTCTACCGCCACAGCTTGCGAACCAGATCGCCGCAGGCGAAGTGGTTGAACGTCCTGCGTCGGTGGTAAAAGAGTTAGTGGAAAACAGCCTTGATGCGGGCGCAACGCGCATTGATATAGATATCGAACGCGGTGGCGCCAAGCTGATTCGCATCCGCGACAACGGGTCCGGCATCAAAAAGGATGAACTGGCGTTAGCGCTGGCGCGCCACGCCACCAGTAAAATTGCTTCGCTGGATGACCTGGAGGCGATTGTTAGCCTCGGTTTTCGCGGCGAAGCGCTGGCCAGTATCAGCTCGGTTTCCCGTTTAACCCTCACTTCCCGTACTGCCGATCAGCAAGAAGCCTGGCAGGCATACGCCGAAGGGCGCGAGATGGCGGTGACGGTCAAACCCGCGGCCCACCCGGTGGGCACCACCCTTGAAGTGCTGGATCTGTTTTACAATACCCCCGCGCGGCGCAAATTTATGCGCACGGAGAAAACCGAGTTTGGTCATATCGACGAGGTGATTCGCCGCATCGCGCTGGCGCGCTTCGACGTCACAATTAACCTTAATCACAACGGCAAAATGGTGCGCCAGTACCGGGCGGTGGCTCAGGATGGGCAAAAAGAGCGCCGCCTCGGCGCGATTTGCGGTACGCCGTTTTTAGAACAGGCGTTAGCCATTGAGTGGCAGCACGGCGATTTAGCCCTGCGCGGTTGGGTGGCGGATCCCAAACGTACCTCCAGCGCCTTCGCCGAGATCCAGTATTGCTATGTAAATGGCCGCATGATGCGCGACCGATTGATTAATCACGCCATTCGCCAGGCCTGTGAAGACAAGCTCGGGGCGGATCAGCAGCCAGCGTTCGTTCTTTATCTGGAGATCGATCCCCATCAGGTCGATGTGAATGTCCATCCGGCTAAGCATGAAGTGCGCTTCCATCAATCGCGGCTGGTGCATGACTTTATCTACCAGGGCGTCGTGAGCGTGCTGCAACAGCAAACTGAAACGCTGTTACCGCTGGCGGAAGAACCGGCCCCCAGAACGTTGCCGGAGAACCGGGTAGCGGCGGGGCGTAACCAGTTCGCCGAGCCATTAGTTACCCGTGAGCCGCAGGCACCGCGTTATGCGACCTCATCTAACGAAGGGGCACGCAGCGGTGGCGCGCCTGCTCAGCCGTGGCCAAACGCCCAGCCGGGTTATCAAAAGCAGCAGGGGGCGCTCTATCGACAACTGCTGGAAACGCCCATCGCCGAACGCAAAGGGGGAAAAACAGAGGCTGCTGGCCCTGCCCTGGAAGGCCATAGCCAGAGCTTTGGCCGTGTATTGACCCTGATTGCCCCGCATTATGCGCTGCTTGAACGTGATGGAAATCTGGCATTACTAGCGCTGCCCGTCGCCGAACGCTGGCTGCGCCATGCCCAATTATCGCCGGACAACGCGCCCAGCTGCGGACAGCCCTTGTTGATTCCGGTGCGTTTAAAAATCTCTGCCGATGAGAGTGCGGTTTTGAAGCGCACTCAGGGCGTACTGGCGGAAATGGGTATCGAATTTGTCCCCGATGGCCAGTACGTAACCATCCGAGCAGTACCTTTACCCTTGCGCCAACAAAATTTACAAATCTTGATTCCCGCTCTGATAGGCTACCTGGCGCAGCAGACAAGCATTGACGCGGTGAATATCGCCCACTGGCTGGCGCGCCAGCTGGCGAGTGAACATCCACAATGGAGCGTGGCGCAGGCGATAACCCTGCTTGCCGACGTTGAACGCCTTTGTCCGCATCTGGTGAAGACCCCGCCGGATGGTTTATTACAACCTGTCGATTTACAAAAAGCGATGATCGCGCTGAAAAATGAGTGAAGTGAGTAAAGCAAACCTGCCAAAGGCAATTTTTTTGATGGGGCCGACGGCCTCCGGTAAAACCGCATTAGCGATTGAGCTTCGTAAAGTTTTGCCAGTAGAGTTGATAAGCGTAGATTCTGCCCTTATCTATCGTGGAATGGATATCGGTACCGCCAAGCCGAATGCGCAGGAGCTAGAGGCTGCGCCGCACCGGTTGTTGGATATTCTCGATCCCGCGCAGGCCTGGTCTGCGGCTGATTTTCGCCGCGCCGCCCTCGCCGAGATGAGAGAGATAACCGATGCCGGGCGTATTCCTTTGCTGGTAGGCGGGACGATGCTCTACTTTAAGGCGTTGCTGGAAGGTTTATCGCCCCTTCCGTCGGCAGATGCGCAGGTACGAGCGGGTATTGAAAAACAGGCGGCAGAACGCGGTTGGGATGCGTTACATCGGCAGTTACAGGAGATCGATCCTGTAGCAGCAGCGCGGATTCATCCAAATGATCCGCAAAGGCTTTCCCGAGCACTGGAAGTTTTTTTCATTTCGGGTAAAACTTTAACAGATCTGACGCAAACCTCAGGAGACGCTCTGCCTTACCAGGTGCATCAGTTCGCCATCGCCCCGGCGAGCCGTGAACTGCTCCATCAACGAATTGAGCAGCGTTTTCATCAGATGTTGGCTTCAGGTTTTGAAGCAGAAGTACGGGCGCTTTTTGCTCGTGGTGATTTGCATACGGATATGCCTTCCGTTCGTTGTGTGGGATACCGCCAGATGTGGTCTTATCTTGAAGGCGAGATTTCATACGATGAAATGGTTTATCGAGGTATTTGCGCGACGAGACAGTTAGCCAAGCGGCAGATTACCTGGTTACGGGGTTGGGATGGCGTTCACTGGTTAGAGAGTGAAAAGCCAGAACAGTCTTACCGTGACGTGTTACAGGTTGTTAGTGCTATCGCAGGGTGAATGTGTACAATTACGTCGTATCGTGCGCAAATTTTTACGCAGTTTTCAGAACTTACGGGTTCTAAGTACAAAACAAGCATATAAGGAAAAGATAGAATGGCTAAGGGGCAATCTTTACAAGATCCGTTCCTGAACGCACTGCGTCGGGAACGTGTTCCAGTTTCAATTTATTTGGTGAATGGTATCAAGCTGCAAGGGCAAATTGAGTCTTTCGATCAGTTCGTGATCCTGTTGAAAAACACGGTCAGTCAGATGGTCTATAAGCACGCGATTTCTACTGTTGTTCCATCTCGTCCGGTTTCTCATCACAGCAACAATGCCGGCGGCGGTTCCAGCAGTAACTACCATCATGGTAGCAACGCGCAGGGCTCTGCACAGCAGGAAGGCGAAGAGACCGAATAAGGTTGACGGCTGATTTTCCAGATCGGGGAGCCAGTAAAGCTGTGTTCCCCGCTGGTATTTTATGAGGGTTTACGCTTGTTTGACCGTTATGACGCCGGTGAGCAGGCGGTACTGGTACACATCTATTTTTCGCAAGACAAAGATATGGAAGACCTCCAGGAGTTTGAAGCTCTGGTTTCTTCCGCCGGTGTCGAAGCAATGCAGGTGATTACCGGTAGCCGTAAAGCACCGCATCCTAAGTATTTTGTTGGTGAAGGTAAAGCAGTCGAAATTGCGGATGCCGTAAAATCTGCGGGTGCTTCTGTTGTGCTCTTTGATCATGCGCTAACCCCAGCCCAGGAACGTAACCTGGAGAGGCTGTGCGAATGTCGTGTAATCGATCGCACGGGTCTGATATTAGATATTTTCGCTCAGCGTGCGCGTACCCATGAGGGTAAATTGCAGGTTGAGCTGGCGCAGTTGCGCCATCTGGCGACACGCCTTGTGCGTGGCTGGACCCACCTTGAACGACAAAAGGGCGGCATTGGTTTACGCGGTCCGGGTGAAACCCAGCTCGAAACCGACCGTCGTTTGTTGCGTAACCGTATTACCCAGATCCTTTCGCGCCTCGAAAAGGTTGAAAAACAGCGTGAGCAGGGGCGTCGTTCCCGCACAAAAGCCGACATTCCAACGGTCTCACTGGTGGGGTATACCAACGCCGGTAAATCCACGCTGTTTAACCAGATAACCCAGGCGAAGGTCTACGCGGCCGATCAGCTGTTTGCCACGCTCGATCCCACGTTACGCCGTATCGACGTCGAGGACGTAGGCGAAACGGTGCTGGCAGATACGGTAGGGTTTATTCGCCATCTACCGCACGATTTGGTGGCGGCATTTAAAGCCACCCTGCAGGAGACGCGCCAGGCAACGTTGCTGCTGCACGTTATTGATGCGGCGGATGTGCGGGTGCAGGAAAACATTGATGCAGTAAACACCGTGCTGGAAGAGATTGATGCGCACGATATCCCGACGCTGCTGGTGATGAATAAAATCGATATGCTGGATGATTTCGAACCGCGTATCGACCGGGATGAAGAGAATAAACCAATCCGTGTCTGGCTCTCTGCTCAGACGGGGGTTGGCGTACCACTGTTATTCCAGGCTTTGACGGAGCGCCTTGCGGGCGAGGTGGCGCAGCATACGCTGCTATTACCTCCGCAGGAAGGGCGTCTGAGAAGTCGGTTTTACCAGCTTCAGGCAATAGAAAAAGAGTGGATGGAAGACGATGGCAGCGTCGGTTTGCAGGTGCGTATGCCGATTGTCGACTGGCGTCGACTCTGTAAACAAGAACCGGCACTTGTCGAGTATGTCGTTTGACCGACAGCCTGAAGATTTTTCCCCTTTGGGGGTGCCCGCAAAGGCCGGGTATACACCGCAAATAAATATGGAGCACATACATGGCGTGGAATCAGCCCGGTAACAACGGACAAGACCGCGACCCGTGGGGAAGCAGCAAACCAGGCGGCAACTCTGAGGGAAATGGAAACAAAGGCGGTCGCGATCAGGGGCCACCTGATCTGGATGATATTTTCCGCAAACTGAGTAAAAAACTCGGTGGGCTGGGCGGAGGTAAAAGCACCGGCGGCGGTAATCCAGGCACAACGGGTCCGCGCGGCCCGGCGAGCGGCCGCATCATCGGCATCGTTGCCGCGGCGGCCGTCATTATCTGGGCTGCGACAGGTTTCTACACCATCAAAGAAGCGGAACGCGGTGTAGTTACCCGCTTCGGCAAGTTCAGCCATCTCGTCGAACCGGGTCTGAACTGGAAGCCGACCTTTATTGATAACGTCACCGCCGTTAACGTCGAATCCGTGCGTGAACTGGCGGCGTCCGGCGTAATGCTGACCTCTGACGAAAACGTGGTGCGCGTTGAGATGAACGTACAGTACCGCGTTACCGATCCGGAACGTTACCTGTTTAGCGTGACCAGCGCCGACGATAGCCTGCGTCAGGCGACGGACAGCGCCCTGCGCGGCGTCATCGGTAAATACACCATGGATCGTATCCTGACGGAAGGCCGTACCGTTATTCGTAGCGATACCCAGCGCGAGCTGGAAGAGACCATTCGTCCTTACAACATGGGGATTACCCTGCTGGACGTTAACTTCCAGGCCGCTCGTCCGCCGGAAGAGGTGAAAGCGGCGTTTGATGACGCGATTGCCGCCCGTGAAAACGAACAGCAGTTTATTCGCGAAGCGGAAGCCTACACCAACGAAGTTCAGCCGCGAGCGAACGGCCAGGCGCAGCGTATCCTTGAAGAAGCGCGCGCGTATAAAACACAGACCATCCTGGAAGCACAGGGTGAAGTGGCGCGGTTTGCCAAAATCCTGCCGGAATACAAAGCCGCGCCGGAGATTACCCGCGAGCGTCTGTATATCGAAACCATGGAAAAAGTGCTGAGCCATACCCGCAAAGTGCTGGTTAACGATAAAGGCGGTAACCTGATGGTTCTGCCGCTGGATCAGATGCTGAAAGGCGGTAATGCGCCTGCCGCTAAGAGTGATAACAGCGGCGCGAATAACCTGCTGCGCCTGCCACCATCATCAAACTCCGGCAGCAGTGCCAACAGCGCCCCGGCAACATCTGCGGGAGATATCATGGACCAACGCCGCGTTAACGCGCAGCGTAACGACTACCAGCGTCAGGGGGAATAACGATGCGTAAGTCAGTTATCGCGATTATCATCATCGTGCTGGTAGTGCTCTACACCTCAATTTTTGTCGTGAAAGAAGGCGAGCGCGGCATCTCATTGCGCTTTGGTAAAGTATTGCGTGACAGCGACAACAAGCCGCTGGTTTTCGCACCGGGCCTGCACTTCAAAATGCCGTTTATTGAATCAGTTAAATTGCTTGATGCCCGTATCCAGACCATGGATAACCAGGCCGATCGCTTTGTGACCAAAGAGAAGAAAGATCTGATCGTCGACTCTTATATTAAGTGGCGTATCAGCGATTTCAGCCGCTACTATCTGGCGACCGGCGGCGGCGACGTCTCCCAGGCGGAAGTGCTGCTGAAACGTAAATTCTCTGACCGTCTGCGTTCTGAAATCGGGCGTCTGGATGTGAAAGATATCGTTACGGATTCTCGCGGTCGTTTGACCCTCGAAGTGCGCGATGCGCTGAACTCGGGCACGGCCGGTACCGAAGATGAAGTGACCACGCCAGCGGCAGACGATGCTATCGCCAAAGCGGCCGAGCGCGTTCAGGCTGAAACCAATGGCAAAGTGCCGGTGGTCAATCCGAACAGCATGGCGGCGTTAGGTATCGAAGTGGTGGATGTGCGTATTAAGCAGATCAACCTGCCGGCGGAAGTGTCCGATGCTATCTACAACCGTATGCGCGCCGAGCGTGAAGCGGTTGCCCGTCGCCATCGCTCGCAAGGCCAGGAAGAAGCGGAAAAACTGCGCGCTGGCGCGGATTACGAAGTGACGAAAACGCTGGCAGAATCCGAACGTCAGGGCCGTATCCTGCGCGGTGAAGGCGATGCGGAAGCCGCTAAGCTGTTTGCAGACGCATTCAGTCAGGATCCGGATTTCTACGCCTTTATCCGTAGCCTGCGTGCTTATGAAAACAGCTTCCAGAGCAACCAGGACGTTATGGTACTCAGCCCGGAGAGCGACTTCTTCCGCTATATGAAGACGCCGTCCTCCGCAACGCGTTAAGATAAAATTGCTGTTTTAACATTAAAACCACCGCCGTTCCCGGCGGTGGTTTTGTCTTTATAAGGATCAGGAATGAACTCGACAATCTGGCTCGCCCTTGCGCTGGTTCTGGTGCTTGAAGGGCTGGGGCCGATGCTTTATCCGCGCGCATGGCGACGAATGATCGCTTCATTAAGCCTGTTACCGGATCATCTTTTGCGTCGATTTGGCGGTGGGCTTGTGGTTGCAGGAGTGGTGATCTACTACATGTTGAGGAAAACGATTGGCTAAGGCAAATCACCGGTTGTTTGGGCATTTTTGCACAGAAAAAGTGCTGAATCTGAAAAAAAGCGGTGGTAGAATCCTTTTTTAAGCAAACGGTGATTTTGAAAAATGGGTAACAACGTCGTCGTACTGGGCACCCAATGGGGTGACGAAGGTAAAGGGAAGATCGTCGATCTTCTGACTGAACGGGCTAAATATGTTGTGCGCTACCAGGGCGGTCACAACGCGGGCCATACTCTCGTAATCAACGGTGAAAAAACCGTCCTCCATCTTATTCCATCAGGCATTCTGCGCGATAACGTCACCAGCATTATTGGTAACGGCGTGGTGCTGTCTCCAGCTGCACTGATGAAAGAGATGAAAGAACTGGAAGACCGTGGGATCCCGGTTCGCGAACGTCTTCTGCTCTCAGAAGCCTGCCCGTTAATCCTTGATTATCATGTTGCGCTGGACGTTGCGCGTGAGAAAGCGCGCGGCGCGAAAGCTATCGGCACCACCGGTCGCGGTATCGGTCCGGCGTATGAAGACAAAGTCGCTCGTCGCGGCCTGCGCGTTGGCGATCTGTTCGATAAAGCCACTTTCGCCGACAAACTGAAAGAAGTGATGGAATATCACAACTTCCAGCTGGTGAACTTCTACAAAGTCGAAGCGGTTGACTACCAGAAAGTGCTGGATGATGTGATGGCGATTGCCGACATCCTGACGGCGATGGTTGTCGATGTCTCCGATCTGCTGGACCAGGCGCGTAAGCGCGGCGACTTCGTAATGTTCGAAGGCGCGCAGGGTACGCTGCTGGATATCGATCACGGTACCTATCCGTACGTGACCTCCTCCAATACCACCGCCGGTGGTGTGGCGACCGGTTCTGGCCTTGGCCCGCGTTACGTCGATTACGTGCTCGGCATTATCAAAGCCTATTCTACTCGCGTGGGTGCGGGTCCGTTCCCGACCGAGCTGTTCGACGATATCGGCGAATTCCTCTGCAAGCAGGGTAACGAATATGGCGCGACCACCGGTCGTCGTCGTCGTACCGGCTGGCTGGACGCGGTTGCCGTACGCCGTGCCGTACAAATCAACTCCCTGTCTGGCTTCTGCCTGACCAAGCTGGACGTGCTGGACGGCCTGAAAGAGGTGAAAATCTGCGTAGCCTACCGTTTACCGGACGGCCGCGAAGTGACGACTACGCCGCTGGCAGCCGACAACTGGGAAGGTATCGAGCCGATTTACGAAACCATGCCTGGCTGGTCTGAAACCACCTTTGGTGTGAAAGAGCGCAGCGGTTTGCCGCAGGCCGCCCTGAACTACATCAAACGTATTGAAGAACTGACCGGCGTGCCGATCGACATTATCTCCACCGGTCCGGACCGTACTGAAACCATGATCCTGCGCGACCCGTTCGACGCATAATGGTTTATCAGGGCGCGTAAATCGCGCCCTTTTTCTACGCTTTTTTTACCCTTCCGTTCAAATAAATTAGCGGCCTGACTGGTGGCTGGTTTATCATCAATAGCGTCAATACCTGCGGGTATCTCATCTTTTCCGTTTTATGAGGTTGATGTGCAGTTAACAAGCTTTACCGATTATGGTTTGCGAGCCTTAATTTACATGGCGTCGCTACCGGAGGGACAAATGACCAACATTACTGAAGTCACAGAAACGTATGGCGTGTCCCGTAATCATATGGTCAAGATAATCAATCAGCTGAGTCGTGAAGGCTACGTTGCGGCCGTCCGTGGGAAAAACGGGGGGATCCGTCTGGGAAAACCCGCGCAGGAAATTCGCATTGGTGATGTAGTCCGTTCCCTCGAGCCTATTTCGCTGGTGAATTGCAGCAGCGAGTTCTGCCACATCTCCAGCGCCTGCCGCCTGAAAAAGGCGCTCTCTAAAGCCGTGCAAAGTTTTCTCAAGGAGCTTGATAACTACACGCTTGCCGATTTAGTTGAAGAGAATCAACCGCTTTACAAATTATTGCTGGTGGAATGACGACTATATCCACCGGAGCTGACAACGGAGGAACCGCAATGTCACAAGATCCTTTCCTCGAACGCGAATCTGAAAAATATTCCAACCCCATTCCCAGCCGCGAATTCATCCTCGATCACTTAGCCAAACGCGAAAAACCAGCCAATCGGGATGAACTGGCCAATGAACTCAATATCCAGGGCGAAGAGCAGATTGAAGCGCTGCGCCGTCGCCTGCGCGCCATGGAGCGGGATGGGCAATTAGTCTTTACCCGCCGCCAGTGCTACGCCTTACCGGAACGTCTGGACCTGCTTAAAGGGGTGGTAATTGGTCACCGCGATGGCTTCGGTTTTCTGCGTGTCGAAGGCCGCAAAGACGATCTCTATCTCTCCAGCGAACAGATGAAAATGTGCATCCACGGCGATCAGGTGCTGGCACAACCGCTGGGAGCCGACCGTAAAGGCCGCCGTGAAGGGCGCATCGTTCGCGTGCTGGTACCGAAAACTGGTCAGATCGTCGGCCGTTACTTTACCGACGCTGGCGTCGGCTTTGTGGTGCCGGACGACAGCCGCATGAGCTTCGATATCCTTATTCCGCCGGAAGAGGTGATGGGCGCGCGCATGGGCTTTGTGGTGGTGGTTGAACTCACCCAGCGTCCGACTCGCCGCACCAAAGCGATTGGTAAAATTGTTGAAGTGCTCGGTGACAATATGGGCACCGGCATGGCTGTCGATATGGCCCTGCGCACCCATGAAATTCCTTATCAGTGGCCGCCTGAAGTCGAAAAACAGGTCGCCGGTCTGAAAGAACAAGTCCCGGAAGAGGCAAAAGTCGGGCGCGTCGATCTGCGCGACCTGCCGCTGGTCACCATTGATGGCGAAGACGCCCGCGACTTTGATGACGCCGTTTTTTGTGAGAAGAAGCGCGGCGGCGGCTGGCGCTTATGGGTAGCGATTGCCGATGTCAGCTACTACGTGCGCCACGGTACAGCACTGGATAACGAAGCCCGCAACCGCGGCACCTCGGTTTACTTCCCGTCGCAGGTGGTGCCGATGCTGCCGGAAGTGCTGTCGAACGGTCTATGCTCGCTGAACCCACAGGTCGATCGGCTGTGCATGGTCTGCGAAATGACCATCTCGTCGAAAGGGCGCTTAACGGGCTTCAAATTCTACGAAGCGGTAATGAGCTCCCACGCGCGTCTGACCTACACCAAAGTGTGGCACATGCTGCAGGGCGACGCGGAGCTGCGTGAGCAGTACGCGCCGCTGGTGAAGCATATCGAAGAACTGCACAACCTCTACAAAGTACTCGATCAGGCACGCGCTGAGCGCGGCGGTATCTCCTTTGAGAGTGAAGAAGCGAAGTTTATCTTTAATGCCGAACGCCGGATTGAACGCATCGAGCAGACCCAGCGTAACGATGCGCATAAACTGATTGAAGAGTGCATGATCCTCGCCAACATCTCGGCGGCGCGTTTTGTCGAGAAAGCCAGCGAACCTGCACTGTTCCGTATTCACGATAAACCAACCAATGACGCGATTACCGCGTTCCGTTCGGTGCTCGCCGAGCTGGGGCTGGAGCTGCCGGGCGGCAACAAACCCGAGCCGCGTGATTATGCCGCGCTGCTGGAGTCGATTGCCGATCGTCCCGATCACGAAATGCTGCAAACCATGCTGCTGCGCTCGATGAAACAGGCGATTTACGATCCGGAAAACCGGGGGCACTTTGGCCTGGCGCTGCAATCCTATGCGCATTTCACCTCGCCGATTCGTCGCTATCCGGACTTATCCCTGCACCGCGCCATTAAGTACCTGCTGGCGAAAGAGCAGGGGCTGAAGGGCAACAGCACCGAAACCGGCGGCTGGCACTACAGCATGGAAGAAGTCCTGCAGCTGGGGCAGCACTGTTCGATGACCGAACGTCGCGCCGATGAAGCGACGCGTGATGTATCGGACTGGCTGAAGTGCGACTTTATGCAGGATCAGGTCGGTAACACCTTCCCGGGTGTTATCGCCAGCGTCACCGGCTTCGGCTTCTTTGTGCGCCTCGACGAGCTGTTTATCGACGGACTGGTGCATGTTTCGTCGCTGGATAATGACTATTACCGCTTTGACCAGGTAGGTCAGCGGCTGATTGGTGAATCCGGCGGGCAAACTTATCGCCTCGGCGATCGGGTGCAGGTGAAAGTCGAAGCGGTCAATATGGATGAGCGCAAAATCGATTTCTCGCTGATCTCCAGCGAGCGCGCGCCGCGCAATGTCGGTAAAACCGAGCGTGAAAAAGCCCGCAAAGGTAACGCAGGCAAAAGTAATGCCGCGAAAAAGCCGCCGCGCCGCCAGATGGGCAAAAAAGTAAACTTTGAGCCGGATAATGCGTTCCGTAACGAAGGCGGAAAAGGTAAAGGGAATAAAGCGAAAAAGCCGTCGGCAAAAACGCAAAAAATCGCCGCCGCCACCAAAGCGAAACGCGCGGCGAAAAAGAAACCCGCCCAGTAATCTCCTCAAGCCCTTCCTGGTGAAGGGCTTTTTTCTGCGCTGCGACACATGCGCAAAGGTGCTTTCTGCGGCGCGTGTCGGTTATAATGAGCGCAAGTGATACGTGTCACGGCCCACATAACGCGGCGAAACCGCCCCAAATGAGTACCCTCAATGAGTGAAATGATTTACGGCATCCATGCGGTGCAGGCCCTGCTGGAACGCGCTCCGGAGCGTTTTCAGGAAGTGTTTATTCTGAAAGGCCGCGAGGACAAACGTCTGCTGCCGCTGATCCACGCGCTGGAAGCGCAGGGCGTGGTGATCCAACTGGCGAACCGCCAGTATCTGGATGAAAAAAGCGAAGGCGCGGTGCACCAGGGGATCATTGCACGCGTGAAACCGGGGCGTCAGTACCAGGAGAACGATCTGCCGGATCTTATCGCCAGCCTCGAACAGCCGTTCCTGCTGATCCTCGATGGGGTCACGGATCCGCACAACCTCGGTGCCTGCTTACGCAGCGCCGACGCCGCTGGCGTCCATGCGGTGATCGTACCGAAAGACAAATCCGCGCAGCTGAATGCGACCGCGAAAAAAGTCGCCTGCGGCGCAGCAGAGAACGTGCCGTTGATCCGCGTGACCAACCTGGCGCGCACCATGCGCATATTGCAAGAAGAGAATATCTGGATCGTCGGTACGGCAGGCGAAGCGGATCACACCCTGTTTCAGAGCAAAATGACCGGCCGTTTGGCGCTGGTGATGGGTGCGGAAGGCGAAGGTATGCGCCGTCTGACGCGCGAGCACTGCGATGAGCTGATCAGCATCCCGATGGCCGGCAGCGTTTCGTCGCTCAACGTCTCGGTTGCGACGGGTATTTGCCTGTTTGAAGCGGTGCGCCAGCGTTCGCTGTAAACCACTTTTTGAACGGCACCCGGCTAGCCAACAAGCCCGGGTGCCGTTTTTAGCCAATACGACTTTCGTTTTAACTTACAAGGTGTACAACCCTTTTTAGGGCCATTCGCAACCTCTGGCGAATAGCCTAACGCGAGCGCAAACTTTCCCGGCGCGTCCAGACTGTTATCGCCGGACCAGTTCTTACTTCTCAAATTCCCGCAAATGGTCGTCTTTATTAAGCGTCAGCAGCGCCAGCATACTCACCAGTGCCGTCGCCATTACGTACCAGGCCGGGATATCGACATTGCCGGTCTCTTTAATCAGGCCGGTAATAATCAGCCCCGCGCAGCCTGAAAACAGCGCATTCGACAGGGAATAAGCCAGCCCAAGCCCGGTATAGCGCACGCGCGTCGGGAACATCTCTGCCAGCATCGCCGGGCCGGGTCCCGCCAGCATACCCACCAGCCCGCCGGCAACCAGAACCACCGCCGATTTCACCGCCAGCGTGCTGTCTTGCGCTTGCAGAATGTTTAACAGCGGCAGCGCCAGAACCAGCAGCAGCACGGTTGCCATTATCATCACCGTACGACGGCCGATACGATCGCTCAACATACCGGCGGGAATAATCGTCAACGCAAAGCCAATGTTAGAGATCACCGCAATCAGCAGCGCCTGATTAAACCCCGTGTGTAGCGCCGATTGTAAATAGGTGGGCATGATGACGAGGTAAGTATAACCGGCAGCGGACCACACCATCACCCGGCCAATCCCCATGATGATGGCCTTTAGGGTCTCGGCAACCTTCGCAGGCGCGGCGGCAGATTGCGCCTGCTGCTGCACAAAACTGGGCGTCTCTTCCATGCTTACCCGCAGCCAAAGAGCGACGATCCCCATCGGCAAGGCCAGAAAGAAAGGGATGCGCCAGCCCCAATCATGCAGCGCCTCTGGCGTCATTACGGCGGAAAGCAGTGCTACGATCCCGGCACCCGCCAGCAAGCCCAGCGCCACGGTAAAAGATTGCCAGGCGCCGTATAGCCCGCGCTTACCGCGCGGCGCGAACTCGGTCATGAGCGATACCGCGCCGCCATATTCCCCTCCGGCAAACAGCCCCTGCAAAATTCGCAGGCCGGTGATAAGCAGCGGCGCAGCAATGCCAATGCTGGCATACACCGGAACAATCCCAATCGCGGCGGTGGCGAGGGTCATCATCACCAGCACGAAAATCAGCGTCGGTTTACGGCCAATGCGATCGCCCATACGGCCAAAAATCATCGCGCCCAGTGGACGAAAGAAAAAGGCGATAGCGAATGAGGCGTAAGTGAGAATCAGGCTGGTTAGCCCCGTTTCGCCCGCAAGTTGAAAGAAGTTCTTTGCGATCACGGTGGCAAGAAAGCCGTAAACCGCGAACTCATACCACTCGATGAAGTTACCAATCGAGCCTGCAACTAAGGCGCGTTTATGCGTATTGGGGGCAAGCTGGGAAGTGGACATAATTATTCTCATTGGCAAGGTGAGAATAAATTATTCATGAACATGTTCATTCATGAAATATATTATTCTTATATTGTGTGAAGCATTTCACGAATGAATGCCATCAGTTTAGCGCCTTGTGAGCCTTCTCCCATGCAGCCCTGCCGTGTGCTGTCCATACTTACCTTCGTTGCCAATGAGGGAGGGACACACAATGCACTGGCAGACGCATACGGTTTTTAATCAACCCATTCCGTTAAAAAACAGCAACCTTTTTCTCTCCGACCGACCCTTGTGCGAGGCGGTAATGCGCGAAGGCGCGGCCTGGGACGCGGAGCTGCTGGCAAGTATTGGTCAGCAGCTGGGCACCGCAGAATCGCTGGAATTAGGGCGCTTAGCCAACGCCAATCCACCCGAACTGTTGCGTTATGACACCACCGGCGAGCGGCTGGATGATGTGCGCTTTCACCCGGCATGGCATCTGTTGATGCAGGGCCTGTGCGCCAACCGGGTACATAACCTGGCGTGGGAAGAGGACGCGCGCGTTGGGTCGTTTGTCGCCCGCGCCGCGCGGTTTGTGCTACACGCTCAGGTCGAATCCGGCACGCTGTGTCCTGTCACCATGACCTCGGCCGCCACGCCGCTGCTGCAACAGCTGTTGCCTAAACCTTTTCATGACTGGTTAAAACCGTTACTCAGCGATCGTTACGATCCCCATTTGGCGCCGGGTAATCAGAAACGCGGGCTGTTGATTGGTATGGGAATGACGGAAAAGCAGGGCGGAACGGACGTCCTGAGCAATACCACGCGGGCGGAAAAAAGCGGCGATACCTACCGGCTGGTGGGGCATAAATGGTTCTTCTCGGTGCCGCAAAGCGATGCGCATCTGGTGCTGGCGCAGGCGAAAGGCGGGCTTTCCTGCTTTTTTGTGCCGCGCTTTTTGCCTGACGGCCAGCGTAACGGCGTGCGGCTCGAGCGGCTAAAAGAGAAGCTCGGTAACTGTTCTAACGCCAGCAGCGAAGCGGAGTTCTGCGATGCCAGCGGCTGGCTGCTTGGCGAAGAGGGCGATGGCGTACGGCAGATCCTCAAAATGGGCGGGCTCACGCGCTTCGATTGCGCGCTGGGCAGCCACGGGCTGATGCGCCGTGCCTTCTCGATAGCGCTGTACCATGCGCACCGTCGGCAAGCATTTGGTAAAAACCTCGTCGATCAACCGTTAATGCGCAGTGTACTTAGCCGAATGGCGCTCGAACTGGAAGGGCAAACCGCGATGCTGTTTCGCCTGGCCCGCGCGTGGGACGGTCGCCGTAATGAGCAAGAGGCACTGTTTGCGCGTCTGTTTACGCCCGTCGCGAAGTTCGCGGTGTGTAAAAGCGGCATCCCATTTGTCGGTGAGGCGATGGAAGTGCTCGGCGGCATTGGCTACTGCGAAGATAGCGAACTTCCGCGCCTGTATCGTGAGATGCCGGTCAACAGTATCTGGGAAGGTTCCGGCAATGTGATGTGCCTCGACGTGCTGCGCGTGCTAAGTAAACAGCCCGGCATTCTGGAGTGGTTAAGCGAGGAGTTTGCCACCGTGAAGGGGCAAGATCGCCATTTCGACCGCGCATGGCGGCAGTTACAGCATCGGTTACGCAGACCTGACGAAGCGCAGGGAAGGGAAATTACGCAGCAGCTTTGGTGGTTGGGCACAGCGGCGCAAATGCTGCACCACGCTGCGCCGCCGATGGCGCAAGCGTGGTGTCAGGGTTGGCTTGATACGCGTGGCACAACGCCCATTAGCGAGCAGGTGCAAAGCGATCTGCTGCTGCGCGCCACGGGCGGGGCGAGTTAATCCATTTTTAAGCGGAACAGGCTGACCAGTTCACTTAAATGCGCGCCTTTCTCGCGCAGCGTCCGGGCGGTTTCCTCACTCTGCGAAACGCGTCCGGCGTTTACATGGGTGGCGTCGCCAATATGCGTCATCGCAAGGTTAACCTGATTAATGCCGGCGGACTGCTCGTGAGAAGCGTGGTTAATCTCATGCACTAATTGGTTGATCTCACCCATATGGCTGATGATCGATTGCATAGCCACGCGCGTCGCTTCTGACTGGGCATGCCCTTCGCCCACTTTCTTCAACGTATCGCCAATCAAGGCTTCAATCTCTTTTACCGCGTTGGCGCTGCGCGCTGCCAGGGCGCGAACTTCCTGCGCGACCACGGCAAAACCTTTCCCGTGTTCACCGGCGCGCGCGGCTTCCACGGCGGCGTTCAGGGCGAGGATATTGGTCTGGAACGCAATGGATTCAATGACATGGGTAATATCGGCAATTCGCTGAGAGGCCGACCGGATATCTTCCATCGTCGCCACCGAGTGATTGACCGTTTCACCGCCTTTTTGCACCGCGCTGGTGGTTTCATTTACCAGGCTTTGGGTTTGTTCCATATTGGCGGCGTTCTGCTGCACGGTAGCGGCAAGCTGCTCCATGCTGGCGGAAGTCTCTTCTACGCTGCTGGCTTGTTTGTTGATCTGCTCGCTAATCTCGCCGCTATCGGCAGCCAGCGCATTGGTGCCAAGATTAATCTCGGCGGCAGACTCGCGAACCTGCAGCACAATTTTGTGCAGACCATCGCCGATACCGTTAATGGCTTCGATCAACTGACCGACTTCATCATGGCGTTCGACGGTCAGCGTCGCACGCAGATCGCCATCTGCATACTGCCGGGCAACATCGATAACATTACGCAGCGGGCGGCTTAACCAGCGGCGAATAATCACCACAAACAGCGCGGCGAACAGCAGAGAAACCACAACGCCCGCCAGCAGGAACTGGTTACGCATGGTGGTCACATCGTGCAGCAGTACCGCTTTGTCGACTTCCCCGACCACCGTCCAGTTCCAGCCGGGCAGCGCGATATAAGACATCATCAGCGTACGACCGTCAGAACTCTGGTGCGCCAGCGTGCCGCTGGTGTTTTTCAACAGGGTCTGCAGCGTTTGCTCATCCCACTGTGGACGTTTGCCTTCGTCAGTATCGTGAAACAGGTAGTTACCGTAATTCTTGCCTTCGTTGCGATCGAGGACGAAGAAGTGCCCGCTTTCGCCCAGCTTGCGGCCGAGGATCTTATTACGCATCACCTGCCAGGAGCGGGAGATATCGACGCCAACAAACAGAATGGCAATGGTGTTGCCGCTGGCATCTTTGACCGGTTGGTATTGGGTGATGTAGCGCTTGCCAAACAGCAGCGCCAGCCCGCGATAGACTTCACCTTTCATCACCGGCACGAAAGCCGGGCTGGCTTTATCCAGTTTGGTGCCGATAGCGCGATCGCCATTCTCTTTACGCAGCGAAGTGGCGACTCGAACAAAGTCGTCGCCGCTGCGTACAAACAGGGTAGCGATAGCGCCGGTGCGGTTGAGAAAGTCGTCAGGGATAGCGTTGTTGTTATGCAGTTCCGTGTCGCCCGCTTTGAGAAGCGGCACATCAATACCATTAATTTCGCGGCGTTGCTGGAGATCAACTGCCAGCGGCTGTGGTAAAAAACTGCTGAACAAGCGCGTGTAGCTCTCGACTTCATCACTGAGACTACTGTTGAACATTTCAACCATATCCACCACGCCGGTGGACTGATTGTGCAGGTCTTCCATGGCCAGAGTTTCCAACTGTTGGCTGGCTTTATTGCTCATCAGAAAAGTGAAGAAGAGGAAAAGCGTTGCTACGCTTGCGCCAGTCAGAAGTGACAATTTTGCACCGAGGCCGGTACGTCGAAAAAGGGCGCTCATAATCTGTCCGTTGTTCTGTGTATGAGGCTCCTTCAACGGCACATTTTAACTAACATTTAGTCGGTTATTGTAACAAGATGTTGCATCTATGTTTCTTTGCAATAACATAATCTTAAAGAATGTAGGGGCATAAGAAAACCACCCAAAAAAGGTGGTTTTCATCAGGCGGCTCAGGCGTACAAAATGGCCTGCACCCGCCAGTTATCAACGCGTTGATCTTCCTGCATTTGCACAATGCGATACCAGGAAGCACCCTGTTCATCTGCTTTTAACGCGATAACCCGCTCCACATCCTGTAGGCTCCCTGTGACATTACTGACGGAGATAAGGCCGATTTCGTTTAATCCCGTCACGCAATCCGCACTGGCGAACTCTGCAGGCTGCGCCGTGGTACTGAGCAAACCGGTAGACAGCAACAGCATGTTTAAGGCAAGAGATCGTTTCATATTCAGTCCCATTTTTCGTTACCCTGGTAGCAGGGCTTCCTTTCGCGTAGCAGATCCGAAAAATCTCATTGTGGCCAGGAGAAGATCAAGGGACGCAAAGCAATGTAAAGGTACTGAAAATCAACGCCTCTTTACTGTTTATACAACAGGGCGCGTCCGAACCAGCGGCCGGGGAAAATAGTGTCATCCATTGAAAGGATGACGTAATAATCGGCCCTGGCTGCCGCAGCTTTGGCTTTGATCGCGTCTTCTACGTCCATGGGAGAACCTATTACCGTTACGCTAATAGCGCCAATTTTGCTGAGTGCCTGCGTTTGATCGCGGCGGATTTCCAGCGGATGGTCGCTAACTGGCGGTGCGGGCTGCGGCTTACCTTCCAGTCCTGCGCAGCTGCTTAATAGCACAGCAAACAGAACGTAAAGCAAACTGCGCAGGGTTTTCTCATTTCTCCTGATTGCCATAGTGTAGTTCCTGGTAAATGTGCATTTGGGGGGAATGTTCCCGAATTGTTACCTTAAGCACTAATTTCGAATGAAAGTGTTTTGAAAGCGTAAGCTATCTCTCACCCTTGCCGAAGGCTAATACGAAATCTGACTTGCGCCAGCAGGTTGCCAGTGGCATACCAGCACTATAGATCAAGGAGCTCGTCATGATTGAACTTCAAACTGAACATTTTGCTGGTATCGAAGCGCTGCATGCTTTCCCGGCGGGAAAAGGCGCAGAACCGCTGCCTTGTGTGGTCTTTTATCACGGTTTTGCCTCTTCTAAGCTGGTTTACAGTTATTTTGCCGTGGCGCTGGCACAGGCGGGTTTTCGCGTGGTGATGCCAGACGCGCCGGAGCACGGCGCGCGTTTTAGCGGCAATGTTGAACGCCGTTTGCACCAGTTCTGGCAAATATTGCGCGGTAATCTTGAAGAGTTCGCCGCGCTGCGCGATGCGTTACTGGCGCGCGAGTTGATTGATAAGCAGCGCCTGGCGGTTGGTGGCGCGTCAATGGGCGGCATGACGGCGCTGGGGATAATGACCCGACACGCAGAAGTGCGCTGTGTCGCAAGCCTGATGGGTTCAGGTTATTTCACTTCTCTTGCCCCTAGGCTTTTCCCACCGTTAACGGTCACTAACCCGCAACAACAGCGCGAATTCGACGCGATAATCGCCCCGCTGGCCGAATGGGAAGTCAGCACCCAGCTGGCGCGTGTCGCCGATCGCCCGCTACTGCTGTGGCACGGTGAAGAGGATGATGTGGTGCCGGCGGCGGAGTCGTTGCGTTTACAGCAGGCATTGCAGGCACAGGGGCTGGATGCGCAATTGACCTGGCAGTGGGAAGCTGGCGTTAAGCATCGAATTACCCCGCAGGCCCTGAGCGCCACGACGGATTTTTTCAGCCGTTATCTTTAAGCCATTCGGCGAAGTTTTATCGCAACCGGCGCAAAAGGGATGCTGCGGTGCGCGGCCCCATAGCGGGGCCGCAATAATCTGGTCAGCGGTAGAGAAAGGCACTGGCGTGCAGATTGCCGTTGCTGCCCGGCTCATGAATAAGTTCTGCACGGTAATATTTGGCGCTGCGCGTATCGGCTTCTTTCTCAAGCGCCTGGTCTGCTTCCTGCGCGGTAGCGAAGTTATGATTGATATAGATAACGCCTAAGCTGTGAACATCGTCCATATTGCGGGCTTGTTGAGGCGTCATTTTAATGGCCGCAGCAGCATTGGCGCAAAGCAGGGTGACGAGTAAAAGTGCGATGTATTTCATGATGTTGTGCTCCGTTACGACGTATTGTTGTTAATTTTCTTTCATCTCTCCTCCTTGGTTTTGAGGCGTATTAACAGTTTACGCGTTAGGCCGAAAAGGTATCGCGACCCTTTCTGATGCACTTATTCAAAAAAATTGCCGCAGGGCGGTGTGGTTAATTTTAATCCGCCTGAGCGACTTCTCTTTGCGCTTAGTGCGAATTATTTGTGCAATGACCTTGAGTTTATCGGGGTAGGCCAGTATTATGGCGCGTCAATTTTTCAGCCGACCTTTAACACGTTCCTTGCCTCCCCGGGATACGGCTGACCCAGACAGGAGGCTGAATAATCCGTAAGGAGCAATTCGATGCGTCATTACGAAATCGTTTTTATGGTCCATCCTGACCAGAGCGAACAGGTTCCGGGTATGATCGAACGTTACACTGGTGCAATCACTGCAGCAGAAGGTACGATCCACCGTCTGGAAGACTGGGGCCGCCGTCAGCTGGCTTACCCGATCAACAAACTGCACAAAGCGCACTACGTTCTGCTGAACGTTGAAGCTCCGCAGGAAGCGATCGATGAGCTGGAAACAAACTTCCGCTTCAACGACGCCGTTATCCGTAGCATGGTAATGCGTACTAAACACGCTGTTACCGAAGCATCTCCGATGGTTAAAGCGAAAGATGAGCGTCGTGAGCGTCGCGATGATTTCGCCAACGAAACCGCAGATGATGCAGATGCTGGGGATTCTGAAGAGTAATTACTGATGGCCAACCGCCTGGTGTTGTCCGGCACAGTGTGTCAGACGCCGCTTCGTAAGGTCAGCCCGTCAGGAATTCCTCACTGCCAGTTCGTGCTTGAGCACCGTTCTGTGCAGGAGGAGGCCGGATTTCACCGGCAGGCGTGGTGCCAAATGCCTGTAATAATCAGCGGGCAGGAGAACCAGGCCATTACTCACAGTATAACGGTCGGCAGCCGCATTACCGTTCAGGGGTTCATTAGTTGCCACAAGGCAAAGAACGGTCTGAGCAAAATGGTTTTGCATGCCGAGCAGATTGAATTGATAGATTCTGGAGACTAGCCAAATGGCACGTTATTTCCGTCGTCGCAAGTTCTGCCGTTTCACCGCGGAAGGCGTTCAAGAGATCGACTATAAAGATATCGCTACGCTGAAAAACTACATCACCGAAAGCGGTAAGATTGTCCCGAGCCGTATCACCGGTACCCGTGCAAAATATCAGCGCCAGCTGGCACGCGCTATCAAACGCGCTCGCTACCTGTCCCTGCTGCCGTACACTGATCGTCATCAGTAATCGGTCACGGTCCATTAATACGACTTTGAGAGGATAAGGTAATGCAAGTTATTCTGCTTGATAAAGTAGCAAACCTGGGTAGCCTGGGTGATCAGGTTAACGTTAAAGCGGGCTACGCTCGTAACTTCCTGGTACCGCAGGGTAAAGCTGTTCCTGCTACCAAGAAAAACGTTGAGTTTTTCGAAACTCGTCGCGCTGAACTGGAAGCCAAACTGGCTGACGTTCTGGCAGCGGCTAACGCTCGTGCTGAAAGCATCAATGCACTGGGCTCCGTTACCATCGCGTCTAAATCAGGCGACGAAGGTAAACTGTTCGGTTCCATCGGTACTCGCGACATCGCTGACGCTGTAACTGCAGCTGGCGTTAACGTTGCGAAGAGCGAAGTTCGCCTGCCGAACGGCGTTCTGCGTACCGTTGGTGAGCACGAAGTGGACTTCCAGGTTCACAGCGAAGTGTTCGCTAAACTGACTGTAAACGTTGTTGCTGAGTAATTTTTACTCGTGACGATGCTCTGAAGTTGTTCAGGCTTTTGTCTGCACGATAACAGGGAACGAAGCGCCGGCCTTGTGCCGGCGTTTTGCTTTTCTGCCCACTAAAAAGAGTGGTTTACCTGCGCAGGGTGGCTATTTGTCCCGCATCCTCAGATAATAAAGTGAAACGCTATTTTATCTTTGAGATTTGCTATGGAATCCGCTCTGCCTGCGCCGCTGTTTGCCCGTCGTCATGTGGCTTATGCCTGCGCCACGCTCTGCTGTCTGCTTTGGGGTAGCTCCTATCCGGCTATCAAAAACGGTTACGAACTCTTTCATATCGCCACCGATGATATCCCGTCGAAAGTGGTATTCGCGGGCTACCGTTTCCTCTTCGCTGGCGTGTTATTGCTACTGTTCGCGCTAGTGCAGCGCAAACCCATCGGCCGACTAACCCGCCTACAGTTTGGTCAGTTAACGCTGCTCGGTTTAACGCAAACCACCCTGCAATATACCTTTTTCTATATTGGCCTTGCCTGGACCACCGGCGTGAATGGCTCGATCATGAATGCGACCGGCACCTTTTTTAGCGTGCTGCTGGCGCACTTTATCTATCAAAACGACAAGCTCAGTTATAACAAAATCCTCGGCTGTGGTTTAGGGTTTGCCGGCGTGATGCTGGTTAACTTCCATAGCGGGTTGCGCGATTTTACCTTTGTCTGGCAGGGCGACGGCTTTATTGTGCTGGCAGCCTTTATCCTCTCTGCCGCTACGCTGTATGGCAAACGCATCTCGCAAACGGTGGATCCGACGGTAATGACCGGTTGGCAGCTCGCGATTGGCGGCCTGGCGCTGCTGGCGGGCGGCTATCGGTCAGGTGGCTCTCTGCAGGTGTACAGCGTAAGCGCGGTGCTGCTGCTGGCTTATCTGACGCTGCTGTCGTCGGTCGCCTTCGCGCTGTGGAGCATGCTGTTAAAAGTAAACCGCGTCAGCATGATAGCGCCCTTCAATTTCGTTATCCCGGTCGCCGGTACGGTGCTTTCAGCTATTTTCTTGGGGGAAGAGATTCTCGATATCAAATACGCGGTTGCGCTGATATTGGTATGTTCGGGGATTTGGTGGGTCAACAAGCGAGCCGGGTAAACCTTTACCCGGCCTGGGGCATTAGCGTGCGCGGATAAAGTTGCCGTCCGGCTGGCGGGTAAACAGCACCGGTTGGCCGCCGGTTTCAATGGTCAGCCCGGTGACCACGCCGCTCGCGTTCTGGCGAATCTTCACCATCTGGCCGCTTTTTAACGTACTTAAGGGCTTACCGTCACCTTCCACTTTTGCCATGGCATAAACATCCGTTGGCGGCAGATTGTGATCGCGAAACAGCTGCGCCAGGGTTTTCCCCTCTTCAACTCGGTAAGTACGCCACTGCTGCTCAATACCGCTGGAGGCGGGCAGGGTATTCTGCGCCACCGGCTGGCGCTGTTGCTGCACCGGCTCCGCTTCGGGCTGCTGCTGCTGGATAGACTCTTCTGCGCTTGGCACGCTTGCCTCCTGCTCGCTGACCACCGGCGGCGGCGGTGCATCCGCACTGTTCGGCAGATTAAGCTGCGCTTCACGCGCGCCGGAAGGCGTTGTGCTGCGGCTGTTATCATCGGTGGACGGTAACAGAATACCGATAACCACCAGCAGCGCAGCAAGGATCAGGCCGCGACGGTGCATTAGCGGGAGCGGATCCATCAGGCGAAAATGGTCCGGGGCATGCCAGATTTTCACCAGGGTAGGTTTCAGTTCAAATCGCCCGGGCATGGCTTTCCTCCTGCTCCGCGTCATGTAATGTCCTGTCTCGTAGTATATACACTTTAGCCCGCAAAGGCGGTGGGCATCGTTTTTAACTGCCTGAAAGGCGGTAAAAAGCGTCGTTTTGTGAACATAATTGGGGCTGCATCTTACTTTCAATATTCTTTCCCTTTCCCTGCGATTTGTCATCTTTCCTGCGACAAAGTTTTACCCGCTGCAGCGCGGCTGTTATGCTGCGCGCTACCTTAAAAAGCGATGAAAGGAAAACCCATGACAACCCCAACTTTTGACACGATCGAAGCGCAAGCCAGCTACGGCATTGGTTTGCAGGTAGGACAACAGCTGAGTGAATCCGGGTTAGAGGGGCTGTTACCGGAAGCGCTGGTTGCTGGTATTGCCGATGCGCTGGAAGGCAAACAACCTGCTGTGCCGGTAGACGTGGTACATCGCGCGCTGCGTGAAATTCATGAGCGTGCCGACGCGGTGCGTCGCACCCGTTTTGAAGGTATGGCGGCCGAAGGCGTTAAATACCTGGAAGAGAACCGCGAGCGCGAAGGCGTGAACAGCACCGAATCCGGCCTGCAGTTCCGCGTACTCACCCAGGGTGAAGGTGCAATTCCGGCGCGTACCGACCGCGTACGCGTACATTATACCGGTAAGCTTATCGACGGCAGCGTGTTCGACAGCTCCGTTGCCCGCGGTGAGCCGGCTGAATTTCCGGTTAACGGCGTTATTGCTGGCTGGATCGAAGCCCTGACGCTGATGCCGGTTGGCTCGAAATGGGAACTGACCATTCCGCATAACCTCGCATACGGCGAGCGCGGCGCTGGTGCCTCTATCCCGCCGTTCAGCACGCTGGTATTTGAAGTGGAACTGCTCGAAATCCTCTGATTTACCACGTGAATGCCTCTTCCCGTTCGGGGAGGGGCAGCCCCTCACTGCGCTGATCCTTTGTTAATCAAACCAATGTCGACAGATTATCTTGCAAATGGCGCAAGCAGGTGTATTTTTGTGACCTGTTTCGCGTTAGCTCAGTGATATGACACTCACTTTAAACAAATATTTAACATTGTTTTTAATTCCTGGTATTCATCCCGCCGATTCTTACCTACTATCTTTGCGTCCGTCCAGGACGGAACCAGCATATATAAAAGGCCAGTAGAGCCCAACAACACAGACAGGAATACATCATGGTAGATCAGGTTAAGGTTGCGGCCGACGAACAGGTTTCGACCGAACAGTCGCTCCAGCGAAATCTCACAAACCGGCATATTCAGCTTATTGCGATTGGCGGCGCCATCGGCACCGGGCTGTTTATGGGCTCCGGGAAAACCATTAGCCTCGCCGGGCCGTCAATCATATTTGTCTATATGATCATCGGTTTTATGCTGTTTTTCGTCATGCGCGCCATGGGCGAATTACTGCTATCGAATCTCGAATATAAATCCTTTAGTGACTTCGCCGCCGACCTGTTAGGCCCGTGGGCGGGGTACTTTACCGGCTGGACATACTGGTTTTGCTGGGTCGTCACCGGCATGGCGGATGTTGTCGCCATCACCGCCTATGCGCAGTTCTGGTATCCAGGCCTTGCAGACTGGGTGGCCGCGCTGGCGGTCGTTCTACTGCTGTTAAGCCTTAATCTGGCGACGGTGAAGATGTTCGGCGAGATGGAGTTCTGGTTCGCGATGATCAAAATCGTCGCCATTGTCGCGCTGATTATCGTGGGCGTGGCGATGGTACTGATGCACTTTAAATCGCCGACCGGCGTTGAAGCCTCCTTTGAACACCTATGGAATGACGGCGGCTGGTTCCCGAAAGGGATCAGCGGGTTCTTCGCCGGCTTCCAGATTGCGGTGTTTGCCTTTGTCGGTATTGAACTGGTGGGCACCACCGCTGCCGAGACCAAAGATCCGGAGAAATCCCTGCCGCGCGCCATCAACTCCATTCCGGTGCGTATCATTATGTTCTACGTCTTCGCGCTGATTGTGATTATGTCGGTGACGCCGTGGAGCTCAGTGGTGCCGGATAAAAGCCCGTTTGTGGAACTCTTCGTGCTGGTGGGTATTCCGGCGGCGGCGAGCATCATCAACTTTGTGGTGCTGACTTCCGCGGCCTCTTCCGCCAACAGCGGCGTCTTCTCCACCAGCCGCATGCTGTTCGGACTGGCGCAGGATGGCGTTGCGCCGAAAGCCTTCGCCAAACTCTCTAAACGCGCGGTACCGGCGAAAGGGCTGACCTTCTCCTGTATCTGCCTGTTGGGCGGCGTGGTGATGCTGTATGTCAATCCGAGCGCGATTGCCGCCTTCACCATGATCACCACCGTTTCGGCGATCCTGTTTATGTTCGTCTGGACGATTATTCTCTGTTCGTACCTGGTGTACCGTAAGCAGCGCCCGCAGCTGCACGAGAAATCAAGCTACAAAATGCCGCTGGGTAAAGTGATGTGCTGGGTGTGCATGGCGTTCTTCGTCTTTGTACTGGTGCTGCTGACGCTGGAAGCGGATACCCGCCAGGCGCTGCTGGTCACGCCTTTGTGGTTTATCATCCTCGGCGCAGGCTGGCTCTACGCGGGTAAAAAGCGTATGGCTAACCGCCAGCCATAAAAAAGAGCCGCGCGAGCGGCTCTAAACTTCCATGATACAGGGCGCTCTCGGGCGCCTTTATTTATTCGCCTGCGAGGGCACGCGGGAACAGATTGTTATTCTCGAGGCTGATGTGTTCCATCAGATCGTCAATCAACGTATTGATACCGTTATACATCGCTTTCCAGGTGGTACAGGCTTCCGCCGGCGGCGTCACATTATTGGTAATGTGTTTGATCACTTCCAGCAGTTCACCCGCTTCATCATGCTCGCTTTCCATCACGCTTATCGGCCCCATCGCCTGGGAGCCCATGCCCTGCTTGATCATCGGAAACAGGATCTGTTCCTCTTTCATCATGTGGCTGGAGAGTTCCTGATGCAGCATGGTCAGGTATTTGGTTAAACCGCGCGGTACATTCGGTTTGTCTGCATGCACACGTTCAACTTTGGTAGCCTGCAGGATCAACTCCGGCAGCTGTTCACGGTGGCGATCGTGGTAACGCACAACGATATGGTCAATGATTTCCGCGAGCGGCGCGATGCGCCAGTCTTTCTCAATCGGCTGTGCGGCAAGGGCGGCAAGCTCAGCTTCAATAGCATCAATATCCAGTTCTTTACGCTCGGCAGAACGGCCCAGCGTTTGCTTACCGCCGCAGCAGTAATCCATATCATATTTACGGAACAGTGCGGAGGCGCGGGGGATAGAGAGCGCCAGCTCGCCCAGGGGTTGATCGCGGAAAGCCATAGCAGTTACCTCAAGTGGAATTTATAAGATGTATATTAAATGCATCTTTAAGCCGAAGATATACCCCTTTTTAGGCATTCATGGGTGCCTTATTCCTTTCCTGTGGTAAAAACCGTGATATTCGTCACAAATATTATTAAATCTTTAAGCCGTTGAAAGGCGTTGTCTTTATTGGAAATTTTTCCGTTTTGCGCCGTCGGTGGATTAAACATCACCAGCTGGCTGCCGATACCCAGTCTTTAGACAATATCCTGCACGTTATAAAGGCCCATAATGTTTAAACGAATAAAAGTTATTACTCTATTAATCATGGTATTGGTTGTGCTTGGCGCCATGCAGCTCATCTCTGCGGGCGTGTTTATCAGCGCCCTTAACAATGACAAAACCAACTTCAACATTTCTCAGGTATCCAGCCAGAACGTTTCCGAATTTACCGATGCCTGGATCAGCCTCAACCAGGCGCGAGTCACCCTGAACCGCGCCATGCTGCGTTTGCAAAGCAGCACCGCTGGTGAGATTAACGGCGGTCAGCTCAGCGAGCTGTCCAGCGCCGCGACCGATTTGCTGAACCAGGCGCAGAAGCATTTTGAGAAGTACAAAGGCATCCCGGAAACGCCGGGGCTGGATAAATCGTTATCAAAAGATCTGGAAACCCAGTACGGCATCTATCATGCGACGCTGACGGAAATGAACCGTCTGCTGGTGGCGGGCAACCTGGAAGAGATGTTCCGCCAGAATGCCGAAGCCAAGCAGGCTGCTATGCAGAAAAGCTACCGCGCGTGGCGCGATGCACAAACCGTGTTGGCGGACAAAGGTGTTACCCAGAGCGAACATGAATACCAGCGTATTCTGTGGATCCTCACCACGGTCATGGTGGTGGTGCTGGCGGTAATTGTTCTGAGCTGGGTCGCCATGCAGCGCGTGTTGCTGCAGCCGTTGCGCACGGTAATGGGCCATATTCGCCACATCGCTACCGGTGATTTGACCCATGACATTGATGCCGAAGGCAAAAACGAAATGGCGCTGCTGGCGCAAAACGTGCTGGAGATGCAGCAATCGCTGGTGAAAACCGTGAGCGTAGTACGCGACGGTGCAGATACCATTTATACCGGCGCAGGCGAAATCTCGACGGGCAGCAACGATCTCTCTTCCCGTACCGAACAACAGGCCGCGTCTCTGGAAGAGACCGCCGCCAGCATGGAGCAGTTGACCGCCACGGTGAAACAGAACGCCGACAACGCGCGTCAGGCAACGCAGCTGGCGCTGAATGCGTCCGGCACGGCGAAAAAAGGCGGTGACGTCGTGGATGGCGTGGTGCGCACCATGGACGAAATCGCCACCAGCTCCAGCAAAATTGCCCAGATCACCAACGTGATTGATGGTATTGCCTTCCAGACCAATATCCTGGCGCTCAACGCCGCCGTAGAAGCGGCGCGCGCCGGCGAACAGGGTCGTGGTTTTGCGGTGGTTGCCGGAGAAGTGCGTACCCTGGCGCAGCGTAGCGCGCAGGCGGCGAAAGAGATTAAAGGCCTGATTGAAGATTCCGGTAATCGGGTAAACGCAGGTACGGCACTGGTACACCAGGCCGGGGAAACGATGGCCGAGATCGTCAGCGCCGTCACCCGCGTTACGGATATTATGGGTGAAATCTCTTCTGCTTCCGATGAGCAGAGCCGCGGTATCGATCAGGTCGGCCAGGCCGTTGCCGAAATGGATCGCGTCACTCAGCAGAACGCCTCGCTGGTGGAAGAGTCCGCTGCGGCCGCCGCCGCGCTGGAAGAGCAGGCTGCGCGCCTGACCGAAACGGTGGCGGTATTTAAGCTCAACCGTACCTCCAGCACCCGCCGCCCCGCGCTGGTGACGCCCGCAGGCAAAGCGCCGGTAAAAGCGAGTGAGAGTTTTAACGAAGGCAACTGGGAAACCTTCTGATAATCCTTTGGCATCATCAAAACCCGGCACATGCCGCAATGCCGATCGGTTAAGGATCCGTTGACCAATCCTTAATCTGCGGACTATAACGGCTTCCATAACAGGGAGCCGTTTTCTTATGCCACGTCTCAACGACCTTCTCGACTTCAGTGACCTTCCGCTTATACCACCGTCATCCGCACAGATGTTGCGGAACATCTTCCTGCGCAGTGGATACAACATTGTCTGACGCTTTCTGAACATGCAACAGTTCGCCGCCGTCGTTTACCGGGCGGCATGGTTATCTGGATGGTGGTGGCTATGGCCTTTACCGCAATGAGCCCATTATCGATGTGGTCCGGCGTCTGAACCTGCTGGCCCGCAGCGCGGTTACCCAGGCACGTCAGCGGCTGGGGGCGGTGACATATGAGCTGAATGGCGTGGAAAAACGGAACTGACCTCGCTTTCGGCAGAGCGCTATAAAGCAAAAGAGGTGGCAGAGCGTTACCACACGCGGTGGGAAATCGAGGCCGGATTCAGAAACCTGAAAAGCAGCCTGCCGGATAATGCGTTTTTTCAGCGGCCTAAAGAATGCGGATACGGGTTCAAAAAAACGTATGATGATTGTTTTATGCTGGAATTTGCTCGCCCGGTTTCGCTGGCTGAGGGGATTAAATACACAATCATTGCCGACTGGGTCGCCAGTGCTGCGCATTTATTCGATGATGATTTCACACTGACATAACAGGGGACTGTTTGCTCACATTTGTTTTGGATTAAGGTAAGTCGGATTATATTTCGAAAAGCGGGAGGGAAGCGTATATGACCAGTTTTGAAACGGAATTGCTTGAATCAGGTTTCACACAAAAGGATTTGTCCTACCTGAATAACAATATCAGCCGATACGGATCAACGCTTCGCGAGGTTGTCGAGGAACTGGGGCAACGTTTTGTTATGGTGTTATGCATAACCATCGGCTAAATACTGGTTTTTCTCGCTCTGGTGCTTTTTGCTGAACTCTACAATATCATTTCCGGGGGCGTGGCCCTGACTTTCGGCCTGTTGGTTACATGGTTTTTTCAACCCCCGGTATTAACTTTTAAAGCCTGGCGCTACAGAAGACTGAGCCTCAGTTCTTCGCAGGGACGTTAGACACCAGATCAAAAACCACTTTTGCCGAAACACCCCAAACTGATCCCTAATAAAAACCCGCATTATTGTGCAATGCCGATCGGTTAAGGATCCGTTGACCAATCCTTAATCTGCGGACTATAACGGCTTCCATAACAGGGAGCCATTGGCATTGGGCACATGCCGGGTTTTTTATTCTGCAGAAAGGGCAGTAACCCGCGCTTTTTCCGGCTTTGACAGTACCGCCATCACCACGCCGCCCACCAGCAGGATAATGCCGATAACCGTCAGCAGCGGCGGCAGGCTCTGGCGCAGTAGAAAGGTATACAGCAGCCCGGCCAGGGTTTCGAAGACAATCAATGGGCCGACAATCACCGTCGGTAACTGCTGACAGGCAATATTCCAGCACAGCGCGCCCACCCACGAACAGAGCACCGCAATAACGAACATCAGGCCAATAAACGCCAGCGGACGCGGGCCGAAGGGCAGGGCGAAATCCGGCTGCTGCGCGCCGAGCCACAGGCACGCCGCCAGATAGCCCACCAGCGAAACCGGCAGCGTCACCAGCGCCTGCGCCGTTGCCCACATCATCGGGTTTTTATCCGGGTTTTCTCGCAGCCAGCGGGCATTACGCAGCGCATACCATGCCCAGCAGGCCACCGCGCTGAACGCCAGCACAATGCCGCTTCCATAACGCCAGCCGCTAAAGTCCGGCAGCCCACCGCGCAGCTCGGCGATATTGACACAGGCTAACCCCAGCGCAATGCACAGCAGCGCGGGTGCCAGCCGCCGCCACGGGAGTTTGCCATCACGCTGGCTATAAAGCAGGTTTGCGAAAACCGGAATCACTACCGGTAGGGTGGCGATAATCATCGTCGATACCGGCGCGCCCGTGCGCTGAATGGCGCTTGCCAGGCAAAGATAATAGATAAGGTTGCCCATAATTGTCAGGCGCAAGGCGGTGAACCAGTCGTGGCGCGCAAGCTTGCGCAAACGGGCGCGTCCCAGCCATGCCAGCGGCAGAGCGATAATCCCCAGCGCCAGATAGCGTCCGGTGGATTGCAGCGCTGCCGGGTAATCCGGCACCAGCAACGGTCCGACAAATATCAGCCCCCACAACAGCCCGGCGAGCAGGGCATACAGCACACCACGAATCATTTTTCTATCCACATCGACTTCGGCAATGCTCAGTGTAGGAGAGGTGCTGGCGGGAATATTGTACGAGGTTGCGCATTAGCGGCGCGTGACCTGCTTTTGGTAACGGACCGGCGTGATGCCATAGCGATGCGTAAACGCCCGGGTCAGGTGTGACTGATCCGTAAGCCCGGTAACGGCCGCGACATCGGCGGCGGGCATGCCCTGGGCAAGAAAGGATTTGGCGCGCCACAGGCGAATCGCCATCAGCATTTGATGGGGCGTGACGTGAAAATGCGCCTTGAACTGGCGCTGGAAATGGTAAGGGCTGAGTGCCGCCACCCTTGCCAGTTCGTCGAGGGTGAGCGTATGCATATAGTTATCATGCAGGTAATCGCGAACGCGCTCAAAGCGATGTCCACCTTCCGCACGCTGCGGCGCATGGTGCGCCAGCGGGCGGAAAGTATCGATAAGATTGAGTAAAATCCCCTGCTGCGCCAGCGCATCGTCCGTGTGCCATAGCCCATGAATTTGTGCACAAATCTGCCGGGTGCGCAGCGGATCGTGGCGCAGCACATCGCGAAACCACCAGTGGCGAATCCCGGTGACCTGTTCCAGTAAATCCGGTTCGAGATAGACCATGCGGTAGCGCCAGCCATCAGCGGTTTCCGCTTCGCCGGTATGCAGCTCGTCAGGGTTCATGGTGACAAGAGAGTTTGTCGGCGCGACATATTGGGTGCCGCGATAGCGAAAGCGCTCGGCACCGGCTTCAATCGCGCCAATGCCAAACGCTTCATGGGTGTGCGGTTCAAAGGCGTAGCGCGAGATATGCGCATGGTACAGCTCAACGCCCGGCAGTAACGCCAGGTGACGAAAGCTTGCGCAATCACGCTCGTCAGTAAACTGTTCGGGTACGCCTTCCACTGCTTCTCTCCGCTCGGGTCATACCTTCATTATTAGGGATGACCCGGCGGGAGGCTACAAAAATTAACCGTTTTGTAACCTCAGAAGAGGGCGTTAACGCTCTCTTCAATCGAGGTCGTTGGGCGGCCAATCAGTTTGCTTAAGCTTAAGCTATCGTCAAACAGCCCGCCTTTCGACGCGCCGACATCGGAATCCGCCAGCAGGTTAGCGAAGGCTTCCGGCAACCCAGCCCCTTTCAGCGCGGCGGCGAAATCCGCTTCGCTGAGGTTCTGGTAGACCACGTTTTTACCGCTGGCTTTGCCCAGCAGCGCGGCCAGTTCGCTCAGAGTCCAGCCACTGTCACCCGCCAGCTCATAGATTTTGCCTGCGTGCCCCTCTTCGCTAATGACGCGCGCAGCGGCGGCGGCGTAATCGGCGCGGGTGGCGGAGGCGATTTTACCGTCACCTGCCGCGCCAATAAACACGCCGTGAGCCAGTGCGGCCGGTGCGCTGGCCAGGTAGTTTTCGCTGTACCAGCCGTTACGCAGCAGGGCGTACGGGATAGCGGATTCGGCGAGCATTTTCTCCGTTTCGACATGTTCAACATGCAGACCAAGCGGCGAATTGTCCGCATGCAGCAGGCTGGTATAGGCAATGAATTTCACTCCGGCAGCTTTGGCGGCGTTAATCACGTTGCGATGCTGCGTGGCGCGCTGGCCCACTTCGCTGCTGGAAATCAGCAGCAGTTTATCCACGCCCGCCAGCGCCTGGGTCAGCGCGGCCTGGTCGCCATAATTTGCCTGGCGTACCAGCACGCCTTGCTGAGCGAGGGCTTCGGCTTTTGCCGGGTTACGGACGATGGCGACAATCTCTTTTGCCGCTACGGTTTTCAGCAGTTCTGCAACCACAAACTGGCCCAGTTGGCCGGTCGCGCCGGTGAGTGCGATCATGGGTATTCTCCTGTCATCTTCGGTGAGTGTTGTGGTACGCTAGCACCTTAACTAACTTTTAGTAAGTACGTACAAAAAGGTAAGTATGAAAACAGCATCCCGGCCACAAACGTTGAGTGAGCAGATCCGCAACGGCAATCTGTTCGCCGAGCAGTGCCCTTCGCGAGATGTTCTGAAACATGTCACCAGCCGCTGGGGCGTATTAATTCTGCTGGCGCTTCGCGATGGTACCCACCGCTTTAGCGACCTGCGCCGCAAAATGGGTGGCGTGAGTGAGAAGATGCTGGCGCAGAGCCTGCAATGGCTGGAGCAGGATGGGTTTATCAACCGTGTCTCTTATCCGGTCGTCCCGCCCCATGTGGAATACAGCCTGACGCCAATGGGCGAGCAGGTAAGTGTTAAGGTCGCCGCGCTGGCGGACTGGATTGAGCTGAATATTGAGGAAGTGCTGACCTTCCGCGAGGTGCGGGAAGGCCAGCAGGCGTTGGTCGGCTAACTACTTGTTCAGTTCAAGGCGATAAATCGCGAAACCGATCTCGTCGTTGGCCACTTTTTGCATCGGATAGCGGGCTTTCTCTTTGATAAACGCGGCGGCTTTGTCCGTTGGCGCGGTTTCAAAACGAATATCCAGCTGCGTGTCGCTGTGAATCGGTGCCAGCTGCCAGTTATTGTCGGCTGCCGGGTGAATCTCCCCTGCACGGTGAGTCTCATCGCCAATCCACTTCGCCAGCACGGCGCGATTTTCATCCGGTGAGGCAAACGCGATATGGCTGTCGCCAGTACCGGCAAACTTGCCGCCGTAGGCGCGGTAGTTATTGGTCGCCACGAGGAATACCGCATTCGGATCGATTGGCTTACCGTTAAAGGTCAGATTTTTGATACGTTCTGCCTGCGGGTTTACGCTCTGGCATTCGCCGTCGTAGCGCGCCGGTTGCGTAACATCAATCTGGTAGTTAACGCCGTCGATGACATCGAAGTTATAGGTGCGAAAGCCGTCCCAGTTGATCAAGCTTTGCGGCTTGTCACTGTGGGGATCGATCTGGTTAAACTGCCCGGCGGAACACTCCAGCCACTCCTTCACCTCTTTGCCCGTCGCTTTTACTACCACCAGCGTGTTCGGATAGAGGTACAAATCAGCGGCGTTACGGAAGGTGAGTTGTCCTTTTTCCACTTCGACATAGCTGGCGGGATCGTTCTTACGCCCGCCGACTTTAAACGGCGCGGCGGCAGAAAGCACCGGCAGTTTCGCCAGATCCGGATCGCCCTGAATAAAGTGTTCGACATAGGCTTTTTGCGCATTGTTCACCACTTGTACCGTCGGATCGTCCTGCACCAGTGCCAGGTAGCTGTACATATTGTCGGCGGATTTGCCGATCGGCTTGCCGACAAACTCGCGCGTGGCATCGTGATCGTGTTTAAGGATCTGCACCAGCTTGCTGTCTTCGCCCACCAGCGCTTTTTTAGCCGCCGCGTCATAGATTGGCCGCGCTTCGGCTTTCGACTCGCTCACCTGCCACTTACCGGAATCGTTATTGAGCACCAGATCGACCACGCCAAGATGATCGCCCCACATGCCCGGCATTACCGATGGAATACCGTTCAGCGTCCCTTTGCTGATATCCGCGCCTTTGATGGCGGCGAAATCTTTACCCGGGAAAACGGCGTGGGCGTGACCAAACAGGATCGCATCCACGCCCGGCACTTCGCTGAGGTAGTAAACGGAATTTTCCGCCATCGCCTGGTACGGCTCCGCCGACAGCCCGGAGTGGGCAACAACTACCACCAGATCCGCCCCTTTGGCGCGCATTTCCGGCACATATTTGCGGGCGGTTTCGGTGATGTCATTGACCGTCACTTTGCCGCTCAGGTTGGCTTTATCCCACACCATGATTTGCGGCGGCACAAAACCAATGTAGCCGATACGCAGCGTATGGCTTTTCCCCTCACTGTCCGTCACCGGCGTCTCTTTGATCAGATACGGCGTAAACAGCGGCTTTTTGCTTTTCGCATCAATAATATTGGCATTAACGTAGGGGAACTTTGCCCCGGCCAGCGCTTTTTTCAGGTAATCCAGACCGTAATTAAACTCATGATTCCCAAGGTTGCCGACGGCGTAATCGAGCGTGTTCATCGCTTTAAACACCGGGTGGATCTCACCGGCTTTCAGCCCCTTCGCCGCCATATAATCGCCCAGCGGGCTGCCCTGGATTAAGTCACCGTTATCCACCAGCACGCTGTTTTTGACTTCATGGCGGGCGGCATTAATCAGGCTGGCGGTGCGCACAAGGCCAAACTTTTCCGTCGCCGTATCTTTGTAGTAATCAAAATCCATCATGTTGCTATGCAAATCAGTGGTTTCCAGAATTCGTAAATCCACCGTTGCGGCCTGCGCACTGGCCGCAATCAGCGTGGCCAGAAGCGTTACACTAAACTTAATCATCAGAGGCATCCTTTTTCGATCTGTACCCGTCATACAATGCGAATTATTTTTGGGTACAAGCCACAAAATAAATTGTTATGTACATTTTGTTGCTTACAGAATTGTGAATACTGCCATAAAAATGTGCACAGAAAACGCAAGCACTATCACAGATGGCAGATTCCACTGCGATACGTTATAAGTAAAACAATGAGTTACGTACCACTTAACAGAAGAGGTGGAAAATGTTAGATGCAATTTGCCAGCTCGCGCGCGAAGCGGGCGATGCTATTATGCAGGTTTACGATGGCCATCAGCCGATGGAGGTCACCAGCAAAGTGGACGACTCTCCGGTCACGGCTGCGGATATTGCGGCGCACGGGGTGATTGTGCGCGGCTTACAGGCGTTGACGCCGGAGATCCCGGTGCTCTCAGAAGAAGATCCGCCCAGCTGGGCGATTCGCCAGAGTTGGGGACGATACTGGCTGGTGGATCCGCTGGACGGCACCAAAGAGTTTATCAAGCGCAACGGCGAGTTTACCGTCAATATTGCTTTGATCGAAAATGGGAAACCGGTGCTTGGCGTGGTGTATGCGCCGGTGCTGAAAGTGATGTATTCGGCGGCGGAAGGTAAAGCCTGGAAAGATGACGCCGGGCATCATCAGCAGATCCAGGTGCGTGATGCGCGCCCGCCGCTGGTGGTGGTAAGCCGCTCTCATGCCGATGATGAACTGAAAGAGTATTTGCAGCAGCTTGGGGAGCATCAGACCACGGCGATTGGCTCCTCGCTGAAGTTCTGCCTGGTGGCGGAAGGTAAAGCGCAGCTTTACCCGCGCTTTGGGCCGACCAACGTCTGGGATACCGCGGCGGGTCACGCGGTGGCGGTCGCCGCCGGGGCGCACGTTCACGACTGGCAGGGACGCACGCTGGATTACACCCCGCGTGAATCCTTCCTCAATCCCGGTTTCCGCGTCTCGCTCTACTGAGCGAGCAGCTTATGCAGCAGGTCAATTACCTGCTGCACTTCCTGCTGGCTGAGGCCGCCATCTTTGGCGAACTGCACGCGACCGTTTTTATCCAGCACCACCACCGCCGAGCTTTCCTCTTCCAGTTGCCAGGCTTTGCGCGTCACGCCTTCGCTATCCACAATCACCTGCGACCACGGATAGAGCTTCTTATTACTTTCAATGCTGCTGCGCACAAACATGGCGCTGCCGGGAATGGCATCGTCGGTGTTAACGATGGTGGTGGTTTGGTATTTATCGTGAGGAAGTTTCGCCGCCTTGATCGCCTCTATCAGCCCGGCATTCTTCTCTTTGGCTGACGATCGACCGGCAATATGCTGCACCACTCGCACTTTGCCAGCAAGTTGGGCGCTGTTCCATTTTTTATAGCTAAACTTATCGTTATCGAGAATCAACTCCCCTCTGTCGGCTATGCCCACAGGCGGCACGCGCTGGTTGTTTTCAAAATTATGCGCTGCGGCAACCAGCGGCAGTAACAGGCAAGTCGCTGCCAGGATGTTACGTAGGGTCATGGCGTTTCCTTTATCTGTTGCGTTTATTGTCTTTATGCAGGTGATCCGACCACTTGGGATCGTCTTTCAATCATAAATGCGATTAATGCGTTTTTCCCGCAATCCGGGTGCCAGTTTGCGTGTGAACGCACATAACTGTAAAAAAATGTCGGCTTATACTGCGCATATTGCCGCTTTGAAAAGAATATTCTGAATAATTGTCATCAGATGGTAAATAAAGTTATTCACACTATGTATCGGTTAGGTTCTGAACTATAGTCATTGAGCATTAAAATTTGCGCTCATCGACGCTGGTCCGATTGTGGAACCGCAAGAGCGTAATGTTCTACAGGAGATATAAGAATGAAAATTTTCCAGCGTTACAACCCACTCCAGGTGGCAAAGTACGTAAAAATCCTGTTCCGTGGACGGTTGTATATTAAGGACGTTGGCGCTTTCGAGTTTGATAAAGGTAAAATCCTGATCCCGAAAGTGAAAGACATACAGCATCTGTCTGTGATGTCTGAAGTTAACCGTCAGGTTATGCGTCTGCAGACCGAAATGGCTTAACAGCAGTGCTATGCAGTAGTTTAAGTATAAAAAAAACGGCCCCGCAGGGGCCGTTGACGTTTCTGCGGCAGATCAGGCCGCGCCTTTATCCTCAGCATCCGGCAGCTTTGGCGTCAGCACGGCGGCGCGCGTATCGATACGGGTCACCAACAGCTGATCGATGCGGTAGTTATCAATATCCACCACTTCGAATTTGTAGCCGGAAAACTTCACCGAATCCGTACGTTTCGGGATCTTACGCAGCATAAACATCATAAAACCGCCGATGGTTTCATAATTGCCGGACTGCGGAAACTCATCGATATCCAGCACGCGCATCACGTCATCAATCGGCGTACCGCCATCAATCAGCCATGAGTTCTCATCGCGGGCGACTATCATCTCTTCCAGCCCCTGACCAATCAGATCGCCCATCAGCGTGGTCATCACATCGTTCAGGGTGATAACGCCGACCACCAGCGCATATTCGTTCATGATCACCGCGAAGTCTTCCCCTGCGGTTTTGAAACTTTCCAGCGCTTCGGAGAGCGTCAGGGTATCCGGCACAATCAGGGTATTGCGGATCTGCACGCCGCTGTTAAGGGCCATGCTCTGGTTTGCCAGCACGCGGTTAAGCAAGTCTTTCGAATCAACGTAGCCGACGATATGGTCAATATCGTCCTTACAGACCAGAAACTTCGAGTGCGGATGCTCGGATACTTTATTTTTCAGGCTCTGCTCGTCTTCATGCAGGTCGAACCAAATGACGTTTTCACGAGACGTCATAGAAGACGGTACGGTACGCGACTCCAGCTCAAACACGTTCTCAATCAGTTCATGTTCTTGCTTACGCAGCACCCCGGCCAGCGCACCGGCTTCGAACACCGCGTAAATATCGTCCGAGGTGATATCGTCATTACGCGCCATGGGCAGTTTAAAAATGCGGAAAATAACGTTGGCCAGACCGTTGAAGAACCAGACCAGCGGGCGAAAAACGAATAAGCAGAAGCGCATCGGGTTGATGATACGCAAAGCCACGGCTTCGGGCGCAATCATACCGATGCGTTTCGGTGTCAGGTCGGCAAAGAGGATAAAGAGACCGGTCACCAGCGAGAAGGAGATAATAAAGCTCAGCTGTTCAGCCAGCTCCGGGGAGATAACCTTGATCAACAGGCTGTAAAAAACAGGGGAGAATGCCGCGTCGCCGACGATACCGCCAAGGATGGCAACGGCGTTGAGGCCAATTTGCACCACCGTAAAGAAGGTGCCGGGGGTTTCCTGCATTTTCAGAATACGTTGTGCGTTGATGTTGCCGTCATCGGCCAGAAGTTTAAGTTTAATTTTTCGCGATGCGGCGAGCGAAATCTCGGATAACGAGAAAAACGCACTAACCGCGATCAGACAGAGTATGACTAAGATACTGTTTAACATAATTTATCCAGCTATTAACCGGATCCTCGGAAGGGGTTTTTGAATATCCATGTGGTAAACACAATGAAAGCCGGTCCGAAGCGGTGGACCGGCAATTTCGAGGGGTAGTATAGCGTAAGGGTGTTACAAGCTGCCAGAGGCTTAATTTTCACCGTTGCTTGGTGAGAAAAGCCACATGTTTTCAGGGGTTAAGCTGCGGTGGCAAGCAGACGCCAATCCCGCCGATACCGCAATAGCCATGCGGGTTTTTATACAAATACTGTTGATGATCATCTTCAGCGTAATAGAACGGCGTCGCGGTTTTAATTTCTGTCGTGACCTGTCGTGTGTCGCCTGCGCTCTGCATCGCTTGCTGGAAACGGGCAAGGCTTTCCTGGGCGGCGTCGCTTTGCTCCTGGGTCAGGGGATAGATTGCCGAACGGTACTGGGTGCCGAGATCGTTGCCCTGACGCATACCTTGGGCCGGATCGTGGTTTTCCCAGAACACCTGCAGCAATTTTTCATAACTCACCACGTTCGGGTCATACACCACGCGCACCGCTTCCGCATGGCCGGTCATCCCGGAGCACACTTCGCGATAGGTCGGGTTTGGCGTATAGCCACCGGTGTAGCCCGCGGCGGTGCTGTAAACGCCCTCCAGCTGCCAGAACAGGCGTTCAACGCCCCAGAAGCAGCCCATGGCGAACAAGGCCGTTTCAAAGCCTTGCGGGACATGGCTCATTGAATGCTCGTTAACAGCATGTAAACTGGCTACGGGCATCGGCGTATTGCGTCCGGGCAATGCATCTGACGGGGAAACAAGGTCTTTTTTATCGAATAGACTCACGGTGATACCTCCCGGAGGGGCTAATTGCGGTTAGGGTTGTGTTGCGGCCGTTGTTTTAACACAATACACGGCCTAAACCAGACTAGATTTAAAATAAGAAAGTTTGGGATAGTCGTCCGTTTTTCAATCTGTGTTAACAGATTTTTATCGGCTTGTGTTTTGTTGTAAAGCAAAACCGGGCTCAGCGCGGAGTTGCGCTTACGTTTCCTTCCAGGGGTGGGAACAAGGATATTCAGGAGAGAACGTGCCAAAGATCCGTCTGCTATGTTGTGCCGCGTTGTTGCTGGTGAGTGAAACGGCTTTCGCCGCCGATGTGCGATTGCAACTCGAAGGGCTAACCGGGGCGTTGCAAAAGAACGTCCGCGCCCAGTTATCCACCATTCAAAGCGATGAAGTCACACCGGATCGCCGTTTTCAGGCGCGGGTGGATGACGCCATCCGCGAGGGGTTAAAAGCCTTAGGCTACTACGAACCGACTATTGAATTTGAACTGCGCCCGCCGCCGGTGAAAGGTCGGCAGGTATTAATCGCCCGCGTAAAGGCCGGCGAGCCGGTGCTGATTGGCGGAACGAACGTTATCCTGCGCGGCGGCGCACGCACCGACAGCGATTATTTGACGCTATTGAAAAAACGTCCCGCTATCGGCACCGTGCTGCACCATAACGATTATGACAGCTTTAAAAAGTCGCTCACCCGCGTGGCGTTACGCAAAGGCTACTTTGACAGCCAGTTCACCAAAAGCCAGCTTGGCGTCGCGCTGGACCGCCGCCAGGCGTTCTGGGATATCGATTACGACAGCGGCGAGCGCTACCGCTTTGGCAAGGTCACCTTTCGAGGCTCGCAGATTCGCGAGGAGTATCTGCAAAACCTGGTGCCTTTCCATGAAGGGGATTACTACCAGACGCAGGAGCTGGCGGAGCTAAACCGCCGCCTTTCCGCCACCGGCTGGTTTAATTCGGTGATTGTTGCGCCGGAGTTCGAGAAAGCGCGAAAAACGAAAATTCTGCCGCTGCAGGGCGTGGTTTCGCCGCGCACGGAAAACACCATCGAAACCGGGGTCGGATTCTCGACCGATGTCGGTCCGCGCGTCAGAGCCACCTGGAAAAAACCGTGGGTGAACTCCTACGGCCACAGCCTGACCACCAGCGCCAGTATTTCGGCGCCCGAACAGCAGCTCGATTTCAGCTACAAAATGCCGCTGTTGAAAAATCCCCTTGAGCAATATTACCTGGCGCAGGGCGGTTTTAAACGTACCGATCTAAATGACACGAAGGCGGATTCCACTACCCTTGCGCTGTCTCGCTATTGGGAGCTCTCCAGCGGCTGGCAGCGTGCGATTAACCTGCGCTGGAGCCTCGATCACTTTACGCAGGCCAATGTCACCAATACCACCATGCTGCTCTACCCGGGCGTGATGATCAGCCGCACTCGCTCGCGCGGCGGCCTGATGCCAACCTGGGGCGATTCACAGCGCTACTCAGTGGACTACTCCAATACCGCCTGGGGGTCCGATGTCGACTTCCTGGTACTGCAGGCACAAAACGTTTGGATCCGCACCCTGTACGATCGCCACCGTTTCGTGGCGCGCGGTAACCTCGGCTGGATCGAAACCGGTGATTTTGAACGTGTACCGCCGGATCTGCGTTTCTTCGCCGGTGGCGATCGCAGTATTCGCGGCTACAAATACAAATCTATCGCCCCGAGAAATGACGACGGCAAACTGATCGGTGCCTCGAAGCTGGCGACCGGTTCACTGGAATATCAGTACAACGTGACCGGTAAGTGGTGGGGCGCGGCGTTTATCGACAGCGGCGAAGCGGTTAGCGACATCCGGCGCAGCAACGTGAAAACCGGCGCGGGCATTGGCGTGCGCTGGGAATCGCCCGTCGGGCCCGTTAAGCTCGATTTCGCGGTGCCGGTGGGGGATAAAGAAGAACACGGACTGCAGTTTTATATCGGATTGGGGCCGGAATTATGAGTTTATGGAAGAAAATCAGTCTCGGCATCCTCGCCTTTATCCTGCTGCTACTGGTTACCGTGGCCTTGCTGGTGGGCACCACCCCCGGTCTGCATCTGTTATTTAAAGCCGCCAACCGCTGGGTGCCGGGGCTGGAGATTAGCCAGGTGACCGGCGGCTGGCGCGATTTGACGCTAAAAAATATCCGTTATACCCAGCCGGGCGTGGCGGTGAATGCCGGGGAAGTCCATCTGGCGGTTAACCTCGGTTGTCTGCGCAACAGCAGCCTGTGCGTCAACGACCTGTCGTTAAAAGATATCAATGTGGTTATCGACAGCAAAAAAATGGCGCCCACGAAGCCTGTCGAAGAGGTCGATAACGGGCCGCTCAATCTCTCCACGCCTTACCCGATAACTTTAAGCCGGGTAGCGCTCAATAATATCAATATCAACATTGATGACACTACCGTCTCGGTAATGGACTTCAGCTCTGGCCTGCACTGGCAGGAGAAGAACCTGACGCTGAAACCGACGTCGCTGCAGGGGCTACTAATCGCCCTGCCGAAAGTAGCGGATGTGGCGCAAAAAGAGGTGGTAGAGCCGAAAATTCAGAATCCGCAGCCGCAGGAAAAGCCCCTTGGTGAAACCATGAAGGTGCTGTTTGAAAAACCGCTGCTGCCGGAGATGACCGATGTTCACCTGCCGCTGAATCTTAATATCGAGGCGTTTCGCGGCGAACAGCTGCGCCTTACCGGCGACACCGACATTCTGGTGCGTAGCCTGCTGCTGAAAGTGAGCAGTATTGACGGGCAAATGAAGCTCGATGCGCTAGAAGTGGATTCCAATCAGGGGCAGGTAAGCGCCACCGGCAGCGCCCAGCTGCGCGATAACTGGCCGGTGGACATCACCCTCAATACGGCGCTCAATTTTGACCCGCTGAAAGGGGAGAAGGTAAAGCTAAAAGTCGGCGGCGAAGTGCGTAAACAGCTCAACGTTGCTGTCAATCTTTCCGGCCCGGTTGATATGACGCTGCAAGCGCAAACCCAGCTGGCGGAAGCCGGTTTGCCGCTGAATCTGGAGATAGCCAGTAAGCAACTTTACTGGCCCTTTACCGGGGATAAACAGTACCAGGCGGACAACGTTAGCCTGAAGCTTTCCGGCAAAATGACCGACTATACGCTGGCTTTTCGCGCGGCGGTAAAAGGCCAAAGTGTGCCGCCTGCCACCATTACCCTTGAGGCCAAAGGGAATGAACAGCAATTGAATCTTGATAAGCTGGTGATTGCTGCGCTGGAAGGCAAAACCGAGCTGAAAGCGCTGCTCGACTGGCAGCAGGCGATCAGCTGGAGCGGCGCGTTGACCCTCACCGGCATTGATACAGCGAAAGCGTTCCCCGACTGGCCGTCAAAAATTAACGGTTCCATCAAAACCCGCGGCAGCCTGTACGGCGGTAGTTGGCAGGTGGATGTGCCGGAGCTGAAGCTCAGCGGTAACGTCAAAGAGAACAAGGTCAACGTTGACGGACAGATCAAAGGCAACAGTTATCTGCAATGGATCATTCCGGGACTGCATCTCACCCTTGGCAAAAACAGCGCCGATATTAAAGGGGAGCTGGGAGTCAAAGATCTTAACCTTGATGCCACTATTGACGCGCCGGGGCTGAACAATGCGCTGCCGGGTCTTGGCGGTACGGCAAAAGGATTGGTGAAGATTCGCGGTACGGTGGATGCCCCGCAGGCGCTGGCGGACATTACCGCCAACAATTTGCGCTGGCAGGAACTCTCTGTTTCCCGCGTACGCGTGGAAGGCGATGTGAAATCCAGCGATCAGATTGGCGGCAAACTCAACGTGCGCGTGGAGCGTATTGTCCAGCCAGGCGTTAATATCAGCCTTGTGCAGCTTGCGGCGGACGGTAATGAAAAGCAGCATAAATTGCAGCTGCGGCTGCAGGGCGAGCCGGTTTCCGGTCAGCTTAACCTGTCAGGCAGTTTTGACCGCCAGCAGCAGCGCTGGAAAGGTACTCTCAGCGATACGCGCTTTGCAACGCCCGTGGGGCCCTGGTCCATCAACCACCCGGTAACGCTTGATTATCGCAACCAGGAGCAAAAAATCGCCATCGGTCCCCACTGCTGGCTTAACCCCAATGCCGAGCTGTGCATTCCGCAAACCGTTGACGTTGGTGAGACGGGGCGGGCGGTTATCAATCTGAACCGCTTTTATCTGGCGATGCTGAAACCCTTTATGCCGGAAACAACCCAGGCAAGCGGCATGTTCAGCGGTAAAGCGGATATCAGCTGGGATGCCACCAAAGCTGGCTTACCGCAGGGGGAAGTGACGCTCTCCGGGCGTGGCGTGAAGGTGACGCAAATCGTCAACGATGCGCCGCTGCCGGTGGCCTTCGATACGCTCAATCTGAATGCGAAACTGAGTAATAACCGTGCCGATTTAGGATGGCTTATCCGCTTGAGTAATAACGGTCAGTTCGATGGCAAGATCCAGGTGACGGATCCGCAGGGGCGGCGCAATCTCGGCGGCAACGTTAATATTCGCAACTTCTCACTGGCCATGGCGAACGCCATCTTTAGCCGGGGTGAAAAAGCCGTGGGTACCCTCAACGCCAACTTGCGCCTGGGCGGCAATGTGCAAAGTCCGCAGCTGTTCGGGCAACTGGGGCTGAACGGCGTAGATATTGATGGCAACTTTATGCCTTTTGATATGCAGCCGAGCCAGCTGGCGATCAATTTCAACGGCATGCGCTCAACCTTGCAGGGTGTTGTACGCACCGGGCAGGGGGAGATTAACCTCAGCGGCGACGCCGACTGGAGTCAGATTGATAACTGGCGCGCTCGCGTGGCGGCCAAAGGCAGCAAAGTGCGGATTACCGTGCCGCCGATGGTGCGACTTGATGTCTCGCCGGATGTGGTGTTTGAAGCCACGCCACGCCTGTTTACGCTGGATGGCGATGTGGATGTACCCTGGGCGCGCATTGTGGTGCACGATCTGCCGGAAAGCGCCGTCGGCGTCTCCAGCGACGAAGTGATGCTGAACGATCAGCTGCAGCCGGAGGAGCGGAAAAGCGCGTCGATTCCGATTAACAGTAACGTCACGGTGCATGTCGGCAACAACGTGCGGCTCAACGCCTTCGGCCTGAAAGCGCGCCTGACGGGCGATCTGAAAGTGGCCCAGGATAAGCAGGGCCTGGGGCTGAACGGCCAGATCAATATTCCGGAAGGGCGTTTCCGCGCGTATGGTCAGGATTTGCTGGTGCGCAAAGGCGAGCTGCTGTTCTCCGGGCCGCCGGATCAGCCGATGCTCAATATTGAAGCGATTCGTAACCCGGAAGCCACGGAGAATGGGGTGATTGCCGGCGTGCGCGTGACCGGCAATGCCGATGAGCCGAAAGCGGAAATCTTCTCCGACCCGGCGATGTCGCAACAAGAAGCCCTCTCGTACCTCCTGCGCGGCCAGGGGCTGGATAGCGGGCAGAGCGACAGTGCGGCGATGACCTCCATGCTGATTGGCTTAGGGGTTGCACAAAGTGGTCAGGTTGTGGGTAAAATCGGCGAGACTTTTGGCGTCAGCAATCTGGCGCTGGACACCCAGGGCGTCGGTGACTCTTCCCAGGTGGTGGTCAGCGGCTATGTGTTGCCGGGTCTACAAGTAAAATATGGTGTAGGAATTTTTGACTCACTGGCGACTCTCACGTTACGTTATCGTCTGATGCCTAAGCTGTATCTTGAAGCGGTGTCTGGCGTAGATCAGGCACTTGATTTGCTCTATCAGTTTGAGTTTTAGCAATGCGAATATTTGTTTACGGCAGTTTACGACGCAAGCAGGGCAACAGCCACTGGATGACCAATGCGCAGTGGCTGGGGGACTTTTGTGTCGAAAATCATCAGCTGTACAGCCTGGGGCACTATCCGGGAGCCGTAGCCGGTGAAGGAAGCGTGAAGGGCGAAGTGTACCGTATCGACGCGGCGACGCTCGGAGAGCTGGACGCGCTGCGCACCGCGGGCGGCGAGTACAAACGTCAGCTGATCCAGACGCCTTATGGCAGCGCCTGGATGTATGTTTACCAGCGCTCGGTTGAGGGGAAAACCTTGATTGAGAGCGGTAACTGGCTCGACCGCGAACAGTATCAGAAGTAATCATGCAAAGAGAACCGCGCCGCAGGGCGCGGTTTTTTTATGCCTGCAGCTTTCGCGGAAGAAAAAAGGGAATAAACAGCATCAGGTAGGGCGCGATAAGCCAGATAAGGCACAGCGCACGCGAATAGCCTGCGTGATTAATGCAGCGGGTATTACTGGATATCACCGGCAGGAAAAAGATCAGAAAAACGACGATGCTAAACGCGCGATAAATCCGTTTGCTGAGAAAAGCCCCGGCTGCATCCCGTGCAGGTAAACAAACAACAGATATAAAAAAACCCTGAGCGCCGGGCGCGTCAGGGTTTCATTCGGCGAAACCGGCTTACTTCTTCGCAGCACGCTCGAAGGAGGCAACGATTTCCGCTTTCGCGGCTTCAGCGTTTTCCCAGCCGTCAACTTTCACCCATTTGCCTTTTTCGAGATCTTTATAGTGCTCGAAGAAGTGCGTGATCTGTGCTTTCAGCAGTTCCGGCAGGTCGTTCACATCTTTAATGTGATCGTACTCTTTGCTCAGTTTGGTGTGCGGCACGGCAACCAGTTTGGCATCTTCACCGGATTCGTCGGTCATTTTCAGTACGCCAACCGGACGGCAGCGGATAACGGAACCTGGCTCCAGCGGGTACGGCGTCGGCACCAGTACGTCAACCGGGTCACCATCCAGAGAGAGGGTGTGGTTGATATAGCCATAGTTGCACGGATAGAACATCGCGGTGGACATAAAGCGGTCAACGAACAGCGCGCCGCTCTCTTTGTCTACTTCGTATTTGATCGGATCAGCGTTAGCCGGAATTTCGATAACAACATAGATATCTTCTGGCAGATCTTTACCCGCCGGGACGTTCAGTAAGCTCATGTTTGTTTCCTTTAAAATGTGTGGCAAACAAGTGCCGGGTATTATAGCCAACTGGCGGTGAATGTCTTGGGCTGTTTTAACCGGCTCACACTTTTTTCGGCGCTTTCTGGCACTAATTTATGACTGTTTTATCCATAACCATAGCAGCATCCTCAATAATTTTGTGTAACCGATTACAGTGATTTCATCACTCGGTCCATTGATGGTAAATATCTGCAATTTCAATGGATAAATCAGGTGAATGAAAACAGCGCTTTTCGCGTGTCAGATCTCAACTGCATATCAACATTTTATTAACTTTTCCGATTTGTGATGTAACGCATTTTGTTACATCTCCGATTGTCTATAGTTTTCTCCGCAGGCGAAGTTGTAGCCAACAATAACCCTTGAGGATGCTCTTATGTGGAAGCGCTTACTTCTTGTCACAGCAGTTTCGGCAGCCATGTCGTCTATGGCGATGGCCGCCCCGTTAACCGTAGGATTTTCGCAGGTCGGATCTGAATCCGGCTGGCGAGCCGCTGAAACCAACGTCGCGAAAAGCGAAGCCAGCAAGCGTGGCATCACGCTGAAAATCGCTGACGGTCAGCAAAAACAGGAAAACCAACTTAAAGCGGTACGCTCCTTTATCGCCCAGGGCGTCGATGCGATCTTTATCGCGCCGGTGGTAGCGACAGGCTGGGAGCCGGTGTTGAAAGAAGCCAAAGACGCCAAAATCCCGGTCTTTCTGCTCGACCGCTCAATTGATGTCAAAGATAAATCGCTGTTTATGACCACCGTGACCGCCGACAACATCCTTGAAGGCAAGCTGATTGGCGAATGGCTGGTGAAAACCGTCAACGGTAAACCTTGTAACGTCGTTGAGCTGCAGGGCACCGTGGGTGCAAGCGTGGCTATCGATCGTAAGAAAGGGTTTGCCGAAGCCATCTCCAAAGCCTCCAACATTAAGATCATTCGTTCTCAGTCTGGCGACTTTACCCGCAGCAAAGGTAAAGAGGTGATGGAGAGCTTTATCAAGGCGGAAAACAACGGCAAAAACATCTGCATGGTTTACGCCCATAACGATGACATGGTCATTGGTGCGATTCAGGCCATTAAGGAAGCCGGTCTAAAACCGGGCAAAGATATTCTCACCGGCTCAATTGACGGCGTACCGGATATCTATAAAGCGATGATCGACGGCGAAGCCAATGCCAGCGTTGAACTGACGCCGAACATGGCTGGTCCGGCGTTTGATGCGCTGGAGAAATATAAAAAGGACGGCACCGAGCCGCCGAAGCTGACCATTACCAAATCGACGCTCTATTTGCCGGACACGGCGAAAGAGGAGCTCGAGAAGAAGAAAAACATGGGTTACTGAGTCGCAAAAACCCTCTCCCCGCCGGGGAGGGGGTCAATGTGTAAGGGGTCACAATGAACGCGGAAGCACACCAGGAAATCCTGCGTACTGAAGGCTTAAGTAAATTCTTTCCCGGCGTCAAAGCGCTCGATAACGTGGATTTTAGCCTGCGCCGCGGCGAGATCATGGCCCTGCTCGGGGAAAACGGCGCGGGAAAATCGACGCTGATAAAAGCCTTAACCGGGGTTTATCACGCAGATAAAGGTGCCATCTGGCTGGAAGGTCAACAAATCAACCCAAAAAACACCGCTCACGCCCAGCAGCTGGGCATCGGGACGGTGTACCAGGAAGTGAACCTGCTGCCCAATATGTCGGTGGCGGATAACCTGTTTATTGGCCGCGAGCCTCGACGCTTCGGTCTGCTGCGGCGTAAAGAGATGGAGCAGCGCGCGGCGAAACTAATGGAGTCTTACGGCTTCTCGCTGGATGTGCGCGAGCCCCTCAACCGTTATTCGGTGGCGATGCAGCAGATTGTCGCGATTTGCCGCGCCATCGATCTCTCCGCGAAGGTGTTGATCCTTGATGAACCCACCGCCAGCCTCGACACCCAGGAAGTGGAGATGCTGTTTACCCTGATGCGCCAATTGCGCGATCAGGGCGTTAGCCTGATCTTTGTCACCCATTTTCTCGATCAAGTTTATGAAGTCAGCGATCGTATTACCGTACTGCGCAATGGCGGTTTTGTCGGCTGCAAATCCACCCGCGAGCTGCCGCAAATAGAACTGGTCAAAATGATGCTTGGCCGCGAGCTGGAAAGTAATGCGCTGCAACGCGCCGGACGTACTTTACTGAGTGACAAACCGGTAGCGGCGTTTACCGGTTACGGCAAAAAAGGCGTCATCGCGCCGTTCGATCTGCAGGTGCGGCCCGGCGAAATTGTCGGCCTGGCAGGGCTGTTAGGCTCGGGCCGTACCGAAACCGCCGAAGTGATATTCGGTATTAAACCCGCCGACAGCGGCAGCGCCATGCTGAAAGGCAAACAGCAAAGCTTACGTTCCCCGCATCAGGCTTCCTGCCTGGGCATCGGTTTTTGCCCGGAAGACAGGAAAACCGACGGCATTATCGCCGCCGCATCGGTGCGGGAAAACATTGTGCTGGCTCTACAGGCTCAGCGCGGCTGGCTGCGGCCGATTCCGCGTAAAGAGCAGAACGCCATTGCCGAACGCTTTATTCGCCAGCTCGGCATTCGCACGCCGAACGCCGAGCAGCCGATCGAATTTCTCTCCGGCGGTAACCAGCAAAAAGTCCTGCTGTCGCGCTGGCTGCTGACGCGCCCGCAATTTCTAATTCTTGATGAGCCAACGCGCGGCATCGACGTCGGCGCTCATGCGGAAATTATTCGCCTGATCGAAACCCTCTGTGCCGACGGCCTCGCGCTGCTGGTCATTTCGTCCGAACTGGAGGAGCTGGTGGGCTATGCGGATCGGGTGATTATTATGCGCGATCGCAAACAGGTGGCGGAGATCCCGCTCGCTGAGCTGTCGGTGCCGGCGATCATGAATGCCATTGCGGCGTAAGGAGTAGAGTGTGATGCCTCAATCACTGGGTCAAGCGACGCCGCACAAGCGCCGCTTTCGTTGGCCGACGGGTACGCCGCAGCTGATAGCTCTGCTGCTGGTGCTGGTGGTCGATAGCCTTGTCGCGCCGCATTTTTATCAGGTGGTGTTACAGGATGGTCGTCTATTCGGCAGCCCAATAGATATTCTTAACCGCGCCGCGCCCGTTGCGCTGCTGGCGATTGGCATGACGCTGGTGATCGCCACCGGCGGTATCGATCTCTCCGTTGGCGCGGTAATGGCAATTGCCGGTGCGACGGCGGCCTCGTTAACGGTCGCCGGGCACAGCCTGACGGTGGTGCTGCTGGCGGCGCTCGCCACCGGCGTACTGGCCGGATTATGGAACGGTATCCTGGTCGCGATTTTAAAAATTCAGCCCTTTGTCGCCACGCTGATCCTGATGGTCGCCGGGCGCGGTGTTGCCCAGCTCATTACCTCCGGACAGATCGTTACCTTTAACGCTCCGTCGCTTTCGTGGCTCGGCAGCGGCTCGCTGCTGCTGTTCCCGACACCGGTGATTATCGCGCTGGTGACGCTGCTGTTGTTCTGGGTCTTTACCCGTAAAACCGCCCTCGGCATGTTTATCGAGGCGGTGGGCATTAATATTCGCGCGGCGAAAAACGCCGGGGTGAATACGCGCCTTGTCGTGATGCTGACCTATGTGCTGAGCGGCGTCTGCGCGGCAATCGCCGGGGTGATTGTCACGGCGGATATTCGCGGCGCGGATGCCAATAACGCGGGCTTGTGGCTGGAGCTGGACGCCATTCTGGCGGTGGTGATCGGCGGCGCTTCGCTGATGGGCGGGCGCTTTAACCTTGTGCTATCGGTGGTGGGCGCGCTGATTATTCAGGGCATGAACACCGGCATTTTGCTCTCCGGTTTCCAGCCGGAACTCAACCAGGTGGTGAAAGCGGTGGTGGTGATGTGCGTACTGATTGTGCAGTCGCCGCGCTTTATCGCGTTGATTAAAGGAGTACGCGGTCATGATAAAACGTAACTTACCGCTGATGATAACGCTGGGCGTATTTGTGCTCGGCTACCTCTACTGCCTGACACAATTTCCCGGCTTTGCCTCAACAAGGGTGATTTGTAACATCCTTACCGACAACGCGTTTCTGGGGATTATTGCCGTCGGCATGACGTTTGTGATCCTTTCGGGTGGCATCGATTTGTCCGTCGGCTCTGTGATCGCCTTCACCGGGGTATTTTTAGCCAAAGCCATTGGCGACTGGGGTATTTCGCCGCTGCTGGCTTTTCCTCTGATTCTTCTGATGGGCACCGCGTTTGGTGCGTTTATGGGGCTGTTGATCGACGCGCTAAAAATTCCGGCGTTTATCATCACCCTGGCGGGGATGTTTTTCCTGCGCGGCGTGAGTTATCTGCTGTCGGAAGAGTCTATTCCCATTAACCATCCGGTCTACGATTCCCTCTCCAGCCTGGCGTGGATGATCCCCGGCGGCGGGCGGTTGAGCGCGATGGGGCTGCTGATGCTGCTGGTGGTGATCGTCGGTATTTTTCTTGCCCACCGCACCCGTTTTGGCAATGAAGTTTACGCCATCGGCGGCAATGCCACTTCGGCTAACCTGATGGGGATTTCAACGCGCAGCACCACTATACGCATCTATATGCTCTCCACCGGCCTTGCGACGCTGGCGGGCATTGTCTTCTCTATTTACACCCAGGCCGGTTACGCGCTGGCGGGCGTCGGCGTTGAACTGGATGCTATCGCCTCGGTGGTCATTGGCGGCACGCTGCTGAGCGGCGGCGTCGGCACGGTGCTCGGCACGCTGTTTGGCGTAGGGATACAAGGACTTATCCAGACCTATATTAACTTTGACGGCACGCTGAGCTCATGGTGGACGAAGATCGCCATCGGCATCCTGTTGTTTATTTTTATCGCGTTGCAACGTGGCCTCACGGTACTGTGGGAGAGCCGCCAAAGCTCACCTGTTACACGCGTTAGCACTACAGCAACAAAATAGTAACATATTGAAAAGGTTGTTTTTCCCTAAAGTAATTCCGGTAGCAGTCGATAACTGTCGAACAAGGCTTAATTCACGCCAAAAAGTATCACTGCTACCGGGATTCATATCATGCTTAAAACGCTTTCGATCCGTACTGGTTTACTTTCTTTACTGGCTGTTATGACACTTCTCCTGCTGCTGGTCAGCGGCATCGGGGTTTACGCACTCAATAAAAGTTCCTCTTCCCTTGAACGCATTAGCCAACTGCAGGGCGAGAAGATGGCGCGCCTGAGCGAAGGCTATACCCTGATTTTGCGTGCACGTAACGAAGCCGGCCAGGCCGTGCGCATGATGGAAGTTGGCTTGCTGGATGATGCTGCTAAATCTGTGAAAATGATCAATGGCGAAATCGAGAACGGCGAGCAAGCGCTGGCTGGTGTGATCAATGCGGGCGTAGATGACGAGCAGGGTTCTGTGCTGCTGGCGCAACTGGCGAAAAGCTACGGCGACTACGTAAGCCAGGGGATTAAACCGATGCAGAACGCGCTAAACCAACAGAGCGCCGATGCCTACTACGATTTGCTGGAAAACAAACTTATCCCGATCTCACGCAAGTTTGATAACGACATGCAGGCATTTCAGAAGTGGAGCGAAGCGCGCGGCAAAGCGGAAGTCACTGCGGTGCAGAGCAGTAAAAATGTCGTAATGATGCTGATTATGGTAGTGGCGCTGCTGGTGGCCGGGATCATTGTGCTGGCCTGGCTGGCGCTGCGTCATATGCTGTTAAAACCGCTGCAAAGCTCAATTGAACAGCTGGAACATGTGGCGGCAGGGGATTTGACCAACGCCAAAACCGAGGTGGCAAGTCAAGAGTTCAACCGGCTAAACGCAGCGATTGAAGAGATGCGTTATGCGCTGATTAGCTCGGTCACGCGCGTGCGTGACGCCAGTTCGCAGATTGATACCGGCAGCCGTGAGCTGGCCGCCGGTAACGTCGATCTGTCGCAGCGTACGGAGTCCACCGCGACGTCGCTGGAGCAAACGGCGGCGAGCATGGAGCAGATCACCGCCACGGTAAAACTTAACGCTGATAACGCCGAGCAGGCGCATAAACTGGCGAAGACGGTTTCAGATACGGCAGATCGCGGCAGCGAAATGGTCTGTTATGTTATTGAAAAAATGCATGAAATCTCATCCAGCTCCGACCGTATCGCCGATATCCTCAGCGTAATCGACACCATCGCTTTCCAGACCAATATCCTTGCACTGAACGCCGCCGTAGAAGCTGCCCGCGCCGGTGAGCAGGGACGCGGTTTTGCCGTAGTGGCAGGCGAAGTGCGCAGCCTCGCCAGCCGCAGCGCCGACTCCGCTAAAGAGATCCGCGCGCTGATCGGTAGTTCTCAGGCGCAGGTCTCAGAAGGCAGCGAGCTGGCGATGCAGGCTGGCGAAACGATGGACGAAATCGCCGAAGAGGTGTTGCGAATGACCAAACTGATGCGTGAAATCGCCAATGCTTCGCAGGAACAAAGCCGCGGCATTGAACAGGTCAATATCGCCGTCAGCCAGATGGATGAGACCGCACAGCAAAATGCGGCGCTGGTTCAGCAATCTTCTGCCGCCACCCGTTCGCTGGAAGAGCAGTCGCGCGAGCTGCTGCAGGCGATGGCGACATTCCGCTTACAACCACAAGGATAATCAGGAACAACGATGGGCGTATGTATTAATTGTGATAACGAAGCGCTGAACGAGAGTGACTACTGCGCGGCGTGCGAGGAGCGCGAATTTAAAAAGATTCGTGGCTGGCTGTTTGTTCCGGCAATTGGCCTGGTACTTTCGTTTCTCGGTTTGATTGTTTCGATTAATACTTCGGTCAGAATATTGATGGATCACTACGGCGAGTTGATTAGCGGGCAGAAAACGCTGCTGATTTTAGAGCTGGTGTTTTTTGTCGCTATGCTCGTCTATTCCCTGTACGTCGGCAGCCTGTTTTTCCGTAAAAAACGCCAACTGCCGCGCTTTTACATCGGTTTTTTGCTGTTATGGCTGGCTTTTTACGCCCTCGATTTACTGCTGGCGCATTATCTTTTGCAACTGTCCTATAGCTACGAAATCGTTAAGGCATTGATTCGTAGCGCGATAAGCGCGGCAATCTGGATCCCCTACTTTCGAGTCTCAGTGCGCGTACAGCGTACCTTCGTGCGATAACGCCTGTCACTCCTCGTCAGCCTGCGGGCTGACAGGGGTTTTGCCACGGAATTCCCCCCTTAAAAAACGCATCCGGAATTGCATAGCGAGAGGCTTTGCGAAGCCGCTCGTGAAAGCCTGGCGACGCGCTTGCACCGCTCATTCATAGCCCTTACCGTCGAGCCAGACTGTTCACCTGGACGACACAGTGACAAATAGCAGCAGCGCGACACCCCATGATGCGGTATTTAAAGCGATAATGTCCCGGCCGGAAGCGGCGCGGGATTTTATCGACATCCATCTGCCGTCTGATCTAAGGGCAATATGCGATCTCACCACCCTCAAGCTGGAATCCACTTCATTTATCGAAGACGATTTACGCCCCTATTTCAGCGATCTGCTGTGGTCCCTTAAAACAACCCACGGCGACGGATACGTTCATCTGTTGATTGAGCACCAGAGTTCTCCCGATGTGCATATGGGTTTTCGCCTGATGCGCTATGCCATTGCCGCGATGCAGAACCACCTTGAGGCCGGTCATAAGAGGCTGCCGCTGGTGATTCCGGTGCTCTATTACGCCGGAAAACGCAGCCCTTATCCCTGGTCGGTGAACTGGCTTGAGGAGTTTGACGATCCGGCGCTGGCCTGGCGTTTATACGGCGGTGCCTTTCCGCTGGTTGATGTGACCGTGATCCCTGATGAGGAGATTAGCCAGCACCGGCATATTGCTGCCCTGACCTGGCTGCAGAAACACGTACGCGCCCTGGCAAAAGTGAAAAGTCTGGAGCCCCTTGTTGTACTCCTAAAATCTAAGTATACGGACGGACAAACTTTGACCATTCTGGTAAATTATTTTATTCAGACGGGTGAGCGTGCGGAACCGAAAACGTTTCTTCGTACGCTTGCTAATCGGCTTCCACAGCATAAGGAGACGCTTATGACCATCGCGGAATATCTTGTACAAGAAGGGCGAGAAAAAGGGATACAGGAAGAGGCCATGAGAATTGCTGCCCAACTTATCAATATGGGGATGTCGCCGGAAATGGTGAAACAGGTGACCAGCTTGTCTGACGACGCACTGAAAAAATCCGTTAGCGATCTTCAGGCCTAACGTTTTGCCGCGCCTGCATTGCTAAAGGGCGTGCGTCCTGTCAGATAACATTTTCTGTATTCGCTAAAAAAAGAACCCCATGTGAAAACATGGGGTTCGGTAGCTTTTAAGGGCCACAGCCGTGGCGCTTAAGGGGTAGTCGGCAAATCAGGCGTCCGGATACTCACGCATATAGCGTTCGACATCGTCCACCATATGTTCGTTTCCGACAAAGAACGGGCGGCGCTGATGCAGGCTTTCCGGCTGGATATCGAGAATACGATCTTTACCGTCGCTGGCTTTACCGCCCGCCTGTTCGGCGAGGAAGGCCATCGGGTTGCATTCGTACAGCAGACGCAGCTTACCCTGCGGGTGGCTGGCGGTGCTTGGGTAGAGATAGATCCCGCCTTTCAGCAGGTTGCGGTGGAAATCCGCCACCAGTGAACCAATATAGCGCGAGGTATAAGGGCGATGCGTCGACTTATCTTCTTCCTGGCAGAACTTGAGGTATTTCTTCACGCCCTGCGGGAATTTGATGTAGTTGCCTTCGTTGATGGAGTAAGTGTTGCCACGCTCCGGAAAACGCATACGCTCCTGGCACAGGCAGAAAACACCCAGCGACGGATCGTAAGTAAAGGCGTGAACGCCGCAGCCGGTGGTGTAAACCAGCATGGTGGACGAACCGTAAACGACATACCCGGCGGCCACCTGCTTGTTGCCCGGCTGCAGGAAATCTTCTTCCGTGACTGGCGTACCGACCGGTGTGACGCGGCGATAGATAGAGAAAATGGTGCCGACGGAGACGTTAACATCGATGTTGGAGGAGCCATCCAGCGGGTCCATCAGCACGACGTATTTTGCATGTTCGCAACCTTCGAAAACGACGATCTCATCTTCTTCTTCGGAGGCGATCCCAGCCACGATATCGCGGGCGCGCAGTGCGGCCTTCAGTTTTTCATTGGCAAACAGGTCGAGTTTTTGTTGCACCTCGCCCTGCACGTTTTCAGCACCGCTTGCACCCAGGATATCGACCAGACCGGCCTTATTGATATCACGATGAATGATCTTGGCGCCCAGTTTTATTGCCGACAGCAAAGCAGTCAATTCACCCGTGGCATGCGAGAACTCATGCTGCTTTTCAACAATAAATTCACCTAACGTTTTCATAACACTTTCCCTGCATTTTTAATATGGAGTAAAGCGATTGTAGCCTGTGGTTTTCAGGTTGCTGGTCACAGCAAGTTCTGGATATTAAACAGCTGGTGCCGTAACAGCCAGAGCTTTCGCAAACGAAAACGCGAAGGTCATGCAACAATACTAACAAACATTCAAAACTCCGTGCACAGGTGAATCGCGCCAGCAACATACGGATTATCCTGAAATGCGTTTCTCTACGCTGCAACATATGGGTAAAATATGCGCCAGTTTAGGAAAGGATAATGACACATGCGCATTCATATTTTAGGGATTTGTGGCACTTTTATGGGCGGCCTGGCCATGCTGGCGCGCGCGCTGGGACACGAGGTAACGGGCTCGGATGACAGCGTTTATCCGCCGATGAGCACGCTGCTTGAGAATCAAGGGATTGCGCTGATTGAAGGCTATGACGCAAGCCAGCTCGATCCCGCGCCGGATTTGGTCATCATCGGCAACGTGATGAAACGCGGCAACCCCTGTGTTGAAGCGGTACTGGAAAAGAACATTCCCTTTATGTCCGGCCCGCAATGGCTGCATGACTTTGTGCTGCGCGACCGCTGGGTTGTCGCCGTGGCCGGTACCCATGGCAAAACCACTACCGCCGGGATGGCGACGTGGATTCTGGAAGCCTGCGGCTACAAGCCGGGCTTTGTAATTGGCGGCGTACCGGGCAACTTCGATGTCTCCGCGCGGTTGGGCGATAGCCCGTTCTTTGTGATTGAAGCCGATGAGTATGATTGCGCCTTCTTCGACAAACGTTCCAAGTTTGTGCACTACTGCCCGCGCACGCTGGTGCTCAATAACCTCGAATTTGACCACGCGGATATCTTCGACGACCTGAAAGCGATTCAGAAGCAGTTCCACCACCTGGTACGTATCGTGCCGGGACAGGGCAAAATCATCTGGCCGGAAAACGACATTAACCTGAAACAGACGATGGCGATGGGCTGCTGGAGCGAACAGGAGCTGGTAGGCGAGCAGGGGCACTGGCAGGCAAAAAAACGCACCACCGACGCTTCAAGCTGGGAAGTGTGGCTGGATAATGTCTGCGTTGGTGAGGTGAACTGGGGTCTGGTGGGCGAACACAATATGCATAACGGCCTGATGGCGATTGCCGCCGCCCGTCATGTTGGCGTCGCCCCGAAAGATGCTGCCGATGCGCTGGGGTCGTTTATTAATGCGCGCCGCCGTCTCGAGCTGCGCGGTGAAGCCCAAGGCGTGAGCGTGTATGACGATTTTGCTCACCACCCAACGGCGATTCTGGCGACCCTTGCCGCCCTGCGCGGTAAAGTGGGCGGTACGGCGAAGATTATCGCCGTGCTGGAGCCGCGCTCGAACACCATGAAAATGGGTATCTGCAAAGACGATCTGGCCCCGTCCCTGGGGCGTGCCGACGAAGTCTATCTGCTGCAGCCGCCGCATATTCCCTGGCAGGTAGCGGAAGTGGCGGATGCCTGCGTGCAGCCGGCCTTCTGGAGCGCGGATGTCGATACGCTGGCGGAGATGATTGTCAAAAGCGCCCAGCCCGGCGATTACATTCTGGTGATGAGCAACGGCGGTTTCGGCGGTATTCATCAGAAGCTGCTTGATGGACTGGCGAAAAAAGCACAGCTGGCCGCTGAAAACGCCTGATAACGCACTAATAAAAAAACCGCGACCGAAAGCCCGGCGCGGTTTTTTTTTCGCTCCTCTCCAGCAGGAGAGGGAAAACGCAGACGATTATTGCTCGCTGGCTTCAGCCAGCTCACGCAGATACTGGAAGATCAAACGCGCGGTTTTTGGCGGTTTGTTGCCTTCTTTCTCTTTCTTCGCATTGCGAATCAGCGAACGCAGCTGTTGGCGGTCGGCTTCCGGCCACAGTTTCAGCACGTCCGGTACGGCATCATCACCCTCTTCAATCAGGCGATCGCGTAGCGCTTCCAGTTTATGGAAAAAGGCGACCTGCTGATTGTGACGGTTTTTCAGCTTATCCAGCGCCTGGCGAATCGGATCGACATCGCGCTGACGCAGCATTTTCCCGATCAGCTGCAGCTGGCGGCGGCGGCCCTCTTTCTTAATACGCTGCGCTAATTCAATGGCGTCGCGGAGATCCTGGTCGAGCGGGAGTTTATCCAGCGCGTTTTTACCAAGATCGACCATCTCCGCGCCAAGATGCTTTAACTCTTCCGCATCGCGCTTAATTTCACTCTTACTGACCCAGATGATTTCATCATCTTCGTCTTCAATATCATCACCGGGCACGTCGTCGAGCCAGTCGTCGGGCTGCTTTGTCATCTCAGGCTCCTTAAAAAAGAGGCTAATGTTACCAGTTAAGGCGCGCACTGAAAAACGGTTCTCTGTTAGACTTCAAAGAATCTCTCCTTTAATTATGGCATTGGCAATGAAAGTCATCACACAAGTTGCACAACAACGCAAAACGCTGGAAGAGGCGGTATCCCTGGCGCTGGAATTAGCCTCCGGCAAATCAGACGGCGCGGAAGTGGCCGTCAGCAAAACCACCGGGATCGGCGTCAGTACCCGCTACGGCGAAGTAGAGAATGTCGAATTTAACAGCGACGGCGCGCTTGGCATCACGGTTTATCATCAGAACCGCAAAGGCAGCGCATCGTCGACGGATCTCAGCCCGGAGGCGATTTCCCGCACCGTGCAGGCGGCGCTGGATATTGCACGTTACACCTCGCCGGATCCGTTCGCAGGCGTCGCGGAAAAAGAGCTGCTGGCCTTCGAAGCACCCGATCTGGATCTGTTCCACCCGGCGGAAGTTACCCCCGACGAAGCCATCGAATGGGCCGCGCGTGCGGAACAGGCGGCGCTGAAAGCGGATAAACGTATCAATAATACCGAAGGCGGCAGCTTCAACAGCCATTACGGTATTAAAGTGTTTGGTAACAGCCACGGTATGCTGCAAAGCTACTGCTCCACCCGTCATTCGATGTCGAGCTGTGTGATTGCCGAAGCGAATGGCGATATGGAGCGCGATTACGCTTACACCATCAGCCGCGATATTCATGATTTGCAAACGCCGGAGTGGGTGGGCGAAGAGTGCGCGCGCCGCACCCTGTCGCGCCTGTCGCCGCGCAAGCTGTCGACGATGAAAGCGCCGGTGATTTTCAGCAATGAAGTGGCGACCGGGCTGTTTGGTCACCTGGTGGGGGCGATTGCCGGTGGTGCCGTCTACCGTAAATCCACCTTCCTGCTGGATTATCTTGGCAAGCAGATCCTGCCGGAGTGGCTGACGATTGAAGAGCATCCGCATCTGGCGAAAGGGCTGGCCTCGTCGCCGTTCGACAGCGAAGGGGTGCGTACCGAGCGCCGTGACATCGTCAAAGATGGCGTACTGATGCAGTGGCTGCTGACCAACTACTCCGCGCGTAAACTGGGACTGAAAAGCACCGGTCACGCAGGCGGTATCCACAACTGGCGCATCGGCGGGCGCGGTTTGAGTTTCGAACAGATGCTGAAAGAGATGGGCACCGGGCTTGTGGTGACCGAACTGATGGGGCAGGGCGTGAGCGGCATTACCGGCGATTATTCGCGCGGTGCGTCCGGTTTCTGGGTGGAAAACGGTGAAATTCAGTATCCGGTGAGCGAAATTACCATTGCAGGAAATCTGAAAGATATGTGGCGTAATATTGTTACCGTTGGTGACGATATCGAACACCGCAGTAATATTCAGTGTGGTTCAGTGTTACTCCCGGAGATGAAAATCGCCGGACAATAACTCCGTGGCGCACAGTGCTGCGCCTTAAGCGTGAATAATAAAAAAGGAAGTGAGCAATGCGTAAAAACCTGTTAGCGATCCTGGCTGTCTCATCGCTGTTTCTCGGATCGTCGGTGTTCGCCGCCGATCTCGAAGATGATATGGATACTCTGAATAGCAATCTTAAAGTGGTGCAGAAAACCAGTGACGCGGGCGAGATGAAAGATGCCTTAGCCAAAATGCGTAGCGCTGCGCTCGACGCGCAAAAAGCCACACCGCCAAAGCTTGAAAACAAAGGGGCGGACAGCGCGGAGATGAAAGATTATCGTCACGGCTTTGATATTCTGGTCGGGCAGATCGACGGCGCAATGAAGCTGGCGAACGAAGGTAAGGTGAAAGAGGCGCAAGACGCCGCCAAAGGCTTCGTTGACACTCGCAACACCTATCACAAAAAATACCGTTAAGCGGGTATAGCCCGGACGAAGCGGGGCCAGCGCCCCGCTTTTTTACGCTGGCAGCTATGCCCAGAAATACCGTTTATGGCCTCTTCGCTGCGCAACCTGAGCAGCAATAAGCAAACCTTATCCACTTCACACTTTTCCCCTTTGATCCGCTATTTCATTGTGCTTTCGCGCCGCCAATTTCCGCGGCTTTTGCGCAAACTTGTGACTCCGATACAGTGAAAAATCCCCGACTTGCCCGTTTCTGTGGTGCAGATCACTAATGCCTGCTCTGTTTCCACTTCGAAGTGGAAAACTCCTCGCTACAAACTCTCAACCCGCGGCGTTAGTGTGATTCTGAAGCCATTAACGGGGTACGACGAGTGAATAACGGAGCGGTAATGAACGACGCGGAGCAGGTCCGGCAAACGGCAACCCTCGCTGAACGCATGCTGGCGCAGGTGTATGCCCTGCTTAGCGATCAAAACATCACGCCGAATGCGGTGCAGCAGCAGATGCTGACCTCTCATGTCCGCGCAATGGCGCACCGGTCGGTGACCGGCGAGCCGCTGCCAGAAGTGGACGCCAGCTTGTTTGATGAAATCTCGGCGGATTCAATGGAGCTCGCCCGCGACGTCGTGGCGGCATTCGGCAATCTTCCAGAAGAAGAGGCCTGGCTGCTGTCAGTGCACTTCGAAGTGGCGAAAGATAACCTTTAAGGAGCGAAAAATGGAACAAATTACCGTAGTAATCGGCGATCGTCTGGGAAAAGGTCAGAAAGTAGCGGCTGGTGTGGAAAAAGCGGGCGGCCGTGCGGTTGTCGTGCCGGGCGTCGCGGCGGATATGAAGTTGGGTGACGTGATGAAAACCGAAAACGCCACCTTCGGCATCTCTTTTTGCGGCAGTGGCGGCGCGGGTGCCATCACCGCACAGAATAAATACGGCTATAAAGCCAAATACGGCATGCGCTCCGTCGAAGAGGGCGTGACCGCCATCAATGAAGGCTGCAACGTGCTGGGCTTTGGCTTTATGGATAAAGAAGAGTTAGGCGAGCGCCTGGTGCAGGCGTGGCAGAAAAAATACGGCGCATAACTATGAAAGAACAATTCACCACCACGGTCAGGGTAAGCGGCAAGGGCGATACGAAATCGCGCGCCTTCGCCGATGCGCTGAACCATGTTCAGGCCGCGGTGATGAAAGCGTCGCCGCACATTTTACTGCGTATTGAGCCACAGGACGTGCAGGTTGTTCAGGCGCAGGAAACGACGCGCAAAGAGGCTTTTTTGTTTCTCTTTCTGCGTCGTGTACGACGCGCGTACAGCGTGGAGCTGGACGTTACCGTCAACGTGACCGCCATTAATCTCGATAAAGTGGATTTCGTCACGACATAACTCAACGCATACCCCGTGCGTTTTTGCACAGGGTAGAAGAGGGCAGACTGATGTTCTTAATCATACTAATAAAATCGCTCATTATCGGCGGCCTGGTGGGCGTCGGCGTGGGCGCAGGGGCTGCACGCATGTTCCATGCGCCGACCACTCAAGGGATGGGCGCGTTTCGTACACTGGGCGAACTGAACTCCTGCGAAGGGGATCCGGCATCGCACTTCTCCTTTGGCCTGGGGTTCTTCTTTAACGCCTGGGCCTCATCCGTCGCAGCGGGTTCTTTTACCCAGGACGTCGATCACCGCATTATTCCCAACTGGGGCGCGGCGGCATTGATGGTGAAAAACCGCAACGTCGGCGAAACCCTGCATGACCCGAAAAAGATGGCTATCGCCTGCGGACTAATCGGCATGGTGGTCGTCACCTTCCTCAACCTGACGGCCTCTTCCGTACCGGCGGCCTTGCAGGTGACGGCGGTGAAAGTGCTGGTCCCGGCGGCTAACCTGCTGGTTAACACCGTGATGCCGGTGATCTTCTGGCTGGCGGCGATTGATGCGGGCAAAAAATCCGGTTTCTGGGCCACGGTTTTCGGTGGCGCAGCGCAGCTGATCATGGGTAACGCCGTTCCCGGTCTGGTGCTGGGCATTCTGATCGGTAAAGGGGTGGAAGAGAGCGGCTGGAATCGCGTCACCAAAGTGATGATGACCGCCATTGTTGCGCTGTTTGTCCTGAGCGCCTTCTTCCGCGGCTTCGATCTGAAAATGATCGCCTCCTTCAATCTGAGCGCGCCGAACTGGCTCGAACTCATCCACAACTCGCTCAGCGGCAAGTAAGGAACCGAGATGGAACAGAATAAAGGCTTTTGGTATGCCGACTGGTCATTCCCGATCTTCGTTGGCCTGCTCTCCTCCGGCGTCTTCGCCGGGACGCATATGTACTATCTGTACGGCATCGGCGCGTTTAACGAAGTGGCGTTTGTCTCGATGCTGCGCGCCGGGATGGATACCGGTGTTTACGGCGCGGTCGCCGCGTTTGGCGCAAGCTTCCTCTTTGCGCGCATTATCGAAGGATCGCTGGTCGGTATTCTCGACATCGGCGGCGCGATCCAGACCGGTGTCGGGCTGGGCGTTCCGGCGCTGCTGCTGGGCGCGGGATTTGTCTTCCCGGTGGCGAACTTTATCGCCTCGCTGGCAACCGGCCTGATTATCGGCGTGGCGATTGGCTACCTGATTATCCTGGCGCGTAAGTTCACCATCAACCAAAGCGACTCGACCTATGGCGCGGATGTGATGATGGGCGCGGGTAACGCCTCCGGTCGTTTCCTGGGTCCGCTGATTATCCTCAGCGCAATGACCGCGTCGATTCCGATTGGCGTCGGTTCGCTGGTTGGCGCGCTGCTGTTCTACCTGTGGCAGAAACCGATCACCGGCGGCGCTATCCTGGGTGCGATGCTGTTGGGCTCCCTTTTCCCGATAGCCCTCTGATACACACGGGCGCTGCGGCGCCCGTCACTCCTGGAGAGATGTATGTTTGATTTACTCCTGCGCCGGGCGCGTCTGGTTGACGATACGGTGACGGATATCGCCATCGCGGCGGGCAAAATTGTCGCCCTCGGCGAGATTACCGACCCGGCGGCGAAAACCGTGGATCTGCACGGCGAACATTACGTGAGCGCCGGATGGATCGACTCCCATGTGCACTGTTACCCCAATTCACCCATTTATCATGACCAACCAGACAGCGTCGGCATCCAAACGGGCGTCACCACGGTGATTGATGCCGGAAGCACCGGCGCGGACGACATTGATGACTTTTACGCCATTACCCGTCAGGCAACGACGGAAGTTTACGCTCTGCTGAATATCTCCCGCGTCGGGCTGATTGCGCAAAACGAGCTGGCGAAGATGGACAATATCGACACCGCAGCCGTGCGCGAGGCGGTGAAGCGTCACCCGGATTTTATCGTCGGCCTGAAAGCGCGGATGAGCAGCAGCGTGGTCGGCGACAACGGCATTGCGCCGCTGCAACGCGCCAAAGAGATTCAGCAACAGAACGGCGATTTGCCGCTGATGGTACATATTGGTAATAACCCGCCCAATCTCGACGAGATTGCCGAGCTGCTGACCTCCGGCGACATCATTACCCACTGCTATAACGGCAAGCCGAACCGCATTTTAACCCCCGAGGGCGAGCTGCGCGCAGCGGTGACGCGCGCTATTTCACGCGGCGTGCGCCTCGATGTGGGCCACGGCAGCGCCAGTTTCAGCTTTGCGGTGGCAAAACAGGCGCTGGCGCGGGGGATTTTGCCCCACACCATCAGCTCCGATATCTACTGCCGCAACCGCATTAATGGGCCGGTGCGCTCGCTGGCGAAGGTGATGTCCAAATTCCTCGCCATCGGCATGTCGCTGCCGCAGGTGATCGCCTGCGTGACGGATCGCGCAGCCGAGGGGCTGCGGCTACAGCAAAAAGGGCGTCTCGCCGTGGGCTACGACGCCGATCTGACGATTTTCGATCTTCGACGCCAGCCGGTGCTGTTCACCGATGCGGAAGATGAGACGTTACAGGCTGACCAGATCCTCGTGCCCCTTGCCGCCATTCGCGCCGGTAAGGGCTATCTGACCGAACAAGGGAGTGCAGAACATGCCTTCGATTTATGAAAAGTACCAGCTTAAACAAGTGATTAACGCCTCCGGGCGCATGACCGCCCTTGGCGTTTCCACACCGCGCCCGGAAGTGGTGGACGCCGTCCTCAGCGGCATGAATCACTACTTTGAAATGAAAGATCTGGTGAATAAAACCGGTGCTTATATTGCCCAACTGCTGGACGTAGAAGGCGCAACGGTGGTGTCGTGCGCGTCGGCGGGGATCGCCCAGTCGGTCGCAGCGGTGCTGGTGCGCGACAGCGACTGGCTGCTGGAAAACCTGCATAGCACACCGATTGAGAACAATGAGATTGTGCTGCCGCGCGGGCACAACGTGAACTTTGGCGCACCGGTGTCGACGATGGTGGCGCTGGGCGGCGGCAAAATGGTGGAAGCGGGCTACGCCAATGAATGTTCTGCCGAACAACTGGCGGCAGCCATTTCACCGCGTACGGCGGCGATCCTGTTTATCAAATCCCATCATTGCGTACAGAAAAGCATGCTCAGCGTAGAGCAGGCGGCAGTTGTCGCGCGCAAACATAATCTGCCGCTGATTGTTGATGCGGCGGCGGAAGAGGATCTGCAGTGCTACTACCGCGCCGGTGCCGACCTGGTTATCTACAGCGGCGCGAAGGCGATTGAGGGGCCAACCAGCGGTCTGGTAATCGGCAAAACCCAATATGTTGAGTGGGTAAAGCGCCAGACGGCGGGCATTGGCCGCGCGATGAAGGTGGGCAAAGAGGGCATTCTCGGCCTGACCTGCGCCATTGAGCACTACTTAAGCGCGACGAAAGAGAGCGGGGCGGAGATGGTCGCCAAAATGACGCCGTTTATCGACCAGCTCAATACGTTAAATGGCGTAACCGCCCGCGTGGTGTGGGATAGCGCCGGGCGCGATATTGCGCGCAGCGAGATCAAGTTTGATGAAGCGACGACTGGTGTAGCCACCGGTGAGTTGGTCAGCCGACTCAAGCAGGGCGAATACGCTATCTATTTTCGCGGTTACAAAGCCAATGAAGGGATTATCGAAGCCGATGTGCGCAGCGTCAGCGCTGAGCAGCTGGAGATTATCTACCGCCGTATCGGCGAAGAGTTGAATAAGGGAGCTCATGCATGAAACTGACGCCAAATTTTTACCGCGATCGCGTCTGCCTGAACGTGCTGGCAGGCAGCAAAGAGAACGCCAGCGCTATTTATGAAACCGCCGAAGGCCATGTGCTGGTGGGCGTTTTATCAAAAAACTACCCGGATGTGGCGAGCGCGGTGGCGGATATGCGCGATTACGCGGCGCGCATTGATAACGCCCTCTCCGTTGGCCTCGGCGCAGGGGATCCTAACCAGTCGGCGATGGTCAGCGCCATTTCCCGCGAGGTACAGCCGCAGCACGTTAACCAGGTCTTTACCGGCGTGGCAACCAGCCGCGCGCTGCTCGGCCAGAACGACACGGTGGTGAACGGTCTGGTGTCGCCAACCGGCACGCCGGGCCTGGTGAAAATCTCCACCGGGCCGCTGAGCAGCCAGGCGGCGGACGGCATTGTGCCGGTGGAAACGGCCATTGCGCTGCTGAAAGATATGGGCGGCAGCTCGATTAAATACTTCCCGATGGGCGGGCTGGCGTGCCGCGAAGAGTTTACTGCGGTTGCGCAGGCCTGCGCGAAGCATGATTTCTGGCTGGAGCCGACGGGCGGCATCGATCTGGATAACTTCAGTGAGATCTTGCAGATCGCCCTTGATGCGGGCGTCAGCAAAATCATTCCGCACATCTACAGCTCAATTATTGATAAGGCGAGCGGCGACACGCGCCCGGCGGATGTTCGCCAGCTGCTGGCGATGACTAAAGCGTTAGTACAGTAAAAGTCCTTCCCTCCCGTCTGTGGGAGGGAAACCCTCTTCTCTACGCGTAAGGAGTCACCATGCTTACCGCTCGTTCTCTGCTTGCCGCTTCCCTCTCTTTACTGGCGACCAGCGCCATGGCGCAAACGCAGTATGCCTGGGTCGGCACCTACAATCCCAACGGGGAAGGGCTGTACCGTTTTACCGTTGATGCGCAATCCGGCGCGTTAAAGGATAAAACCCTCGTCAGCCCGCTAGCGAATGCCGCACAGCTGACCGCTGCGCGGGATGGCAAAACCCTTTATCTCGCCAGCGAAGTGGAAAAGGGCACGGTGCAGGCGCTGCGGATTAACGTTAACGGTGAACTGAGCGTACTGAATCAGGTCGCTTCCGGCGGGGCCGGGCCGGTGTATCTCTCTTTGACGCCCAACGGCCACTTTTTACTGGTGGCGAATTACATCAGCGGATCGATTGCCGTGCTGCCGGTGAAAGAGGACGGCAGTTTGGGCGAGGCGGTCGATACGCACCAGCATCAGGGCGATGCGGGGGCGGCAAAACCGCAGGCGGCGGTGGAAGGCAGCTTTGCCATTAGCGATCACAACGGCCCGCACGCCCATATGATCGCCGCCGATCCGAGCGGGAAATTCGTCTTTTCTACCGATCTGGGGTTGGATCGTATTTATCAGTATCAATTGGACAGCAAAACGGGCCGGTTGACGCCCAACGATCCGCCCTTTATCGACGCCTCTTCAAAAGGGGCGGGGCCGCGCCATTTTGTCTTTACGCCGCAGGGCGATGGCCTGTGGCTAATTAATGAAGAAGCCTCAACGCTCACCTATTACCGGCTGGATAAAGCCCGCGGCACGTTACAGGCGGGCCAAACCTTTTCGGCCCTGCCAAAAGAGTATAAGGGCACCAGCTTTGCCGCCGGTCTGGTGCTAAGCCGCGACGGCAAACAGCTGTATGTCGCCAATCGGTTGCATAACAGCATCGCGCACTTTACGGTGAAAGGGGATGGCTCACTCATTCACCAGAATGATGTATGGACACGCGGCGATTATCCGCGCACGCTGACCCTTTCCGCGAATGGCCGCTGGCTGTATGTGATGAATCAGCGCAGCGATAACATCACCCGTTTTCATGTTACTGACGGGGGTAAACTGCGTTTTGAGCCGGATTACACGCCGGTGGGTAGCCCATCCCAAATGGTTATTTCTTCTCACCCTTAAGCCTGGAGAGAGATGTGCGATTCCCGAACCAACGTTTAGCGCAGCTGTTTATGATGCTGCAAAACGAGACGCTACCGCAGGATGAGCTGGCGCAACGCTTGTCGGTCTCGACGCGTACCGTTCGGGCCGATATCACCGCGCTTAACGCTCTGCTGCTGCATCATGGGGCGCAGTTTATTTTGATCCGCGGCAGCGGTTATCAGCTGAAAATCGACGATGCCGCGCGTTATCAGAACTTACAGGCGGCGCGCCCGCGCGCGTTGCGTATTCCGCGCAGTGGGTCGGAGCGTGTGCACTATCTGGTGGTGCGTTTTCTCACCTCTGCTTTTTCGCTGAAGCTTGAAGATCTGGCGGATGAGTGGTTCGTCAGCCGTGCGACGCTGCAAAATGATATGACCGAGGTGCGCGAGTGGTTTTCCCGCTATCGCCTGACGCTGGAAACCCGGCCGCGCCACGGTATGAAACTGTTTGGCAGCGAAATGGCCCTGCGCGCATGCCTGACGGACCTGTTATGGGAGCTGGCGCAGCAGAACGCAGAGAACCCGCTGATCACCGAAGAGGCGCTCAATCCGGGCGTGCCGGAGGCGCTGGCCGCCATCCTGCACGACTGCTTTAATCGCCATCACATTCGCCTGACGGATGAAGGCGATCTGTTTATTCGCCTCTATTGCGCGGTGGCGGTGCGGCGCATCAGCGAGGGCTATCCGCTGTCGGAATTCAGCGCCGAAGATGGCGATGAGAGCGTGCGTGATGCGGCGCGGGATATCACCGCCGCCCTGCAGCAACTGGCGGGAAAACCGCTGGCGGCGGCGGAAGAGCACTGGCTGCGGGTGCATATCGCCGGGCGGCGCGTACAGGAAATTGCCCCCAGCGCCATTAGCGCCGATGATGACGAAACGCTGGTCAATTACATCCTCGGCTACATCAATAGTCACTATAACTACAACCTGCAAAACGACGAGCAGCTGCATGCGGACCTGCTCACGCATATCAAAACCATGATCACCCGCGTGCGCTACCAAATCATGATCCCCAATCCGTTGCTGGATAATATTAAGCAGCACTATCCGATGGCGTGGGATATGACGCTGGCGGCGGTCTCAAGCTGGGGCAAATATACGCCGTATGTGATAAGCGAAAACGAGATTGGTTTTTTAGTGCTGCATATCGGCGTCGGTCTGGAGCGCCATTACAACATTGGCTATCAGCGCCAGCCGCGGGTGCTGCTGGTGTGCGATGCCGGGAACGCAATGGCGCGGATGATTGAAGCAGTGCTGGCGCGCAAATATCCGCAGATCGTGGTGACGCGCACCGTTACCCTGCGCGATTACGAACAATGCGCCGATATTGCGGAAGATTTTGTTATCTCCACCGCCCGCGTGAGCGAAAAGGATAAACCGATCGTCACCATTGCGCCGTTCCCCAGTGAGTACCAGCTTGAGCAGATTGGCAAACTGGTGCTGGTGGACAGAACGCGCCCGTGGATGCTGGAGAAGTATTTCGATGCCGCCCATTTTTGCATTATTGACGGCGCGGTGGATCAACAGACGCTGTTCAAATCCCTGTGCCAGCAGTTGCAGAGCGAGGGCTATGTCGACGCGGAGTTTCTTGATTCGGTGGTCGAGCGTGAAGCGATTGTTAGCACCCTGCTCGGTGAGGGAATCGCTCTGCCGCATGCGCTGGGGCTGCTGGCGAAAAAAACGGTGGTTTACACCGTGCTGGCTCCGCAGGGGATTGCGTGGGGGGATGAAACCGCCAACGTTATTTTTCTGCTGGCGATCAGCAAGAGCGAATATGAAGAGGCGATGGCGATCTACGATATTTTCGTCACCTTCCTGCGCGAGCGGGTTACGGCGCGGCTGTGCGCCTGCGCCGACTTCGCCACCTTTAAAAGTGTGGCGATGGAATCCCTGAGCCGATTTTAATTTTCACATCCTGCGTACGGGAGAAACCCTGCGGCAAAAGGGCAGCTAGGGGGAATTTTTCGTAGGTCGGGCTTGCTGCGTCAACACCTTCCTATCGTTACGGTTTACCTCTTTTCGTCTCTCCCTGGGGGAGCCCGCAGTGGAATTTTGCGAGCCGCTATCCAAATTACCCTGTAATTCAAATGTAATGCTATATTGCATTACACATCGTATTTTACTGGAGGCATAATGGCGACGCTTAATGTTCGGTTGGATGACAAACTTAAAGAGGAGGCGTATAGCGTGCTGCAAAAACTCGATATCACCCCCACGGAAGCCGTTCGGCTACTGTTTCAGTATGTCGCGGAGAACGGGCGTATGCCGCTTAAAACCGTCACCGTGAGCGACGATGAAGAAGCGCTACTGCGCATTGTGAGAGAGCGGCTGGCGAACCCGCAAAAAGGTATCAGGGTTAAGCTGGATGACTTATGAACTGGAGTTTGATCCGCGCGCATACCGGGAATGGAACAAGCTGGACGCCACGATCAAAGCCCAGTTCAAAAAGAAGCTGCGTAACGTTTTGCGCAATCCGCAGCCGGACAACGCCCGGCTTCGTCATTTTCCGGACTGCTATAAGATTAAGCTCCGGGCATCCGGATATCGTTTGATCTACCAGGTAAGAGACAAGGTGGTGACGGTGTTTGTCGTTGCCATTGGCAAACGTGAAAAAGCCGCTGTTTACCGTGAAACCGGCAAGCGGCTGGAGTGGTTTTTAGCGCAAGTGATGCACGACCTGGTTACTGCTGCCGCGCCAGATAAGCATCGGATCTTTTAGATCCTGGATAAATTTACCGTCGATCAGCACATTAATCAGCGCAACCACTTCCCGCTGGGCATCGTTCAGTTCATCCATTTTATAGCCGGTCCATACCCAGATATCTTTCCCGGGGCACTCGGCGCGAATACGGGTGACCAGCCTTAAAATATCCGCCACGTTTTGCGGGTGCAGCGGATCGCCGCCGGAGAGGGAAATACCCTGGCGTTTGATACGCGTGTCGTTGAGATCGGCGATGATGCGCGCTTCCATCTCAGGGGTAAACGGCTCGCCGGAATTCAGCCGCCAGGTGCTTTTGTTATAGCAGCCGGGGCATTCGTGGACGCAGCCGGAGACGAAGAGGGTGCAGCGGGTGCCGGGGCCGTTCACGATGTCGACAGGATAATACTGGTGATATCTCATCTTTCCTTCTTATCCGCTTATCAATTGAAGCCATAACGGCGTGAGCTACGCGTGTGCACCCGGGTCATTTTCCTCTGCGCATTTGGCGCTGTAGCCGCGTTGGCCGCTCTCGTTCACCCGGGTCACTTACTAGAGTAAGCTCCCCGGGATTTACTCGTTTGCCGCCTTGCTACAACACCAACTGCTGTGAGGAAAAGTGCCCGATGGCATTGTAGCGATTAAAAACATGCCCCTGCGGGCATGTTCACTGGCGGATAGATCGCAGACAAATATACTAATTTTCGGTTTACCGATTTACCCAATCTGCCCGTTGCCGAGGTGTTTTACGCGGCGTTTTACTTCTTCCTGCTTGCCGGCGTTGAACGGGCGCGCGTCGGGGCTGCCGAGATAGCCGCAGACGCGGCGGGTAACGGAGACGCGCGAGGCGTCGTGATTACCGCATTTCGGACAGGTGAAGCCTTTGCTGGTGCATTCGAACTCGCCGGTGAAACCGCATTCGTAACACTCATCGATCGGCGTGTTGGTGCCGTAATAGGGCACATGCTGGTAGCTGTAATCCCACACATCTTCGAGGGCGCGCAGGTTGTGTTGAATATTCGGGTACTCGCCGTAGCAGATAAAGCCACCGCTGGCTAACGGCGGGTACGGCGCTTCAAAATCGATTTTGTCGTACGGATTGACCTTCTTCTCCACGTCGAGGTGGAAACTGTTGGTGTAATAACCTTTATCGGTTACGCCTTCCACGACGCCAAACTCAGCGGTATCGATGCGGCAGAAGCGATCGCACAGGTTTTCGCTCGGCGTACTGTAAAGGCTAAAACCGTAGCCGGTCTCTTCTTTCCACTGCTCAACCGCCTGGCGCAGACGCTCAACAATCGCCACACCTTTCGCCCGCAGCGCTTCGCTGTCATAAATATGCTTATTGCCCGACAGCGCATTAATCGTCTCGTGAATACCGATATAACCCAGCGAAATAGAGGCGCGACCGTTTTTAAAGATTGGCGCGATATCGTCGTCCGCTTTCAGGCGCACGCCGCAGGCCCCTTCCATATAGAGAATCGGCGCAACGCGCGCTTTCACGCCTTCCAGCCGGGCAATACGGGTCATCAGCGCTTTACGCGCCAGCTGCAGACGGCTATCCAGCAGCGTCCAGAACGCGGCTTCATCCCCTTTCGCTTCCAGCGCAATACGCGGCAGGTTAAGGCTGATCACGCCGAGGTTATTACGCCCGTCGTGGATCATCTCCCCGTTCTCTTCATACACGCCGAGGAAGCTGCGACAGCCCATCGGGGTTTTAAACGAACCGGTGACTTTCACTACCTGATCGTAATTGAGGATATCGGGATACATACGCTTGCTTGCGCACTCCAGCGCCAGCTGTTTGATGTCGTAGTTCGGATCGTCCGCCTTGTGGTTTAGACCGTCGCGAATCGCAAATACAAGTTTCGGGAACACGGCGGTTTTGCGGTTTTTGCCCAGCCCGGCAATGCGGTTACGCAGAATAGACTGCTGGATCAAACGGGATTCCCAGCTGGTGCCCAGTCCGAAGCCGAAGGTCACAAACGGGGTTTGGCCGTTAGCGGTATGCAGGGTGTTAACTTCATATTCCAGCGACTGGAAGGCGTCGTAACACTCTTTCTCGGTGCGGCTGCGCGCATAGCCTTCGGCATCCGCGATATCCCATTCAACGGCGACTTTACGGTGTTTATCGAAGCTTGCCGCGACAAACGGTGCCAGCACTTCATCGATACGGTTAATAGTGGTGCCGCCATAAATATGGCTGGCGACCTGGGCGATAATCTGCGCGGTTACCGCGGTGGCGGTGGAGATCGATTTTGGCGGTTCAATCTCGGCATTACCCATCTTAAAGCCGTGGGTCAGCATGCCTTTCAGATCGATAAGCATGCAGTTGAACATCGGGAAGAAGGGCGAATAGTCCAGATCGTGGTAGTGGATCTCGCCGCGTTCATGGGCCAGAACCACATCGCGTGGCAGCAGATGCTGGCGCGCATAGTGCTTGGCGACAATCCCCGCCAGCAAATCACGCTGGGTCGGGATCACTTTACTGTCTTTGTTGGCGTTCTCGTTAAGCAGCGCCGAGTTGGTCTGCTCAACCAGCCCGCGAATATCCTGATTCAGACGGCCGCGTTTCTCACGAGCGATATCGCGATCGTGGCGATACTCAATGTAGGCGCGTGCCAGCTGTTTATAGGGGCCTGCCATCAGTTGGTTTTCAACGGCGGTCTGAATTTCGCTGATATCAACCTGCGATCGGCCCTGCATCTGACTACGAATCACGTCCGCGACGGTGGCGCAATAGTCGGCGTCATCGACTTCCGCTGCTTTAGCTGCACGCAAAATGGCTTCTTGAATGCGCTCTGAGTTAAACGGCACTTTACAGCCGTCTCGTTTCATCACATGCGGTGTCATTATTACTCCATTTACAAAACAGGTTATCCACAAGGTAAGGACGCACCGACTGGCGGATTATTCATTATTAAAACCAATAAGTTCGTCCTGTTTTGGCCCGTGTTATTCACAGCGCGCATCGCTTTTCGGGCGCTCGATTTGAATGAATAATAGACGTTAAATACAACATATTGGGCCGAGGTGCATTCTAGTTTCTATATATAGTGATTTGCATCAAACATGTTTGCGATTTTATTGACTCAGAACAAAGTAAAAAGCGGACAGCGCAGAGGGTGGGCATTCGCACGCAATGTAAATTTTTCCGTTCTCTTTTCGGTTGAAAAATAAACAAAAACAGCAGGATTAACCTGCTGTCTTAAGGTGTAAAAAGCAACAAATCAGGCTTGATGCCACCAGATGGCTTCGAAGGGGCGCAGCGTCATTTCGCAAGGGGCAGACGACACTTCCGCATAGTTGCTGATAACCGGCTGCCAGTCGCCGGGCTGCGCTTGCGGCTGCCACGTCTGACACTGATTGCTGAGGTTGGCGATAACCAACAGCGTTTGCCCCTGCCACTGACGGCGGTAGCACCACAGATGCGGGTTTTCCGGCAGCAGATCGGCATAATCCCCCCAGGTCAGCAGCGGCAGATCTTTGCGCAGGCGGATCAGCGTCTGGTAGGTATAAAACACCGAATCACTGTCGCTAAGGGCGTTTTCAGCGTTGATCTCGCGATAGTTATCGCACAGGCCGATCCACGGCTCGCCGGTGGTGAAACCGGCATTTTTGCGCGCCGTCCACTGCATCGGCGTGCGCCCGTTATCCCGGGATTTACTGGCGAGGATCGCCAGTAACGCCTCCGGTTCGTCTCCGGCGGCGCGGCGTTCGGCAAACATATTGTGGCTTTCCACGTCGCGATAATCGGTAATACGCGCAAAGTGAGGGTTAGTCATGCCGATCTCTTCGCCCTGATAAATATAGGGCGTGCCCTGCATACCGTGCAGCACCATCGCCAGCATTTTTGCCGCGGGCACCCGCAGCGCGCCTTCATCACCGAAGCGCGACACAATGCGCGGCTGATCGTGGTTACACCAAAATAGCGCGTTCCATGCGACGTTATGCATCCCTTGCTGCCAGTGACGGAACAGCGCCTTTAACGCCACAAAATCAGGTTTTGCCAGCGTCCATTTTTCGCCGTTGGGATAGTCGACTTTAAGATGGTGGAAGTTAAAGGTCATCGACAATTCACTGCCGTCGAGGGCGCCATAGCGCTGGCAATGTTCAAGGCTGGTGGAGGACATTTCCCCAACCGTCATCAGATTGCGCGGGTGAAAGACCTCACGGCTCATCTCCTGCAAAAATTCATGGGCGCGGGGGCCATCCGTATAAAAGCGTCGACCATCGCCAAATTCATCGTCGGAGAAATCCTGCTGTTTAGAGATTAAATTCACCACATCGAGGCGCAAACCGTCGACGCCGCGATCGGCCCAAAAGGCGCACACTTTTTTAATCTCTTCGCGTACCGCCGGGTTTTCCCAGTTAAGATCCGCCTGCTCCGGCGCAAAAAGGTGCAGATAATACTGTTCGCTCTGGCTATGCCAGCGCCACGCGCTGCCGCCAAATTTGGAACGCCAGTTCGTGGGCGGCGTTTGAGGATCGCCATCGCGCCAGATATAGAACGCGCGGTAGGGGCTTTGAGGATCCTGCGCCGCCTGAAACCAGGCATGTTGCGTGGACGTATGGTTAAACACCATATCCAGCACCAGGCGGATACCTCGCTGGTGCGCCTGGGCGACCAGTTCGTCAAAGTCCTCCAGCGTGCCGTAGAGCGGGTCGATAGCGGTGTAATGGGCGACGTCGTAGCCGTTATCAACCTGCGGAGAGATATAAAACGGCGTCAGCCAAATCGCGTCAACGCCGAGGGTTTGCAAGTAGTCGAGGCGCGCAATCACCCCGCGCAGATCGCCGGTGCCGTTGCCGGTGGTGTCCTGAAAACTTTTTGGGTAGATCTGGTAGATAACGCCGTGCTGCCACCAGTGGGGAAGGGTAGTCATAATGATTTCCTGCAAAAAAGAAGGGGCGCAAACGCGCCCCAAAAATTACACGATCTGTAAGGTACCTTGACGTAACTTACGCTGATAAACAAAAGAGGTCAGGATTAGCGGGATAACGATAGCCACCGCCATCGCGAAGGCGAAAATCTGCCAGAAACCTGTTTGAATCGACAGAATGCCCGGTAAGCCGCCAACGCCGATACCGTTCGCCATTACGCCATTCAGGCCGCACAGCAGACCGGCGAGGCCGGAGCCAATCATCGCGCACAGCATCGGGAAGCGGTATTTCAGATTGATGCCGTACATGGCCGGTTCGGTCACCCCTAAATAGGCGGAGATGGCGGCGGGAACGGAGATTTCACGTTCGTTGTGTTTGCGGCTGGCAATAATAATGCCTACCACCGCCGATCCCTGCGCGATATTGGACAGCGCGATCAGCGGCCACACCGGCGTGCCGCCCATGCTCTGGATCATCTGCATATCAATCGCCAGCGTGGTTTGATGCACACCGGTGATAACCAGCGGCGCATAGAGAAAACCAAACAGCGCGGCACCAATCGGCGCAAAACTGCCGGTCATCAGATGACGAACCGCCCAGGCGACGCCGTCGCCAATCATCCGGCCGAACGGGCCGATAAACGCATGGGCCAGGAATACGGCCAGCAGCAGTGAACATACCGGCACCACCACCAGATAGAGATAGTCCGGGACCATGCGTTTCAGGCGTATTTCAATAAAGCCCAGCGCCAGCCCGGCCATCAGCGCCGGGATCACCTGCGCCTGATAACCCACTTTCGCAATGGTAAACAGGCCAAAATTCCACACTTCCGGCGTTTGCGAGCCGAGCAGATAGGCATTCATCAGTTGCGGCGAAACCAGTGTTATACCGAGCACAATCCCCAGAATCGGCGTGCCGCCCATTTTGCGCACCGCCGACCAGCAAACCCCCACCGGCAGATAGAAGAAGATCGCCTCGCCAACCAGCCAGAGAAAGTCATACACGCTTTTCATTGGCGGGAAGAGTTGCACCAGCGTCTGGCCGTTGCTCATCGGGATATCGCCGATCACATTGCGAAAACCGAGGATCAAACCGCCGCTGATCAGCGCTGGCAGCAGCGGGAAGAAGATCTCCGCGAAGTGGGAGATCATCCGCTCATACCACTTCATATTTTGTCGCGCCGCCAGTTTGGCCTGCTCTTTATCCGCGTGAGCCAGACCGGTAGCGGCGCGCAGCGCCTGATAGTAGTCGCCGACATTAGTGCCAATCACCACCTGGAACTGTCCGGCGTTGGTAAAGCAGCCTTTTACCATCGAAAGCTGCTCAATCGCTTTCGGGTCGGCCGCGGCCGGATTATTTAATACAAAGCGCAGCCGGGTAATACAGTGGCTGACGGTGGCGATGTTATCGCGGCCGCCTACCAGGGTTATCAACTGCTCGATATCTGCTGGATTGACTTTGCTCATTCTGGTGCCTCTCGGGGGAGAAATGATGCGTAACGATCGGCGCAAAGCGTAACTGCGGACCAAAAAATAGAAAATGGGAACGTTCCCGTAACCGGGCGAGGATCACAATATATCGTCGTTGGGATTTAAACGAGGCGGGCGGGGATCACGATTTGGCGCGGCGTGGCGCGGCCATTAACCTGGTCAATTAATTGTGCAGCGGCCTGGCGACCGGCTTCGGCATAGCCGGGATCAACGGTGACGATTTCCGGGTGCAGAAACTTAATAAGCGGCGTGTTACCGACGCTCGCCAGCTGCACATTTTCAATATGCTGCTCTTGTAAATATTTACTCGCCCCGAGGGCCAGCGTATCCGTTGCACAGAGCAGGGCGGTAGTTTCGGCGCTGAGCACGCTGGCGACATGCTCATAACCCTGTTTCATCGCCAGACCCGGCAAGGCGAAGCGGGGTTCAAGCTGGTGCTGCTGGCAGAACGCCATATAGCCGTCGTGACGGCGTTTGCCGGTGGTGGCATCGCTGTGCGGCACGCCGATAAAGCTAATATGGCGATGCCCTTTGGCATACAGATTTTCCATTAATAGCTGGATAGCACCATCATCGTCATAACAGACGGAGGCAAAACCGCTGGCATCGCGCGCCAGCAGCACCAGCGACGACTGCCATGAGGCGAGCAGGCTTTCGCTGATGCCGGTAAAACCAAACAGCACTACGCCATCGATATTACGGCGGCTCAGCATCTGCAAATGCTCTTCCACCAGCTGCGGCGAGAACTGGCTTTCCATCATAATCGGATCATAACCCTGCTCGTAAAAGGTCGGCAGCATCGTCTGGACCGCCAGGTTTTCCGACAATGAATCAAGACGCGAAACGATAATCGCCACCACTTTGTCGCTCTGTCCGCGCATGGCGCGCGCGGAGCGGGAAGGGGAGAAACCGTGCTGATTAACCACCGCTTCCACCCGCTCGCGCGTGCGCTGGCTTACGCCGCTCTCATTATTCAGGACGCGGGAAACGGTGGATTTCCCCACGCCGCTTAAGCGTGCGATGTCTTTGATTGTCAGCCGGTTTTGCATTGGTCAATCCTTTCCATAAAGGGCGGGTGCAGGATAAAGGAGTTTTGTTCAGGTTCCAATGGTTGGGCAATGAGCAAAGTCTGGTTTATGCACTTTGTGCCATTCATTGCTGGCACGTATACGTTTGGTTTACTTCAACACCGCTATGATACCGCTACGTTAAGATTTACCTTTTCACCCTTACCGGAGGCCAAATGGATCCCGATCCCACCCCTCTCCCTCGATGGAGAAACGCTTTCCGGTAAGCCCGCCTTTGCTGCCTTACCGGATGCGTAAGGCAGCGACATTGTCATTGTCCCTGCCCAACTGAAACGCCTGTTGGCGTGGCTTTTCTACGCCTTTTGTTTAGCGCACCCGCGTGATGCCGGTGCAAGGATATGACTATGTTTAAAAATATCACCCGGGAGCTTTTTGCTCGTTTTACCCGCCATTTACCTCGTCGTCTGGTCCAGCGCGATCCGCTGCCCGGCGCGCAACATAGCGTACAGGGCGAAATCCCCACCTTAATGAGCGAACGCTGCCTTGCCATTGCCGCGATGGAGCAGGAGCAGCTCTGGCAAACCTTTAGCAGCCATCCGGAAGGGCTGACGCCGCAGAATGTCGAACGGGCGCGGGCCAAGCACGGTGAAAACATCATCCCGGCGCAGAAACCCGCTCCCTGGTGGGTCCATCTGTGGCTGTGCTATCGCAACCCGTTTAACCTGCTGCTCACCTGTTTAGGGATTATCTCCTATGCCTCGGAAGATCTCTTTGCCGCGGTGGTGATTGCGCTGATGGTGGCGATCTCAACCCTGCTTAACTTCCTGCAAGAAGCACGATCCACCAAAGCGGCCGATGCGCTCAAAGCGATGGTCAGCAATACCGCGACGGTGCTGCGGATGGTCAATGAGAAGGGCGAAAACCGCTGGTGCGAGCTGCCGATTAATCAACTGGTGCCCGGCGATATCGTCAAACTGGCGGCAGGGGATATGATCCCGGCAGATCTGCGCGTGATCCAGGCGCGGGACCTGTTTGTCGCCCAGGCCTCCCTTACCGGCGAATCCTTGCCGGTGGAAAAAGTGGCGACAAGCCGGCAGACGGCGCAGCGCAATCCGCTGGAGAGCGATACCCTGTGCTTTATGGGCACCAACGTGGTGAGCGGTACGGCGCAGGCAATGGTGATCGCCACCGGCGGTAATACCTGGTTTGGTCAGCTCGCCGGACGCGTCGGCGAACAGGATATTGAGCAGAACGCCTTTCAGCGCGGCATTGGTCGCGTCAGCATGTTACTGATTCGCTTTATGCTGGTAATGACGCCGATCGTATTGCTGATCAACGGCTTTACCAAAGGCGACTGGTGGGAAGCGGCGCTGTTTGCCCTGTCGGTGGCCGTCGGTTTGACGCCGGAAATGTTGCCGATGATCGTCACTTCTACGCTGGCGCGCGGCGCGGTGAAGCTGTCGAAACAGAAAGTGATCGTCAAACATCTGGATGCGATCCAGAACTTTGGCGCGATGGACATTCTGTGTACCGATAAAACCGGCACCCTGACGCAGGATAAAATCGTGCTGGAGACCCATACGGACATCAGTGGCAAAGTCAGCGACCTCGTTTTGCACAGCGCCTGGCTCAATAGCCATTATCAGACCGGGCTGAAAAACCTGCTCGATACCGCGGTGCTGGAAGGGGTTGATGCCCACGCGGCGCAGACGCTGGCGGCTAGCTGGCGCAAAGTCGATGAAATTCCCTTCGATTTCGAACGTCGCCGCATGTCGGTTATTGTCTCGCAGCAAGAAGATGTTCACCAATTGATCTGTAAAGGCGCGTTAACGGAAATCCTCAGCGTCTGCTCGCAGGTGCGTTTTAACGGCGAGATCTTCCCGCTGGATGACACCATGCTGCGGCGCATTGAGCGGGTCACCAGTACCCTGAATCGCCAGGGGCTGCGCGTGGTTGCCGTCGCCACCAAATATCTGCCGGCCCGTAGCGGTGATTATCAACGCATCGATGAGTCGGATCTGATCCTCGAAGGCTATATCGCCTTCCTCGATCCGCCGAAAGAGACCACCGCACCGGCGTTAAAAGCGCTGAAGGCGAGTGGGATCACCGTCAAAATCCTCACCGGCGATAGCGAACTGGTGGCGGCGAAAGTGTGCCATGAAGTGGGGCTGGAGGTTGGCGATGCGCTGACGGGCAGCGAAATAGAGCATATGAGCGACTACGAGCTGGCACAAATGGCGAAGCACATTACGCTGTTTGCCCGCCTGACGCCGATGCACAAAGAGCGCATTGTACGTCTGCTTAAACGCGAAGGTCATGTGGTCGGTTTTATGGGCGACGGCATTAATGACGCCCCGGCGCTGCGTGCGGCGGACATTGGTATCTCGGTGGATGGCGCGGTGGATATTGCCCGCGAAGCGGCGGATATCATTCTGCTGGAAAAGAGCCTGATGGTGCTGGAACAAGGTGTGATCGAAGGGCGTCGTACCTTCGCCAATATGCTGAAATATATCAAAATCACCGCCAGCTCTAACTTTGGTAACGTCTTTAGCGTGCTGGTCGCCAGCGCCTTTCTGCCGTTTTTGCCGATGCTGCCGCTGCACTTGCTGATGCAGAATTTGGTGTATGACGTATCGCAGGTGGCGATTCCGTTTGATAACGTCGATGACGAGCAGATCGCCAAACCGCAGCGCTGGAATCCGGCGGATCTGGGGCGCTTTATGATCTTCTTTGGCCCCATCAGTTCTATCTTCGACATTCTCACCTTTTGCGTGATGTGGTGGGTGTTTAAAGCCAACGTGCCGGAAGCGCAAACCCTGTTCCAGTCCGGTTGGTTTGTTGTCGGCTTGCTGTCACAAACGCTGATTGTGCATATGATTCGTACCCGCCGCGTACCGTTTATCCAGAGCCGGGCCGCCTGGCCGCTGGTGGTGATGACGCTGATGGTGATTTGCGTCGGCATTGCGCTGCCATTCTCGCCGCTGGCAACCTATTTGCAGCTGCAGGCGCTGCCGCTGGCCTACTTCCCGTGGCTGGTTGGCATCCTGGCGGGCTATATGACCCTCACCCAGTTAATGAAAGGCTTCTATAGCCGCCGCTACGGCTGGCAGTAACGCAACAACCCGGCTGCGCCTGTGCGCAGCCGGGATTTCTCTCAATTCCCTAAGGCTGTGATCCCCGTCGCCCGGCGCGCTTGACCCGTTTGGGGCAGCATGTTAACAAAATGTTTCTCTCGCCTGACGCCGTCTGAAGGAACAATGATGTTACGTTACAGCCTGTTATCTGCCGGGTTGCTGCTCGGTTTTTCCGCTTTTGCCGCCCCCGCAGGCGATCTGCCGTTGATGCCCTGGCCGGCAAAGGTTGAACGTCCGGCGAACGCGGGCTTTCTGGTACTGCAGGATAATCTTTCGATAAGCGTCAGCGGCGACGATTTGGACGATGCCGTGACGCGTTTGCGCCAGCGCATCGCCTTACAAACCGGCTGGACGCTGCAACCACAGGCGGAAAAACCGCAGCATCCCACCATCGCCATTACCATCGCCAAAAAAGTGCCGCCGCTGCCGAACCTGGAGAGCGATGAACGTTATACCCTGAAGGTTGACGCCAGCGGCGTGCAGATCGCGGCGAATACCCGCTTTGGCGCGCTGCGCGCCATCGAAACACTGCTGCAACTGATGCAAAACGGTACGGAACATAGCGCCTTGCCGTGGGTAACCATTGAGGATGCGCCGCGTTTCCCGTGGCGTGGATTGCTGCTCGATTCCGCCCGCCATTTTGTGCCCGTTGCGGATATCAAGCGGCAGATCGATGGCATGGCGGCGGCGAAACTCAACGTATTGCACTGGCACTTAACGGACGATCAGGGTTGGCGCTTTAGTTCGAAGCGCTACCCCAAACTGACCCAGCTTGCCAGCGACGGCCTCTTTTACAGCGAAGCGCAAATGCGCGATGTGGTGCGTTACGCCACGGCACGCGGCATCCGCGTGGTACCGGAAATCGATATGCCGGGGCACGCTTCGGCGATTGCCGTGGCCTACCCGGAACTGATGAGCGCGCCGGGGCCTTATCAGATGGAGCGCCATTGGGGCGTGCTAAAACCGCTGTTGGATCCGACAAAAGAGGCAACTTACGCCTTTGCGGAGGCGATGGTGAGCGAACTGGCAGCGATCTTCCCTGATGCGTATTTGCACATTGGCGGCGATGAAGTGGACGATACGCAGTGGAAAAACAATCCGGCGATCCAGCAGTTTATGCGCGACAACAAGCTTGCCGACAGTCACGCCTTACAGGCTTTGTTTAACCGCAAGCTGGAGACGATTCTGGAAAAACATCATCGCCAGATGGTGGGCTGGGACGAGATTTTCCATCCGGATCTGCCTAAAAGCATACTTATTCAGTCCTGGCAGGGGCAAGACGCGTTGGGTGAAGTGGCGCAACAGGGCTACAAAGGCATTCTCTCCACCGGTTTTTACCTCGATCAGCCGCAGTACACCGCTTACCACTACCGGAATGAGATTGTGCCGCAGGGCTTAAACGGCGTCGATCGGCTTGCCGATAACGACAGCGCGCAAAGCTGGTCATTCTCCATGCCGCGGCTTAAAGGCAAGCCCGTCGAAGGGAGCTTTACGCTGGTAAAAGGCGAGAACGGCTGGCGCGGATTCATTGATTTTTCAGGAAAATCGCGCCGTGCGGTGCAGAATATCGACTGGCGCAGCGACAGCCAGGTAAGCTTCGTCGTTGATACCTGGATGGGGGAAACCCGCCCGGTAATCACTATTACTGACGATAAGCTCAGCGGCTACTTCCTGCTGGGCAATGCGCGTTATCCGGTCACCGGTGCGCGGCTTAACGAGGTGCCAAAAGGCGTTGCACCCGCCGTGCCCGATGCCAGCCATCAGGCAAATCTGCTCGGCGGCGAAGCGGCGCTGTGGGCGGAAAATGTCGTCGCACCGGTGCTGGATATTAAACTGTGGCCGCGGGCGTTTGCCGTGGCGGAACGGTTATGGTCGGCGCAGGACGTAAACGACAGCGACAATATGTACACCCGTCTGCAGGCCATAGACAGCTGGTCAACGGTCTCCGTGGGTCTGCAGCAGCATAGCCAGCAGCTCACCCAGTTCACGCGACTAGCGAACAGCGGCGACACGCTTTCGCTGCAAATTCTCGCCCAGGCGATTGAACCGGCGCACTATTACACGCGCCAGCATCTGAAGTTCCAGGCGGGTAATTATCACCAGCTTGAGCCGTTAAACCGCTTTGCCGATGCCCTGGCACCGGAGAGCAACACGGTGCGCCAGATGAATCAGTGGGTCGATAAGCTTATCAGCGACGCGGAAGATAGCACCAGCGCCGTGGCGTTGCGCCATCTGTTTAGCCGCTGGCAGAGCAACACCAGTGACGCGCTGGCCCTGAGCGACAGCAACTATCAGCTTAAAGGGATGCGCCCGGTGATTTTGCAGGTGGATAAGCTGGCTTCGATTGGTCTGCGGCTGACGGATTTAGTCGCTCGGCAGGGCACGCTGGATGATGGCGAAATGACCTCTATTCAGCGCGAGCTGGATAACGCGGCGCAAATTCAGGATGAAGTGGTGATAGCGGCGGTCTATCCGCTGGAAAAACTGCTGCGCGCCACGCGCAATCACTAATAAAAAGGGCAGCGTAAGCTGCCTGACACCTATGAGAACAGGTTTTGAATTGTAAGGGCGGCAGAGGTCAACGTATGCGAAAGGGGAAAGTTGATCTTTGGTAGCTTAGCGCAAACAAGGAAAATGGGTTTCCCTTGTTTGACAGAATCAAGTAACTCTTCTTAAGAAGATTACCTACGAAGGTTGAAGGCATGATCTAAGGGCGCATCACGCGCCCTTTCTTTTAAGCTTGTTTCTTCTCGTTCCAGGCGTCAGAGTGCATTATGTTTCCGTGTTTATGTAAGTGTGTGATTTTCTCATAGCTTAATGAAACATCCTCCATATGCCCTGTACCCGTCGCCGTTCGTGTATCGTGCATAACAGGGCTAACGCTAACGACTCGCACATTCTCAAGGGTGATGGTGTAGTATTCCTCTTCCTGACCACTGTAGTTGATTTGATAAAACTTGAATTCGGCGCTCTTGAGGGTTTGTCCTGTAGCGGCTGCTTTGAACAAGTAAGGCGATGAGGTATCAATCTCTTTTGTGAAGTTAAACGGTGCATGTTGGCGGCTTCCCGTAACTTTCCCGGTTAGCATATCTGTAGGAATAGTTAAAGAATGCTGCAGGCTACGTAATTCTATAGAGCCATCACGCCCATGAACATCACAAGATCCCATAATCTGCGATCCGCCGTCATCCTTCAAAATCAAGTGTACAGGTACAGCCATTTTTAACGCTCCTTATTTAATCATACAACCAGTGACCAGCCCTGGCCGATTCCGCAAACATTCTTACCGTGAGAGGTTTCGATATTTGTTTAACTGGTTTAGTCGTGAACCATTTTCTAAAAAACCATGTTTTAAACCACGGGTAATAGACATTGTATTTCATTACTGAAACATCAACATTAAACATATCGCTATATTTATTCATGCAAAAAACTAAATCATCTTCCTCTGCATACTCCTGTAATATATCGTCTAACTGCAATGGTATTAGCTTTCCGCTAAATGTCCCTAAGACTGGAAGTTCATCTCGAAAGAACTCTAAAACTTCTTGTTCAGTTACCATATGCGATCTTTCTCATGTGCTATGGTATTGTAGTCTCTCACTGTTTTATAGACGATTTGACTAACATCACTGGCTACAATCGCCCATCCAACAACAGGTATTCCTCTGCCAATAAATGCGCCTAAGTTAGTTACATACTTTGGTTTTAACGTTGCAATACTTGCTTCCGTGATCGTAGGCAACCTTATTGGCATTTCGACATTCAGTAGTTGACGAAGATATTTAGAGGCAATTGAAGTTCCTGCTGTTGTTCCATATGGCTTACCCCTTGTTTTTAACAGAGGTAAACCAAGAACGATGCAACTCATTGTCACAACGTCTTTAATACCACCAAACTGATCATTTATTTTGTCTAAAAAAATCCAGAAAAATAGCTCACCTGCTGAAATGTTGAAAACACCTTTATAAAAGTATGTTCCGTTAAGTTGCTCTACTGTATCCATCAGTAACCTTTTATTTTATACAAGTATTAATCGTTAATCGTACACCTACGCAATAGGATATAGGAAAGGGTTTCTGCGAGAAATTTCTGATTGTTAGGCATAGTGACGGAAATGACTGCCATCACCAGTGAGCGGATCTGTAGGGATAATTCCCCCGAGCAGTAAGTTGCGTAGCTTTATGCTCCCATCACGGCCATGAACATCGCAAGTCCGCATAATCTGCGAGACGCCATCGTCTTTCAAAATCAGATGTATAGATACAGCCATTTTTACGCTCCTTGCTATTAGTCATATAGCCATTTCCCGGCTTTAGCTGATTCGAGCAGCATACCAAGAGTAAAATCTGGGACGGGGACGGGTTCCGTTTTCTTGAACGGATTCCATGAAAAAGGCTTATCAGGATAATACGTCTCAATTTTAAAGTTGCCACTTTCCACCTGAAATTCTTTGAAAAATTCGTCCATTAAATCTTCTGCTTCACCGACATCTAACCGCATGTCAGTATCAAAATCAGTATCCCACGTTAACAACTTTTGCTTTTTTTCGTTGTTAAATAAATAAACGCCATTGTAGCGCCTTGCCAACGCCAAAATACGTGGTTCGATGTCATTTACCATAATTTATCCTTATCATGGGCTATACGGTTATAGTCACGTATAGCGTAATAAATGAGCTGTTGCCTTAAGCTGGTATAATTCACTATTTTAAATCAAGTGAGATTTAGCCGTCTTGCTGAACCATTTAGTTTTGAATAGGCGCATCAGGCTGAAATCCTGTTTCCTTACCTGTAGCACCTGGTGATAGGTTAATCCTTTTACTCACTGTGCCACTACAACGGGAGAGGTTAAAGCCTTAATCGTTGGAAAGGGGCAACCATAAGCATGCAACTTTCAATCCGGGGAAACTCAGTTATTCAGAACCTTTGTCAGCTCAACTTTATCCGTGGCGGCATTAAAGTACAGGTAGAAAAGATCCCCATTTAGCTGATCAGGTTTTGACCATATTTCCTTTTCCCCTAAGCTACGCTTTTCTCTGATGTAGCCTAGCTTTTCAAGGTAAGAGTGCAACGGCGTTATATCGGCAGTTCCCCTGAAGATAATGCTATTTGAAGGCGCATAACCATCGCCGGGGTGAGACTCGAAATAGAAATCGTCCGTTATACGCGGGGCGTTTTCAATGTCCTTGTCTGTCAGAGTGTGGTAGTTGAAGAAATCATTTTCTTTGTAGGCAGTTGTTTCATCAGAGTCAGATGCAACGAGCCAGACAAACAGCCATACGAGAATAAGCACGGTGACGGCCAATAATGCGCACCATTTCATGACTTTTAACAGAGCTATCATTTCTTCACCCCCATTAATGAGAGCGTCAGGTTCTTCAGAAATTCCAGAAGGCAGCCTAAGCTGCCTTTTTCTACCCTGCGTCGCGATTAGCGGCGTACGGCGATCGCTTCAATCTCGATTTTCACATCTTTCGGCAGACGCGCCACTTCCACACAAGAACGCGCCGGGAAGCTGGCGTTGTGCTCGGTGAAAAACGCCTCATAAGTGGCGTTAACGGTGGCGAAATCGTTGAGATCTTTCACGAACACGGTGGTTTTCACGATGTCGCTGACTTTCAGACCGGCCGCTTCAACAATCGCTTTCACGTTATCCAGCGACTGGCGCGCCTGTGCGGACACGTCGTCCGGCACGCTGCCGGTCTTCGGATCAACCGGGATCTGACCGGAGGTCAGGATCATGTTGCCCAGATCAACGGCTTGTACATAAGGGCCAATAGCGGCTGGCGCATTTTCCGTAGCGATAACTTTGGTCATAATTTCTCCTGAATGACGGCGGTATTGAGGTTCCGATCCATTATAGGGAGGCAGAAAGGCAATACCAACCGCAATTAATTTGCCAGCACCACATGGTGCGAGAACTCTTTCTCACAATATTTGCACTTCAGGGCGATATCGCTGGCGCGCTTTTTCACCGCAAAGCTGGAGGAGACCGGTTCTGCATGGCTGATGCAGTTACTGTTCGGGCAGATAAGCACGCCGGTGATGCGCTCCGGCAGGCTCGGGCGGGATTTGCCCACCACTTCATACTCATCAATGCGGTTTACGGTGGCCTGTGGCGCGTACAGCGCCAGCTGGTTGACCTGCTCGTCCGTCAGAAAGGTATTCTCGATCTTGATCAGATCTTTGCGGCCCATTTCGCCGGAGGGCAGATTCAGGCCAATGGTGATGCGCTGATCGGTTTCCGTCAGCTTAAACAGAGTCAGCAGTTTAAAACCGACGCGCGCCGGGATGTGGTCAATGACGGTGCCGCGTTTGATGGCTTCGACTTGCAGTTTGTTGTCATGAGTCATTGTCGTTGCTCCTTACAGGGTCAAATCGCGATTAAGAACCAGCGCCAGCAGAGCCTGGCGAGCGAAGATGCCGTTACCGGCCTGCTGGAAATACCAGGCGTGGGGCGTTTTGTCGACGTCGGTGGTGATTTCATCGACGCGCGGCAGCGGGTGTAGCACTTTCATATTGTCGCGCGCGCCCGTCAGATCGCTGGCGCGCAGGACAAACTGCGCCTTTACATTGGCGTATTCGGAAGGATCGAGACGCTCTTTCTGTACGCGCGTCATATAGAGAATATCCACCTCCGCCATCACCTCTTCGATACTGGCGTGGGCGCTCCAGGCAATGCCTTTTTCGTCGAGCATATCGAGAATGTACTGCGGCATCGCCAGCGCGTCCGGGGCGATAAAGTAGAAGCGGTTACCGCTGAATTTCGCCAGCGCCTGTGCCAGAGAATGGACGGTGCGGCCATATTTTAGGTCGCCGACCATCGCGATATTGAGATTCTCCAGACGGCCCTGAGTCTCCTGAATAGTGAACAGATCGAGCAGGGTTTGCGTCGGGTGTTGATTCGCGCCATCCCCGGCGTTGAGCACCGGAATCCCGCCGGAGAACTCCGTCGCCAGTCGCGCCGCGCCCTCTTGCGGATGGCGCATCACAATCGCGTCAACATAGGTGCTAATCACCGAAATGGTGTCCGCCAGGGTTTCGCCTTTCTTACCCAGCGAGGTGTTACTGCTGTCGGAGAATCCGACCACGCTCGCGCCGAGACGGTGCATCGAGGTTTCGAAGGATAAACGGGTGCGGGTAGAGGCTTCAAAGAAGCAACTGGCGATCACTTTATGCTTAAGCAACTCCGGCTGCGGGTTGGCCTTAAGCCGTGCGGCGGTATGTAACACCAGTTCAAGTTCTTCGCGGCTGAGATCGTTTATGGAAATGATATGTTTCTGATATAGCGGATTAGCCATGGTTATCTCCTGACGACGGCGCAAAAAAAAAGCCCCTCAAAAGAGGGGCTATAGGATTCGGCGATCGGCGGGAAGGAAAACGGCAGGTCAGCGCCTTTTTTCAGACGCGGTGAGCGAGTTTGTCGTACACACTGGACCATGCTTCCTCCCGGCAAATTGTCCCGGATTATACGCAGCTGTTTTCGCGGATCAAGGTTTTGATGCACATTTTAGGCATTGCAATCGGTTCTCTATGAATATTAATGCGTTTTGAGTAAATAATTAATTTTCTTATGCACCTGTGCCGCCTGCTTCACCACCCGCGGCGCGACCCAGACGATACTGCTTCCCGCCACCACGCCGAGGATCTCCGGTAACTGGTGATAATCGAGAATTCGCGCCACGGCGCGGCCATATCCCGCTACGGTGTGGATAAGGATAAATTCGCTATTATGCTCGACGCAGACCACCATTTCACAAACCGAGCGGGCGGCGTCCGGCACCGGACGTAACTGCGGATCGAGCGAATAAATTTTTTGTCCTTTGGCGTTGCGGATTTTAATTACGCCGAGCAGCTTCAGCAGACGGGAAACGGTGGACTGGCTGATACTCTCGAAGCCGTGATGCTGCAAATCGCGGCGGATCTCCTCCTGTGAAAGATAACTTTTTTCGCTAATCAGACGCTGGCAGACCGCCAGCTGTAGCTGCTCTTTCGGTGAATAATCTCCGTGTTCCATCCTCTTTTTCCCGTTCTGGTTGCCAAAAAACGCCCGGCAGCGCTTCGCTTACCGGGCCGAGATGCGGGTAAGCAAAGCGCCACCCGGCGCGCTAGATCAGGGCGCCAAGACTCAGTGCGGCCATGATCACCACGGTCAAGATTGCCAACAAGGGAGCCACCCACTTCAGGTAGCGCATATAGGGAACACGGGCGATAGCCAGCCCGCCCATCACCACCGCCGAGGTGGGGGTCACCAGGTTGACGATGCCGGAAGCGGACTGGTAGGCGGTCACCACCAGGTCACGGTTAACGTTCGCGAAATCGGCCAGCGGCGCCATAATCGGCATCGTCAGCACCGCAAGACCAGAAGAAGAGGGGACGAGGAACGACAGCACCACTTCCAGCCAGTACATCACGTTGATAAACGCAACGCTGGATAACCCGCTGACCAGTCCTTCGGCACTGTGTAAAATCGTATGGGTAATCATACCCTTATCCATGATCACTACGATACCGCGGGCAATGCCGATAATCAGCGCAACGCCTAACAAATCTCGCGCGCCGTTAATAAATGTTGAGGTGAGTTCCTCTTCACTCATGCGGGCAATTAAACCGACGATAATGGCGCTCGCCAGAAACACCGCCGAGATCTCCGCCATCCACCAGCCGAGTACCGCCACGCCATAAATCATCACGGCGAAAGCCAGCGCAAAGATAAGTAGAATCACTTTGCGCACCGGGGTGAATTCGAGCGCCTCCTCGGACTTATTACCGAGGAAAAAGGCGTGGTTCTCGTCGTGTTTATCGGCCACTATCGATAACGCCGGGTTGGCGCGCACTTTGCGGGCGTAGTGCATAACCCAACCGACGCAGATAATCCAGCCGACAACCAGCAGCATTAAACGCAGGCCGATGCCCTGGGTAAAGGGGATACCGGCGGCGTTGGCGGCGATCACCGTGGCGAAGGGGTTGATGGTCGAGCCGAGAGTGCCGATACCGGCACCGAGCAGCACCGTTGAGGCGGCGACCACCGGATCAAAGCGCGCCGCCAGCATCACCGGCACCAGCAAGGTATAAAACGGTAGCGACTCTTCCGCCATGCCGTAGATAGTGCCGCCTGCGGCAAACAGCGCCATCAGGATCGGGATCATCCACTCTTCGCGACCACGCAGGCGGGTGGTGACACGCTCGATTCCGGCATCAATCGCGCCGGTTTTGGTAACGATGCCAAGAAAGCCGCCGATGATAAGAATAAACAGCGCCACGTCGATAGCGCCTGCCTTGCCGGTTTCGGGATCGTAGAGGCCGCTAATGGGTGCCATTAGCACCGCCACTATTCCCTGCGGCTGTGCGGCAACGTGAGCATAGGTTCCGGCGATCGGCACCTCTTTGCCAAGAGCCGGGTTCATTGCCATCTGATACTGCCCGGCAGGGATAATCCAGCTCAGCGCCGCGACGACGGCAATAAGAAAAAAAAGAATGGTGTAAGCAGAAGGGAATTTAAACTTGCCCATAATGTGTTCCTTAAATCCCGGCGCACCGTCCGGCGCGCCGGGACAGTAGTTAGTCGCCGAGCGTCGCCACCATTACCGCTTTAATGGTGTGCATGCGGTTTTCTGCTTCGTCAAAGACGATGGAGTTGGGCGATTCGAAAACCTCTTCCGTCACTTCCAGCCCTTTCAGGCCGTAAGCCATTTCGATCTCGCTGCCCACGGTGGTGTGTTCGTTATGAAACGCCGGCAGGCAGTGCATAAATTTCACCTGCGGGTTGCCGGTGGCTTTCACCACTGCGCTGTTGACCTGGTAGGGCGTCATCAGGCTGACGCGCTCGGACCAGGCCTCTTTCGGCTCGCCCATCGATACCCACACGTCGGTATAGAGGAAATCAACGCCCTGCACGCCTTCTTCCACCTCCTCCGTCAGCATGATGCGTGCGCCGGTCTGCTGGGCGATGGCGCGGCACTGTTCAACCAGCGCCGCCTCCGGCCAGAAGGATTTCGGTGCTACCAGGCGGATATCCATGCCCATTTTTGCCGCGCCGACCATCAATGAGTTGCCCATGTTGTTGCGCGCGTCGCCAAGATAAGCAAAGCTCAGCTCGGCAAGGGTTTTACCCGGCGCATGTTCCAGCATGGTCATCAAGTCCGCGAGGATCTGCGTCGGGTGAAACTCGTTAGTCAGGCCGTTCCACACCGGCACGCCTGCATATTCGCCCAGTTCTTCAACAATCTGCTGCCCGTAGCCGCGATATTCGATGCCGTCATACATGCGTCCCAGCACGCGGGCGGTATCCTTCATCGACTCTTTGTGGCCGATCTGCGAGCCGCTTGGGCCGATATAGGTGACCTGCGCGCCCTGATCGAACGCGCCCACTTCAAAGGCGCAGCGGGTGCGGGTGGAGCTTTTTTCAAAGATCAGCGCGATATTTTTGCCGACCAGCGTTTTCTTTTCGCGTCCCGCTTTTTTGTCCGCTTTGAGAGTGATAGCCAGATCGATCAGGTGCTGGATCTCTGCCGGGGTATAATCGAGCAGTTTAAGAAAGTTGCGGTTTTTCAGGTTGATAGTCATATATTTTCCTTTTTATAAGCTGTGACGAATTAAGGTGCCTTTATCCCCGGCGAGGATTGCCGGACCGTCCGCCAGCGCGCCGATGCCCGCAATGCCGCGACAGGTCTCAACAAACTGGCAGCAGGCGGCGACTTTCGGCCCCATCGAACCGGCGTCGAATTCCATGCCTTGCAGCATTTGCGGGGTCACCTGCGCCAGCGGGCGCTGTGTCGGTTTGCCCCAGTCGAGATACACCCCATCGGCATCCGTCAGGATCAGCAGCGCGTCCGCTTCGATTTGCCGCGCCAGCAGCGCCGCCGAGAGATCCTTGTCGATCACCGCTTCAATACCGCGATAGCCATTGGCGTTTTCCACCACCGGCACGCCGCCGCCGCCGTTGCAGATAACCAGGTGATCGCGGGCGATCAGCGCGCTAATGGCGTCGCTCTCAACAATGCGTTTCGGTTGTGGGGAGGGGACAACGCGGCGAAACCAGCTGCCGTCGGCTTTAAATTCCCAGCCTTTTTCCTCGCGCAAAGCGTGTGCCTGCGCCTCGTTGTAGACCGGGCCGATGTATTTACTCGGATGGCTGAAGGCCGGATCGGCGGCGTCCACCTCGACCTGAGTGAGCAGGACGCTGACTTCGCGCTGGGGCAGGATGTTTTTCAGCGACTGCTGCAGCATGTAGCCGATCATTCCCTGCGTTTCGGCACCGAGAATATCGAGGGGATAGGGCGTCACTTTGTCGTAAGCGCTGTTTTGCAGCGCCAGTAGCCCAACCTGCGGTCCATTACCGTGTACCAGCACCACCCGCCACTGGGCGGTGAGGCTGGCGATGGTGCGCGCGGCAATATCAATGTTCTGCCGCTGAATATGCGCTTCCAGCGGTTCGCCGCGTTTCAGCAGCGCATTGCCGCCCAACGCGACAACCAGTGTCGGTTTTCTCTCCATGATGGCTCCTTAAATGCCGTCGCGTTGCAGGGGGCAGCTCATACAGCGTGCGCCGCCGCGCCCGCGTCCCAGTTCATCGCCGGGGATCGGCAGCACGGTGATCCCGGCTTTGTCATATTTCTCGTTGGTCCAGATATTTCGCTCGTAGCCCACCACCACGCCGGGGCGCAGCGTGAGGACGTTGTTGGCGTCATTCCACTGTTCGCGTTCAGCTTCAAACGCGTCGCCACCGGTGGTAATCAGTCGCACCTGATCGATGCCGAGGGCTTTTTCTATGGCGTGTAGCAGATCGCTCTCCTGGGTGCGATGTAGCCCGCCGCGCCCGTTCGGCGTCAGCGTCCAGCACTGGATATCCTTGCGAACCACTTCGGGGTAGACGGAAAAGGTGTCGATATCGATGTGGGTCATCACCGTGTCGAGATGCATACAGGAGCGGTGTTTCGGCAGTTCAACGGCGATAACGCGTTCGGCCTGGCGATGTTTAAACAGGCTGGTGGCGAGAAACTCTACGCCCTGCGGCGTGGTGCGTTCAGAGAGGCCAATTAATACTGCGCCGCGGCCCAGCACTAATACGTCGCCGCCTTCTAACGTGGCTTTGTCATAATTAATAATCTCGTCGCCAAAATATTTAATAAATTCCCCATCGGCGAATTCAGGATGCCAGCGATAAATGGCGCGTAGATTATTGGTTTCGCGCTGTCGGGCAGGTTTGGCCATCGGGTTAATAGAGACACCGTTATAAATCCAGCATGATGTATCGCGGGTAAATAAATGGTTCGGCAGCGGCTTCATAATAAAATCATTCGCCGTATGGATATCCACCACCATATTTTTAATAAATGCCGGGATCTCACCAAAGGTTAAACCGCCGCTGAGCCGCCGGGCCAATTCACGATGTGGCATATCCGCCAGCCAGCCGCGCACGTCGGTGGCGAAAGCCGGACCAAGGCGATAATCGGAAAGCTGCATCTCCAGCAACCAGGCTTTGGCTTCAGGAATATCAATGGTTTGTGTAAGAAGATCGGTTAACAGCAGCACTTCGACACCCTGTTCACGCAGGGTATTGGCAAAGGCGTCATGTTCTGCCCCGGCGCGCTCGACGGATAACACATCATCAAACAGCAGCTCCTGGCAATTCGATGGCGTTAACCGTTTCAGGCTTAAATTGGGTCGATGTAGCATTACGCTACGCAATTGACCTATTTCAGAACCGACATAATGCTTTTCCATAATTATTCCTTTAACGTTTTTCAGAATAAAAAAGGGACGGGCAATGAACATGGATTAATTTCATTGCGCGTCAATAGCGATTAATTTCACGGCTTATAGTAGAAGCCACATAATTTAATGATGTGATTGTGGTCACGTCGAATTGCATATTAACGCGCCGTCGTTCAATTGCATGATTCGCATCAGAGAACAGCGAATTAGCGAAATTTGCCGAATGAATGACTACGCATTAATTGCCGCTATTATTTAAGCTTGTTATTATTTTGTTGTGTCGGATAAAATTATTAGCATATATAACCCGCTGATAAATAGCGATTTTATGCATGATTGGGAATAACTATGCATATAAATGCATAAACTTGTGTGCCTCCCACAGAAAAAGAGAAATAACCAGTGAATATGTGGGCAAATAAACGGAGCGCTAAAGTGTGAACACGGGATGTTTATTTTAATAAAAGCTTATCTTTCAGTCGGTCAGCGGTGCCGCAACGCTTTACACTGCTTAGAATATGCAGAGTTGCTGCATAAAAACCCAGCACGGTTTAACAGACATATAACATATTTTCCCATAAACATGCATCGACACACTTCGGCCATAAAAAGTGGTGGTATGGCAGGGTGAATTCTCGTATAACAGCTAAAAATGAAACAATGTTTTAGTTGAGGGTTAAATCATGATCGTTGGCAACATTCATCACTTACAGCCGTGGCTGCCGGAAGAGCTGCGCCAGGCTATCGAACACGTTAAACAGCACGTTACTGATGCCACACCCACCGGCAAACATGATATCGATGGCAACCGACTGTTCTTTTTAGTCTCGGAAGATATGACCCAGCCGTTTGCGGAGCGACGCGCCGAGTATCATGCGCGTTACCTGGATATCCAGATTGTGCTGAAAGGCGAAGAAGGCATGACCTTTAGTACGCTGCCTGCCGGCGCGCCGGATACCGACTGGCTGGCGGATAAAGATATCGCTTTCTTGCCGCAGGGCGAGCAGGAAAAAACCGTGGTGTTAAGCGAAGGGGATTTCGTGGTCTTTTGGCCGGGCGAAGTTCACAAACCGCTGTGTGCGGTCAACGCGCCGGCGCAGGTGCGTAAAGTGGTGGTTAAACTGCTGGTAGCATAAGCGCGTAGCCCGGTCTGCGTGTGCAACCGGGCTGCTTTCGTTACTGGCTGAGGGTGGCGACCATCACCGCTTTAATGGTGTGCATGCGGTTTTCCGCCTGATCGAAGACGATGCTCGCCGACGATTCAAACACCTCATCCGTTACTTCCATACCCTCTTTAAGATCAAATTCCTGCGCCATTTGCTGGCCGAGGGTGGTTTTTTCATCGTGAAAGGCGGGCAGACAGTGCAGGAATTTAACCTGCGGGTTGCCGGTCAGCGAGAGCATCTTGCTGTTCACCTGATAAGGCCGCAGCAGCGCAATCCGCTCCGCCCACTTCTCTTTCGCTTCGCCCATCGAAACCCACACATCCGTATAGATGAAGTCGGCATCCTTCACGCCGTTAGCGATATCTTCTGTCAGCAGGATATTGCCGCCGTTTTTCACCGCCAGCGCCTGGCATTCTGCCACCAGGCTCGCATCCGGCCAGCAGGCTTTCGGCGCAACCAGCCTTAAATCCAGCCCCATCAGCGCGGCGGCTTCCAGCATCGAATTACCCATGTTGTTACGCGCGTCCCCGGCATACACCAGTTTCATCTGATTAAAGGCTTTGCCCGGCAGGTGCTCGCGCATGGTCAGCAGGTCCGCCAGCAATTGCGTCGGGTGAAACTCATTGGTTAAGCCATTCCACACCGGTACGCCCGCGTGCTGCGCCAGGGTTTCGACAATCTGCTGGCCGTAGCCGCGATACTGAATGCCGTCATAAAGACGTCCCAGCACGCGCGCGGTATCTTTTATTGATTCTTTATGCCCGATTTGACTGCCGCTTGGGCCAATCCACGTGACGCGGGCGCCCTGATCGTAAGCGGCAACTTCGAAAGAGCATCGGGTGCGGGTTGAGTCTTTTTCGAAGATGAGCGCGATGTTTTTGCCGGTAAGCTTCTGGACTTCCTGGCCTTTTTTCTTGTCCGCTTTTAGCTGGGCGGCGAGTTGCAGCAGGGCGTTAATCTCAGCGGGGGTAAAATCGAGCAGTTTTAAAAAATGTTTTTGGTAAAGCGCAGACATGTTTTCCTCACATGGCTTAGGCCAATTATTGAATTAAAATTCAATTTATATGTATGAATATTCATTTGCAACCCCGACGGATAAATCTTTTCGGCGGGGAGTGGAGGCAATGCCGGTGGTGTGTGACAATAAGTGTAACTGCCACATTGAAGAGGAACGAGCCATGGCGAACCCGGAACACCTGGAAGAACAGCGTGAAGAGACACGTTTGATTATTGAAGAGCTGCTGGAAGATGGTAGCGATCCTGATGCGCTGTACACCATTGAGCATCACCTGTCGGCAGATGATATCGAAACGCTGGAAAAAGCCGCCGTTGAGGCCTTCAAGCTGGGCTATGAAGTAACGGATCCTGAAGAGCTGGAGCTGGAAGACGGCGAAGTGGTTATCTGCTGCGACGTGCTGAGCGAAAGCGCGCTGAACGCCGATCTGATTGACGCGCAGGTAGAACAGCTGCTCAACCTCGCAGAGAAGTTCGAAGTTGAATATGACGGCTGGGGAACCTACTACGAAGATCCGAACGCCGAAGAGGGCGACGACGAAGATGACGAGGATTACGTTGACGAAGAAGACAACGGCGTGCGTCACTGAGTGAATATTGCGGCAGCCCTTGCTGCCGCAATGCAAGGAACGGCTATGGATTACCCGCAAATACTCTCCCCGGTTTTACACTTTCTGCACTGCCCCACACCGCAAGCCTGGCTCGATAAAGCCCGGAGTCCCGCGATGCTGCCTCTGCTGTTAACGGATCATATGGTCTGCGAACTGAAAGCGGCGCAAACCGCCATGCTGCTGGTGCGTCGCTATGTGGCGGATAAAAGCGGCTCCGAGGCGCTGCTGGCGTGGCTAAAACCCTATGAAGAATTTACCTTCCGCGAAGGGCCGGAGCCGGATTTCGTCGCCCTGCATAAGCAGATCGGCAAAAGCGTGATGCCGCAGACCGACGATGCGTGGGGACAGGCGTTAATCGACAGTATGGTGCTGCTGATTAAAGAGGAGCTGCACCACTTCTGGCAGGTTCGCGAGGCGATGCAGGCGCGTAATATTCCCTACGTCAAAATCACCGCCAGCCGCTACGCGAAAGGGATGCTAAAAGAGGTGCGCACTCATGAACCGCTGACGTTAGTGGATAAGCTGATTTGCGGGGCCTATATCGAAGCGCGCTCCTGCGAGCGTTTCGCCGCGCTGGCACCGTGGCTGGAGGGGGATTTGCAGAAATTCTACCTGTCGCTGCTGCGCTCGGAAGCGCGCCACTATCAGGATTACCTGGCGCTGGCACAGCAGATTTCCACCACCGATATCAGCTCGCGCGTGCGTTTTTTCGGTGAGGTGGAAGCGGCGCTGATCTCAACGCCAGATACGGAGTTTCGCTTTCACAGCGGCGTGCCGGTCTAACGCCACGCCGGATTGTGTAATTACAGGGTTTTCAGCATCCGCACTTCGCAGTCCACGTGGCCAGTGCAGCCGAGGGGCCCGTCGATATGCTCAAAGCCGAGGTGCTCATACAGACCAATGGCGTCGGTGAGAAAGGCGGTGGTTTCCAGATAACAGCGCTTAAAGCCCTCGGCGCGGGCGTGTTCCATCGCTAACAGCGCCAGTTTTTTCGCCAGCCCTTGCCCGCGGGCGCGGGAGAGAAAATACATCTTTTGCAGTTCGCAGATATCCGGCTCGCTACATTTCAGCGGCGCAACCCCGCCGCCGCCGACGATTTCGCCGTTTTGCTCAACCACCCAATAGGCGCAACCCGGACGGCTATAGAGTTGATAAAGCTCGTCCAGTTCGGGGTCGGCAACGGTGTAGCCTTTATCGGCGGTCAGACCATATTCTGCCGAAACCTGGCGGATCACCGAGGCGATGGCGGCATTGTCGGCGATAGCAATCCGGCGCATTTTTACCTCTACCGGTGCGGTAATATTCATCTCTGCACTCTGTTTTGCGGTGATAAGGAGATCCTGCTTAATACCACTCTGAGGCCTTTCTGGCAAGACCAGGAATATTGGGCGCTATTTTTTTGCCCGGCCGCCATTTAGACTTAATAGTGGAGATAACCATTTCGCAATATTGTGGTGGTTAACTGCACCTGTGCTGGTTTTTTTACAATAAGGATTGTTATGACTTCCGAAACGTCTGGTTCTGTGGCCACGCCCGTGCGCCATTTTTCCTTTTATGGCAGTGGGAAAGGTTATTTTGTCATTTGGTTAGTTAATATTTTACTGACCCTGGTAACGCTGGGGTTATATTTGCCGTGGGCGATGGTGCGTGCGCGTCGTTATTTTTATGAAAATACCGATCTTGACGGGGCGCGTTTTTCTTATCACGCCACCGGTCGCTCTATCTTCGTCGGCTGGCTGTGCCTGTTCGTGCTGTATGCGGTTTTCATTATCAATGCCGCCTATGACAATGTGTTTTTACTGGTCTGTATGGTTGGTCTGTTCCTGATCTTCTTCCCGTGGTTGATAACGCAAGGGCTGCGTTATCAAATGCTGATGACGGAAATTAACGGCGTACGCTTTAATTTTTACGCCAGCCCGTTGCGCGCCTGGTGGGTGATGATGGGCTGCCCGCTGCTGATTATTATTGCCTCGGTGGTGGTGTTCTCGCTGTTTACCACCACGGCTTTAAGCAGCGGCTCGTACGGCGCTATTATCACCATGATGGTGATCGGTACGCTGGTATTACTGCTCGGCGTGGCGATTATGCAGGGTGTATTTGCCGCCCAATGGTTTGGTATGCTGGTGAATAATTTGCATTACGGCACGCTGAAATTCTCCGCCGATATTTCCATGAAAAAATGCATCACTATTGTGCTATTAGCGATGCTGCTCTTTGTGCCGTTTATTGTGGTATCGGCGCTTATCTTTGCTCCGACGTTAATAAGCTTGTCGGGATATATGTACGAGGCAAGCGGCGATCCGCAGCAAATGGCGCTGATGATGAGTTCCCTTTATGGCACATTCGTCCTGAGCTACCTGATCTATATTGCCGGGGCGATTATCTGTTTCCTGTTCGCCTTTGTGAAACTGCGTGCCTATGTTTACGGGCAGATGGTGCTGGAAGGGGATATTCGTTTCTCATCGACGGTGAAGATGGGGCGGATGTTCTGGATTGCCGTGACTAACCTGCTGGTGTGCTGCGTAACGCTGTTTCTGGCCTGGCCGTGGGCGAAGGTGCGTATGACCCGCTACCTGCTGGAAAACAGCCATGTGCATGGCGATCTGCAAACGCTGCCCCTGGAAAACCATGGCATTCAGCCAGCGAAAGATCCGGCCAACCTGCTGGCGCGCGGTCTGTCGTTCTATCCGGCGGCGTTTTAATTTCTGCAGTCATAAAAAAAAGCCGGATCGCAATAAACTGCGGCCCGGCTTTTTTATTGCCTGTTGATTACAGGGCGGCGATAACCGCCTGCTGCTCAATCAGTTTCGCTTTCGCTTCGGCGTAGCCATCGAGTTTTTCACGCTCTTTAGCAATGACCGCTTCCGGCGCGCGGGCGACAAAGCCTTCGTTACCCAGCTTGCTTTCAATGCGGCCAATTTCCTGTTCCACTTTCGCCACTTCTTTCGCCAGACGCGCCAGCTCCGCCTCTTTGTCGATAAGACCGAGCATCGGGATCAGCAGCTCTGCGCCGTCCACGATTTTGGTCACCGATACCGGGCCTTTATCGTCGGCAGGCAGAATGGTGATGCTCTCCAGACGCGCCAGCGATTGCAGGAAGCTCAGGTTGTCGTTAACGCGACGCTGTGCATCGATGCTTGCGCTACGCAGCAGCAGCTCCAGCGGTTTACCCGGTGCGATGTTCATTTCGGCACGGATATTACGCACTGCTGTGATGGCCTGCTTCAGCCACTCGGTATCGGCCAGCGCTTTCTCATCCACCTGCGCCACATCGTACTGCGGGAACGGCTGCAGCATGATGGTATCGGCGGTAATGCCTTTCAGCACTTTCACGCGCTGCCAGATGGTTTCGGTGATAAACGGAATGATCGGGTGCGCCAGGCGCAGCAGACCTTCCAGCACCGTCACCAGCGTGTTACGCGTACCGCGCAGCTCCGCTTCGGAACCGCCGGTCATTACCGGTTTGGTCAGCTCCAGATACCAGTCGCAGAACTGGTTCCAGGTGAACTCATACAGAATGCCCGCGGCAATATCGAAGCGGTAGCTATCCAGCGCATCGCGATAGGCTTTGATGGTCTGGTTGAACTCCGCAAGGATCCAGCGATCCGCCAGCGACAGCTGCATTTCGCCGCCGTTGAAACCGCAATCCTGATCTTCGGTATTCATCAGCACAAAGCGGCTGGCGTTCCACAGCTTGTTACAGAAGTTACGGTAACCTTCCAGACGCTTCATATCCCAGTTGATATCGCGACCGGTCGAGGCCAGTGCCGCCAGGGTGAAGCGCAGGGCGTCGGTGCCGTGCGGCTCAATGCCGTTCGGGAACTGTTTCTCGGTGCGCTTGCGGATTTTCTCCGCCAGCTGCGGCTGCATCATGTTACCGGTGCGTTTTTCCAGCAGATCCGGCAGGGAAATACCGTCGACCATATCTAGCGGGTCAATAACGTTGCCCTTGGATTTAGACATCTTCTGGCCTTCGTCGTCGCGGATAAGACCGGTCATATAGACGGTTTTAAACGGCACCTGCGGCTTGCCATTTTCATCTTTGATAAAGTGCATGGTCATCATGATCATGCGCGCAATCCAGAAGAAGATAATGTCGAAGCCGGAGACCATTACGCTGGTCGGGTGGAACTGACGCAGCGCGTCGGTGTTTTCCGGCCAGCCGAGGGTCGAGAAGGTCCACAGCGCGGAGGAGAACCAGGTATCCAGCACGTCTTCGTCCTGGCGCAGAGCGACATCGGCGGCCAGGTTGTTCTCCTGACGCACCTCTTCTTCGTTGCGGCCCACGTAAACGTTGCCTTCGCTGTCATACCACGCCGGAATACGGTGGCCCCACCACAGCTGGCGGGAGATACACCAGTCCTGAATATCGCGCATCCAGGAGAAGTACATATTCTCGTACTGCTTCGGCACAAACTGGATATCACCGTTTTCTACGGCTTCCACCGCCGGTTTCGCCAGTACATCGGCACGAACGTACCACTGGTCCGTCAGCATCGGCTCAATCACCACGCCGCCGCGATCGCCGTACGGTACGGTCAGATCGTGGGGTTTAACATCTTCCAGCAGGCCAAGGGCGTCAACGGCGGCAACCACCGCTTTACGTGCGGCAAAGCGCTCCAGTTTCTGGAACTCTGCCGGGATATCCGCCGGATAGACGTCGGATTCGTTACCGTTGGTGTCATATACCTGCGCGCTTTCACGGATATCGCCGTCGAAGGTCAGGATGTTGATCATCGGCAGTTTATGACGACGGCCAACTTCATAGTCGTTAAAGTCGTGGGCCGGGGTAATTTTCACGCAGCCGGTGCCTTTCTCCATGTCGGCGTGTTCATCGCCAACAACAGGAATACGGCGGTTGACCAGCGGCAGCACCACGAATTTGCCAATCAGATCTTTGTAGCGCGGATCTTCCGGGTTGACCGCCACGCCGGTATCGCCGAGCAGGGTTTCCGGACGTGTCGTTGCCACCACCAGATAATCTTTACCGTCGGCGGTTTTCGCGCCATCGGCCAGCGGGTAGCGGATATGCCACATCGAGCCTTTCGACTCGCGGTTTTCCACTTCCAGATCGGAAATCGCCGTGCGCAGTTTCGGATCCCAGTTCACCAGGCGCTTGCCACGGTAAATCAGATCTTCTTGATACAGGCGGACAAACACCTCTTTCACGGCGTTGGAGAGGCCTTCGTCCATGGTGAAGCGTTCGCGATCCCAGTCTACGGAGTTACCGAGACGGCGCATCTGACGGGTAATGGTGCCGCCGGATTCTGCTTTCCACTGCCAGATTTTTTCGATAAAGGCATCGCGACCGTAATCGTGGCGGGTTTTTCCCTCTTCGGCGGCAATTTTACGCTCCACCACCATCTGCGTGGCGATCCCCGCGTGGTCGGTACCCGCCTGCCACAGGGTGTTTTTACCCTGCATGCGCTGGTAGCGGATCATGGTGTCCATGATGGTTTGCTGGAAGGCGTGGCCCATATGCAAACTGCCGGTGACGTTCGGCGGCGGGATCATGATGCAGAAGCTTTCCTGGCTTTCATCACCGTTCGGTTTGAAATAGCCCTGCTTTTCCCACTGCTCGTACAGCGGCTGTTCGATATCTTTGGGGTTATATGTCTTTTCCATTATTTCCAGGTTGCCGTGTTCAGGTTGAAACCAGCTAAGCGGTACGCTTTATAGCGTTCGCGCGCCAGTTGTTTCAAAGAATCTTCATGAGGAACGAAGTCTATCACTTCTGTGAAAGCGGTGGCAAAATCTGCAAATTCCGCGCGCAGGCTAATCAAAATATCGCGCGGGCTGCTGTTGCGCTTCTGCGGCCAGGCAATCTCTACCGGCGCGCCGCCGCGCGGCCCTTCGCCCGCCAGATTGTGCGGCACAAAACTCTCCGCCGGGCGCGCCCACAGCGCTTCATCCAGACGAATCGCCTGTTGTTCATCGACACAGGCAATCAGCACGCGTTTACCGTTACGCCAACGTTCTGCGGCAACGTCGCACACCAGCTGCTCGACGGCGCTTAAGCCATCAATCTTGGTATCGTTGTCCAGCAGGTAAAATGTTGCGTTTTTCATCTCTCTACCCGTTGTCTTACAGGTTGCCCGCGCATTCATCCGGCTCGCCCGAAAAGCGGCCGCTGCGGGCAGCGTGAAAATCTGTTTCGCCAGATTCGCATGCACACCGGCCACAGTAAACTGTGGCCGGCGATTGGCTTCGTTGTCACCGCACGCAATGCGAAATCTCAGGGGAGAGAAGTCTTATTGCCCGGCCAGAAACTTACTCTTCGCCGTTAAACCCGGCGCGGTTCAGCAGGAACTGCGACAGCATCGCGACCGGACGACCGGTGGCGCCTTTGGCTTTACCGGAGCGCCAGGCGGTCCCGGCAATATCCAGGTGCGCCCAGTTGTACTTGCGGGCAAAGCGCGACAGGAAGCAGCCAGCGGTAATTGCACCGCCAGGACGGCCGCCAATATTCGCCATATCCGCAAAGTTGGACTCCAGCTGCTCCTGGTACTCATCGCCCAGCGGCAAACGCCATGCGCGATCGCCTGCCTGCTCGGAAGCGCCAATCAGCTCATGGGCCAGCGGGTTGTGGTTCGACAGCAGACCGGTGATGTGATGGCCCAGAGCAATCACGCAGGCACCCGTCAGCGTGGCGACGTCAATCACCGCTTCCGGCTCGAAACGCTCAACGTAGGTCAGCACGTCGCACAGCACCAGACGGCCTTCCGCATCGGTGTTCAGCACCTCAACGGTTTGACCGGACATGGTGGTCAGCACGTCGCCCGGACGATAAGCGCGCCCGCCCGGCATGTTTTCACAGCCCGCCAGCACGCCAATCACGTTGATCGGCAATTGCAGTTCAGCCACCATGCGCATCACGCCGTACACCGCCGCCGCGCCGCACATATCGTACTTCATCTCATCCATGCCTTCGGCAGGCTTGATGGAGATACCGCCGGAATCGAAGGTCAGCCCTTTACCCACCAGCACGATTGGACGCGCCTCTTCTGCCGGGTTGCCTTTATATTCAATCACCGACATCAGGGATTCGTTTTGTGAACCCTGGCCGACGGCGAGATAAGAATGCATGCCCAGCTCGCGCATCTGCTGCTCGCCAATCACGCGGGTGACCACGTTTTTACTGTAGGTATCCGCCAGCTGGCGCGCCTGCGAGGCCAGGTAGCCTGCGTTACAGATGTTCGGCGGCATATTGCCGAGATCTTTCGCCGCTTTAATGCCTGCGGCAATCGCCAGACCGTGCTGAATCGCGCGTTCGCCGCTAGTAAGCTCACGGCGCGTCGGCACGTTAAACACCATTTTACGCAGCGGGCGGCGCGGCTCGCTTTTGTTGGTTTTCAACTGGTCGAAGCTGTAGAGGCTCTCTTTGGCGGTCTCGACGGCCTGACGCACCTTCCAGTAAGTGTTACGCCCTTTAACATGCAGCTCGGTCAGAAAGCACACCGCTTCCATGGAGCCGGTATCATTCAGCGTATTTATGGTTTTCTGGATCACCTGCTTGTACTGGCGCTCATCGAGTTCGCGCTCTTTGCCGCAGCCAATCAGCAAAATACGTTCGGAGAGGACGTTCGGTACGTGGTGCAGCAGCAGGGTTTGTCCCGGCTTGCCTTCCAGTTCCCCGCGACGCAGCAGCGCACTGATATAGCCGTCGCTAATTTTATCGAGTTGCTCGGCGATGGGAGAGAGACGGCGCGGTTCAAAGACGCCGACGACAATGCAGGCACTCCGCTGTTTCTCCGGGCTACCGCTTTTTACACTGAACTCCATGCACTACGCTCCTGAATCTTAAAGACAACGGCGGCGGCTACGGATAGAATTGCAAGCTTTCGTAACGCGTGTCCGCTGTTGCGGTGACTTCGTGTTAATCTTAATGTTGCTTCGCTTTTGGCACGTCAGAATCGGGCCTTACGCACGTGTCCGCTGAGCATATTAATCTTAGCGATGATTTCGACGACTCAAGAGCATAAATGACGTTTAAGCCATGAAACAAGCTAAATTCCTGCGAAACACTGCTTTTTACGGGCGTATTTAAAGTGATAATCATAAGATATCTGGTTCGGGAAACCCTAAAAAGCCAGCTTGCGATCCTATTCATCCTGCTTCTGATTTTCTTTTGTCAGAAACTGGTCAGGATTCTGGGCGCGGCCGCCGAAGGCGAAATTCCGACGAACCTCGTGCTCTCGCTGCTGGGGCTGGGCGTGCCGGAAATGGCGCAGCTTATCCTGCCGTTGAGTCTGTTCCTCGGCCTGTTGATGACGCTGGGCAAACTCTATACCGAGAGCGAAATTACCGTGATGCACGCCTGCGGCCTGAGCCGTGGCGTGCTGGTCAAAGCGGCGCTTATTCTGGCAATGTTTACCGGTGCGCTCGCGTCGGCTAACGTGATGTGGGCAGGCCCGTGGTCTTCCCGCCACCAGGATCAGGTGCTGGCGGATGCTAAAGCCAACCCCGGTATGGCGGCGCTGGCGCAGGGACAGTTCCAGCAGGCGAGCGACGGCAACTCGGTGCTGTTTATTGAAGGCGTCGAAGGCAAAAACTTCACCAAGGTGTTCCTCGCCCAGCTACGCCCGAAAGGCTCAGCCCGCCCATCGGTGGTGCTGGCGGACTCCGGTCACCTGTCGCAGCAAAAAGATGGTTCTCAGGTGGTCACGCTGAATAGCGGTACCCGTTTTGAGGGCACCGCGATGCTGCGCGATTTCCGCATTACGGATTTCCAGAACTATCAGGCGATAGTCGGCCATCAGGCGGTAGCCCTCGATCCTTCCGATACCGAGCAGATGGATATGCGCACGCTGTATAAAACCGATACGCCGCACGCGCGCGCCGAGCTGAGCTGGCGCTTAACGCTTATCTTTACGGTGTTTATGATGGCGCTGATGGTAGTCCCGCTGAGCGTGGTTAACCCGCGTCAGGGCCGCGTACTCTCCATGCTGCCAGCGATGCTGCTCTATCTGGTGTTCTTCCTGTTGCAAACCACGCTGCGGTCGAACGGCGCAAAAGGCAAACTGGATCCGATGGTCTGGATGTCGCTGGTTAACCTGGCGTATTTAGCGCTGGCGGTGTTGCTGAACCTGTGGGATACGGTGCCGATGCGCCGGATTCGCGCCCGTTTTACCCGTAGAGGAGCGGTATAATGCAGGCTTTTGGCGTTCTTGACCGCTATATCGGTAAAACAATCTTTACCACCATCATGATGACGCTGTTCATGCTGGTGTCCCTCTCCGGCATTATTAAGTTTGTCGATCAGCTGAAAAAAGCCGGGCAGGGGAGCTATGACGCGCTGGGCGCGGGGATGTACACCCTGCTCAGCGTGCCGAAAGATATCCAGATCTTCTTCCCGATGGCGGCGCTTCTTGGCGCGCTGTTAGGGCTGGGAATGCTGGCACAGCGCAGCGAACTGGTGGTGATGCAGGCTTCCGGCTTCACCCGTATGCAGGTGGCGCTGGCGGTGATGAAAACCGCGATTCCGCTGGTGCTGCTGACCATGGCGATTGGCGAGTGGGTTGCGCCGCAGGGCGAGCAAATGGCGCGTAACCAGCGTGCTCAATCCATGTACGGCGGTTCGCTGCTCTCCACCCAGGCGGGCCTGTGGGCAAAAGACGGCAATAACTTTATCTACATCGAGCGGGTTAAAAACAACGATGAGCTGGCGGGCGTCAGCATTTACTCTTTCAATAAAGAGCGTCGTTTGCAGTCGGTACGCTATGCCGCGTCGGCGAAGTTCGATCCGAACGAGAAAAACTGGCATCTATCGCAGGTAGATGAGTCTAATCTGACGGATCCAAAACAGGTGACCGGTGCGCAGACCGTGAGCGGCATCTGGGAGACCAGGCTGACGCCGGACAAACTCGGCGTGGTAGCGCTGGACCCGGACGCGCTGTCGATCAGCGGCTTGCACAACTATGTGAAATACCTGAAGTCGAGCGGCCAGGATTCCGGGCGTTACCAGCTTAATATGTGGAGCAAAATCTTCCAGCCGCTGTCGGTGGCGGTGATGATGCTGATGGCGCTGTCGTTTATCTTTGGCCCGCTGCGTAGCGTGCCGATGGGCGTGCGCGTGGTCACCGGTATCAGCTTCGGCTTTGTCTTCTACGTGCTGGATCAGATCTTCGGCCCGCTAACGCTGGTCTACGGCATTCCGCCGGTGCTCGGCGCGCTGCTGCCCAGCGCCAGCTTCTTCCTCCTCAGCCTGTGGCTGATGATGCGAAAAAGTTAAACAAGACGAGAGGCTACGGCCTCTCTTCTTTTTTCTATGCGTGTCGGCAAGGAGCTGCCCATGTTGTCACGGCTGATATCAACATTGACCCTCTTTCTCTCCAGCATCTTGAGCGTGTTTTTTACTGCGGCGGTGCTGGGGGCTCAGTGGCGGCTTTCTGCTCTTGGCGACAGCGTGCTGCTGGTATTTGAACTGCTGTTAACCGTTATCACGCTGGGGCTTGCGACATGGCTGATTCAGCGTGCGGATACGCTGGCGCAGCAGGTAGGTACCGTGCGGCGCGGTTCAGCGCAGGAGGCGCAGGCCGACCGGGTGCTGGCGCGTTTTGCCGCAGCGCAAAAGCTGCTTGAACAGCTGGGGTTACTCTTTCTTCTTCCGGCGCTGGCCGGGTTTATCCTGCTCGATTCCTACCTTGCGATGCTGCTGCACGGCGCGCTGCTGGCGCTGGGGATAAGCGTCGCCATCATGCTGAGCCATTATCTTGATAAACAGCGCACCGCGCGCGGCTACACGCTGGATTTTGGCCGTCGGGTGCCCTAGAGCGCTCAGTAAAATCTGTTCTTTGCGCCGTCCCGCATCCTGCGGACTATGCTTTAAGAACGATTAATATATTTTGGGAAACTTATGTCCAGATTCTTTTTCAACGACCGCAAACAACTGGTCAATGACGCCATTGAAGGCATGGTCATTTCGGCTCCCCACGGCAACCTGGTTCGCCTCGATATCGATCCCGCCATTCGTATTGTCGCCCGTGCCGACTGGGATAAAAGCCGCGTAGCGGTGATCTCCGGCGGCGGCTCCGGGCACGAACCGGCCCACGCCGGGTTTGTCGGCAAAGGAATGCTCACCGCCGCCGTTTGCGGCGACGTTTTCGCCTCACCAAGCGTCGACGCGGTACTCAACGCCATTGTTGCCGTCACTGGCGATCGCGGCTGCCTGCTGATCGTTAAAAACTACACCGGCGACCGGCTGAACTTCGGCCTTGCGGCGGAAAAAGCCAAGCGCTACGGCCTGAAAGTGGAAATGGTGATTGTTGCCGACGATATCGCGCTGCCGGACAACAAACAGCCGCGCGGCATTGCCGGAACTGCGTTAGTACACAAGATTGCGGGCTATGCCGCCGAGCAGGGCAAATCATTGAGCGAAGTGCGCGATCTCGCCCGCCAGGCCTGCGATAACGTATTCAGCCTGGGGCTGGCGATGGAGACCTGCAATCTGCCGGGCGGCGACAGCGAAGAGGGGCGTATTCAGCAGGGTAAAGTTGAGCTGGGCCTCGGTATTCACGGCGAACCGGGCGCAACCACCGTGGATACGCATAACAGCAAACAGCTAATCGACACCCTTGTGCAACCGTTGCAGGCGGCAGTGGGCAACGAGCGCGTGGCGGTGCTGATTAATAACCTCGGCGGCGTGTCGGCGCTGGAGATGGCGCTGCTGACCAAAGAGCTGGCCCACTCGGCGCTGAAAGATCAGATTGCTTATCTGATTGGCCCCGCGCCGCTGGTCAGTTCGCTGGATATGAAAGGCTTTTCTCTGTCGCTGCTTCGCCTGAATGAAACCTTTGAACAAGCGATTTGCGCCGATGTGCATACCGTCGGCTGGCAAAAACCGGTGCCCTTCGCGCCGATGAAAACCCAGCAACATAACGCGGTGTACGACGGGCTGGAGATCGAGCCTTCCGACAACCCGCAGGTTAAAGCGCTGGTCAGTAAAGCGGTGGATACCCTAATCGGCCTGGAGAACCGCCTTAATGCACTGGATGCGAAAGTGGGTGACGGCGATACCGGCTCGACCTTTGCTGAAGGGGCGCGTGAAATTAAACAGCTGCTGGAGAAAAACGCCCTGCCGCTAAATAACACCGCGCAACTGCTGCAACTGGTAGGTGAGCGACTGGCAACAGTAATGGGCGGCTCCAGCGGCGTGCTGATGTCGATTTTCTTTACCGCCGCAGGCCAGGCCGTGCAGGACGGTACTTCATTACCGGACGCGTTGCTGCTGGGGTTAAAACAGATGAAACATTATGGCGGTGCGGAGCAAGGGGATCGCACGCTGATCGACGCCCTGCAACCGGCGCTGGAAGCCCTGCGCGACAGCGGGCTCAAGGCTGCCGTTTCTGCGGCGAAAACCGGCGCTGACAGCACTGCAACCATGCACAAAGCGGGTGCCGGCCGATCGTCCTACGTGAACAGTGAGAATCTGGCCGGGGTCAGCGATCCGGGCGCTGTTGCGATTGCGGAAGTGTTTGCCGCCATCAGCCACTAAAAGAGACCCGGCACATTGCGTGCCGGGTTTTCACATCAGAAATCTGCTTTTAATACCACGCGATAACGGGCTTTGCCGTCGCGCACATGCTGCAGCGCTTCGTTGATCTGCGACATCGGGAACATCTCTGTCGTCGGTGCAACTTTCGCGCGCCCGGCAAACTTCATCAGCTTACGCAGTTCGAACGGCGTACCGGTCGCCGAACCGGAGACGCTACGATCGCCTGCAATCAGCGTAAAGGCCGGTACTTCCAGCGGCTTCATCACTGCGCCCACGGTATGGAAATGACCGCCGTGCGTCAGGGCTTCAAAGTAGGGCTGCCAGTTCAGATCGACGTTCACCGTGTTGATGATCAGATCGTACTGCCCGGCGCGCGCTTTCAGCGCTTCCGGATCGCGGCTGTTCACCACGTAATCCGCCCCCATCAGGCGCACTTCCGGCTCTTTCGCCGGGTTCGAGCTAAACGCCGTCACTTCACAGCCCATCGCATGTAACAGCTTAATCGCAATATGACCCAGACCGCCAATACCGATCACGCCCACGCGGCTGGTGGCGGTAATGTTATGCATCAGCAGCGGTTTAAACACCGTAATACCGCCGCACAGCAGCGGACCGGCGGTTTCGATATCAATGCTATCCGGCAGCGGGATCACCCATTGCCAGTCGGCACGCAATTTATCGGCAAAGCCGCCGCGGTTAACGATGGTCGGCACCGAACCTTCCAGGCAGTTGATCTGGTTGCCATCGATACAGGCATCGCAGTGCCCACAGCTGCGCGCCGTCCAGCCAATCCCAACGCGCTGACCCACTTTCAATCCTTTGTTCTGCGCCGCGCTTCCCAGCTCAACCACACGACCAATCACTTCATGCCCGGCAACCAGCGGGTATTGCGAAAAGCCCCATTCGTTATCGATCATCGACAAATCCGAATGGCAGATGCCGCAGTAATCTACCTGCACTTCCACATCTTCTGCCCCCAACGGGCCAGCGTCGAACTCCTGCAGTTCCAGCGGGGCACCCGCCTGCGGCGCGGCGTAACTTTTAATGATGCTCATGAGGGATTCCTTTGATTGAGAGAGGGGATTTTATGAAGTGTAGGGCATCTGCGACCCCGGCGGCAGAGTGCACCAGGGCAGATAGCCCATTTCGCCAAAAGCCCGTGGCGAAACGTGCAGCGCAGGCCGCTATTTTCGGATTTTCCATACGCCTATTTTGCCGCGCTGACTTTGCAACACGATGTGTCCGAACCATCCTCAAAGAGTGCTGTTTTTTCCCCTTCAACAGGAGCAACCAACATGCCGAGTCAACCGCAACATACGGGCGCAGGGGGAATCGCGCTTATCAAATCTTTTGAGGGACTTAGGCTGGAAAAATACCAGGATGCAGTCGGCAAGTGGACCATTGGCTACGGGCATCTGATTTTACCGAACGAACGCTTCCCCCGACCTATTACCGAAGCCGAGGCCGAAGCGCTGCTGCGCAGCGATCTGCTGGTCACCGAGCGCGGCGTGCATAACGTGGTGACGGTGGCTCTCAATCAAAACGAGTTCGACGCGCTGGTGGCGTTCACCTTCAACCTGGGCGTCGGGAATTTGCAAAGCTCGACGCTGCTAAAACTGCTTAATCAGGGCGAATACGCCCAGGCGGCGGATCAGTTCCTGCGCTGGAATAAAGCCGGCGGCAAAGTACTGACCGGGCTGACACGGCGGCGCGAAGCCGAGCGAAAGCTGTTTTTGACGGCGGTGTAGGTTGGGGGACTGGGCTGCGGTCGGCGGTAAAAGGGGGTGACGGCGGGCTAGTGTTTTGCTGGTTTGCCTATATGGGGCAGCCGCTGGGGTAGAGACCGCCGATTTTTTCAGCACTTAGCGGTGGGTAACCATATCGCGACTTGCATAGCCGCCCGCGGCAGGTATAATCCAACACGTTTCCGCATCCCCTTCAGTGCCGAAGTGGCGAAATCGGTAGACGCAGTTGATTCAAAATCAACCGTAGAAATACGTGCCGGTTCGAGTCCGGCCTTCGGCACCATCGGAACATCAATAGACGTCAACGGACGTCTTTTTTTGTGCCTGAAATCCACGCCACACAAGGCTTTCCGCGATTTTCCTTTCAACAGAAGTCAATCTGAGTCAACCCACATCAAGTCGCTTGTGAGTATAGAACCGAGTATATATGCTGGTTCGATAATGCTTATATACTCACGGCAGCACATGGAAGGAGAACTTTTATGGCTCTGACAGATATCAAAGTGCGTTCTGCGAAACCGCAGAAAAAGGAGTACACCCTAGTCGATGGGGATGGCATGTTTTTGCTGGTTCACCCCAACGGCTCTAGATACTGGCGGTTCCGCTTTCGCTTTGGTGGTAAGCAGCACCTGATGGCGTTTGGGGTTTATCCTGAAACATCCCTGGCTGATGCTCGTCAGAAGAGGGAAGAGGCCAGAAGGCTTGTTGCTGCTGGAATCGATCCTCGCGAACACAAACGAGCTGTGAAAGAAGAACAGGCGAAAGAAGCTATTACTTTTGAGTCAGTTGCCAGAGAGTGGCACGCAGCAAATAAAAAATGGACAGAAGAACATAGTCGGCGGGTGCTGAAGAGCCTGGAAGATAATTTGTTCCCAGCGATTGGAAAGCGAAGTATTGATAGTTTTAGTACGCGCGATCTCCTTGTGCCTATCAAAGTAGTTGAGGCTACAGGGCGTCTTGAAGTGGCTTCGCGTCTTCAGCAGCGTACCAATGCGATTATGCGTTATGCAGTGCAAAGCGGTTTGATCGATTACAATCCTGCTCAGGAGATGGCTGGGGCAGTTGCTTCCAGTAATCGTGTCCATCGACCAGCACTTGAACTGAAACGCTTACCTGAACTACTCCACCGAATTGATAGCTACACCGGACGGCCTTTAACCCGTCTGGCTGTTGAGCTAACGTTATTAATCTTTATTCGTTCCAGTGAGTTGCGCTTTGCCCGTTGGCCCGAGATCGATTTTGAAAGGGCAATGTGGACAATCCCGGCAGAACGAGAAGCTATAGAAGGTGTTAAGCATTCGCAACGAGGTTCTAAAATGCGTACACCTCATTTAGTTCCTCTGTCTCGTCAGGCATTAGTAATCCTTCAACAGGTCCACAAGATCAGTGGTGATCGTGACTTTGTTTTCGTTGGCGATCATAACCCTCATAAGCCCATGAGTGAAAACACGGTGAACAAGGCACTGCGCGTCATGGGATATGACACGAAGGTTGATGTTTGTGGGCATGGTTTCAGAACAATGGCCTGTAGTTCGTTGATTGAATCAGGGTTGTGGTCGAGGGATGCGGTAGAGCGTCAGATGAGCCATATGGAGCGTAACTTAGTACGTGCGGCTTATATTCATAAAGCAGAGCATCTGGATGAACGCAAACTGATGCTGCAATGGTGGGCTGACTTTCTGGATGGGAATCGGGAGAGTGGGATTACGCCGTTTGACTATGCAAAAGTCAATCGTGGTAATATTTAGTGTATATGTTTAATTAATATACAATCAATCAACCAGCTTCCAAAGTGAAGCTGGTTGATGTATGGACTTGACCCGCCATCTCTGGATGTGTTTTGTGGACGGAAAGGAAAATACACAATTTTGAAATTGCTCGTAATGAATGTGTCAAAGAGCCTATAGATATCAGTGGGTAGCTTTTATAGAATAGGTGTATTCCTACTTTAGAGAACATGAAGTTATGAGCGCAATCACATTACGTAAAGCGTTGGGTGTACTTGCGAAGTCATCTTCGTTTTCCGTCACCACCGTGACACACCGTCAGAAGGATGAGTTCGATCAGTTAAAGGAACAACTCTTTGTTAAACAAGAAATTGAAACCGAATTACAACGCTATCTGGATGTTGCTAAACCCGGTGAAATCATTTTTTTGTGCGGCAGTAGCGGGGATGGAAAGTCCGAAATTTTAACCCGCTGTCAGTCAGATCCGCGTTATCAGCGGCGATTTATTTTCCATCTGGATGCCACTCATAGCTTTGCCCCTCGACAATCAGCCATTGATGCTTTGAATGAATTATTTGCTAATCATCATCAGCAGACATCTCCATTGCTCATTGGCATCAACACCGGAATGCTCGCTAACTTTGCCCGAGAAGGCGCTGAATGCCACAGGGTGATCCGGTCTGCAATTGACTCATTTTTATCAGGACAGCAGGATGCAAGCCGTCCTTACCGTAACGAGAATTGTTCTTTTTTTGATTTTGAACATTACCCTAAATTCCAGTTTGACGAAAGTAAACAATATTCATCATTTATTAAGACCTTATTAGATAATTTAACTCGTGATGATGATAATAATTTATTTCAGTTTATTTTTCGGCGCGATGAGTCAATTAATCCAGATCTAAAAGAGGTCGCAAACTTTAAATTGCTTTGCATGCCAGGTGTGCAGAATGTATTAATTACGCAGCTCTTTAAAGCGCGACTAATTAAAGACCAGTTTGTAACGACCCGAACGCTGCTGGATTTTTTGCATCATCTGCTGATGGGGCCTGGCTACTTGTTTGATAACCTCTTCACCGGTGCAGAAAATGATCTGATTAAAAAAATTTGCGATTTTGATCCCGCCAGATTGCACACTTATGAACTTGATCAGTTTGTTTTGCGCTATGAACTGAGACTGGTTGATGCTGAGCTCGATGATTTTTTAGCCGCACTTGAGCCGTTACACATTAAGTTTGATCGCCAGTGCATTAAGCCTGGTGACGCAACCTCGTTGATCCGGCTTTTCTGGCTATTGCAGCACGAGTCATTGGGTAATGATTATCATCGGAGATTTTCCGCGTTCTTTAACGAATCGTTGTTTGAACATTACTCAGAAATCTGGCATTTACATAGAAATTACACAGCAGATCTGGAGCAAAAAAGATCACTGAATCGCTTTTACACCTCTGAACTTATCGCTGGTATCCAGCGCTATGCAAACCGTAAAGCGCCGGAGTTGAGTAAGCATAAAGAAGAATTTTTTTTAGGGGAGTTTGGTGGGGTTAAAATAACTGCGCCAGTAGCGCTGAAGCCTGACTGGGACGCTATCCGTAGTAAACATACTGCTCATCCTACTGGCTTCGATGTTCATTTAAAAGTGGGTGAGGATCCATTACCACCCATCCGTATCGGACTTAACCTGTTCGAATTATTGAAAAAATTAAATAATGGTTATCGTCCGAATAAATACGATAAAAATGCTATTGTTCTATTAGACGGAATTATTGATTTAGTTTCTGATAAGATCAAGCTTAGTTCTGAGATAAGATTTTATGATGGTATGCGCCGAGTTTATAGTGCAAGATTTGATGACGATATGATCTCTATTAGCGGAATGGAGGGGTAACAGAATGTATCCTATTTCAGAGATCTTGGAAGTAAGGAAAAATAATCCACAGCCTAGCTATCTTCCTATACGAAATAAAAATAATAATATTAACTGGCAAATAGTGACCGGTTTGGTACTAAGTTATTCCTTGAAACATAAAATCGAAGAGTCTTATGGGATTGAACAATTCAGAGATGATTGCAAAGTCCATTTTGAAAAAATAATTGATGAACCAGATTTCTGGGCCGTCTTGGAACGAATGTATTTTTCGAACCACGATATTTTTCGTGTTTCTCCTATGTTTTTATTGTTTCAATCCCAGTTTAACAATGAAAGAATAAACTCTGGTTCTGCAGCCGATAAGCGTCTTGGAGCTCTCTTCGCTAATTTGATGGGGGATTTTAATCTCAACTATCCAATGCCGGATAAGCTGAATTTTATCGAAAAGCAACTTTTGAATAAGCTTGATGAAAAAGTATATGAGTTTTCTGGTGAAAGTCCATTTACCAAAGAACAATCTTATCTTCCCTTTATTGCGAAATGTTTTCAGTCCGATTTGGCATTTCTAGCGGAATATCCACAATATCTTCTACAGGAACTAGCCAATACTTTGCGATTGTATGCTTTTAGCTGGTGCGCTCAACTTGCGCTCAATCTAGACAATTGGCAAAAAGGGGAACCGCAAAGCAAATCCCTTTTTTTCATCCTTGACTCGGAAAAAGCCAGTGCAGAACGGGAAGGTGTGCAAACCTATGGTTACAAGCTTTTTGCTCGGCATAGTAAAAATCTTTTCCCGATGCTCTCTGCGCTGGAAGTTTTACAGTGGAATGATAAAAAGCACAAAGGGCAACCCAAACGCCCGCTATGGCAGGTTTATCAAGATTGTCTCAATTACTCAGATTCAACAAAGGTACTAAATTCGCTTAACAATTACTTGCAGGAGTTTATTGTCGAGCGCGAACTTCAGGTTTGCGAACGAGCTGCAAACTTGGATGAGGCCTTTAAGCAGCTAAAATCAGTTGCTGTTGCACAGTTTCAGAATAAAAGATCTGATAGAGCAAGAGTGAACCGAGACTACATTAATGAGCTTGAGAGCCAGATTTGCACTGACTTTATTCAGGTTCGTGGTCGTGCAGGGAAAGTGCTGGTGCTGAATCAGGATCGTCTTCTGTTACTGACCAATCTCACCATAGGCAAAAATGACAAACTCCGCCTGCACGAACTGCTGCGTGGTTTTGAACAGCGCGGTTTTTATCTGGATAACCAGTCGGTGCAAACGTTGGTGGCGTTTTATGAACGCATGGGAAATGTAGAGCGAATGAGTGATAGTGGAGACGCCGTGTATGTCCGTAAAACAGTATGAAACCTATCTGGCAAAAACCTTTATTGAATGGGTAGGTGGCATCATTCAGCCCGGCGAGCGCTACCAGTTCAAATCTCCCGATCCCGATAATGCCCTAAAACTCTGGGAAGCATTCGTCTCTCTGGCGGACGGCAATCAGTTGGAAATTGCGCCAGGGCAATATATTGATTGCCTCCCCTGCAATGGTGTTCAGCTTATTCCTGTACTGCACGGAGCCGAGGCTCCAGCATTCACAGAAAACTACATTTCTCATTTGCGCGATGAAGTTGCAGGGCGCAGCGGCGTTTTTGCCCAAACAGCGCTGTTGATTATTCACAACAGTATGCTCGATACCCTGATTAACAGCACGAAAGACGTGGCGGCACCGGATGCTATTTGGTACCCACAAACTTTCTGTCATCAACTGGACAAGCTCATTACTACTAATAGTAACCGTTCGGAATTGTCCCGCTGTTTGCTGGAGGATCAACTGGCGACGGTACTGGATGAAGGCGCGACCGTATTTGGTTTCTCGTCGCTGTATCGCTTGCTGGATGATGGCAATCTGGATTTCTCCGAGCTTCATCTGTTTAAAGATGATGAACTACTGAATTATAGCCAGAAGCAGCTACGCACCCGACTGAGTGAAAACCGGAAATTATATCGCCAGATAGAAGATAGTGTTGAACGCTACAGTGGACAGCTGGAGAATGTGCTGCCTGAGTTTAGTTCAAAATTCATTCAGGAGCATTTTTACGATAAAGATGACTGGCGTGAGCTCGATTTCTCCGACTACAGGAAAGAGAAAGAACAGAATAGTGAACAAAAACTGGTACTGGAGAACGTCTCCGTCGAAAACGGTGAGGTTTGGCAACGGGCGAAAAGCGCCAGTAAGGCAGGCAAACGAGACATCAGCCTGCTGGTGCAGGTGCAGCCAGGGCAATCAAAGGCTGAGCTGGAATTCAGTTTCCAAGGTAATGATCTTCAAGATAACCAGATAAAGATTGCCCATAATCGCCAGTTAAAGAATGCATCTTTCTGGCGCACCAGCCGGGCGGGCGGCAAGACTTCCCGCATTATGGCGTCGGTGCCTTTTGACGGGCATCCCTGCTTCTTCAGTCTCGAACTGACCAACCGCAATAATTCAGCTGAAGAGTATAAATTTCGCCTGTTGTTGGTCGAACAAGGGCAATTCTGGCTAAACGATATTCAGCACTGCTACCGCGTTGAGCCAGGTAAAGATCAAATAACCCTGCAACTGGAAGATAACACGCTGCGTATTGCCGAGTCTGGCAACCTTACCTGTACGTTGGATGACGAGAGCGAAGACATCGACTGCCAGCATTATGCTCTGGTGAATTTTGAGACGCTGGCAAATCAAAGTGACCTGGTTCAGTTTGTGCTCGTTTCCGGTGATTCCCGTCTGTCGTTTAACATCGAGGGGCCGGGAGCAGAAGAAGGGCTAACGTTGCCGTTGCTTTTTGACCAAAGTCGTTTCAATAAGTTGTTCAAAGAAGAGGGTAATGCAACCTGGAACCGACTAAAAGGGCGCATCATACTCGATAATACTGAACACAAGGTCGTCGGTGTACGCCAGCAGTTGTTGATACTGGAAGCCTCATTAATTGAGCAACGTTTGCTGGGTACGGGAAGTGACGATAGTGAGTTTGCGCTGGATGAACTTCTTGCCAGCTACCCCGATCTCCATAATGCCTATGAGCAGTTATTTGCCTACTATCATCGTCGTAACACCCTACCGAGTCTGGTGTCGTGGTCAGCGGAATATCGCACACTGGTCAGCTACATTGTTACTACGTTTGAGCAGTCACTCCAGCAAATCGGCCAGAGCAGAGCGCTGACAGCGCACGAGAAACGTCTTCTGCATCTGGGGATCTGCCGCAATGATAGCCATGAGCGTCTCTCACCACTGCACCCATTAGTGCTGGCCTACCATCTGCAACTGGCAGAAACTATCGTTGCGGAGTCGGAACAGCACGATTCGGCTTCATTTGCCACACTACCGCCGATCACTCTTGATCGCTTGATGGTTTCCGGGTTAATGCCGTTTGTTTATCACAGTGAGCATGAATACGCGCAACTACAGCCGGTGGAGGAAAACCGCTTCTGGATTGATGTGGTTCCTCAGCGACAGGTTAGTCATGACTACATTAAGCGTCTGGTAAAAGACAAACTCAATGAGTTCACAGACGCTTACGCCCGGTTGTTCCAGAGTGCTGAAAATAGTGCGTTGATTATCAATGCTATTAATCAAGGGAATGCCAAAGAATTGTTTCTGGGATTAGTAGAATATTTTAAGGAAGAAAAAGAGCACGCTATTTCGGTTCATGTGAACTGCTACGATGAACGTTTGCTACCAAATATGTTCGATCACTTTGCTGAAAGTGGTAGCTATGAACAGCTTAAAAACGATCTCGATCTGAACAGCGGCGTATGGCGGGCGGAAGCCGATATGCTGATTGATTTGCTGCGTAGCCGGTTAACGTTCAGCAAGTTTGTCCTGCCGTCAGAAAGCGACAAGCTGGCCTATGCACATCTGGCATTTTTCACCAATACAGCACCTGTGGATTGCCGCCAGATCCGCATTGAAGATGCATCCAGCGGGGTATTGTGTCATGGGTTGATCGCTGGGGAGGGGGCTGAAACGCAGGGGGATGCTTACTTTACCGCGTTTGGACTGCGTGATGTGGATACTGAGTCTTATTGCGCCCTGCGTCTTGCCAGACTAATCGGCTGCCTGTGGCAACCCGCACGTCAAAGCAATAGCCAGTATCATGGACAAGGGATCGGCCTGGCTGTGAGTGGCAATTTTAAACAGTTGCTCAATTACTCTTACAATAGCGCGCTTTGGACCACCATCATTGATCCTAAAGTCACCCTCGACTTTTTCACCAGTCAGAAAGATGTGGTGCTTATCCACTATTCTGACCAGTACACCAGTTGCGCAGGCTACGATGCCGTCACCGTCACGAAGCAGGTTGATTTGTTCCTGCGGTTGCTCCAGACAGGAAGCCAGTCAGGGCAACCTGCTGTTGATAGTCAGCATTTGCTGGCTGAATTTAATGCCTTTAACGGTGAATGGCTGCTGAAAATGCTGCGCTCCAGTGAAAGGGAGCGTAAAGAGAAACACGGCATTATAGGCGCGTACAAATTTGTGCAATCCATGTTGCACCAGTCCGATATTTGCTGGATTCCGCTATCGGTGGCCGAAATGATCCGCGTGTCCGGCAATGTTGGGCTGAAAATGAAAGAAAGTGATTTATCGAGAAATTTACAGGGGTATCGTAAAGGTGCGATCTCTGATGATGTGCTCTTTGTGGGATTCAAAGAAGACCGCCTCTATCTGTTGCCGCTGGAAGTTAAAACCGGGGCGCGACCTGACTACAGCTATGCAGGCCAACAGGCTCGTGAGCTGAAACGTTATTTACAACAGGATATTCTGGAACCACAAACGCTGGCATCACAGCTGTACCGAGCACTCTTTATTCGTCAGGTACTGATGCAGGTGGAGAAACTGCGCCTGTATGGTGTGCTGGACAGCGACAAACTGGCTCCCTTGCTGGAACGACGCGAATGGTGGTTAACGGGCGACTATCAGTTAGGTGAGTTGACCGACTATGCGGACGGCTTCGTTGTGGCGCATGTGGACAGCGCAACCTGCTTCGATCTCTCTTATAAAGAGACAGCGGAGAATATTTTACAGATCGAAATCCCTTATTCACTGCTGCCTTCGCTGATTGCTGCGCAGGGGGATGAACCACCGCTGGCGGAACGTTACCGGGTGCCGGAAAAATACCTGCTTACGCCAGAGTGTGATGCCAGTCCTTCACAACCAGAAGTTGTGGTAAAAGTCACAACGCCGACCACTGCACAGTCCATTTCGGAACCAGAGTCGTTACAGCCTGCTGTATCGGTGGCAGCTCCTGATATTAGCGATACCCCATTACAGATCCTGTTTGGTCATGATGCTACGCGTCAGAGTCCGTTATATTGGGAGCCAACCAACACCGCCAAGTTTATGAATACCAATACCGGCATTATTGGAACGATGGGCACCGGTAAAACCCAGTTTACTAAATCACTGGTCACACAGTTGATGCGTAATCAGTCCTGTAACGTTGATGGTAAACCTATTGGTTTGCTGATCTTCGACTACAAATCAGACTATGTGGATGAGGCTTTCCTGGATGCAACGGGTGCCAAAAAGTACAAGTTATTTAAGCTGCCTTACAACCCCTTATCTCTATTTGGCGACACGCCAATGCTACCAATCCATACTGCTGGTGGACTATCCGAAACGATGGCGAAAGCCTATGGGCTGGGCCATAAGCAGCAGCTCAAATTAGAAAATCTGATTTTAGAATGCTACGAAGCGGCAGGTATTTCGCCGGAAGATCCGACAACATGGTCAAGGACTGCGCCGACGATTGAAGATGTATGGCAGCGCTTCCTCGATCAGGAGAAGGTTGAAGAGGATTCGCTTTACGCAGCACTTTCTAAACTGGCGCGTTACAAGATATTCGAGACTATCCCGGAGAAGATGACCAGCTTGTACGAATTGATTGACGGCGTCACCGTGATCGAACTGGCTGGTTACCCGCCAGAAGTGCAAAACCTGGTAGTCGCACTTACGCTGGATCTATTTTACGCTCAGATGCAAAAGCGCGGTAAACCGGTGGTGAGGGGGGATTATCGTCAGCTCACCAAAATGATTCTGGTGGACGAAGCCGATAACTTTATGCGGCAGGATTTCTCCAGCCTGCGTAAGATTCTTAAAGAAGGCCGTGAGTATGGTGTTGGTGCGATCCTGTCAACGCAGGAGATCACTCACTTTAAGACTGGGGAAAATAATTATGCTTCATATATTTTGACTTGGGTGATCCATCGTGTTTCTGAGATTAGGAATGCAGATATTAAGGCGGTATTTAACGTTGATGATAAAGGTGAGCAGGAGTCTTTGATGGGGCAGATTCGGCAGCTTGAAAAACATTATAGTTTGTATATTGATGGAGATAAAAAGGTCAAGAAGATGCGTGATAAGGCATTTTGGGAGTTAATTGTATGAATAAAAGAGAAAAGTTTCTTGCTTGTACAAAATATTACTTATCAATCAATAGGCTAAAGATTGATGAAAAAGGCTATTTCAAGTATTGGTTTTTATTATGGAATTTTCTTCTTTCTGTAATATATGAAGTAATACAAAATCCAAAATTTATATTTTCATTTCTAGTGATTATGCTTATATCCAGTGCAGGGATATGGGCTCCATGGTTATACTCTTTAGACCTCTCACCTGTCTGTGAAACAATAGTTCCAACAAATGCTGTTATTACAACAACATCGGGAGGAGTTATACGCTCAGATAAAATAGTTGAATCTGTTAATGTGGTTTGTTTGTATATTTCATCTCTTGATATTACTCTTTTTCAGAATTTTTCATTATTTATGTTTAACTTAGGGTTGTTGGGTGGGATTGCTGCTGAGTTTTTTATACAAAAAAAAGATGATTCAGAATGCGAGAAAAATATTAGCTCAGATGATTTATTAACTGATGACGGTAGTGATAGCCGAGTAAAGGAATATGCAGCATTTTTCCTTTGGGTAGTAGCATTTATACTGTCATTCTTTGCATTGAAAAATCCAACAGGTGATTCCCCTCAGGTTTTCTGGGGAGGGGTATTATCGATTTTTTTATGGATATTCACAAATATTAGGAAAAAGGAATATATCGTAAAAACGGATGCAAATAATCTTATTGGTGGCATAGTATTGGATAGTGATAAATTACAAGGTATGGGACTCGACGAGGCGGCAATTTCTCCAGAACATCCCGTCACTCAACTAAATGGAGATGGCCTAGAATGAGTGTATATCATGAATTTTTAGCAATGAAAGTGTCCCAGCCATTTGCTGATTATTATGCCTGTGTTATACCTTCTGGTACTCTAAAGGAAATAAGTTTTTCCTTAAAGGCCGAGAATGTAAATGGGACTATCCAAGGTGTTCAGCGTTTACTGAATAATAAAAGGCTACACGAAATATCAAAGTTTATTGATGGAGAGTCTGCTGCTTTTCCTAACTCAATAATTCTAGGGGCAAATTTTTTAAAATCAGGTAGATATGCTGGAGAAAGCGAAAGATGCTTAGTCGAACCAACAACTACAGAGAACCTTTACACAATAAAGGTGCCTAAACATTCGGAAGTTCTTTCTATTATTGATGGGCAGCATCGCTTGTATGCTTTTGAATATGCTGAAACACAAATGGATCTACTTTGTGCAATTTATATCGATTTAGCTATGCCTTATCAAGCTTTTCTATTTTCGACGATAAATTACAATCAAGGGAAAGTCGATAAAAGTTTAGCGTATCAATTGTTTGGTTATGAACTGGATAATGAAGAGCCAATAAATTGGCCGCCAGAAACCCTAGCTGTTTATCTTGTTCGGCTTTTCAACAGTGAAAAGCCTTTGTTAAATAGGATTAAATATAGAACAGCAGACGAACATAAAAAAAACAATACAGCTTCTTGGCGTGTTTCTACTGCCTCTATTGTAGAAGCTATACTTTCTCTGATAAGTAAGAATCCTAAAGATGATCGATATTTGATGAACTCAAAGCGATATGCGGGCGAAAGTACTATATATGGAAGAAGTGTTCTTAAAGATGATGCAGAGTATCCCTTAAGGAAATTATATATTCAAGGAAATGATAAAGCTATTCAAGAAGTACTGTCTTTAGCGTTGGATGCCACAGATGAAATTTTTTGGAAAGATCTGGGGGATGATAATTTTCTCAAGAAAACAGTTGGCATTGCTTGCATATTTAAATTTCTAAAAGCTGTCTTGCTTAAGCATGGCGTTTCTAGGAAGGTTATAAGTGATGACTTTACAAACTATCTAAATGTAATAAAAAACAAAGAGGATTTCTCTGACTCTACTCTTTATCCCTCATCAACAAAAGGGATGAATGATGCTTATAAACGGATGTTGTTTTTGACAGGTTTGTAATTGATGTTGAATTAAGATACCCATCTTTTAAAGATATGGTTGATGGGTATTTTTTCTGGAAAAAATATAAGAACTGTTGATCTAATTGAATGCCGGAATGTTTATCCGGCATTCATTTTTTTGTTTTTATAAGTTTAAGGCGAAATCTTTTAAGCTCCGATAATTCCTTAATGCAGCAATACCATCTTCGACATGTGCCGCCCATGCCTTAATCATCGCTTTCTGTTCTAATTGAGGATAAAGCATTTTCAGCACTAGTTCCGTAGCTTGCAGTGTTTCCCCCAGCCACGTTATTTTATCCAGCACCAGAGAGCCATCCAGCTTCTTACTATCCCGTTCAGGCGAATAGCGAAACTCACTCTCCACCGAGCGAAAAAATGCTAGTCGAGCCGCGACATTTGGTGTAATTCCAGTATATCCTTTTAACTTCTTGAGTTGGTCTTCAGCCTGACGACTAAGCACCATTCGATTAGGGAGCATCAAACAGCCTCCTTAGTTAGTTCCCAGAAATAACCGGGTTTCAGCGCAGATGATTTGGTATGCGCATTAAACACAATCTCATAAGCATGAGAAATATCGTCACGCAGTCGGTCGACGAAATAACGCTCGTCCACTTCAGTATCGGTGGATAGCAGCACAACCTGATGGCTGGCCTCCGGGAAATAATGATTAATCAACTTATCCCGGTGCTGAGAATCCAGACGCCCCAGCGGTGTATCAATAATCACCGGGAAATCACGCCCAGAAGTTTTTGCTAGCGCCTCAAGAATGGCAATCGCATAAATCTGCTTTTCACCCGCAGAAAGTAGCTTGCGATTAATCACCGAACCCTTTTCATCCACCAGTTCAACATCAAATGTCTGTGGATTTATGTGCGCATTAAGCTGTAAATCCTCTTTACGAGCCAGCTTGTGGTAGGCAATTTCAAAGTTAGCAGATAATTTTTTCACTCGCGCCTGCGTTAGTACATCGCTGTAGTAATCGAGCAGGTTAATGGTTTCCTGCGCATTTTTAAATGCGCTGCTCAAACCATGTTGGCTACGGGTGATGTCATGTGCTTTCTGTACCTGACGAACACAGTCCAGTTGCTGCTGTTTTGTCCGTTTAGCCTCTTCCAGCAGTGAGCGGTATTTTTGCCGCTGTTTTTCACGCTTATGATCGAGCTCGCGTAATGCTGCAAAGAGATCCATCAATTGCTCGTCTTCCGGGGCGCGAGCAATATTAGCTGCGGCCTGCTCCAGTTGTTGTTCAATATCCGCTAATTGTTGGCGATAGGTATCAAATCTCTCCCAGGCTTTCTTGCTGTCCTGTTTAATGGACTGCTGGAGCATACCGGCTTCACGTTCAGAAATATCAAACAGCAAGTCACCTTTGGGTTTGGTTGCCATATAGGCATCTAAATTATCGGCAATAGCTTCAGTAGCGATGGTTCTGGTATTACTCTCACTGCTGGCACGGAGCGTAATATCATTTTTGAGTTGGGTTAAAAATTGATTTAACTCCGTCTCAAAAATTTTCGCCTGCTTGATCTGCTCTTCATTGGCAATTTTTTCTAGCAACCGCGACAACGTATCAGGCGCTAGCGCATAGGGCAACGATCCATCGCATTCCTGTCGTAACGCTTTTTCCAGACGTTCTTTTTCTTTTAACAGCGTTTCAACTTTCTGTTTTTCCTGTGCTTTCGTCTGGGCAAATGCGCCACCCTGCGCATTTAACAATCCCTCATGGCGAATAATGTCCTGGGATAAAAATTCAATCCGCGAGTTGACGAAATCTGCCTCTTCCAACAATTTCTCCGCCTGACCGGCAAGCGTTTTAATCTTTGCCTCAAGCGCTTCAACCTGCTGTTGCTGGGAGCCACCCAACTGAGCGGTTTGCTGGCGTTTGACAAAAATCATCAGATCATTTTGCAGTCTGGCGATCAGGTCCAGTCCTAACAAACGACGCACCGCTGTACGCAGAATATTGCCGGATTCATCTTCCGCCAGCTCTGCAATCTTCTCTCCATCAAAAAAGAAAAGATCGGCAACACCGTGAGGAATTAATTCATTCAAAAATCCTTGGCACTGGTCATAACTGAGTTCACTACGCGGTTGTCCATCCTGTTGCAAAGAGAGACGATCTTTCTTTCCTTTCTTCCAGCTGCGCGTGACGGTGAATTCAGTCTCATGGCCGTTTTGGTTGTAGGTAAAGGTCAGTTCTACTGCGGCCTCTTCCGGGCGCTCCGTGGTATACGTCCCGTTGTGCACCAGCGCACCGAGTTGTTCAACATACTCCTGCTGCTGCATTGCCGGGCCAAATGCTAAACGCCCATACAGTGCCAGTCGAATCGCTGACAAAATAGACGTTTTCCCTGCACCATTTAAACCACCAAATAGCACAATCGGGCGAGGGGTTACTTCATGCGGGCGCTTTCTGGGAGCCAGATCGATGGTGTGTGTGCCGCAAAATACGCGAAAATTATGTAATACCAGTTGCTTAATGAGCACGTTCATTTTCCTCATCGATAAGCACAGACGATTCGCCCGCATCGATAATTCTGCGCTGTAAGGTCTGAAGTTCATCTTCCAGCTTTTCAACTTCGTCCTGATGAATATCCCGATCGTTGCGTTTTTGTAGTGTTGCCTGTTGCTGCTGGATTTCTTCCAGGCTGCCCCAGTCCTGCTTCAAAATTGTGCCGAGTTTGTCAAAAATCCCCTGACGACGACTTAACCCTTCCATCGAGGTTTCCAGCTCTATCAGTTTCATCACCATTTCAGGTACTACGTCGAACCCTTGCGTTATCTGCGCCAGCAAATCAGCATCGCTGGAATCAAAGCGCGACTGATCGTCAACCACCCAATTCAGATCCTGCTGATATACCTCGCGGTAAATTCCCGGCAATGTGTCGTGCCAGTCTGGCTCGTTAGGATCTTTCAACCACTCCTGACGGATAGCGTGCAGCTCCGGCTGGGTAATTAACGTAATCGTGTGGCCCTGGGCGTTTAAATCACGCTCAATTTCCAGTAAGTCTTTTAACCACTGCTGGCGATATTTGAGCCAGTAGGGGCCAGGAACATGCTTACGCTCTGCACTGCGATCTTCGCCGTCTTTAGCGTACTGATAGCTAACCTTACCGGTGCGGCGTTTATAGTTGCGATAGGTGTCTTTATTTGCCGGATCGGTGGTAAATGCCAGCAGATCACGATATTTCAGCAATGGCGACATCCACTCTTCGCCATTTTTGATCAGACTTTCCATCGCTTTATCTTTGGTGACTACGGTACAGGTCCAGCAGCCAAAGCGAGAGTTCCCGCAAGAGGGGGTACTTTCGTCGATCACCAGGGGACACTCACCCTGTGCGGAAGAGTCCATATACAGCGTCCATAGAGGACGGTTGTTTCCACCCCACGGGCTTTCCCATTCGTCGATATCTTCAGGAGCATAGCGGAACGCGCCGCGCAGCAGTTTCCAGACGTCTTCTACATCCCAGGTATCAATAGGGGTATAGATAAACGCATTTGCCAGAGTGGTATGCCGGGCCAGGCGTGAGCCATCAATTTTGTGTTTTGCGATGACCTGCGCACGTGAGGCACTTTCGCTACTACGTGAGCCGAGGACAACAATCACTTCATCAAACTGGCTAACCTTATCTTTAATAAAGTCGCTCACCGGATTGATTTTCATACGCTCGGTACACCAGCGAAAACTACGGGTTGGGGCCGGGTAACCTTTTCCTAGTAAATTGACCCAGAAGGTTTCGTTAGTTTTAGGCGTTACAGCATGTTGAGTGATCGGCAGGCCATTACGCTTTGCGCCTGCCTCAATCTGCAACATCGTTTTCTTAATTAAATCTACTACTACTGGTGTTTCCACCAGCGTATCGGATGACACTACAAATACATCTTTGCTGCGCATTTCCGGGGGCAGGCCGAGCAAGGCCAGATAGACCAGCGTGATCACGGCGGAAGAATCTTTCCCACCGCTGTAGCCAATCACCCACGGACGCTTATCCGCACAATAAATTCTTTGAACCTCAGCGACATATTCGGCTAGAGGGCGTCCAGCGAACTGCTCCTGATTAATAAAATCTTCGTATTCGGCCAAATCGTAGGCCTGAACTAATTTACTCATGAGACAACCATTTGAGCTTCAAGCTCCTGTTCTTCAGGAGTGAGGGGGATTGAGAGCGCGGTTTTTAGCGCATTACAGGTGAGCTGGATCGCGGTACTGGTTTTACTCAGTTTGCCGTGCTGCATCGCACGTTTGACGAGATCCGGGTTGTTTCTGCGCCAGTTAAAAGTTTTAAGTGCAGCTATTTTCTCCGGCCATTGCTCAGGATAATCCGTTAGCAGGGTATATCCCAGTTGCCCAAGTGCCTGCAATCCAATGCCATGAGCGTGAACATAATCTTGTCGTAACTGAACCGGTGAAACCTCTTTTTTAGCCGCTAGCTGCCAATCCGGCATCACGCTAAAAATAGCTTGCCAATATTGGGTAGCAATTTGGGTGCATTCCTCAAAGTTGTTCTCTTTGGGATCTTTACCCAACAATGCGCGGGTAGCCTGCTTGATGCTGCTCAACGTAAATAACTTATTTGACCGCTGACTGATACCAGATTTTTCCAGTTCAGTCATCCCAACAAACGGCTCTATGGACATCGCCAGGTAACGTGCCAGATTTGAACTGGCATCGCGATGATCGTATAGAGACGCCAGCGACGGGCTGGGGCGAATGGCGTATTTATTCAGATCGGCGAACATCTGCTGGCTACGTTTTAAGCCTTCATCAACAAAGAACAACACCGGAATATTATCCTGGCCCAGCTCCGGGCGAGCATCCAAAGCGTCTTCAATCGCTTTACGGCGATGCTGACCGTCGTTGATCAGAATTTGTGCATCCATTGGCACGCATAACGTCCCCAAGTTGTTGGAGTTAGGGAACTCATCAAACTGAACGTCAACGGCAATTGACGCTGTCAATGCCGAAAACACATAATCTTTCGGATTTTCCAGCAGATAACGCACCATTTCGGGGATGCGTGATTTATTCAGCGTGCGTTGTGCGCGTAGCTCAGGAGGGACGTCATTTTCATCAAAGCTGAAGATTTTGGGTATGATGCGCATCGGGCATGTGGCGATGTAGAAAGGACGACCAGCCTGGATGCCACGTATAGCTGGAAACGAATAGCAGTAATCTGCATCAATACTAGCCATGCTGTAATCCGTAAAAAATTTAATGAATTGAGTTACGTGATATTTTACGTAACTCAGGACAAGAATTACAGTTTTTTCACGTGAAAAATTGCGTACCTCATTCCGATATGTGCCCGAAATTTAGTTCTATAAACCAAATTTACACGGGGGTGAATTATTCTGTATGGGTGATTTTTACTTTTTATTTAATAAGATATAAAAATGTTTTCATCCATCAGTCTTGTAAGCACGTCATTTTCTTCCTCTCGTTGCCCCAGCTAAAAGTAAATCTCCTCATGATTCATCCGCTTCAGGATTTCCATCCAGTTAATCATTGATGTTCCTGGCTCCAAGTCGTAGCAGCATAGCAAGATCAGCAAATGACGAATCTCACGCACCTTAAATCGTGGGGGAAGGCTGGCTATACGATGTTTGCTTCAATCTTGCACAACTGACCCCAGTAATCCCCCTTTCTTTCCGACATAGGTGGCGTCATTGAGAAAAGGGCGCGGAGGGAGGAGTTCTGCTTTTTCTGAGATATCAAAGCGGTTAGGCACAGATCGGAACTGATATTAGTGGCCGGTAAATAGCAGATATTCATCCATCATTTGCGTGAGGGATATGTTTTCCTCCTGCCGTCCAACCAGCCACAAGCCTAGATCTTCAGGTGCCTTACGTTTCAGGTTATCCAGCCAGTCTTCCAGCGTAGCCCCCATCATCAGATCGTACCAACATAGCCAGACCAGTTTGTGGCGATGCTCCGGTGAACTGAATTGGTGTAACAGGCTAATCAGCCTATTTGCCAGTGGGCGTTGTTTGAGGCGGATACATTCACTCAGTAATATCCCTTCCAGCATTGGGTGGTGCAGTAATGTTTTTTGCTTTGTCTCAAGGCTGATTTGCATATCAGTCACTACCGACACTGGCTCTGGATGCTGACTTCCGTAAATCAGTCGGTAAAGGCATTGTGGAACCACTGCAGTCATCTGTCCCGCGCCGGGAAAGTACAGACTGCCCACCATCAGATGGTGGCTGGCCTGGATATTGGGGTGACACATGCCATTTATGATGGCCAGTTTTGTGAACCCGTTTAGCCAACGTTGATAGCTGTCCAGCAAACTGTCATATCGCGTCTTTGTCTCTTTCATGGTGAATTATCCTCGAATACTGAATGACAGGCAGTCACAAACCTTCGCAATGAGCGGATAAAGAGTCTGCCTGTCAGGAAAGTGATATGTAAGAAGAGGTATCTAGCTGCGTGATTCGTCGATTCTCGCCTGTAGCCAGGCTTCCACTTCACTTTTCCGCCAGCGGGAGCTGCGACCAAATTTGGTGGGTTTTGGGAACTTACCGTCTTTAATCAGTTTGTAAAACCATTTATCGGTCAACTGGGTGAGTTGCGTAATGAATGCCATATCGATGAACTGGTCTTCGAGCAGGGAAATTTGAATAGTCATGATTTTATTCTCCGGTATCTGAATGGAAACCGGAGAAGGTCTTATTATTGTTACTTCCCGCTCCGGCATAGGTACCGGTGATGGCGTAAAAAAAAGTATTAGCTTGGTATATATTTTCTGGGTCTTCCCTGTCTTGCAGGTAGTGGGACCTCATTGCATCCCCAGATCGGATAACTATATTTCTGGTCTTCTTTTGTCAGGTAACTGGCTATACGTCTTAGGCTGTTTAGGGCTTCATGATTGTGATATTCAACAACTTTGTTAATGTTATCCCGATGATATTCATTTGGCTTACATCGCTGAGATTTGCCTTCGCCATGGGTAATCTCTAACCACAGTTCTTCTGCCTGTAAAATGAACGGGAATGATTTCTGATGTTCCTGAGCATTAAGATAGAAAATCGCATGGGCATGCACCGCACCTTCTGAAGTCCATTCCAGTACCCAAAAAATACCAGTGACGCCTGGAAGGTTCATCATCGCCTGAGTGAGTTCTCTAAGGTCGTCCTGTATTTCGGCGGAGGAATTACGAATGAATCGGTTAGTACCTCGCTGGTAATCAAAATCCATTCGAAAGGCCAGTATTTTGGAGTGACATGCCAGGATCTGATTAAGATGGTGATTAATCAAATTCAGCAGGAAGTCGTTAGGGATGATTTTCTTTAAATGTGGGTAATGTCTTTGCATTGCTCTGTTCCTTTGGATGAGTTCAAAGGAATTGGCACATCTGTTTTTTTGTATCTTAAACGATGCTTGTAAAACAGGATTCAATCGCTTTTGACGGATGTTTATCCTCTCGTGGTGGGGATGTTAGATGTCTATCAATTGAGGTCTACTCTCTATAATACCAATTAACCTTAATTATGTTTTAACCTGATAGACGTCTCCGTTTTCCTACAGTTTTTACATTCATACAACCTGTTACCCTTGGCTGTCGTTGGGGGGCGCAGAGACAATTTTCAGTATTTCCGGGGAGGCGCTCAACATGACTTAGGTCAAAGTTTCTCCGGTATGATTGAAATCAAGGCATGAAGTACAGGTGTAGAGGCTTATGATAGTCAAAAAAATAACGTAGTATACTACGTAGAGTGCTACGGCTTTTTCTACGATTGTTGTTACGTTTGAGGTTATGATGAGTGCAGGAAAACGAGTGACCAGTCTCTGGACGAAAAGAGTAAATTTATGGCTTTACTGGGATATCTTCCGCTCAGCATTAATGCATGTTGATGAGTCTCGTGAATTAGTGGAAAGAATAGGTGATGCCAATTTTTTCAAAGAGTCTTGTATTAAATATATGAATAAAAAAGAAATGCTTAAGTATAGGAGTGCGGAAGATTTCTTTGAAAAGAGTAGGCGAGAGGTTGAGGGTAAGTTAATACCTTTTAGTGAACTTGAGTGGATTGATTGTGAGCGTTCGTTGTCATTTGTTGCTAATTACATTCATGCCGAATATAAGCTATATGCAAATAATAATACCCCCTCTCTCCTTGATATCACTTTACCTGAATGGAGCCTTGATTCTGATAAGGGGGGCGTAAATTATGACGGGTTAATTCTTTTGATAGACCATCAATGTCGTGTATCAAGTTTTATCCATATCCGCTCAAACTTAGAGCGTTTGAGAAATTCCTGGCTCCGTATCCAGAAAAAATTTGGCAATCCGTTTTGGTTCTCATCAGCCAGATATGATGCTAAATACCTGGCAGATTATCAGTGGGTGATGTCTTACTTCGATAAGAACAAAATGATTAATGGTAATGTGGATTTTTGGTTTGAAAAAAATTTGAATCTGAAAGTTCACTCAATCTTTGATCAATGGGTTGAGAATAAATCCGATGCTGAAGGTGAGTTGTTTATTATAAAAACAAAAAAAGCATGGGGTCAGAAAAAATTCAGAGATAGTGTTGCAAACAAAAAAGTTCTCAATACCTATATTAGCAAAGATAGTAAGAGACAACTTGATTATCTGGCAAGCCAAAATGAAATGAAAATCAATGAATTGATTGAGATGCTGATCAATGATGCATACGCAAAAGCTAAACTGAAAAGTTGGGAAAATTAAAAAAGATCACAGATATATATCATCACTCTGAACATATCCCATTAACGGCAGAACCTCTTAGTTCTGCCGTTTTTGTATACTTTTTTCGGAGGAGCAATAATGAAACAATTTGACGGTCTGCAGTCACTGCAGCAACCGCTTTCCGGCCTGCCCCAGTGGGTCTCTGAACGCATTCTGCAGCAGATAAATCAGTTAACCCACTACGAGCCTGTAATAGGCATTATGGGGAAAACCGGAGCAGGCAAGAGCAGCCTGTGTAATGCGCTGTTTGCTGGGGATATATCACCGGTCAGTGATGTGGCGGCATGTACTCGAAAACCACTGCAGTTTCGCCTGCAGCTCGGCAAACGCTTTATGACAGTTATGGACCTACCCGGTGTTGGAGAGTCCGAACTCCGGGATGCTGAATATGCCGCACTCTACCGTGAACAACTTCCCCGGCTCGACCTGGTGCTGTGGTTGATTAAGGCCGATGATCGAGCACTAGCGGCGGATGAACATTTTTACCGGCAGGTGATTGGTGAAGCATACCGGCATAAGGTGTTGTTTGTCATCAGTCAGTCCGACAAGGTTGAACCCACCAGCGGTGGTGAAAAGCTGTCTTCAGAGCAGAAACAAAATATCAGCCGCAAAATCTGTCTACTGCATGAGTTGTTCCAACCTGTAAACCCTGTCTGCGCTGTGTCGGTACGTTTGCAATGGGGGCTGCGGGTAATGGCTGAACGGATGATTCATTGCCTGCCGCGGGAGGCCAGTAGTCCGGTGGCGGTACAGCTTAGTGATCCACTTCGTACCGATGCCATTAATAAAAAAGCCCTTGACGATTTTGGTGAAACGGTCGGCTCGGTGTTGGACACAGTAAGTTCCATGCCCCTGATACCGCCCCCGGTTCGGACTGTCATCCAGTCTGTACGCGACATCGTGGTATCGGTCGCTCGTGCAGTCTGGAACTTCTTCTTCTGAACATTAACCCTTCTAACCCGTAGTTTCCTGAGCCCTACCGCGATTGAGCGGTAGGGCTTTTCTGTCTTTATTTTCCCATCATGAGGAGTCTGCTTATGACCCGTCTGGCTTCGCGCTTTGGTGCATCAAATCTTATCCGTCGTGACCGTCCGTTAACCCGCGAAGAGCTATTTCGTGTAGTGCCCAGTGTTTTCAGCGAGGACAAACACGAATCTCGCAGTGAACGGTACACATATATACCCACCATCTCCCTTCTCGACAGCTTACAGCGGGAAGGCTTCCAGCCGTTCTTTGCCTGCCAGACCCGCGTGCGTGACCCGGGGCGTCGTGAGCATACAAAGCATATGTTACGTCTGCGCCGCGAGGGACAAATTACCGGCAAGCAGGTGCCGGAAATCATTCTGCTCAACTCTCATGACGGCACCAGTTCGTACCAGATGCTACCGGGATTATTCCGTGCGGTATGCCAGAACGGACTCGTCTGCGGTGAGTCGTTTGGCGAGGTGCGGGTGCCGCACAAAGGGGATGTCGTGAGTCAGGTGATTGAGGGGGCGTATGAAGTACTGGGTATTTTTGAACGTGTGGAAGAGAAGCGGGATGCCATGCAGTCGCTGATACTGACGCCACCTGCACAACAGGCTCTGGCACAGGCTGCACTGACGTACCGTTTCGGTGAGGACCACCAGCCGGTGACAGCACCTCAGATACTCTCCCCACGCCGCTGGCAGGATGAGAGCAATGATCTGTGGACCACATATCAGCGTATTCAGGAGAACCTGATTAAGGGCGGGCTCAGTGGTCGGAGTGCGAAAGGCGGGCGAACGCATACCCGCGCCGTGCGTGGTATCGACGGAGATGTGAAGCTCAACCGGGCTCTCTGGGTGATGGCTGAAGCGATGCTGAGTGGGTTTCAGTCCTGAGCTTGTTATCAGCATGTTAGGAAAGGACACTCCCTGTCCGTTTTACCTCCACTGAATTGAGTGTTTTTTCACCGTATTTCACGATGTGCCGCGTCGGGCCTGCTTCCGGTGGCAGATAAAAAATAGTTCATTCCATGTCCATACCCTGTCCGCCCCCCTCTTTAGAATCATTTCATATTCAGTCAGTTAACTATTACGGAGATTTAAGATGACACAGGCAGAGCGCCGTCATGACCGGCTGGCTGTCAGGCTGTCACTGATAATCAGCCGCCTGGTTGCAGGTGAAACGCTGAACATGGCGCGGCTGGCTGCAGAGTTTGGTGTGTCAGTCCGTACCCTGCGACGGGATTTTCGCGAACGGCTGATGTACCTCGACCTTGAGTATCGACGGGGGCAATGCCGCCTGCGCAGTACCGGTGGAGGCGTACAGGGCGAGCTGGATGCGCTGACCTTTGCTCACCGGGCAGGACTGGCCGATATTTTTCCGGGGCTGGACCGGCGTCTGGCGGGCATGTTGCTCACTGCAGGAGGGATGCCCTGCCTGGTGTGGCAACCCCCACAGTCAGTGTCACCGGCCAGCTCGCTGGTGTTTTACCGCCTCGTCAGTGCCATTACAGCATGCCAGCGGGTACTGCTGCTGGCCGAGGGAGAGCGCTGTGACGGGCTGGCCCCGTACCGACTGATTTCATTCGACGGCTGCTGGTACCTCACCGGTGAACTTAACGGGTATATCACCGTGCATCCTCTGGCGACCATCCATGCGGTGACAGTACTCAACACCACGTTCACCCCGCTAAAACGTCTCAGCCAGTTAACCACACAGGCGGGCTTTATCCGGGCCCTTCCGCACTTCAGCTGTATCCGCGAAGTCCTGTCTCCTGGGCTCTCTGAGGAGGAGCCGGGCAACACACTGATTTAATTATCTCTGTTAAGAAGGAAAAACAATGACCTGGCATTACGAGAAAAATGGCATACGTCACGACAATGTGACTGAAGACGACATCACTGGCCTGATTGCGCGCGGTGAACTCACCGCTGCCACGCTGGTGTGGCGACAGGGTATGCCGGACTGGCAACCGGTCTCCGCCACCCCGCTGGCTTCGGCGCTGCTCCACAGCACCACACCACCAGCGCTGCCGGGGAACCGCATTCCGGGTGGAGTGGTATGGACGCTGGCATTTGCTCCCTTCATTGGCTACGCGCTGGAGTTGTGGACTGCAGGGCTGAACGGGATGTCATTTGACGAGGCATATGATGCCGTCTCGGGTGGGCAGTACTGGTTTATCACGCTGCTGCTCAATATTGCTCTGGGGTATCTCGATGAACGACGCCTGCGTAAGGCCGGAGTGGACACCACCACGTTCGGCAAACTGGCCTGGCTGGTGCCGTTCTATCTGTGGCGGCGGGCGAAAACTCTCGGTCAGAAACCAGCTTACCTCTGGGTATGGCTTTTGATGCTGGGCCTGACCGTCTGGGCCTGAATCACCGCTACCTGATTCTTTCTCTGTTAAGGACCAACGTAATGAAAACACTGATTAAAATACTGGGCATTACCGGCAGCCTTCTGCTCTGTGCGGGCGCTCAGGCTCAGCCTTATAACCGGACCCTACCTGCGGTAGTTAATGACAACAACGGGAACATTTTCTGGTGTGATGCGCATCGTCAGGTCACGGGGAAGTGTGAGGCCATGTTCGTTGACCGTAAGGGCGGTATGGTCACGGTGCGTTCCGCACCCTTTAAAGACTGCGAAGGCGGCCTGTGGGGCTGGATAACCATCATGCACAACGATGTGTCGAAGGGATTCACCATTACTCCGGACAAGAAATTCGGTCTCACCGCAAAAGACCTGTGTCGTCCGGGCACGGTAGTGACCTTTAAGCCCAACCAGAAGAAGCCGGAGTATGACGACCTGGTGGCGTTGTACCAGGGCAAAGAGCTGTTTCGCTACCGGCGCTTCTGATAACACCCGATACCTACCTCCCTCATTTTGCCCGACAGCGGGCTGGATTAATTCAGGAAGAAAACCATGCTGAAAATAATGACCTCTGCTGTACCCGCCCTCATTCTGTCACTTGCCGCCTTCAGTGCCGGTGCCGCTCAACTTCCGGCAAGCCTGATGGATAAAGACAATCCCGGCCAGGAGTACTGGTGCCAGGGAAACGACATCAACACCTCCATGTGCTCACTGACCGGTGTCAGCGACGACCATAAATTTGCCCTGATTCAGGACCTGCCGGGCCCGGCCTGTGAGGACCTTAGCTTCGGGATTATCGACCTGGTGCGCCAGACCGGTGCCAACATTCCTTACGATGGTGGTGACTGTAAGGGCGATGTACAGGCCGGGTTTGTGCGCGGCACAAAAGATAATGCCTTGTATGTGAAAATTGTCCGGGGCAGTAAAACCCTGCAGCTGTATAAGGTACAAACCGGTTACTGATAATCATCCCACACCTGCATACACCCACAGCCCCTGACGCTTCTGCGTCAGGGGCTTTTGCTTTTAAGGTACACCCAATGTCTGAATCTCATATGTTGCCATCAGGACAGTTCACCCGACAGCAGGCCGAAGCGGTTACCCGCAGGTATCGCAACATCAGCATTGAAGACGACCAGGGCACACACTTCCGCCTGGTGGTTCGTGACTCTGAAGGTCGAATGATCTGGCGGGCGTGGTGCTTTGAACCGGATGCCGGTGAAGGGCTTAACCGTTATATCCGCAACTCAGGCATGCTCAGAGCATCCTCCTCCTGACCACACCCATTCATCATCCCTGTCTGTCCTTTATTTCCCATACGCCAGCCATCGTCGCTGGCGTTTTTATTGACGGAGAAAATCCATGACGACACAAACTCAATGCGAATTGGTACCCGCTAATGAACCTCAATTTGCCCTTACAGCAACACCAGTACCTGACGAACAGCGTCTCGATTTCTGGCCGCTGTACTTTGGCACTATCCCGCAGTGGATAACGCTGGAACCGCGTATTTTCGCCTGGATGGAGCGCTTTTGTGATGAGTACAGCGGTGGTATCTGGTCCTTTTACACGCTCAGTAATGGCGGCGCGTTTATGGCCCCTGATGCTGACGGTGG
>NZ_JXAG01000003.1 GCF_000814905.1 Enterobacter sp. Bisph1
ATTTTCAGTACTCCACTGTATAGCGCGAGAGAGTATCTGTTGATATAACGTGGCCTGTTCAAAAAACAGACGCCACGGCTGTTTTGCCAAAACCAGAACCTATTATTACCTGCATAGTTAATACTGAAAGACTCCTGTATTCAGCACGTTGATAGATTGGCCATGATGAAAACCGGCAAGGAGCAAGGATGTATTACGACGATGAAGTCATCGGTTATTTACAGGATAATAAAATTCTGGCGCTCCAGTTCGATCGCGTTTTAACGGGCACGGGAGAGATGGTTGCGGATTCGATTGATACGTTAGAAGCGGGTTTAACGCGTGCGCTTTATTACACGTCATGTTTTACAGAAGAGTATCAAGACGTTTGTAAACAACAACACAACGAAGACTTACGATTCAGAAACAGTGTCATATACATTATTAAGCACGGCAATGTAATCATTGAAATGTTTGAAATTTATTTTTATGAAATACTAAAATATAAAACTAATGACCAACTAGAACACATTAAACATCAGCTAATGGCGGTAAATATCCATATTGCCGGCAGCACTCTCACCAGAGAAGGATTTGCAATGGGTGTCGCTTTTTCAGTCGCTGCGGGTATGAAAATGAGCCTTGAAATGAGTGCTAAGCCCGGGCGCTGGGCTGGCAGGGTTTTAGGCGTCGTTGGCGTATATGGAATCGTCCAGAAGGCTGCAGATAGCGCTAATCGTCTTCAATATCAGCATCCCGCCTTCTACGCTGCATTATATGCTCGCGAACTCGAAATGATGTATTTCCTAATCGAACCCTTATTTGATCAGGCGGGGGCGTTTAAGCAACCCAGTTCAAACGAAGATATAGCAAACATTATCTCCCGGATGATTCAATGAGCATATTAAATTTAATCAAAAGATTTTTTGCTCGGATATTTAAATCATTAGCCTCAATGTATGGCCCAACCCTACTGACAATAATCTTTGCTTTAGCACAGGGCTATTTTTTTCCAAACAGCCCGCTTTGGTTAGTTCCGTTGTTCTTACTATGTATGATATTTATTTTACCCTGAATTAAATTCCACTTACTGATCCCTAAAATTTTTTATAAGGATATTGTATGTCTACTCCCGCACATTTATGGCTTGAAGATGAGAACGGTTCACCGATTATCGGTAGCTGCMAAATGCCGCTGCGTTTAGGCTCGATTGAGTTGAAATCTTTTACCCACGGCGTCACTATCCCCGTCGATCCGAGCTGGGGAAAATTGACCAGTACACGCATTCATCGGCCCATCACGGTAGTAAAAGATTTCGACCAGACCACTCCTCTCTTATACCGCACCGTGTGCGAAGGCCGAACATTGAAGCAAGCGACCATCAAAATGTACCGCATCCTGGAATCAGGTATCGAAGCGGAGTATTTCAATATCATTCTGGACAACGTCAAAATCACCACGGTCTCGCCTCATCTTTCTCCCGGCGGTATGAGCAGTACCCATCTGGAAACCCTCGAAATGCGTTACGAAGCGATTACCTGGAAATATACGGAAGGCAA